>NZ_JBEYZH010000008.1:0-226152 GCF_040645975.1 Streptomyces sp. NPDC046557
GGGTGGCGGCGCCCCCGCGGGGGGACTGGCGCCCCGGCGCCGGGGGCCCCCCCCCGGGCTCCCCCCGCGGGCCCCCCCCGACGGTGGCCGGCCGGCCACGGTCGTCGGGGACCGTCAGGTGACCCGGCTCGCGCGGTGGGAAGCGACCGCGAGGCGGGCCTCCGTGGAGAGGGGCGTCAGACCCGTCGAGGCGCGGGCGCGCTCCAGGACCGGGCCGGCCAGCGCGGCCAGCGTGTCCGAGGGGACGGCGTGCGGCTCCAGTTCCAGTCTCACCCTGAGGGCCGGCGCACTCCGCCGGCCCCGCAGGGCGACCCGGCACGCGGCGACCCCGTCCAGCGCGCCCACCTCCGCGGCCACCGCCGACTCCAGGGCGCGTCCCCGCAGCAGCGCGTAGGCCCCGTCCCCGGTGTCCACCGTCACCGTCGCCGGCTTCGACCGGCGCAGCTGGGCCAGCAGCCACCACAGCGCCAGCAGCACGCACAGCGCCAGCCCGCCGAGCACCGCCCACCACCACCAACCCTCGACGTGCACGTGGGCACGCCGGGCCCGCGCCGTCAGCAGCGGTGCGTGCCGCCCGGCCAGCGGCCACGACCCGGTCAGCACGGACACCCCGGCCGCCAGCAGCGCCAGCCCGATCAGGGCCAGCAGCACCCGGTTCACCACCCCGAGCATCGCGTCACCTTCACCCTTTCCGGCGGACCCGTACCCGCGCCACCGGCGGGTGCGCGAGCCCGAGTTCCTCGATGCCGACCGCGATTACCGCCTCCAGGTCGGCCCGTACGTCGGCCAGTTCGCGGAAGTGCGAGGTGGCCCGGACCCTGACGCGGGAGCGGCCCGTCTTCACCCGGACCGACCGCACCCCGGACACCTCCATCGCCCGGTCGCGCAGCACCAGACCGGCCGCCTTGCGGCCGAGGCCGGCCCGTACCTCCGAGCCCCGCATGACCAGGATCCCGCGCATCCCCGGCGCGACAGCGAGCAGCAGGAGCACCGCCCCGGCCACCGCCAGGACCGCTCCGGCGATCAGCACCTCCGCATCGGCGGGGGTCTGCCGCTCCAGCTGTCGCACCAGTTCCCGGCGCCAGCCCATGCCGGGTCGGTGCGCCCGTACCGCCGCGAGGTCGTAGAGGAACAGCCCCGCGACCGCGAGCACCGCCAGTGCGGTGAGCCCGGCCGGGATCCGCCGCACCGACTTGAACCGCCGCGCGCGCGGGCCCGTCACCGCAGCCGCCGGCCGCTGCGCCCGGCGGCGGCCGGCCCGGCCGGGAGGGGACGCAGCTGCTCGATGTCGATGTCCACCTCCGGTACCGCCATCCCGGCGCACCGCTCGATCCGCTCGGTCACTTCACGGCGTACGGCGGCGCACTGGGCGGTGAGGTCGGAGGGGTAGCCGAGCTCCAGGCTCACGTGCACCCGGGCGATGTCGTGGTGCACGGTGACGGTCGCGTGCGGGGGCGCCGGCGCGGGTCCGGTCGCGGCGAGCGCCTCCCGGGCCGCCTGGGCCGCGATCTTGGCCACGACCCGGTCGGCGATCTGGGTCGCTCCCCGTTCCGCGGGCAGTACCCGCGGCGGGGTGGGCCGCGGCGTGTTGGTGCTGCTCGTACTCATCGACGCCTCACCTGCGCCGGCCGTCGCGCGGACGGAACAGGTCGGCGATGTCCAGGTCCCCGTCGAGGAACCGGCCGACCACGAAACCGATGGCGCCCAGGGCTGCCACCAGCAGGAAGGCCCCGAAGCCGCCGAAGTACCCGGCGAACGCCAGTGCCATGCCGGCCACCAGGCCGACGACCGCCATGCTCATGCGGGGCTCCTTCGGCTACTGGAGACGGGATTCCGGTTCTTCGTCTTCCTCGTCGGGCAGCTTGACGTCGGTGACGGCGATGTTGACCTCCACGACTTCCAGGCCGGTCATCCGCTCGACCGCCGAGATGACGTTCTCACGGACCGCCCGGGCCACTTCGCGGATCGACACGCCGTACTCGACGACGATCTCCAGGTCGAGGGCGGTCTGGAGCTCGCCGACCTCGGCTTTCACCCCGCGCGAGGCGGAGGATTTGGCGCCGCCGGGTACGCGTTCGCGGACGGCGCCGAACGTACGCGAGAGGCCGGAGCCGCTGCCCATGGCGTGGACGCCGACCACCTCCCGGGCGGCCAGTCCGGCGATCTTCTCGACCACCCCGTCGGCGATGGACGTGCGGCCCCGGTCGGCGGCGTCCTTGGCGGGGCTCCCTGGCACGAATTCGGTCATCGCGTGTCCCTTCGAGCGTGCGGACTCACGACCACCGTAAGCGCGAAACCCCTCCGCCGCTCTGAGGACGCGGGTGCGTCGGGCGGATCGGAGGGGTTGCCGGGCCGGGCGCAGGGGGTGCCGGGCCGGCCGGGTCAGTCGGAGAGGCCGGCCAGGTCGCGCAGGCGGCGGGCCTGCGCCGCACGTTCGGCGGCGCGCTGGTCGTCGTAGGAGCGTGAGGTGGCGCCCCGCAGCAGTGTCTTGGTCTCGATGACCGCGTCGCGCGGCGGCGCCAGCAGGGCCGTCGTCAGGTCCTGGACGGCGGCGTCGAGCTCGTCCACGGGCACCACGAGGTTCGCCAGGCCCACCCGTTCGGCCTCTTCGGCGTGCACGAAGCGGCCCGTCGCGCAGATCTCCAGCGCGCGGGCGTACCCGACCAGCGAGGTCAGCGGCTGCGTACCGGTCAGGTCGGGCACCAGGCCGAGGCTGGTCTCGCGCATGGCGAACTGCACGTCGTCCGCGACCACGCGCAGGTCGCAGGCGAGCGCGAGCTGGAAGCCGGCGCCGATCGCGTGCCCCTGCACGGCGGCGACGGAGATGAGGTCGCCCCGCCGCCACCAGGTGAACGCCTCCTGGTACCCGGCGATGGTGCTGTCGAGCAGTTCGTCCGAACCGCGCGCGAGATCGAGGAAGGACGGCTCACCCTCGAAACCCTCGGGCGTGAACGCCTGACGGTCGAGTCCGGCGGAGAAGGACTTGCCTTCGCCGCGCAGCACGACGACCCGGACGCTCCCCGGCAACGACCGTCCGGCCTCCGCCAAAGCCCGCCAGAGCGCGGGGGACTGAGCGTTTCGCTTGGCCGGATTGGTCAATGTCACCGTGGCGACCGTGTCGTCCACGGTGAGCCGTACGCCGTCCTTGTCGAGCAGAGCCATCTCGGTGCCTCCGGTGTGCAGTCGGCCGGCAATCCCGGCCTAAGTGACTGCACAGTAACCACCCGGTCGGCCGCAGGACCGACCGGGGGCCACCGAAGAACCGTCCGTGACGGCCAGGGTCAGGCCGAGGCCGCCTTCTTGCCGCGCGTCGCGCCACCGCGACCACGCAGCACGACTCCGGACTCGCTGAGCATCCGGTGGACGAATCCGTAGGACCGGCCGGTCTCCTCGGCCAGCGCCCGGATACTCGCACCGGAGTCGTACTTCTTCTTCAGGTCTGCCGCGAGCTTGTCGCGCGCGGCGCCGGTTACCCGGCTGCCCTTCTTCAGAGTCTCGGCCACCCGTGCCTCCTCATGGGAAGTGCGCTCTGGACTTCTCATGATCACCCCTCCCCGCGATCCTGGCCACCCATTCAGCAAGGTCGGTACGACGGCATTTCTCAGGGAGTGGACACGAGAGCAGAACGGAATCTCCCCTTCCGCCGCATGACCTCCGTCACACTCCCCCGGCCGCACAAGAAATCACCAGGTCAGGGGCGGGACACCGGAAAGTGGACGGGCTCCGGTCGCGTACCCCCACGGGTACGGCCGGGGCCGTCGTGTCGGTGCGACGGTATGAGACCGCCTCACTCAGATGATGGATCACGCGTGGGCCGAATGATCCATAAGGGACTGGATCAACCCCGCGAAGGGTCGGCGGGACCCGCGCGAAGACTCGGGCGCGGGCTCGGGCGGAGGCTCGGCCGAGGGGTCAGGCGAGCGCCACGAGGTCCCGGTAGTCCGGACCCCACAGGTCTTCCACACCGTCCGGCAGCAGAATGATCCGCTCCGGCTCCAGGGCCTCCACCGCGCCCTCGTCGTGGGTGACGAGGATGACGGCGCCCTTGTACGTGCGCAGCGCGCCGAGGATCTCCTCGCGGCTGGCCGGGTCGAGGTTGTTGGTGGGTTCGTCGAGGAGCAGCACGTTCGCCGAGGAGACGACCAGCGTGGCCAGGGCCAGACGGGTCTTCTCACCGCCGGACAGGACGCCCGCGGGCTTGTCCACGTCGTCGCCGGAGAACAGGAACGAGCCGAGCGTCTTGCGGACGGCGACCAGGTCCAGGTCGGGCGCGGAGGAGCGCATGTTCTCCAGGACCGTGCGCTCCGGGTCGAGCGTCTCGTGCTCCTGGGCGTAGTAGCCGAGCTTGAGGCCGTGTCCGGGGGTCACGGTGCCGGTGTCCGGCTTCTCGGTGCCCGAGAGCAGGCGCAGGAGCGTGGTCTTGCCGGCGCCGTTGAGGCCGAGGATGACAACGCGCGAGCCCTTGTCGATGGCCAGGTCGACGTCGGTGAAGATCTCCAGCGAGCCGTAGGACTTCGACAGGCCCTCCGCGGTCAGCGGGGTCTTGCCGCAAGGCGCCGGGTCCGGGAAGCGCAGCTTGGCGACCTTGTCGGAGACGCGGACGGCCTCCAGGCCGGACAGCAGCCGCTCGGCCCGCTTGGCCATGTTCTGCGCGGCGACCGTCTTGGTCGCCTTGGCGCGCATCTTGTCGGCCTGGGAGTTGAGGGCCGCGGCCTTCTTCTCGGCGTTCTGGCGCTCGCGCTTGCGGCGCTTCTCGTCGGCCTCGCGCTGCTGCTGGTAGAGCTTCCAGCCCATGTTGTAGACGTCGATCTGGGCGCGGTTGGCATCCAGGTAGAACACCTTGTTGACGACGGTCTCGACCAGGTCGACGTCGTGGGAGATCACGATGAATCCGCCGCGGTAGTTCTTCAGGTAGTCGCGCAGCCAGACGATCGAGTCGGCGTCGAGGTGGTTGGTGGGCTCGTCGAGGAGCAGGGTGTCGGCGTCCGAGAAGAGGATGCGGGCGAGCTCGACCCGGCGGCGCTGACCACCGGAGAGGGTGTGCAGGGGCTGGCCGAGGACCCGGTCGGGCAGGCCGAGGGCGGCCGAGATGGTGGCGGCCTCCGCCTCGGCGGCGTACCCGCCCTTGGTCAGGAACTCGGTCTCCTGGCGCTCGTACTGCTTCATCGCCTTGTCGCGGGTGCCGCCGCTGCCGGTGGCGATGCGCTCCTCGTTCATGCGCATCTTCTTGATCAGTACGTCGAGCCCGCGTGCGGAGAGGATCCGGTCGCGGGCGAGTACGTCGAGGTCACCGGTGCGCGGGTCCTGCGGCAGGTAGCCGACCTCGCCCGAGCGGGTGATGGCGCCGGCGGCCGGCTGGCCCTCGCCGGCGAGGCACTTGGTGAGGGTCGTCTTGCCCGCGCCGTTGCGGCCGACCAGACCGATGCGGTCGCCCTTGGCGACTCGGAAGGAGGCGGACTCGATGAGGACGCGGGCGCCGGCGCGCAGCTCGATGCCGGTGGCGGTGATCACGGAAATACTCCAGGGCGGTGGGGACGGCGGAAGGGGGGCAGGACGCGCGAGGCTTCGACGCCGCTAATCCGCGAGGAGATTTGCCATGAGGACATTCTACCGGGGGCGCGCAACCACTTTTCGGGCCGCCCGGTCACCTTCCCGTCCCGTCGCCGGGTGCCCGCCGGTCGTCGTCGCGGCCCCGCCGGGGTCCGCGCCCGGTCCTCCGTTCGGCGCACGGATCCCGCGCGCCTTCCGGGGCACGTATCAGGGCAACGACGGTGACGGTCGCCGCGAGTGCGGACACGTGGGAGCGAGGTCGGTGCGGCATGCAGTTCGACGACGACGCCAATCTGGACACGTCGGAGGTCTCGGACCAGCGCGGCAGCCGGGTCCCGGGCGGCAGGGCCACGATCGGCGGGGGGCTCGTCGGTCTGATCGCCCTGGTCCTGGGGCTGCTGCTGGGGGTGGGACCGGACCGGCTGGGCCTGTCGGGCGGTGGTCCCCGACCGGTGACGAGCCCCTCCTCCGCCGCCCGGGTGCAGCAGACCTGCCGGACCGGCCACGACGCGAACACCCGCGAGGACTGCCGGCTCGTCGCCGTGACGAACAGCACGCAGGACTACTGGCGGCAGGAGTTCCAGCAGCGGGGCGCCCGGTACGTCCCGGCCTCGACCGTCTTCTTCACCGGCCAGGTGAACACCGCCTGCGGCCCGGCCACCTCGGCGGTCGGCCCCTTCTACTGCCCCGGTGACCGGAAGGTCTACCTCGACCTCGGCTTCTTCCAGGAGCTGCGGACGAAATTCGGCGCGAGCGGCGGCCCCTTCGCCCAGGCGTACGTGGTCGCCCACGAGTACGGGCACCACATCCAGAACCTGACGGGGACGCTCGGGAAGTCCCAGGACGGGCGGACGGGCGCGAACAGCAACTCGGTCAAGGTCGAGCTCCAAGCCGACTGCTACGCGGGGGTGTGGGCCCACAACGCGACCCGGACCCGGGACGAGTCCACCGGGCGCCCGCTGATCACCAGCCTGACCGACCAGGACATCAAGGACGGCCTGGACGCGGCGGCCGCGATCGGCGACGACCGGATCCAGGAGAAGTTCCAGGGGCGGGTCACCCCGGAATCGTGGACGCACGGCTCGGCTCAGCAGCGCCGACAGTGGTTCTACCAGGGCTACCGGACCGGCGACATGGCCCAGTGCGACACCTTCCGCTGACTGTCGGCGGTGCCTGCCATGCTGTGGTGCGGGTCACGTGGCCGGTCGCCCGGTCTCGTGATCGCAGGTCCGTACACGCCCACCGCACGAGAGGGAGTGATCGTCATGGCAGGTGTTCCGTCCATCGTTCCGACGCTGCTCTACCGCGACGCGAAGGCCGCGATCCGGCAGTTGACCGAGGCGTTCGGGTTCACGCAGGTCGCCGTCTACGAGGGTGAGGACGGCTCGGTGATGCACGCGGAGCTGTCGTACGGGAACGGCGCGGTGATGCTCGGCAGCAAGGGCCGGGGCGGGGCCTTCGACAAGGCCATGGCGGACGGCGGGCCCGTCGGTGTCTACGTCGTGGTGGACGACGTGGATGCCCACCACCGCCGGGCCGCGGAGCACGGCGTGGAGATCGTGATGGAGCCGACCGACCAGGACTACGGCTCGCGGGACTACATGGCCCGCGACGCCGAGGGCAACATCTGGAGCTTCGGGACGTACGCACCGCAGGTCTGACCGCGGCCGGGCGTACGCCCCTCGTTTCCTTGTGGTGCTACGCGCCGCCGGTGTGGACCTGGAAGGCGGCCCGACGGACCGCCTTGGCCAGGGCCGGGTCGGGGTGGGCGGCGGCCAGGGCCACCAGGACCTGCACGGTGCGGGGGTGACCGACCGCGCGGACCTCGTCCAGCAACCGGGGCACGGTGGTGCGCACGGCCGAGTCGAGGTGGCGGGCCAGCAGTTCGGCCTCTCCGTGGTCCGCGATGGCAGCGGCGGTGTCCACCCAGAGCCAGGTCGACTCCTCGGGGGTGAGGACGTCCTGTGCCTCGTCCGGGTCCACCCCGTCGTGCTCGGCGAGCCAGAGCAGGGCGTAGGGCCGCAGCGCCGGGTCGCGTACGGCGGCGCGCACGTCGGGTTCGGCGGGGGCGCCGACCACGCGGAGCGCCTCGAAGGCGAGGCCGCGCAGTAGGGCGTCCTCCCCGCGGGCGGCCTGGAGCAGTTCGCTGACGGCGTGTCCGACGGGTCGGGCGGCGAGCCAGGCCCGGTACTCGGCGCGCGCGGGCCCCGGGGTGAGCCGGGCGCAGCCGTGCAGCATGGCGGCGGCGGACTGTTCGATGTTCCCGGCCGGGCTCTGCGCGGCGACGCAGATCTGCTCCAGCTTGACCCAGACGGCCCAACTGCCGAGCGGGGTGAGGGTGGCCCGCGCGGGACCGAGGGTGACGGCGTCGACGGCGGCGAGGCCGCCGAGCGCCCAGCGCAGCAGGCGGGCGAGGGGGACGGGGGGCGCGGGGGCGGTCGTCTGCGCGGTGACCGCCGAGTCCGTCGGGCCGTCGTGCGCGGAGGCCGGGTCGGAGGCGTCCGGGGTGGAGGCGGCGTAGGGGACTTCGCAGCGCTCGTCGCGCAGTTCCGTCACCCGTTGGTCGAGCAGGTCCAGCAGGTCCGGGACGGTCACCGGACCGGCGGAGAGCTGGAGCAGCGACAGGAGTTGGGGCATCGCCTCGACGACCTCGGCGACGGCCGCCGGGGCGATGTCGGCAGGGGCCGGATGGACGAGCGACCAGGCGTCGAACAGGGCGACCCAACCGCGCAGGACCGCGGTGTCGTCCCGGTCCCAGGCGCGCAGGCGCCAGCCGGGCCGGGCGTGGCCGCCGTGCACCTCGACCAGGCCGGAGAGGCGGGCCCGGTCCCAGCCGACCCGGATCTGGCCGTGGGTCAGCCCCAGGTCTTCCGCGGCCCGTTCGACGTCCGTGGCGGGCAGCGCGCCCGCCGGGGCGGGCCTGCCCCCGTCGCCGGCCCCGAGGTGCCGCTCGGCCCAGCGGGCCAGCCGTACCGCGTCGGCGAGTGAGGCCCGGGCCCGGTTCGCCAGGTCGGCCGTCGCGGGAGTGCCCGCCGGGGGCCGGGGGGCGGTTCGCGTCCGCCGATCGGTCACCGCCTTGCGGGCCGCGGCGACGGAGCGCGGGGAGACGAGTCGGAGTCTGGAGTCGCGAGCCAACTGCTCATCAGGCTTTCGGGACGTCACGGAAGCAGTCTCGCCCGTCACTGGCCGAAAGCCCAAACGGAACGGGGCGTTTCTACGGGTCACCGGTCAGGCATACCGGGACAAGACGACCACGACACTTCCTCTGCCACAGCTCTTTCACACGACCGTAGCGGTTCGGATGAGAAGCGGTTTCACATGAGAGGGGTCAAGAAGCGGCGCAGGGTCTCCTCGTAGACCGCCGGGTCCGCGTTCCACATCGCGCCGTGTGGCGCGCTCCGAACCGTCTTCAGGGTGACCAGGTCGGGGCGGGCCGCGGCGAGCCGGCGGGCGGGCCCCCAGGGGGCGATCACATCGTCGGGTCCGTGGAAGATCAGGACGGGCATCCCCAGCGTGCCGGGGTCCGCTCCCGGGGGGCGCCGGTCGACGCGCAGGCCCGCGCGGCCTTCGGCGGCCCGGACCACGAACGGCATCAGCGGCGCCGGGGTGCGCCGGGCCTCGGCCAGGGCGCGCAGGGTGGTGTGCCAGTCGAGCACCGGGGAGTCCAGCACCAGTCCGGAGATCCGGCCGGCCAGCGCCGAGCGCTCGGCGGCGTAGAGCGCCATGGTGGCGCCGGTGGACCAGCCGTACAGGATGACGCTTCGGGCGCCGTAGCGCAGGGCGTAGCGGATGGCGGCGTCCACGTCCCGCCACTCCGACTCGCCGAGATGACCGAGGCCGTCCGGTGGGCGGGGGGCCCCGAGGTCGCCCCGGTAGCCGACATCAAGGACGGGGATCCCGTACCGGTGCAGGAACGGCATGACGACCATCGGGTGCTCTCGGGTGCCGCCCAGTCCGTGCACGGCGATGACCCAGGTGTCACGGGCCGCCGGGACGAACCAGGCGGGCAGCGGGCCGAGCTCGCCGGGGATGTCCACGTCGGCGTGGTCGAGCCCGAGGGCGGTGCGCGGATTGCCGAGGTGGACCTGGGGGGTGAGGGCGAGCCGGGTGCCGCGACCGAGGCTGCCGTGGGTGACGGCGAGGAGGCGGCGTACGACGGTGTCGGGGCCGTGCGGGACATCGGTGAGGACGGGGCCGACCACGGCGTGCACGCCGGGGGCGTCCAGGCCGTACCTGCCGGGGCGCAGGGAGGCCAAGGACCGACTCAGCTCGACGCGGCCGGCCGCGGTGGAGTGGACGGTGAGCCGGGCACTGCCGGGCAGGGGGCGCCCCGGTTCGGGACGCAGGGCCGCGTCGGCGGCGTACCGGCCGGCCGCGACGGCGGCCGCGCCGGCACCGATCAGGGTCGCGGTGACGGCCGCTGCCGTCGCTGTGGCGGTACGCACCGCTCCAGTGTCGGGGCGCGACGACACGGAGGCCACTGGAGGAGATCATTCCGCATCCGTCGGGTCACGGTCGGTCAAGGTTCCGCCTGGCCGCCACGGAATGTGATCCGGGTCTCGTCGGGAAGGGCGCGAGAGGCCGGGGGGGGCGGCCGTGACACCCGCCGGTGAGAGCCGCTCACCGGCTGTGACGTGCCCTTATGGCTGGATCAGGGGTTGAATCGGGAGGAAGGCCCCGATCGCACCGCGGGACGCGACACCACCCGACCTCCCCCAGTTCATCTTCCGTTCACTCAGGTTGCCTACGGTCGCCGAACCACTGACGCCAAACAGAAGCCTGGGTAAATGGAGCACATAACGCTTCTCCTCGGGATCGTGATCATCACCGCTCTCGTGTTCGACTTCACGAACGGTTTCCACGACACAGCCAACGCGATGGCGACCACCATCTCGACCGGCGCTCTCAAGCCCAAGACGGCGGTGGCCATGTCCGCCGTCCTCAACCTCGTCGGCGCGTTCATGTCCGTGGAGGTCGCCAAGACGATCTCCAAGGGCCTGGTCAACGAGGAGGGCATCCAGCCCGAAGTGATCTTCGCCGCCCTGGTCGGCGCGATCCTCTGGAATCTGGTCACCTGGCTGGTCGGGCTCCCCTCCAGCTCCTCCCACGCCCTGATGGGCGGCCTGATCGGCGCCGCGGTGGCCTCGGCCGGCCTCGGCGCGGTCAATGGCAGCGTGGTCGTCACCAAGGTGCTCATCCCGGCGGTCGCCGCCCCCATCGTGGCCGGGGTGGCCGCGATGCTGGCCGCCAGGCTCACGTACAAGCTCGGTGGCAAGGTCGGCGGCAAGACCGCCACCAAGGGGTACCGCGCCGGCCAGATCGCCTCGGCCGGTCTCGTCTCCCTGGCGCACGGCACCAACGACGCCCAGAAGACGATGGGCATCATCACGCTCGCGCTCGTCGCGGGCGGCGCCCTGGACTCCGGCGCCAACCCGCCGGTCTGGGTCATCGTCTCCGCCGGCATGGCCATCGCGACCGGCACCTACCTGGGCGGCTGGCGCATCATCCGCACCATGGGCAGCGGCCTCACCGAACTCCAGCCGCAGCAGGGCTTCGCCGCCCAGACCTCGGCCGCGAGCGTCATCCTGGCCTCGTCCCACCTCGGCTTCTCCCTCTCCACCACCCACGCCTGCTCGGGCGCGGTCATGGGTGCGGGCCTGGGCCGCAAGGGCGGTGTGGTCCGCTGGTCCACCGCCACCCGCATGTTCATCGCGTGGGGCCTGACCCTGCCGGCCGCCGCGCTGGTCGGCGCCGGCGCCGAGATGGTCATGCGCACCGGCAACGTGGGCGTCGCCGCCGTCGTGGTCTTCCTCGTCGCCTCCTGCGCCGCGATCTGGTTCATCTCGCGCCGCCAGGTCGTCGACCACCACAACGTCACGGAGGCGGAGCCGGTCGCCGTCGAGCCGCCCGGCGTCGTCACCACGGCCATGGCCGCCGTCACCGTCCCGCCGATCGCCGCCGCCGGTACCACCGCCGCCGTCACGGACGAGGACCTCAAGGCCACCATCCCGGCGGCCGCCCCGGCACCCGTGGCTCCGGCCGCGGCGGTCTGACCCCGAGAACGACAGAGGAATCAGCGGTATGAAGATCGACTGGGCAGCACTCGGCTCCGTCTTCGGGGTCAGCCTCTCCGCCACCGTCGCCCTCGTGGCCCTGTTCACGCTGGGCCTGGTGGGCCTCTCCAAGCACGAGGCCGCCACGGAGCAGGGCGGGACCGCCACCGCGGCCCGCGGCGGCGCGTACGCCTGCTTCACGCTCTGCGGCCTCGCCGTGGCCTACGCGATCTACTTGATCGTCAGCTGACGCGACGACCGTCGAAAGCTCCCCGCGGGATTCCCGCGGGGAGCTTTCACATGCCCCCGCCCCGGCCGCCCCACCCCCTCCCGGCGCGCAGGTCAACGGCAAGTTGACGGGCGTTCTCGGCGCGTGGTGGACTGCCCGAGCCAATACGGCGGCATGGAGAGGAAGTCCGGTGCGAATCCGGCGCGGTCCCGCCACTGTCACCGGGGAGCGCACGCGGTCCGTGCGTCCCGGGAGCCAGGAACTCTCGCCGCCGGACACGTCGAACCAGGGCGCGGACCCTGAGCGAGGACATACCTGCCACCATGCGTGCCGATCGCGTATTCGCGTACGGCGCCACGGCGGGCCTGATCGGCGACCGGATCCTCGGGGATCCGCGCCGGGGGCACCCCGTGGCCGCCTTCGGAAGAGCCGCCGCCGCCCTCGAACGCGTCCTGTGGCGCGACGACCGGGCGCGGGGCGTGGTCCACACCCTGGTGTGCGCGGGGGGCGCGCTCGCCGTCGGCGCGCTCGGCGCCCGCGCCGTGCGCTCCCGGCCCGCGGCCACCCGTATCGCCCTGACCGCCGCCGCCACCTGGGCCGTCGTCGGCGGCACCTCGCTCGGCCGGGAGGCCCGGGCCATCGGCGGGGCGCTCGCCGCGGGGGACGCCGAGGTGGCCCGGGAGCGGCTGCCGCACCTGTGCGGCCGGGACCCGCAGGCCCTGGACGAACAGCAGTTGGCTCGCGCGGTCGTGGAGTCCGTCGCCGAGAACACCTCCGACGCGGTCGTCGGCGCGCTGGTCTGGGGTGCCCTCGCGGGTGTGCCCGGGCTGCTGGCGTTCCGTGCCGTCAACACCCTGGACGCGATGGTGGGCCACAAGTCGCCGCGCTACCTGCGCTACGGCTGGGCCTCCGCCCGGCTCGACGACGTGGCGGGCTGGCCCGGCGCCCGGCTGACGGCGCTCGCGGCCGTCCTGGTTGGACCCGACCGGCGGGGAGCCGCACGGGCCTGGCGCGCCGACGCCGCCACGCACCCGAGCCCCAACGCCGGCCCGGTCGAGGCGTCGTTCGCCGGGGCGCTGGGCGTACGGCTGGGCGGGACCCTCGCGTACGGCGGCCGGGTCGAGCACCGGGCCGTGCTGAACGGCGCCGCCGGGCGGCCGGTCGAGGTGGCGGACATCGAGCGGGCGGTACGGCTGTCGCGTCGGGTGACGTGGGTGGCGCTCGGGGCGTGTGTGGCATTGCGGTGTGCGATGACACGGTGGTCGGCACGGCAGTCGGGGAAGGGGCGGGCATGAGCGGCACGAGCGGTTCGAAGCGGGGCGGCGGTCTGCTGGTCGCGGGCACCACGTCGGACGCGGGCAAGAGCGTGGTCACGGCGGGCATCTGCCGCTGGCTGTCCCGGCAGGGCGTGAAGGTGGCGCCGTTCAAGGCGCAGAACATGTCGCTGAACTCGTTCGTCACCCGGGAGGGCGCCGAGATCGGCCGGGCGCAGGCGATGCAGGCGCAGGCCGCCCGGGTGGAGCCGACGGCGCTGATGAATCCGGTGCTGCTCAAGCCGGGCAGCGACCGCAGCAGCCAAGTCGTGCTGCTGGGCAAGCCGGTGGGCGAGATGAGCGCCCGAGGGTTCTTCGGGAATCCCGGGGGGTCGGCCGCCGGGAAGGCGCCGCACGGCGGACGCGAGCAGTTGCTCGGGGTCGTCACGGACTGCCTGGAGCAGCTTCGGGGCACGTATGACGCCGTGATCTGCGAGGGGGCGGGCAGTCCGGCCGAGATCAACCTGCGCCGGACCGACATCGTGAACATGGGCATCGCGCGGGCCGCGCGGTTCCCGGTGGTGGTGGTCGGGGACATCGACCGGGGCGGTGTGTTCGCCTCGTTCTTCGGGACGACGGCGCTGCTGTCGCCGGAGGACCAGTCGCTGATCGCCGGTTACCTGGTGAACAAGTTCCGCGGTGACGTCTCGCTGCTGGAACCCGGCATGGAGATGCTGCGCGGGCTGACCGGGCGGTCCACCTACGGCGTACTGCCGTACCGGCACGGGCTGGGCATCGACGAGGAGGACGGCCTGAGGGTCTCGCTGCGGGGCGCGGTACGCGAGTCCGTGGTCGCCCCGCCGGTAGGCGAGGACGTGCTGCGGGTCGCGGTGTGCGCGGTGCCGTTGATGTCGAACTTCACCGACGTGGACGCGCTCGCGGCGGAACCCGGGGTCGTGGTGCGGTTCGTGGACCGGCCCGAGGAACTGACCGACGCCGACCTGGTGGTGGTACCGGGCACCCGCGGCACCGTGAAGGCCCTCGCCTGGCTGCGCGAGCGCGGTCTGGCCGACGCCCTGGCGGCGCGGGCCGCGGCCGGGCGGCCGGTGCTGGGCATCTGCGGCGGGTTCCAGGTGCTGGGCGAGCGGATCGAGGACGAGGTGGAATCCCGGGCGGGCACCGTCGAGGGCCTGGGGCTGTTGCCCGTACGCGTCCGCTTCGCGCGCGAGAAGACGCTGGCGCGGCCGGTGGGTTCGGCGCTGGACGAGCCCGTCGAGGGGTACGAGATCCACCACGGCGTGGCCGAGGTGCTGGGCGGGTCCCCCTTCCTGGACGGCTGCCGGGTCGGTGAGGTGTGGGGCACGCACTGGCACGGCTCGCTGGAGTCGGACGGCTTCCGCCGGGCCTTCCTCCGGGAGGTCGCGGCGGCCGCGGGGCGCCGGTTCGTCCCGGCGCCCGACACGTCGTTCGCCGCCCTGCGGGAGCGACAGCTCGACCTGCTCGGGGACTTGATCGAGGAACACGCGGACACTTCCGCGCTGCTGGGGCTGATCGAGTCGGGCGCGCCCGCCGGGCTCCCGTTCCTGCCGCCGGGCGCGCCGTGAGGCCC
Source organism: Streptomyces sp. NPDC046557 (assembly GCF_040645975.1). Taxonomy (NCBI): domain Bacteria; kingdom Bacillati; phylum Actinomycetota; class Actinomycetes; order Kitasatosporales; family Streptomycetaceae; genus Streptomyces; species Streptomyces sp. NPDC046557. The sequence continues at coordinate 14,695 of NZ_JBEYZH010000008.1, forward strand.
GCGGCCCCGCGGGGCCCCTCCGCCACGCCGCCCCTCCCCGGCGCCCGGGACTGCGCCCCGAGACCCGTCCCGGGTGCGGCGCCGTACCCGCAGACCGTCCGCTACGAAGGAGTGAGCAACACGTGAGCACCCCCTACCCGTTCACCGCGGTGGTCGGCCAGAGCGACCTGCGGCTGGCGCTGCTGCTCAACGCCGTGAGCCCGGCGGTCGGCGGTGTGCTCGTGCGCGGCGAGAAGGGCACCGCCAAGTCCACGGCCGTCCGGGCCCTGTCCGCGCTGCTGCCGCAGGTGGACGTCGTACCCGGCTGCCGGTTCTCGTGCGCGCCCGCCGCGCCCGATCCGGCCTGCCCCGACGGCCCGCACGAGCCCGGGAGCGGCGTCGTCCGGCCCGCGCGGATGGTGGAACTGCCCGTCGGCGCCTCCGAGGACCGCCTGGTCGGCGCGCTCGACATCGAACGGGCGCTGGCGGAGGGCGTGAAGGCGTTCGAGCCGGGCCTGCTCGCCGACGCGCACCGGGGCATCCTCTACGTCGACGAGGTCAACCTCCTCCACGACCACCTCATCGACCTGCTCCTGGACGCCGCCGCGATGGGCGCCTCCTACGTCGAGCGCGAAGGGGTCTCCGTCCGCCACGCGGCCCGCTTCCTCCTCGTCGGCACGATGAACCCCGAGGAGGGCGAGCTCCGTCCGCAGCTCCTGGACCGCTTCGGGCTCACCGTCGAGGTCGCGGCCTCGCGCGAGCCCGCCCAGCGCGTCGAGGTGGTGCGCCGCCGGCTCGCCTACGAGGACGACCCCGCGGCCTTCGCGAGCCGCTGGGCCGATGACGAACGCGAGGTCCGGGCACGGGTGGTGGCCGCGCGGGCGCTGCTGCCGAAGGTCGTGCTCGACGACACCTCGCTGCTGCGGATCGCGGCCACCTGCGCCGGGTTCGAGGTCGACGGCATGCGGGCCGACATCGTGATGGCCCGCACGGCGACGGCCCTGGCCGCCTGGGCCGGGCGGACCGAGGTGCGCAAGGAGGACGTGCGGCAGGCCGCGTTGCTGGCGCTCCCCCACCGGCGCCGGCGCAACCCCTTCGACGCCCCCGGCCTCGACGAGGACAAGCTGGACGAGATCCTGGACCGGTTCCCCGACGAGGAACCCGAACCGGAGCCCGAACCGGAACCCGAGCCGGAGGGCCCGCAGGACGGTGGTCCCGGGGACGACGGCCCGGGCGACGGCGGTCCGGACGGTGGCGGTCCGGACGGTGGCGGCGGCGTACCCCCGCAGGGCGAAGCGCCGGAGGCCGCTCAGGCGCCCGACGCGCCGGGCCCGAACGAGGCGCCCGAGCCGCAGCCCGCACCCCCCTCGCCCGAAGGGGGCGGCGCGCCCGAACAGGCGCCCGTACGGGCCGCCGAGCCCTTCCGGACCAAGATGCTGAGCGTGCCGGGCCTCGGCGAGGGCGCGGCCGGCCGCCGCTCCCGCGCCCGGACCGCGCACGGCCGCACCACCGGCGCCCAGCGCCCCCGCGGCCACCTGACGAAGCTGCACCTGGCCGCGACCATCCAGGCGGCGGCGCCGCACCAGAAGGCGCGCGGGCGCAGCGGGCGCGGGCTCGTCGTGCGGGCGGACGACCTGCGGCAGGCGACCCGTGAGGGCCGCGAGGGCAACCTCGTCCTGTTCGTCGTCGACGCCTCTGGTTCGATGGCCGCCCGGCAGCGCATGGGCGCGGTCAAGGGCGCCGTCCTGTCGCTGCTGTTGGACGCCTACCAGCGCCGCGACAAGGTCGGTCTGATCACCTTCCGGGGTGCGGGCGCCGAGCTGGCGCTGCCCCCGACCTCGTCCGTGGACGCGGCGGCGGCCCGGCTGGAGAAGCTGCCGACCGGTGGGCGGACCCCGCTGGCGGCCGGACTGCTCAAAGCCCACGAGGTGCTGCGGATCGAGCGGCTGCGGGATCCCTCCCGGCGACCGCTGCTCGTGGTCGTCACCGACGGACGGGCCACCTCGGCGGGCACGCTCGGTGGGGACCCGCGCGAACTGTCCGGGCGCAGTGCGCGGATGTTGGCGGCCCAGGGGCTGGCCTCGGTGGTCGTGGACTGCGAGACGGGTCCGGTCCGGCTGGGGCTGGCCGGGGTGCTGGCCGCCGACCTCGGCGGGCCGGCCGTCACGCTCGACGGGCTGCGGGCCGACTCGCTGGCCGGCCTGGTGAAGAACGTACGTACCTCAGTGACCTCGAACACCACCCCCAACAGGAGGGCCGCGTAATGCCCCAGGGACAACCGTCCGTCGTTCCGGACGACGGGCTCACGACGCGCCAGCGCCGCAATCGTCCGCTCGTCTTCGTCCACACCGGCCCGGGCAAGGGCAAGTCGACGGCGGCCTTCGGACTGGCGCTGCGCGCCTGGAACCAGGGTTGGTCGATCGGGGTGTTCCAGTTCGTCAAGTCGGCGAAGTGGAAGGTCGGCGAGGAGAACGCGCTCAAGGTGCTCGGCGCCTCCGGGGAGGGCGGCCCGGTCGTCTGGCACAAGATGGGCGAAGGCTGGTCCTGGGTCCAGCGCGACGCACAGCTCGACAACGAGCAGGCGGCGAAGGAGGGCTGGGAACAGGTCAAGCGGGACCTGGCCGCCGAGACCCACCGGCTGTACGTGCTGGACGAGTTCGCGTACCCGATGCACTGGGGTTGGATCGACGTGGACGAGGTGATCGAGGTACTGCGCGACCGTCCCGGCACCCAGCACGTGGTCATCACGGGCCGCAACGCGCCCGAGAAGCTCCTGGAGTTCGCCGATCTGGTCACCGAGATGACCAAGGTCAAGCACCCCATGGACGCCGGCCAGAAGGGCCAGAAGGGCATCGAGTGGTGACCTCGCTCCACATGCCGCGGCTGGTCATCGCCGCGCCGTCCTCCGGCAGCGGCAAGACCACCGTGGCGACGGGCCTGATGGCGGCCTTCGCGGAGCGCGGCCTCGCCGTGTCCCCGCACAAGGCCGGGCCCGACTACATCGACCCGGGCTACCACGCGTTGGCCACCGGCCGGCCGGGTCGGAACCTGGACGCCTTCATGTGCGGGCCGGAGCTGGTCGCGCCGCTGTTCGCGCACGGGGCGGCGGGGTGCGACCTCGCCCTCGTCGAAGGCGTGATGGGCTTGTACGACGGGGCGGCGGGGCGGGGTGAGCTGGCGTCGACGGCGCAGGTCGCGAAGTTGCTGCGGGCGCCGGTGGTGCTCGTGGTGGACGCGTCCTCGCAGTCGCGATCCGTGGCGGCGCTGGTGCACGGCTTCGCGTCGTTCGACCCCCGGGTGCGCCTGGGCGGGGTGATCCTCAACAAGGTCGGCTCCGACCGGCACGAGGTGATGCTGCGGGAGGCGTTGGAAGAGGCCGGGATGCCGGTCCTGGGGGTCCTGCGGCGGGCTCCGCAGGTGGCCGCGCCGTCGCGGCACCTGGGGCTGGTGCCGGTGGCGGAGCGGCGGGCCGACGCGGTGGCCGCGGTGGCTGCGCTGGCGGACCAGGTCCGGGCCGGGTGCGACCTGGAGGCCCTGATGGCCCTGGCGCGCACGGCCCCGCCGCTGGAGTGCGAGGCGTGGAGTCCCGGGTCCGAGTGGGAGGCCGGGCGGGATCACGGGCGGGACCGGACGCCGACGCCGGATCAGGCGCCGGATCAGGCGCCGGGTCGGGCGCCCGGTCAGGGGCGGGGTGCCGGTCGGCGGCCCGTCGTCGCGGTCGCGGGCGGCGCCGCCTTCACCTTCTCCTACGCCGAGCACGCGGAGCTCCTCACGGCGGCGGGCGCGGAGGTCGTCACCTTCGACCCCCTCCGGGACGAGGCCCTCCCCGAGGGCACCACCGGCCTGGTGATCGGCGGCGGCTTCCCCGAGGTGTACGCGCCCGAGCTCTCCGCCAACGCGCCGCTGCGCCGGGCCGTCGCCGACTTCGCCGCGGCCGGCGGCCCGGTGGCGGCCGAGTGCGCGGGGCTGCTGTACCTGGCGCGGTCGCTGGACGGGAAGCCGATGTGCGGGGTGCTCGACGCCGACGCGCGGATGTCGGAGCGCCTGACGCTGGGCTACCGCGAGGCGGTCGCGGTGTCGGACAGCGCGCTGGCCCTCGCCGGGACCCGGCTGCGGGGACACGAGTTCCACCGGACGGTGATCGAGCCGGGCGCGGGAGCGGCCCCCGCGTGGGGTTTCACGCATCCCGAACGCCGTGTCGAGGGCTTCGTACAGGGCGGTGTCCACGCCAGCTACCTGCACACGCACTGGGCGGCGCGGCGGTCCGTCGCCCGACGGTTCGCGGAAGCGGCGGCGGCCCGGTCGTGAGGTCAGTCCGCGAGGCCGACCACGAGCCAGATCCCGGCCACCCCGCCCACGGTGCACAGCAGCGTGGACAGCGCGGGGTGCCTGTGGTGCGCCTCGGGGAGGATCTCGGCGGCGGCCAGGTAGAGCAGGACGCCGGCGAAGAAGCCGAGGTACGCCCCGAGCGGTTCCTCCGGAAGGGTGAACAGCAGGGTGGAAAGGGCGCCCACGACCGGCGCGACGGCGTCGGCGAAGAGCATCAGCTGCGCCTTGCGGCGGGCGTTCCCGTACAGGCTGGTGAGCGTGTACGTGTTGAACCCGTCGGCGAAGTCGTGGGTGACGACCGCGAGGGCGACGGCCACGCCCATCCCGCCGCCGACCTGGAAGGCGGCGCCGAGGGCCACCCCGTCGGCGAGGCTGTGGCCGACCATGGCGGCGGCCGCGGTGAGCCCGACCTCGGGGGTCCGGTGCGCGTGCGGTCGTTCGCGGGCGCGGGCGCGGTCGTGGGGGTGGTCGGGGTCGTCGGGGTCGTCGGGGACGCGCGGGACGTTCGGGACGCCGTTCGCGGCGCCGTGCGCGGCCTGCCGCACGGCGAGCAGCCGCTCGGCGACGTGCGCGAGCAGGAAGCCGGTGACGAAGAGCAGCAGGGCGAGCGGGACGCCGAACACCGGGCGGCCCGCGGCCCGCATGGCCTCGGGGAGCAGGTCGAGGCCGACGACGCCGAGCATCAGCCCGCCGGCCAGGCCCAGCACGAGGTGGCGCCGGTCGGTGACGCGCTGCGCCGTCCATCCGCCCGCCAGGGTCATCAGGAACGCGCCCAACGCCACGATCACGGCCATGTGCCCCTGAATACCGATTGTCGGCGTCGCGCGCACTTCCCCGCGCGGGACGACGGAGACGTATTGACGACGGCGGCCCGACAATGACTCGACAGGACGACGGAGGGAGGGCTTCGGTGGGCGAGTACGCGACCCGGCTGGTGGTCGGGGTGGGCGGACGGGCGGGGGTCTCCGTGGCGGAGGTCTGTGCGCTGGTCGAGGAGACGTTGCGGGGGGCGGGGCTGGCCACCGACGCGGTGACGGCCTTGGCCACGGTGGAGCCCAAGACGAAGGAGGCGGGGATCGCGGGCGCGGCGAAACGTTTCGGCGTGCCGTTGCTCGGCTACCCCGCGGAGAAGCTGGCGACCATCGCGGTACCGCACCCCTCGGACGCGGCGCTCGACGGCGTCGGCACCGCCTCGGTGGCGGAGGCGGCGGCGCTCGCGGGGGGCGGGGAACTCCTCGTACCCAAACGCCGGTCGGTGGCGGCGACCTGCGCCGTCGCCACCGCGCAGGGACACGATCTGCGCCACCACGGCGACGCGGAGGTGCGGGACGCGAAAGCGGGACTCGTCGACCTCGCGGTCAACGTACGGACGCACACGCCCCCGGAGTGGCTCAAGCAGCGGATCGCGGCCTCCCTCGGGGATCTCGCCGCGTACCCCGACGGCCGCGCGGCCCGCGCGGCCGTCGCGGAGCGGCACGGGCTGCCGGTCGGACGCGTGCTGTTGACGGCGGGGGCGGCGGAGGCGTTCGTACTGATCGCCCGGGCGCTGGGCGCCGTCCGGCCGGTGGTGGTGCATCCGCAGTTCACCGAACCGGAGGCGGCCCTGCGGGACGCGGGCCACCGGGTGGAGCGGGTGGTGCTGCGGGCGGCGGACGGGTTCCGGCTGGACCCGGCGGCGGTGCCGGAGGACGCGGACCTGGTGGTGGTCGGGAACCCGACCAACCCGACGTCCGTGCTCCACCCGGCGGCCGGCCTGGCGGCGCTGGCCCGGCCGGGCCGGATCCTGGTGGTGGACGAGGCCTTCATGGACGCGGTCCCGGGCGAACGGGAGGCGCTGGCCGGGCGGACGGACGTACCGGGGCTGGTGGTGCTGCGCAGCCTGACGAAGACGTGGGGGCTGGCGGGGCTGCGGATCGGGTACGTGCTGGCCGAGCCGGAGGTGATCACGAAGCTGGCGGCGGCGCAGCCGCTGTGGCCGGTGTCGACGCCGGCTTTGGTGGCGGCGCAGGCGTGCATGACCCCGGAGGCACTGGCGGAGGCGGAGGCGGCGGCGCGGCAGATCGCGGTGGACCGGGCCCATCTGCTGGCGGGGCTCGCGGAGTTCGAGGAGATCTCGGTGTCGGGGGTGGCGCAGGGGCCGTTCGTGCTGATCCGGGTGCCGGGCGCGGAGCAGGTCCGTGCCCGCCTGCGCGCGCTGGGCTTCGCGGTGCGCCGCGGGGACACCTTCCCGGGCCTGGACGCCTCCTGGTTGCGCCTCGCGGTCCGCGACCGCCCCACGACGGGCCGCCTCCTCCAGGCCCTCGACCACGCCCTGACCCTGACCACGCACTGACCCGCCCCGCGGGACCGCTGGAGGGGTATCCCGGTCTGGCTCGTGGCGCGCCCGGCCTCCGGGGGATGGTGGGCGGCCTCACCTGTTCTGGCGGCTACCGCGTCGGCGAGGGGCAGCGGGGCGGGGTTCGCTGGGGCGATGCCCCGGACCCCGCGCCCCAAACGCCGGCGAGGCTGGTGGTCGGCCCCCTGCCACGCCGGCTGCGTCGACGCCGCTCGACGCGCGGCCTTGCTCGGCCGCCCGGGTCGGGGCCGGCTCCGGCCCGGCCTACTGCCCGGCGCCCGGAGCCGTTCCGGGTCGCCCGCCGGCGTAACCGGGATTCCGGCGGGGCCGGTCTCACGGACACGAGCCCCCGACGCCGCTCTGGGCCGCCGTTCCGGGTCGTCCGCGCCTCCTGCGCCGCCGCCGACGGCTCGCTGACCGCCGGGAAGCGGAGCGAGTACGCCCCGCCGACCGGCAAGTCACCGCCGCGGTGACGTCCCGGGGCGCGACCGTCCGGGGACCGGGGCACGCCGCGCGCTGACGGATTCCTCGGCCGACCGGCCGCGCTACGAGGACTTGCCGCGCCGGATGAGGAGCAACGCGCCCGCGCCGACGCCGAGCAGCAGCAGCGCCCCGCCCGCCACATAGGGCGTCGCCGAACTGCTCCCGGTCTCGGCGAGGTCGGCGCGCACGGGTGTCGTCGCGCCGCTCGCCGTCTGCGGCTTGACGTCCGACGGCGCGGAGGCGGCCGTGCTCGGCGCGGGGCCCGTCGGGGCCTCGCAGTGGGCCTCGGCCAGGACGACCTCGCCCTCGACCCGCGCCACGTTCAGCTTCAGCGGGTTCACCGAGACCTTGAGCCGGAGCGCCGCCGCCGCGGCCGTGGTGGAGGTGGTCCGCGTACCGGACAGCTCCAGGTCGACCAGGCCGACCCCCGGGACCTCGACCTTGGTCGGGCCGCCCGCCGACAGGGTGACCTTCTTGCCGAGGACGGTGACGGCACCGAGCACGTTCGAGCCGGCCACCGGCTTGCGCCCGGCCTCGCACACCGCCGTGGAGGTGACCTTCTCGACTTGGATCAGGGAGAGCAGCGGCAGCCCGGGCACGTGCACGGTGGCGTTGGCGAGGTTGGACTCGGCCCGCGCGCCGTGGGTGTCCGCGGTCGCCTTGGCGGTGGCCACGTCCGCCCGCAACACGCTGACGGGGTTGCCCTGTTCGGCGCCGTCGACGGTCACGGTGAGGGCGGTCTTCTCGGCCGTCGCCGGGGCGCTGACCTCGTTGAGGGTGGCCGTGAGCGGGACGTGGACGGCCTCGCCCAGCAGGCCGACGTCGAGTCCGGCGCGCAGGACGACGGCGCCGGCCTTGCCCTGGCCCGCCGCGCCGCCACTGCCACTGGCCGCCTCGGTGGCCAAGGCGGGCGGCGCGGTGAGCAGGGCCACCGCCCCCGCGGCGAGCAGGGCGGCCGCGGGCATGCGGAAGGTGTTGCTGTTCAAGATGGTGGAACCCCCGGGAAGATGGGTGCCGTCGCGCGGCCAATGGGGGACATCGCGCACGCCGACGGCTTCGACCCTCGGATTCTTTAAGCACTGTGGGTGAACGGGGGTCAACCTGAGGTGGCTTCACCCCAATGGGTGGTTTCCGACCGCCCGTGCGAATCATCGGCCCCAGCAGGAACGGGAGTTCCCCCCTTCACGCCCGAACGGCCCCGTTGACCACCACGCGCAGCGGCTGCGCCAGGGTCCGTACGTCAACGCGCGGGTCCGATCCGTAGACCACGAGGTCGGCCGGCGCGCCCTCGGTCAGGCCGGGCCGGCCGAGCCACTCGCGGGCCGACCAGGCGGTGGCGGAGAGGGCGGCCGATGTCGGCAGCCCGGCCTTCACCAGCTCCGCGACCTCGGCGGCGACCAGGCCGTGCGGCAGGGAACCGCCCGCGTCGGTGCCGACGTAGACCGGGACCCCCGCGTCGTAGGCGGCCCGTACGGTGTCGTACCGGCGCTCGTGCAGCCGCCGCATGTGCGCCGACCAGGCCGGGAACTTCGCCTCGCCGCCCGCCGCCAGCTTGGGGAACGTCGCGATGTTCACCAGGGTCGGGACGATGGCGACCCCGCGCTCCGCGAACAGCGGGATGGTGTCCTCCGTGAGCCCGGTGGCGTGCTCGACGCAGTCGATGCCCGCCTCGACCAAGTCGCGCAGCGAGTCCTCGGCGAAGCAGTGCGCGGTGACGCGGGCGCCCAGGCGGTGCGCCTCGGCGATGGCCGCCTCCACCTCCGCGCGCGGCCAACAGGCGGTCAGGTCCCCGGCGTCGCGGTCGATCCAGTCGCCGACCAGCTTGACCCAGCCGTCGCCGCGCCGCGCCTCGCGCCCCACGTACTCGACCAGGTCGGCCGGCTCGATCTCGTGCGCGTAGTTGCGGATGTAGCGGCGGGTCCGGGCGATGTGCCGGCCCGCCCGGATGATCTTCGGCAGGTCCTCGCGGTCGTCGATCCAGCGGGTGTCGGAGGGCGATCCGGCGTCCCGGATCAGGAGGGTGCCGGCGTCGCGGTCGGTGAGCGCCTGGCGTTCGGCGGTCGCCGCGTCGACGGGCCCGTGGGCGTCGAGGCCCACGTGGCAGTGCGCGTCGACGAGGCCGGGCAGGGCCCAACCCGTGACCGTGGTGATCTCGCGGGCGGCGCGCGGGCGCTCGTAGGAGATCCGGCCGCCGATCACCCACAGTTCATCGCGTACGTCGTCGGGTCCGACGAGCACCCGCCCCTTGACGTGCAGCACTTCGCCCTCGGACCCGCCTTCGGACCCGCCCTCCGACCGATCGTCGGCCCGGCCCGCTCCGCCCACCTCACGCGCATCGCTCATGGCGGCACCTTACGTCCGTGCTCGGTAGGCTCGGCCGGTGACCCCGGACGAAGAGAGCACCGCCGTGACCCACCCCCTGTTGGACCTCCCGCCGCTGACCGCCGACCGTTTCGCGTCGATCGAGCGGGGGGTGGCGGAGCTGCTCGGTACCCGCCAGGACGTGGTGATCACCCAGGGCGAGGCGCTGCTGCCGCTGGAGGCGTGCATCCGCTCGGGGGCCCGTCCCGGTTCGACGGCGCTGAACATCGTGACGGGTCCGTACGGGACCACGTTCGGCAACTGGCTGCGCGACTGCGGGGCGACGGTGGTGGACCTGGCGGTGCCGTTCCACACCGCGGTCACCGGGGAGCAGGTCGCCGGGGCGCTGGCCGCGCACCCGGAGATCGACTTCGTCTCGCTGGTGCATGCCGAGGCCGCGACGGGCAACACCAACCCGGTCGCGGAGATCGGCGAGGCCGTCCGGGCCCACGGCGCCCTGTTCATGCTGGACGCGGTGGCCTCGGTGGCCGCCGAGCCGCTGCTCCCGGACGCGTGGGGGGTGGACCTGTGCGTGATCGGCGCGCAGAAGGCGATGGGGGGCCCGGCGGGCGTCTCGGCGGTGTCCGTCTCGGAGCGCGCCTGGGCCCGCTTCGCGGAGAACCCGGCGGCGCCCCGGCGTTCGTACCTGTCGCTGCTGGACTGGAAGCAGCGCTGGATCGACGCCGGCCGTACGACCCTGCTGCACGCCCCCGCCCAGCTGGAGATGCTGGCGCTGGAGGCGTGCCTCGACCGGATCGCCGCCGAGGGGCTGCCCGCGGTGATGGGCCGGCACGCGGCCGCGGCCGCCGCGACCCGAGCGGGCGCGACGGCGCTGGGCGTGGCCCCGTACGTCCCGGTGGCGGTGGAGGCGGCGCCGGTGGCGACGACCCTGCGGGTGGCGGACGCCTCCGTGGTGGTGGCCAAGGCGCTGTCGGCGGACCCGACCGCTCCGCTCGCGGCGGGCGGCGGGGCGCTCGCCCAGGAGATGATCCGGGTCAACCACTACGGCCCGGCGGCCTCCCCGGAGGCGGTGCGGGCGTCGTTGACCGCGCTGGCCTCCGCCCTGTCGGCCGACCCGGCCCCGGCGCTCGCCGCGGCGGACGCGGTCTGGTAGTCCGAAGCGAGGCCTGGCCCCGGCCTCCGCCTCGCGAGGGCGCGCTCGGGGCCGGTTCTGGGCCGGTTCGGGGCCGGCCGGATCAGTCCGCGAGGACGTCCAGGAGCCGGTCGACGTCCGCCTCGGTGTTGTAGAGGTGGAACGAGGCCCGCAGGCCGCCGGCCCGGGCCGATGTGGCGATGCCGGCGGCTTGGAGGGCGGGCTGTCGGTGGGCCAGCCCGGGAACGGTGACGATCGGGGCCCCGCCGGTGACCGGTTCGTGGCCCAGGCGGGCGAGGCCGGCCCGGTAGCGGGCGGCCAGGGCGGTGTTGTGCGCGTGGACGACGGCGACGCCGATCCGCTCCAGCAGCGCCAGCGAGGGCTCGGCGGCGTGGTAGCCGAGGAACGCCGGGGACTCGTCGAAGCGCCGGGCCCCTTCGGCCAGTCGCGGCATCGGCCCGTAGGTGGCGTCCCAGACGGACTCCGCCGCCACCCAGCCGGCGTGCAGCGGGGTGAGGGTGTCCTGGGCCTCCTCGGACACGGTGAGGTACGAGGCCCCGCGCGCGCCGAGCAGCCACTTGTAGCCGGCGGTGACGGTGTAGTCGTAGGGCGCGGCGTCGAAGGGCACGCTGCCCACCGCCTGGGTCGCGTCGACGAGCATCCGCGCGCCGTGGGCGACCGTCGCGGCCCGTACCGCCGCCAGGTCGGCGGTGCGGCCGTCGGCGGACTGCACGGCGGACAGCGAGACGAGCGCCGTGTCGGGGCCGACGGCTTCGGCCAGCGACTCCAGCGGGGCGAGGCGGAGCTTGAGGTCGGCGCGAACGACGAAGGGGTTCATCACCGAGGCGAAGTCCCCTTCGGGACACACGACTTCGGAGCCGGCGGGGAGGGCTGCCGCGACGAGACCGACGTGCGTCGCGACCGAGGAGCCGAGCGCGACCCGTGCGACGGGCACGCCGACGAGCCGGGCGAAGGCCGCCCGGACCCGGTTGACCCGGTCGAAGTCCCCGAATCCGGCCGGGTCCCCGGCCCCGGCCGCCTCGGCCAGGGCCCGGACCTCGGCGACGGCGGAACGCGGGAGGATTCCGCAACTGGCCGTGTTGAGGTAGGTGGTGGAGTGCGCGAACTCGGCCCTGAGGGCGGGGAGGTCCATGCCCTCAACTCTGCGCCAAGGCCGGCTCCCCGTCCACGCCCGTCGCGCCGGTGTCCGCTACGCCCGGGGGACGGCGCACACCCCGTCGGGCTCGCACACCTCGCCGTCGGCGGCCTTGGACGGGGCGACCTCGCGGCCGGCCCACGCCTGTTCGAGCGCCTGCGTGAACACCTCGGCGGGCTGCCCGCCGGAGATGCCGTAGCGGCGGTCGAGGACGAAGAACGGTACGGCGTTGGCCCCCAGTTCGGCCGCCTCGCGCTCGTCGGCGCGCACGTCGTCGGCGTAGGCGGAGTCGTCGGCGAGGACCGTACGGGCCTCCGCCTCCTCCAGCCCGGCCTCGACGGCGAGGGCGACCAGCACCTCAGGGTCGAAGACGCTGCGCTCCTCGGCGAAGTTGGCGCGGTAGGCCAGGTCGAGCAGTTCCTCCTGACGACCCCGGGCGGCGGCCAGGTGCAGCAGGCGGTGGATGTCGAAGGTGTTGCCGTGGTCGCGCCCCTCGACCCGGTACGCCAGCCCCTCGCCGCGCGCACTGGCGGCGACGTGCTCCTCCATGCCGCGCGCCTCGTCGAGGGTGCGGCCGTACTTCTTGGCCAGCATCTCCAGGACCGGCGCGGTCACGCCCTTGGGGCCGTGCGGATCGAGTTCGAAGGACCGGAAGACGACCTCCACCCGGTCGCGGTGCGCGAAGTCGGCCAGCCCCTTGGCGAACCGGGCCTTGCCGATGTAGCACCACGGGCAAGCGATGTCGCTCCAGATCTCGACGCGCATGATCCTTCTTCTCTCGGGTTCGGGGGCCGTCCGACGGGAGGACCGGGCGGTTTCCCCTTCAACCAACTGCCGGAGCGTCTCATTCCCCGGACGGGTCCCCCACGCGCAGCCAGAGCGTGAGGTGGCTGCCGGAGCGGGACGCCGCGGGCTCCGGGCGCCAGCCGAGGGAGGCGTAGAAGGACTGGGCGCGCGTGTTGTGCTCGTACACCTCCAGGCGGGCCCGGGTGACCCCGGCGCGGCGCCAGGCGTCCAGGCAGGCGGCGTGCAGGGCCGCGCCGGTGCCGTGGCGCCAGTGGGCGGGGTCCACGTGGAGTTGGGTGAGCGTGCTCTGCCCGTCGGCGGTGCGGAACGCGGCGACCCCGGTGAGTATGCCGTCCTGTTCGGCGCAGAACACGCCGCCTTCGGAGCCGGCGCGCGCGACGGCGCGGGCCCAGCCCTCGCGGCTGCGCGCGAGTTCCGCTTCGCCCCCGTACACCTTCTCGGGGGCACGGCCCCGGTAGTAGGTGGCACGGGCCCGGGTGTGGAGGGCGGCGATGGCGTCGAGGTCGTCGGGGCGCGCGGTTCGGATCATGGACAGGGGAACGCGCCGGGAACCGTGTCGGTTCCCGGCGCGGCGCCCCGCGGGCGGGGAGGCTACTTCTTGAGCCACGCCGGCGGGAGGGCTACTTCTTGAGCCACGCCTGCATCATCTTCTGCGCGATGGGCGCGGCCAGCTTGCCGCCGCCGATCTCGGAACGGTCGGTGTCCGAGTTCTCGATCACCACCGCGACGGCGATCTGCTTGCCGTCGGTCTTCCCGTACGAGGTGAACCAGGCCAGCGGCGGCAGGCTGTTGTTCACGCCGCGCTGCGCGGTACCCGTCTTGCCGCCGACCTCGGCGCCCGCGACCTGCGCGGGCTTGCCGCCGCCCTGGGTAGCGACGGTGCGCATCGCGTCCTGGAGCATCGAGGCGGTCTTGGCGCTCATGACCTGGTCCGACTTGGGGTCCTTGAAGCTCTCCAGCACATTGCCGCCGGAATCGGTGACCTCCGAGACCATGTGCGGCGCGACGAGCTTGCCGCCGTTCTCGATCGCCGCCGTCACCATCGCCATCTGGAGCGGCGTGGCCTGCACGTCGAACTGGCCGATACCCGTCTGTGCGACCTGGTCGACCGACATCTTCGTCGAGGGGTACTTGCTCGCGGGCCGGGCGGTGACGGGGGTGGCGGTCTCCTTGTTGAAGCCCAGCTTCTCCGCCATCGCGCGCATCTTGTCCTGGCCGAGCTTGGACGCCAGTTCGGCGAAGACGTTGTTGCAGGACAGCCGCAGCGCGGTGCGCACGGACACGTTGTTGCACCCGTCGTTGCCGGCCTCGCTGGGCAGGGCGGTACGGGTACCCGGGATCGTGTACGCGCCGGGGATGCCGGTGGGCGCGTCGATGTCGGAGACCAGACCGTTCTCGATGGCCGCCGCCATGGTGACCAGCTTGAAGGTGGAGCCGGGGGCCTGCGGCTTGCGCAGCGCCACGTTCTCCATCGCCTTGCCCTGGTCGGCCGAGAGCTCCTTCCACGCCTGTTCGTCGGTGGCGCCGGTGATCCGGCCCGGGTCGAAGGAGGGGTTGTTCACCATCGCGAGGATCTGCCCGGTCGCCGGGTCGATCGCCACGGCGGAACCCTGCTTGCCCTGCAGCGCGTCGTAGGCCGCCTTCTGGACGCCCTTGTCGATGGTCGTCAACACGTTGCCCGGGGCGGCCCGCTTGTTGGTGAGGATGTCCATCGGCGTCTTCAGCCGACTGTCGGAGCCGTTGAGGATGTTCTTGTAGACGCCCTCCAGCATGCTCACCCCGTACGCCTGGGAGCTGTAGCCGGTGATCGGCGCGTACAGCGGGCCGTCGACGTAGGTGCGCTTGTACTCGAAGTCCTTGCCGCCGGTCTTCACCGAGCCGGTGATCGCCTCACCGCCCACGATGATGTTCCCCAGCGGGTTCTCGTACTGCCCGATGAGGTTGCGCCGGTTGTGCTTGTCGTCTGCGAGCGCCTGGCCTTGGTACGCCTGCACCCAGGTGACCCGTATCAAGAGGGCCGCCACCAGAAGCAGACAGAAGACCGACGCGCGCCTGATCGTCTTGTTCATCCCCCGGAAAGACGTGCCAGCGGCGCAAGACGTTCCACTCTGCCCCGATTGTGGCCGGGTTCTCAGTCTTTCCTCATGAGGAAGCCCCCTTCGTAGGCGGCGATCACCGCTTGGGTGCGGTCGCGGGAGCCGGTCTTGGCGAGGATGGCGGCGACGTGCGTCTTGACCGTCTGGGGCCCGACGCCGAGGCGTTCGCTCACTTCGTGGTTGGACAGGCCGGTGGCGATCAGGCGCAGTACGTCGGCCTCCCGGTCGGTCAGCCGGCGCACCCAGGGGGCGGTGGCGGAGGGGTCGCCGGCCGCGTGGGTGGCGGCGAGGGAGCGGACGGCGGCGGGGAAGAGCAGGGAGTCGCCGCGGGCGACGAGCCGGACCGCTCCGATCAGCTCGTCCGGGTCGGCGCGCTTGAGGAGGAAACCCGCGGCGCCGGCGCGCAGCGCCCCGTAGACGTAGGAGTCGTTCTCGAAGGTGGTGACGACGACGATCCGGGGCGGCTCGGCCATGGTCGCGAGGATCTGCCGAGTGGCGCGTATGCCGTCGATCCCCGGCATCCGTACGTCCATCAGGACCACATCGGGGGCCAGTGCGCGCACGAGGGACACCGCCTCGGCGCCGTCGGCCGCCTCGCCGACGACGTCGAGGTCGGGTTCGGCCTCCAAGATCACGCGCAGGGCGGTACGGACCAACCGCTCGTCGTCGGCGAGCACGATGCGCAGGGGCGGCCGGCTCATCGCTCATCCCCGCCCAGCGGAAGGACGGCACGCAGCCGCCACCGCCCCTCGCCGGGGCCTGCCTCGACGGGTCCGGCCTCGACGCCGCCGCCGAGCAGCGCGGCCCGCTCGGCGGCGCCGCGCAGGCCGCGCCCGCCCGTCGCGCGGGGCTTCGGCCCCTCGGCGGTGCCCGGCGGGTTGGTCATGGTGATCTCCAGTTCGCGTTGCGTGCCGTCGTCCCTGTCCTGCACGGCGATCCACAGCTCGACGGGGCCCGTGCCGTGGCGCAGGGCGTTGCTCAGGCCCTCTTGGACGATGCGGTACGCCTCCCGGGAAACGATCGCGGGGAGTCGGGCCCAGTCCCCGGCGGCCCCTCGGTCCTGGTGGGCGGTGATCCGGGTGCCGGCCGCCCGGGAACGGGCCAGGAGGCCGTCGAGGTCCGCCGCGAGCGTCGGCGCGGGCTGCGACCGGTCCGACCCGTCGGCGCCGTCGCCCTCCCGGAGCAGGCCCAGTACGGCGTCCAGCTCGCCGACCGTCCGCCGGGTGGTGTCCTCGATCGCGGCCAGCGCCTCCCGTACGAAGCCGGGGTCGCTGTCCAGCACCCGCCGGGCGGCGTTCGCCTGGAGGGTGACGGCGCTCAGCGCGTGCCCGACGGCGTCGTGCAGCTCCCGCGCCAGCCGATTACGCACCGCCAGGTCGGCGGCCCGCTCCTCCGCCGCCGCCAGCCGGTCGGCCGCGGTCGGCCCGAGCAGGACGGGCGCCGCCCGGGCCAGCAGCGCCCCGGCCGCGGCGGCGCACAGGACGAGCCCGCACAGCAGCGCGATCCCGAGCAGCGGGGCGGTGTACGGCTCGGCGCCGGTACGGAACCAGCCCAGCCCCACCGGTGCGTCCCGCAGCCGGCGCACGAACGGCAGCACGATCAGCACTACCGCCATGGGCGGTACCGCGAGGCTCATCCCGCTGATGACGGCGCCGACCCCCAGGTGCAGCGTCCACCAGACCGAAGTCCGCCCGCGGGCCTGCCAGGACCGGGCCGGCCCCTCCGCCAGCCGCTCGCCGGGCACCCCGCACAGGGCCCGTACGGCGCCCGCCGACATCGGCCGGACGAGCGCGAACACGGCGGTCACCGCGGCCAGGGGCAGGGAGACCCCGTAGGCGGCGAAGGTCAGGCGGGTGGAGCCGAGGACGTTGCCCACGCTCGCCACGACACTGACCGCCACCTCGGCGAGGAGGAAGTACGGCATCAGCAGGGCGCCGCCCAGGATCAGATGTACCCACCGCCGTCGGGCCCGCGCCCCCAGCAGCCGGGCCACACCGGCCCGTGCCCCCGTCCCCATTCCATCGCCCCCCGGCATCCCACTGCCCCCGTCGGCCCTCTCCCGCCCGCGCCGGTCCGTTCACGCGGTGCGGCGTGAGGCGAGGAACCGGGCCAGGACCACGGCGGCGAGCAGGCCGGTGATCATCTGGCCAGCGTAGGTCAGGACCATCGCGATGGTGACCGCCTCCTCGGGATCGGTGGCACCCGTCGAGGCGATCAACAGCCACAGGCCCCAGCAGGCCGCGGCCGCCGAGCCGGTCCATGCCACGGCGAGCGCCCCCCGGGCCCGTCGGGCTCCGCCCCGGGCCAGCTTCACCGCGCCCGCGCCCGCGGCCAGGGCGCATATCGCATGGGTGGCGGACACCGCGCCCGTCTGCGGATCGAACCGGGCGATCTGTGACGCGCTGAGCCCGGCCGTGCCGCCGAAGGCCCAGAAGAGTTGCACGGCTGCCACGGCCACGGCCGTCAGCGCCGCGGCTCCCGCCACCACCCCCGTGGGTGACGGGAGCCGCTCCCCCAGGACGCCCTGCCACCGGCTGCCCCAGCGCTCCCGCGCATAGGGGACGAACAACCCGGCCAGGGCTATGGCCTGCACGATGAAGCCGCTGTAGACGACGTTGAACACCCAAGGGTCGAGGAAGGGCTCCTTGGCCGCCTCCGCGGCAGCGTCCGGACCCAGGCCCGCGACTCCCATGAGGCGTTGGGCGGGGAAGGCCACGACGATCGGGACGAGCAGTCCGGTGGCGATGAACACCGGGACGGTCAGCAGCCAGGTCGGCACCCGTATGCCCCAGGAACGGGTGAACACCAGCACGAGCACGATGACGGCCGAGTCCATGACCAGGGTGACGGCATTGGCCACCTCGAAGAACATGCCGGGCCCCAGCAGCACGCTGCCGTCCGGTATCCCGATGCGGCTCCCCGCCAGCCAGGCGCCTTTGAGGCACAGGTAGGGAACGGTGGCGGCCAGGGCCGCCGCTCGCAGTACCCGTCCGACGGCCCCGGGACGGGAGGCCCCCGGACCGCCGGCCGGCGGCCGCGCCGTGTACGTCGTCTCGCTCGTGTGCACCGCTCGTGTGGTCATGACCCAACGGTCGCGTGCGCGCCGCCCCACCACCTCCCCCGTGAAGGGGAACCGCCTCCCCCGTCCGGGGGAGAAACCCCCGCCCGGGGGAGGACCCCGCCCGGTGGGAGGACCCCCGCGTCCGCCGCCTCACATGCGGCGCGTCACCACCGACAGCCGGTCGCGGGCCTCGAACAGGGCTGCTTTGATGGCCTGTTCGTGCTGCGGCGTCAGCCGGGCGACCGGCACCGAGCAGCTCACCGCGTCCCGCGCCGGGGTGCGGTAGGGCACCGCCACCCCGAAGCAGCGCAGTCCGAGGGTGTTCTCCTCCCGGTCGACCGCGTAGCCCTGCTCCCGCACCAGTGCCAACTCGTCCACGAGCCGATCCCGGTCGGTGATGGTGTGCTCGGTCACCGCCTCCAGCCGCCGCGGCAGCAGCCCCCGCACCTCGTCGTCGGTGTGCGTGGCCAGCAGCGCCTTACCGAGGGCCGTCGAGTGCACGGGCAGCCGCCGGCCGACACGGGTGAAGGGCCGCAGGTAGTGCTGGGACGGCCGGGTCGCGAGGTAGACGACGCTCGTCCCGTCCATCCGGGCCAGGTGGATCGTCTCGGTCGTGTCGTCGGAGAGCCGGTCCAGGGTGGGCCGGGCCGCCGCGACCACTTCGTCCCCGTCGATGTAGGAACTGCCGACCAGCAGGGCCCGTACGCCGATGCCGTACCGCGTGCCGGTCGCGTCCGTCTCCACCCAGCCCAGGTTTACCAGCGTGCGCAGCAGCATGTACAGGCTGGACTTGGGCAGCGAGAGGTCGTGTTGGATGTCGGCCAGGCTGTGCAGTCCCGGCCGGGCCGCGAAGTGTTCCAGCAACATGACCGTGCGCACGGCCGACTTGACGGCCGCCGGGGCCCCCGAACCGCCCGCTTCCGCCCCTTGGTCCCCTGACGCCCCGGACTCACCTGTGGTCATCGGCCTTCGTGCCCCTCTTGTCTCGTTTCCCTTGTCAACCGGGAAGACGCGGAAATAGAGTCCACGCTGGATGTGATCATTCATCCTTCGGAACGGCGTTCAGAATACTGAACGACGACACCGCGCGGGTCAGCGTAGATCCAGGAGGCAGTGCGCCATGGCAGCAACACCAGTCTGGAGTGTGGACCCCCGCACCGGGAAGCAACACGGTCAGGTTGCGGTGGAGGCCACACCCCGGGAGGTGGAGGGGGCCGTACGCGCGGCGCACGCCGCCCGGGGCGCGCTGGCGGACCGCGCCGCCCGGACCGCCTTCCTGCGCGGGGCAGCCGACCTGCTGGACGGGGCCGCGGACCAGGTCGTCGAAACCGCCGAGGCCGAGACCGCCCTCGGGCCCGGCCGCCTCACCGGCGAACTGGCCCGCACCACCGGCCAACTGCGGGCCTTCGCCGACGCCGTGGACGAGGGGGCGTACCTCGACATCCGCGTCGACCACGCCGACCCGTCACTGACTCCGCCGCGCCCGGACCTGCGCCGTTACAAGGTGCCGCTGGGCGTGACCGCCGTCTACGCCGCCTCCAACTTCCCGCTCGCCTTCTCCGTGCCCGGCGGGGACACCGCGAGCGCGCTGGCCGCCGGATGCCCCGTGGTGGTCAAGGCGCACCCCGACCACCCGGCCACCTCCGAACTGTGCGCCGCCCTGCTGCGCCGGGCGGCGGTGGGCGCCGGATTGCCGGCCGACATCGTGTCGGTCGTCCACGGCTTCGGGGCCGGGCTGGAGCTGATCCGCCACCCGCTCGTCGCGGCGGCCGGGTTCACCGGTTCCATCCGGGGCGGGCGAGCCCTGTTCGACGCGGCCGCCGCCCGTCCCGTGCCGATCCCCTTCCACGGCGAACTGGGCTCGCTGAACCCCGTCGTGGTCACCCCGGCCGCGGTCGCCGAGCGCGCCGAGGAGATCGGAGCGGGGCTCGCGGGCTCGCTCACGCTCGGGGTGGGCCAGTTCTGCGTCAAGCCGGGGCTCGTCCTCCTCCCCGAGGGCCCGGACGGCGACCGCCTCACCGCCGCGCTCGGCAAGGCGCTCGGCGAGAGTGGGCCGGGGGTGCTGCTGGACCACCGGATGCGGGACGCCTTCGTCGCCGGCGTCCGCGAGCGCTCGGCGCTGCCCGGCGTCGACGCGCCCGTCGCACCCGGCCCGGCCGGTGAACACGCCGTCGCCCCCGGGTACCTGAGCGTGCCGGCCCGGAGTCTCCTCGACGGCGGGCCGTCCTACGAGGTGCTCCTGGAGGAGTGCTTCGGCCCGGTCGGCGTCGTCGTCCGGTACGCGGACGGGCGCGAGCCGGCCGAAGTGCTGGGCCGGCTCGCGGGGAACCTGAGCGCCACCCTCCAGCTCTCGACGGCCGAGGCCGAGGGGGCCCCCGGACCGGCCACCGAACTGATCGAGCGGGTCACCGGCTTGGCCGGCCGGATCGTCGTGAACGGCTGGCCGACCGGGGTCGCGGTGGCGCCGGCCCAGCACCACGGCGGCCCGTACCCGGCGGCGACCTCACACTCGACCTCGGTCGGCGCCACCGCCATCGAGCGCTGGCTGCGGCCGGTGGTCTACCAATCGGTGCCGGACGCGCTGCTCCCGGCGGAGCTGCGCGAGGGCAACCCGCTCGGCCTGCCGCGGCGGGTCACGGGCGGCTGACGGGCGTCCGACGGGCGGCTTGCGGCGGGCGGCCGGGGGTGCGCGGACGGCGGCGGGCGGGCGCGGGCGCGGCGGGCGGGCGCGGCGGGTCCGGGCGGGCGCGGCGGGTCCGGGCGGAGGCCGCCGGGCGGCGGGCCGGGCCGGTCGACCGCGGGAGGTTCCGGCGCGCTCGCGGAGGCGGCCCGAATCCGTTGCCACCTCCGCCCCGGGCAGGGCAGGCTGCCGCCCATGCCGAAGCCGCACGG
This sequence comes from Streptomyces sp. NPDC046557, assembly GCF_040645975.1. Classification (NCBI taxonomy): domain Bacteria; kingdom Bacillati; phylum Actinomycetota; class Actinomycetes; order Kitasatosporales; family Streptomycetaceae; genus Streptomyces; species Streptomyces sp. NPDC046557. The sequence goes on from NZ_JBEYZH010000008.1 coordinate 35,287, forward strand.
GTTCACGTACGAAAAACAGGGCGACTGCGTCGTCATCACGCACCGGGGTCGCGCCGCGGGCACCCTACGGGGGGCCCGGGCCGGGAAGTTCCTCGCCGAGGTGGAGTCCGGCGGCCCCCAACTCGTCATGGCCCGCTGGACCGGCGCGTACAAGTTCGGCAACGAGCGCACGGCTCGGAACCACCCGCGCAACCGCGGCTGAGAAGTCTTGCGAGGTAAGGGAACGGCAAAGCGGTGTCGGTCGTTCTCCCGGCATGACCGCTATGACCCCTGGTTCCAATCTGCCGCTCCATACCGTCCGTGTGACGGTCGATGTGGCTGCCCCGGTGCGGCTCGACGTGTCGGGACTCCTCCTCACGGCGGACGGCAAGGTGCGTTCGGACGCCGACTTCATCTTCTACAACCAGCCGTCCGGACCCGGTGTGGACTACCGGTCCGGCGGCGGTTCGGCGCCCGACTCGATCACCGTCGACACCTCCGCCCTCCCGCCGGGGATCGAGCGGATCGTCGTCACGGCGAGTCCGGACGCCGCCGGACAGAACTTCCAGGGCATCGAGCCCACCGCCACCGTGCGGGACGCCGTGAGCGGCACGGTGATCGCCACCTTCACCCCGCCGCGGCTCGGCGCCGAGACCGCCCTCGTGGTGGTGGAGGTGTACCAGCGCGGCGGCGTGTGGAAGGTGCGTGCCGTGGGCCAGGGGTACGCCAATGGTCTCGCCGGCATCGCCACGGACTTCGGGGTCACGGTCGAGGAGGAGCCGGCTACGGCCGTCCCGCCGATGCCCACGGCCGCGCCCTCGGCCGTTGCCCCGCCGATGCCGTCGGCGCCCGCCCCTGCCCCGGTCGCTGCCGCCCCCGCTCCCGCCGCCACACCGGCCGCCGGCACCGGGAAGATCAACCTCGACAAGGGGCGGGTCAACCTGCGGAAGAACCAGACCGTCTCACTCGTCAAGGGCGGCCGCCCGCTGCTCTCCCAGGTCAAGATGGGCCTGGGCTGGGAGCCCGCGTTCGGCGGCCGGGCCATCGACCTCGACGCGTCCGTCATCGCCTACGGTCCGCAGCGCAACCACATCGACAGTTGCTACTTCGGCAAGCTGTCCATCCTGGGCGGCGCCGTCAAGCACTCGGGTGACAATCTGACCGGTGAGGGGGCCGGGGACGACGAGGTGATCGTCGTGGACCTCGGCCGACTGCCCGCCGAGGTCACGGGCCTGGTCTTCACGGTCAACTCCTTCTCCGGCCAGAAGTTCAGCGAGGTGGCGAAGGCCTACTGCCGGCTGATCGACGCCGCGAGCGACGAGGAACTGGTCCGCTTCGACCTCACCGGAGCGGAGCCGCAGACCGGCGTCATGATGGCCAAGTTGATCAAACAGTTCAGCGGCGAGTGGGAGATGACGGCCATGGGCGACTTTGTGAAGTCCCGCACAGTGCGGGGCATGGTCAAGCCCGCCTCGGAAGCACTCTGAGCAGGTGGGCGGCCACGTGGCGCGACCGGTGCCGAGACCGGGTGAGCGATGACACCTCTAAATCGGAGGTGACTGTCAGTGGCCGCCCGTAGCCTTGTAACCATGCAGAAGACACTCCAGCCCGCGGGTCCGGCCCGCCCGTCCGCCGCAGAGGCGAACGCGGCGATCCGGCACCTCGTCGAGACCCGAGTGGACGACGAGTGGCCCTCCGAGGCGTACGAATTCCTGCTTGAGGAATGGGCCGCGGCGTCCCGCGCGGAGGCCGCCCCGGCCCAGTAGGGCCGGTAACCGGCCGGGCCGTATCGGCCCGGCCGCGCCGTCCGTCGGCGTCCTCAGCGGGCGCGCCGCCAAGGCCCGGTGATGGCCAGCATGATCCCCGGCTCCTGGATGTTGGCGTACAGCGTGCGCCCGTCCGGTGCGAAGCAGACGCCGGTGAACTCCGAGTACTCGGGGTTCTCGGCCGTCCCCGTGTTCATCTCGTTGCGGGCGAGCGGATAGGTGCGGCCCGACTCCGTCGCGCCGAGCAGGTGCTGGACGCCCTCGCCGTCCTCCGCGATGACCAGACCGCCGTACGGGGACACCGTGATGTTGTCGGGGCCGTCGAAGGCACCCTCCTTGGACGGGTCGGGGTTCACCCCGAACAGGACCATCAGCCGGATCGTGCGGCGCCTCGGGTCGTAGAACCACACCTGGCCGTCGTGCGCGGGGCCCGGGCTCTCGGAGCGGGCATAGGAGGAGACGAAGTACGCGCCCCCGTCGGCCCACCACATGCCCTCCAGCTTGCGCGCCCGGGTCACGGCGTCCGCCCCGAACTGCTTGCGCACCGACGTCGTACGCCCGTCGCGGGCCGGGACCTCCACCCAGTCGACCCCGTACACGGTGCCGGTCCGCGTCGCGCGCGAGAGGTCGTCCACGAACCGCCCCGAGCTGTCGAAGCACTTGGCCGCCGCGAGCACGCCCGCGTCGGGGGCGAGCGTACGGAGCTTGCCGCGTCCGTGGCGGAAGCCGTGCGGCGGGGTCCAGCGGTAGAGCAGGCCGTTGGGGCCGGATGCGTCCTCCGTGAGGTAGGCGTTGCCCTGGCGCGGGTCGATGACGACGGCTTCGTGCGCGTACCGCCCGAACGCCTTGACGGGCTGAGGGTCGCGGTTGGCACGGCGGTCGTGCGGATCGACCTCGAAGACGTAGCCGTGGTCCTTGGTCATCCCGTTCTTGCCGGCCAAGTCCTCGCTCTCCTCGCAGGTCAGCCAGGTGCCCCAGGGAGTGGCGCCGCCGGCGCAGTTGGTGGACGTACCGGCGATGCCGACCCATTCGGCGACCTCGCCGCCGCGGCGGACCTCGACGACCGTGCAGCCGCCGGAGGCCGCGGGGTCGTAGACGAGGCCCTCGGTGAGCGGGACCGGGTGGGCCCAGCCGGAGCGGGGGCCCTTCAACTCGTGGTTGTGGACGAGGAGGGTGACCCCGCGTGCGCCCTCGAAGGCGGCCGTGCCGTCGTGGTTGGAGGGGGTGCTCTCGCCGGAGTCGAGTTTCGTCACGCCGCTGTGGGTGATGACGCGGTACGTGAAACCGGCCGGGAGGGCGAGGATTCCGGCCGGGTCGGAGACGAGGGGGCCGTAGCCGGGCTCGCGCGGGTGACCGTTCTCGTCGTGCCGCGCGGTGTCGTCGGCCGCCAGTGCACCGGGGGCGGTGGCGAGCGCGCCGACGGTGCCGGTGAGCGCGACTCCCGCACCGGCGATGACGGTGCGGGAGGTGAAGTCTCTACGGCTGAGGGGCATCGTGGCTCCAAGGGATGGGCGGTGGTGCGCCTGTCGTACGGTCGTCGGCGCACACGCTCGCGCCCGCACGTGGACGCCGGCTGAACTACCCCCGACGCCGGACTGTGCCTTGCCCGCCGCCCGGAATGGCGAACTCCGGCCGTACGTCGGCTCGTTGTACCCCCTTGCGGCGCGGGCCCGGACCCTGCCGTTGCGGCGAGCCGCCGGGGCCGTCGGGCGCGGAACAGGAACCGGTGCCCCCGCCGCCCGAGGCCCCGCCCCGAGCCCCCCGCTCCCGGGACACCCGGACCGATACCTGTGGCCAACCCGGCGCCCACGCCCGCTCCGGCGGCCGGGAGCACACCTGGTCCGGGACCGGCGAACCCGACTCCAGCGGTACGCCGCCCGGGCCGTCCGAGCCGACAAAGCAAACGGCCCGGGGGTCCGCCCGGGAGTCGGGCCCCCGGGCGGACCCCCGGGCGTGGGGTCGGGGCCGCTCCGTCGCGCAACGCCCAGCCTCGAACCGGCCAGGGACCCCTCGCGCCCCGTCAGCGGCGGCGGGACCGGGCCTTGAAGGCGGCCTTGCGGGCTTCCTTCGCCGCCTTCTTGTCCGGGTGCAGGCGGCCCATCGCCTCCAGAACGTCCGCCGTCGCCGGGTGCTCCACCCGCCACACCTCGTCGAAGAACCCGGCGTGGTGTCCCGTCAGGCTCCCCATCAGCAGCGGCAGTTCGTCCGCCTCCCCGTCCGCCGCGAGCTGCGCCGCGATCGTGTCGACCGTCAGCCAGAACACCATCGCCCCGTCCGGGGCCGGTACGTCCGTCGCCCCCCGCTCGGCCAGCCAGACCCGTGCCAGCCCGCCCAGGCGCGGGTCCCCCAGTACCGCCCGGACCGCGGGTTCCGCCGCCGGTCCGGCCGGGGCGAGTGCCTGCTGGCAGCGCAGTCGGCGCAGCGGGGCCCCTTCGTCGTCGCCCCGCGCCGCGTCGAGCAGTTCGGCCGCCGCCGACGACAGTTCGCGTCCGGCCAGCCACTGCTCCATCTCGGCCTGCGCCGCGTGCTCCGGGTAGTGGGAGACGGCGTCCAGCAGTGCGTCGGCGCCCTTGTCGGCCAGTTCACCGATGGCGGGCGCCTCGACCCCGGCTTCGAGCATGCGAGCGCGGACGCCGTACAGGCCGAGGGGAGTCAGCCGCACCATGCCGTACCGGGCGATGTCGTCCTCGTCCACCTCGGCCGGGTCCGGGAGCGGTTCCTCGTCGTCCGCCTCCGCCATCAGCTCCTCGTCCACGGGCCGGAACTCGACCAGCCCGATGGGTTCCAGCTGCCGGAACTGGTCGTCGAGGCGCATCATCGCGTCGGAGACCTGTTCCAACACCGCGTCGGTCGGCTCCCCCATGTCGTCGGGGACGACCATGGAGGCGGCGAGGACGGGCAGCGGCACCGGGCTCTCCCCCGCGCCGCCCTCCGCGACCGTGAGCAGGTAGAGGTTGGCGAGGACCCCGTCCAGGAAGTCCGCCTCGCGCGCCGGGTTCCAGTCGAGGCGGTCGAAGTCGATTTCCCCGCCGTCCTCCAGCGCGTCGACGAGGTCGTCCAGCTCGGGTACGGCGGCATCCGCGAGGACGGTGTCCAAGGCGGCCAGCCACAGGTTGAGTACGTCGGCGGGCGCGCCCCCGCCGATCAGCGCGAGGTCCTCCCCGGGCGCGGCGGTCCCGTGCTCCGGCTCACCGGCGCCGCCGCCCTGGGAGGCGGCGCCGGATTCCGGTTCGCCTTCGGCTTCGGCTTCGGGATCGGGTTCGGCTTCGGGCTCGGGTTCGGTCACGTCGACCAGCCCGGTGTCGACGGCCACCCGCCAGGCCCGGCTCGCATACATCGGGCCGTCCGGGTCGGCCGCGTCGAACCCGAGTACGGTCGCGGCCCGCGGCAACTGGTCGGCGGCCAGCTCGCCGCCGATCTCGACGCGCGTGTCGGGCCCGGCCCACCGCGCGAGGCGCACGGCCCGGGCGAACAGGGGTGTGACGAGGGCGTCGCGGGCCAGCTCCGCATCGGAGTGCAGCCGTACCGGCGGCAGCGTGGGGTGCGGCTCTGCGGACATGGGGCGGTTCTCCTCGGGGACGCGGTGGTGGGACCGTCGGGCCGAACGGCGACGCCCAGCGTAGACGCATTTCGGGCACGTCCAGGGGGCCAACACCTTTGGTTCATCCCACAGTCAGATGCCGTCTTCCCTGGAGACCTTGACAACTTCACGTCCCACACAGGAAATTGACGCGCGTAGACATAGCGAAGGCCCCAACCCCAAACCCTGCACACCATTCCGGGCACCCGCGGTCCTTCGGGTTCCCCCTCCACACACCGGAGTTCCTGACCATGCGCTCCTCGAACCCCCGTTCCGCCGCCATCGCGGCCCTCGTCGCCACGGCCCTGGCCACCGGCCTGCTCGCGGGCTCCGCCGACGCGGCCGAGGGCGCCGCGTCCGCCGATCCCGTCCGGATCCACGACATCCAGGGCACCACCCGGATATCCCCGCTCAACGGCAAGCAGGTCACCGGTGTCGAGGGCATCGTCACCGGCGTGCGCACGTACGGCTCGCGCGGCTTCTGGATGCAGGACCCGGACGCCGACGACGACGCGGCCACCAGCGAGGGCATCTTCGTGTTCACCAGCTCGGTCCCGACCGTCGCGGTCGGCGACGCCGTCAAGGTGAACGGCACGGTCGGCGAGTACATCCCGGGCGGGAACTCCTCCGGCAACCAGTCGGTCACCCAGATCTCCAAGCCGGCCGTCACCGTGGTCTCCTCCGGCAACGCGCTGCCCGAGGCCATCGCGGTCAACGAGTACAGCGTCCCCGCCGAGTACGCCCCGGCCGGCGACGCGGCCGCCGCGGGCAGCATCAACGGCCTGACGCTGGAGCCCTCGCGGTACGCCCTGGACTACTACGAGTCCCTGGAGGGCATGAACGTCCGCATCGGCACCTCGCGCGTCGTCGGCGCCACCGACCGGTACGCCGAGCTCTGGGTCACGGTGAAGGGCTGGGAGAACACCGCCAAGCGCGGCGGCACGCTCTACGGCTCGTACGAGTCCCAGAACACCGGCCGTCTCCAGGTCCAGCAGCTCGCGCCGCTCGCGCAGCAGCCCTTCCCCGTGGCGAACGTCGGCGACAAGCTGACCGGCACCACCGAGGGCCCCCTCGACTACAACCAGTTCGGGGGCTACACCCTGGTCGCGCGCACCCTCGGGCAGGTCCAGGCGGGCACGCTCGCCCCCGAGAAGACCAAGACGCAGGCTCCGGGCGAGCTGGCGGTGGCCACGTACAACGTCGAGAACCTCGACCCGTCCGACCCGCAGACGAAGTTCGACAACCTGGCGAAGGCCGTCGTCGAGAACCTCGCCTCCCCCGACATCGTGGCCTTGGAGGAGATCCAGGACGACAACGGCGTCAAGAACGACGGCACCGTCTCCGCGGAGCAGACATTGACCAAGTTCACCGCCGCCATCGCGGCGGCGGGCGGTCCCGCCTACCAGTGGCGGACCGTCAACCCGGAGGACAACAAGGACGGCGGCGAGCCCGGCGGCAACATCCGCCAGGTGTTCCTGTTCAACCCGGCCCGCGTCTCCTTCACCGACCGCGCGGCCGGCGATTCCACCACCGCGACCGGCGTGACGACGGAGAAGGGCCACGCGGCGCTGACCCACTCCCCCGGCCGGATCGACCCGGCCAACCCGGCATGGACCGACAGCCGCAAGCCGCTGGCGGGCGAGTTCGTCTTCCGCGGCCGGACGGTCTTCGTGATCGCCAACCACTTCACCTCGAAGGGCGGCGACGAAGGCCTGACCTCCGCGCACCAGCCTCCGGTGCGGTCCTCGGAGGCCAAGCGGCTGCTCCAGGCGCAGGCCGTGAACGGCTTCGTGAAGGACATCCTGGCGACGGAGAAGAACGCCGACGTCCTCGCGCTCGGCGACATCAACGACTTCGAGTTCTCGGGGACGGCGAAGGCGCTGGAGGACGGCGGCGCGCTGTACTCGGCGATCAAGTCGCTGCCGAAGGCGGAACGTTACTCCTATGTCTACCAGGGCAACGCGCAGGTGCTGGACCAGATCCTGACGAGCCCGGCGGTGAAGAACTTCTCCTACGACAGCGTGCACATCAACGCCGAGTTCTCCGCCCAGAACAGCGACCACGACCCGCAGGTGCTGCGCTTCCGCCCCTGACCGCGGTCCGCGGACCGTCGGCCGTGGGCGGCCCGGGTGCTCTCCGGCCCGGGCCGCCTGCCACACTGCCGCCATGATCCTCCGCACCGCGACCCGTGCCGACCTTCCCGTCATCCTGGCCCTCCTGGCGGACGGCGACGACGCCCGGGTCACCGAGGCGCACGAGCGGGCCTTCGCGGCCATCGGGGCGGACCCGCGCAACGAGATGCTCGTCCTGGCGGACGGCGACCGGGTGCTGGGCTGCCTCCAACTGACGTACATCCCGAGTCTCGGCCGGGGCGGCCCTGGAGCGGGCGCTGATCGAGGCGGTACGGGTGCGCCCCGAGCGGCGGGGGGACGGGCTGGGCACGGAACTGATGGAGCGGGCGGTGGCACGGGCCCGGGAGCGCGGCTGCGCTCTGGTGCAGCTGACCAGCAACAAGCGCCGGGTCCACGCGCATCGCTTCTACGAGCGGCTGGGTTTCACCCGCAGTCACGACGGGTTCAAGCTGTCGCTGACGGACTGAGCGCGCGCGGAGGGGGGCGAGATGAGGAGTTTCGTCCCTGACGTGACGCCGGCCACATCCGCACCCATTCGACCTGGGTTGTGGTGTTGAGTATCCCCACGCCGGAACCCGCTCGACCCGCCGGACCTACGCCGGACCCGACGCCCGACCCGCGCCCGACGCGTGCGACCCGCGCCGCGCGCACGCCAGGCCCACGCCCGATCCCGTCCCCCCGCACTCCTGGAGGACCGCGTGTTCCCCTCCGTCTCCCTCGCCCAGGAAATCGGCCTGGCCGTGCTGCTCGTGGCCGCGCTGGTCTGGGTCATCGGCCTCGGTCACATGCTGTGGGACGGCAGGTTCCACCACCCCGAGCCCGGCCCCCGCGAGGGCCTCGCGGCCATCCCGGGCCAGCGCGGCCCGGCCGGCCACCCGATGGAGACGGTCGAACTGACCGAGGAGGAGGAACGGGCCTTCGCCGGCCTGATCCGCACCATCGCCCTCCACTGAGGACCCCGTCCCGCGCGAACGCCCTCCCACCCCGCTCGGGGGTGTGGGAGGGCGTTCGCGCGTACGGCCGGGCGGGCCGGATCAGTTGTGGCTGTGCAGGACCTCGTTCAGGCCGCCCCAGACCGCGTTGTTCGGGCGGGCCTCGACGGCGCCGGTGACCGAGTTGCGGCGGAAGAGGATGTTGCTCGCGCCCGAGAGCTCCAGGGCCTTGACGATCTGGCCGTCCGGCAGGGTGACGCGGGTGCCGGCGGTGACGTAGAGGCCGGCCTCGACGATGCACTCGTCGCCCAGCGCGATGCCGACGCCCGCCTCGGCGCCGACCAGGCAGCGCTCACCGATCGAGATGATCTGCTTGCCGCCGCCCGAGAGGGTGCCCATGGTGGACGCGCCGCCGCCGATGTCCGAGCCGTCGCCGACCACCACACCGGCCGAGATGCGGCCCTCGATCATGGAGGTGCCGAGGGTTCCGGCGTTGAAGTTGACGAAGCCCTCGTGCATGACGGTGGTGCCCTCGGCGAGGTGCGCGCCGAGGCGGACGCGGTCGGCGTCGGCGATGCGCACGCCCTTGGGGGCGACGTAGTCCGTCATCCGCGGGAACTTGTCGATCGAGGTGACCTGGAGGTGCAGGCCCTCGGCGCGGGCGTTGAGCCGGACGGTCTCGACCTGGTCGACGGCGACCGGGCCGAGCGAGGTCCACGCGACGTTGGCCAGCAGGCCGAAGAGGCCGTCCAGGTTCTGGCCGTGCGGCTTGACCAGGCGGTGGCTGAGCAGGTGCAGGCGCAGGTACGCGTCGTGGGCGTCCAGCGGCTTGTCGTCGAGCGAGGCGATCACGGTGCGGACGGCTACGACCTCGACGCCGCGGCGCGCGTCCGGCCCGAGGGCCTTGGGCGCGGCCTCGCCGAGCAGTTCCACGGCCCGCTCGGCGGTGAGGCGCTCGGTGCCGGCCGGGCCGGGCTCGGCGACCAGCTCGGGGGCGGGGAACCAGGTGTCGAGGACGGTGCCGTCGGCGGCGAGGGTGGCAAGTCCGGCGGCGACGGCGCCGGTGGTACGCGTAGCAGTCATATCCGAAACCTAACCGGCCAGGGGCTCGCGTCGCGAACCGGTCTCATGTGCCGGGCGCGCTTCCCGTCCCCCGGTGCGACGGGCGTCCCCCACTCGGGCGTCACCTCCGCGCGCCTGCCGTGCCGACGCCAAGAACACCGCCCCACCCGCACCCACCGCCAGCGCGGCGCACAGCGGCCAGAGCAGCCCCGGCGCGGCGGAGTACAGGGCCCCGCCCAGCGGCGCGCCGAACACGACGCCGCTGATCGAGACCCCGGCGTACAGGCTCTGGAACCGGCCGACCGCGTGTTCCGGCGCCTGGTCGGCCACGTAGGCGGTGGCGGTGGTCTTGTAGAGGATCTCCCCGAGGCTCAGCAGCACCATCATGGCGACGGCGCTCGCCGCGCCCGCCCCGCCGAGCAGCGCCGCGTACCCGGCGCCGACGAGCACCAGGCCGGTGGCGATGACGGGCAGCGGGGGGCGGTGGCGCAGGGCGACGGCGGCTGGCAGCTCCAGCAGCAGGATGACGCCGCCGTTGAGCGCGATGACGAGCCCGAAGGCGCCGACGTCGAGACCGTGGTCGGCGAGGAACACCGGGAAGGTGCCGTACTGCTGGCGGTAGACGAGGTCGGTGACGAGGATCGCGCCGAGCAGGACGAGCACGGCCGGCCTCGCCCGCAGTTCCCCCCATACGCCGCGGCCCCGACCCCCGTCCGGGGCCGCGGCGGGCTTCACGGAGGCGCCGCGGGCGGGGACGACCCGGGCGGTCCAGACGGCGAAGAGGAGGCTGCCGAAGCCGTCGGCGACGAAGAGCCAGTCGTAGGACAGGGCGGTCGCGACGAGGGCCCCCAGGGGCGGGCCGAGGGTGAAGCCGCCGTTGGAGACGCAGCGCACCACGGCGAACGCCTGTCGGCGGGACCCTTCCGGCACGGTCACGGCGACCAGCGCGGAGTTCGCCGCGCGGATCACGCCCGAGGCGTACTGGGCCACCGGCAGGGCGGCGTACAGCAGCGGCGTGGGCAGCAGCGGAAGGCTCACCAGGGTCAGCCCGCCGAGGCCGGCGGCGGCGAGGAGGACCCGGCGGTGGCCGAAACGGTCGCCGTACCAGCCGCCGGTGAAGTTCCCGGCGACCATGCCGATGCCTCCGACGCCGACGGCGACACCCGCCTGCGCCGGGCCGAGGCCGCGCGGACCCGAGAGGTAGAGGAAGACGAAGACGAACGTGAAGCTGACGACCGCGTTGACGAACACTCCCGCCGCAAGCAGCCACACGACCCTCGGCACGTCCCCGAACGCCGACCCGCCGAACCCCGGCCTCCCGAACCCCTGCGGCACAGCCACCACCCCCGAGTCAGTTCCTTTTGGGAACGGACTATGCCAGCATGACAGCCTCGGGTCAACGGACAAAGGAGTTCCCATGGCCCAGCGCACCACCCTCGGCGACGCGGACTGCTCCATCGCCCAGGCCCTCGACGTCGTCGGGGACTGGTGGACGCTGTTGATCGTGCGCGACGCCGCCCGTGGCGTGCACCGCTTCGAGGCGTTCCAGCGGGAGCTGGGCATGTCCCGCAAGGTCCTCGCCGAGCGGCTGAAGCTGCTCGTGGACGCCGGGGTGCTGGCGCGCGTGCCGTACCAGGACCGCCCGGTCCGGTACGAGTACCGGCTGACGCCGCGCGGGCGGGGCCTACTGCCGGTGCTGGTCGCCCTCCAGGACTGGGGCGACACCTGGATCCTCGGAGAGGGAGAGATGACGGCGACGACGACGGAATCCTCGCGCGAGGCGGTACGCGTCCACGCGCTGCGCGGCACCCGACTGCCGGAGCTGCTGCTGCCGGACCGCTTCGGCGAGGCGCGCGACCCGGTGGCCGACACTCCGTTCACCGTCCTGTACTGCTTCCCGGGCGCGTACGCCCGAGCGGAGTCCTACCCGCCGGGCTGGGCGGGGATCCCGGGGGCGAAGGGCTGCACGCTGGAGTCGTGCACCTACCGGGACCAACTCGCGCAGTTCACGGCGGCGGGCGCGACGGTGCACGGGGTCTCCACCCAACGCCCCGACGAGCAGAAGGAGTTCGCGGAGGCGGAGGGCCTGCGTTTCCCGCTGCTCTCGGACGCGGACCTGGAACTGGTCGCGGCGCTTCGGCTGCCGACCTTCCGGGCGGCGGGGACGAGCCGGATCAAGCGGCTGACCCTGGTCGTGGACCGGGAGCGGACGGTGCGCGAGGTGCTCTACCCGATCCGGGACATCGAGGCGAGCGTCCGGGCCGCCCTCGCCGCCGTCCGCGCCGACGGCCCCTGAGCGGCCCGCGCCGACGGGCGTGGCCAGCTCCCGGCGCACGCGGACCGACCACGGAAAGAACACGAAGGGCGGCGAAAACACGGAGGGCCCCCGGCACGACCGTGCCGGGGGCCCTCTCGCGAACGCGGAACTCAGACGTTGAAGCCGAGCGCGCGCAACTGCTCACGGCCGTCGTCCGTGATCTTGTCCGGGCCCCACGGGGGCATCCAGACCCAGTTGATGCGGAGTTCGTTGACGATGCCGTCCGTCGCCGACTTCGCCTGGTCCTCGATGACGTCCGTCAGCGGGCAGGCCGCCGACGTCAGCGTCATGTCGAGGGTCGCGATGTTCGCGTCGTCGATGTGGATGCCGTAGATCAGGCCCAGGTTGACGACGTCGATGCCCAGCTCGGGGTCGACCACGTCGTAGAGGGCCTCGCGGACCTCTTCCTCGGTGGCCGGCTTGATCGACGCCTCGGGCGTCGCGTTCTCGGTCATGCCGTCTTCCTCTCGGCGTCGCCCAGTGCCTGGGCGGTCGCGTCCTTCCACGCCATCCAGCTCAGCAGAGCACACTTCACCCGCGCCGGATACTTGGAGACGCCGACGAACGCGACCGCGTCCTCCAGCACCTCCTCCATGGCCTCGTCGGGCTCGATCTTGCCCTTGGACTGCATCATCTCCAGGAACACGGCCTGGATCTTCCGCGCCTCGGCCAGCTCCTTGCCGACGAGCAGCTCGTTCAGTACGGACGCGCTGGCCTGGCTGATGGAGCAGCCCTGGCCCTCGTAGGAGACGTCGGTGAGCGTCTCCCCGTCGTACTTCACACGCAGCGTGATCTCGTCGCCACAGGTGGGGTTGACGTGGTGCACCTCGGCATCGCCGTCGCGCAGGCCACGCCCGTGCGGGTGCTTGTAGTGGTCCAGGATCAGTTCCTGGTACATCGAATCCAGCTTCACAGCGCTCTCGTCCGCCTCGTCGTCGTCCGACTCGTCGTCATCCGAAGAAGTTCCGTACGTGCTCAAGCCCGTCGATCAGCGCGTCGACCTCGGCCGGAGAGGAGTACAGGTAGAAAGACGCTCGCGTCGTCGCGGGAATTCCGTACCGCAGGCAGACCGGGCGCGCGCAGTGGTGTCCCACGCGGACCGCGATGCCCTGCTCGTCCAGCACCTGCCCGACATCGTGCGGGTGGATGTCCCCGAGGACGAAGGAGATCGCGGCGCCGCGGTCCTCGGCCGTGGTCGGGCCGATGATCCGCAGGCCGGGCACCTCGGCGAGGCGCTTGACCGCGTATTCGGTGATCGCGTGCTCATGGGCGGCGATCTTGTCCATGCCGATCGCCGTCAGGTAGTCCACGGCCGCGCCGAGGCCGACGGCCTGGGCGATCGGGGGCGTACCCGCCTCGAACTTGTGCGGCGCGGGAGCGTACGTCGAGGCGTGCATCGACACGGTCTCGATCATCTCGCCACCGCCGAGGAACGGCGGCAGGTCCTCCAGGAGCTCCTGGCGACCCCACAGGACGCCGATGCCGGTCGGGCCGCACATCTTGTGGCCGGTGAAGGCCACGAAGTCGGCGCCGAGCGCCTGTACGTCGAGCGGCATGTGCGGCGCGGCCTGCGAGGCGTCGATCAGCACGAGGGCGCCGACGTCCTGGGCGCGCCGGACGATCGCCTCGACCGGGTTGACGGTGCCCATGATGTTGGAGACCAGCGTGAAGGAGACGATCTTCGTCTTCTCCGTGATGACCTCTTCGATGTTGGACAGGTCGAGCCGGCCGTCGTCGGTGAGCCCGAACCACTTCAGCTTCGCGCCGGTGCGCTGCGACAGCAGCTGCCACGGGACGATGTTGGAGTGGTGCTCCATCTCCGTGATGGCGATCTCGGTCTCGCGGTCGACCCGGTAGGGCTCGTCCGCCCAGCCGAGCATGTTCGCGACCAGGTTGAGCGACTCGGAGGCGTTCTTGGTGAAGATCACCTCGTCGCGGCTCGGCGCGTTGATGAAGGCGGCGACCTTGTCGCGGGCGCCCTCGTACAGCGCCGTGGCCTCCTCGGCGAGCACGTGAACGCCGCGGTGGACGTTGGCGTTGTGCTGCTCGTAGTACTCGTTCAGCGCGTCGAGCACCTGGCGCGGTTTCTGCGAGGTCGCCGCGTTGTCCAGGTAAACGATCTTCTTCCCGTCGTGGACCACACGATCCAGCAGGGGGAAGTCCTTGCGGATCGCCTCGATGTCGAGGAGGCCAGGCAGCTGTGTCACGCGGTCGCGCCACCCTTCGTGCTGTACGCCTCGTAGCCTTCCGCCTCCAGCTTGTCGGCGAGCTCGGCGCCACCGGACTCGACGATGCGGCCTTCCGAGAAGACGTGGACGAAGTCGGGCTTGATGTAGCGGAGGATCCGCGTGTAGTGGGTGATCAGCAGCGTGCCGACCTCGCCGGTCGCGCGGACGCGGTTGACGCCCTCGGAGACCTGGCGCAGGGCGTCGACGTCGAGGCCGGAGTCGGTCTCGTCGAGGATCGCGATCTTCGGCTTGAGGAGCTCCAGCTGGAGGATCTCGTGGCGCTTCTTCTCACCACCGGAGAAGCCCTCGTTGACATTGCGCTCGGCGAAGGCCGGGTCCATCTGGAGCTGCTCCATGGCGGACTTGACCTCCTTCACCCAGGTACGCAGCTTCGGCGCCTCGCCGCGGATGGCGGTGGCGGAGGTGCGCAGGAAGTTGGAGACCGAGACGCCGGGGACCTCGACCGGGTACTGCATGGCGAGGAAGACGCCGGCGCGGGCGCGCTCGTCGACGGACATCTCCAGGACGTCTTCGCCGTCGAGGGTCACGGTGCCACCGGTGATGGTGTACTTCGGGTGACCGGCCAGCGAGTACGCGAGCGTGGACTTGCCGGAGCCGTTGGGACCCATGATGGCGTGCGTCTCACCCTGCTTGACGGTGAGGTCGACGCCCTTGAGGATCTCGCGGGCACCATTCTCGGCCTCGACGGAGACGTGCAGGTCGTGGATTTCAAGCGTTGCCATGGATACCTCAGGACTCCTGGGTGAGGGAGACGAGCACGTCGTCCCCTTCGATCTTTACGGGGTATACGGGGACGGGGCGCGTCGCGGGAAGGCCGGACGGCTTGCCGGTGCGCAGGTCGAAGGACGACCCGTGCAGCCAGCACTCGATCATGCAGTCCTCGACCTCGCCCTCCGAGAGGGACACGTTCGCGTGCGAGCAGATGTCGTTGATCGCGAACACCTCCCCTTCGGCGCGGACGATGGACACCGGCGTGCCGTCGAGCTCCACCCGCTTCGGGGTGTTGTCCTCCAGCTCGCTCAATGCGCAGGCCTTGACGTAATTCATCAGACGGAACCCTGGAGCTCGGCCTCGATCTTGGCGAGCAGGCGCTCCTCGATGTCGGGGACACCGATCTGGTGGACGAGCTCGGCGAAGAAGCCGCGCACGACCAGGCGCCGCGCCTCGTCGGCCGGGATACCGCGGGCCTGGAGGTAGAAGAGCTGTTCGTCGTCGAACCGGCCGGTGGCGGAGGCGTGGCCGGCGCCGACGATCTCGCCGGTCTCGATCTCCAGGTTCGGCACCGAGTCGACCCGCGCGCCGTCCGTGAGGACGAGGTTGCGGTTCATCTCGTAGGTGTCGGTGCCCTCGGCGCTCTTCTGGATGAGCACGTCACCGATCCAGACGGCGTGGGCGTCCTGGCCCTGCAGCGCGCCCTTGTAGACCACGTGGGACTTGCAGTGCGGGGCGTCGTGCGTGACCAGGAGGCGGTGCTCCTGGTGCTGGCCGGCGTCCGTGAAGTACAGACCGAGCAGCTCGGCCTCGCCGCCGGGGCCCGCGTAGCTGATCCGCGGGTGCAGGCGCACGACGTCGCCGCCGAAGGTGACGACGATCGACTTGTAGCTCGCGTCGCGGCCGACCAGCGTGTTGTGCTGGGAGCAGTGCACGGCGGTGTCGTCCCAGTCCTGGACCGACACGACGGTGAGCTTCGCGCCGTCGCCGACGAGGAACTCGACGTTGGCGGCGCGGACGCCGTCGCCGGTGTGGTCGATGACGATGACGGCCTCGGCGAAGGCCTGCACGTCGAAGACGGTGTGACCGAAGGTGGTGCCACCCTCTCCGTGCAGCGATACGCGCACGGGCTCGTCCAGGACGGCCTCCTTGGGCACGGTGACGACCGTGGCCTTGGCGAAGGAGGAGAACGCCTGGGCGGCGACGCGGTCCACGGGGGCGCCGGCCCTGCCGATGCGGGCGTCATCGCGCTCGACCGACTCGATCGTGACGACGTCGGGGGCGTCGATCTGGGCCTTCATGGTGCCGTTGGCGACCGCGGTGCCGTCGTGGAGACCACGCAGGCGCGCCAGCGGAGTGAAGCGCCACTCCTCCTCGCGGCCGTGGGGGACGGGGAAGTCCGCCACGTCGAAGGACGGGGGTGCACTCATCCGGGTGGCGACGGTGGACTCTGCGGCCACCGCGATCGCGCCGGCGGTGGTCGAGCCCGCCGGGATGTTCTGAGCCTCAGCCATGGCTGTCGTGTTGCTCACTCTCTTGTAAAGCGCTGCCTGCGTCGAAGAATTGCCGCTGATGCGGGGTGGTCGGACTAACCGACCGAACCCTCCATCTGCAGCTCGATCAGCCGGTTCAGCTCCAGCGCGTACTCCATGGGCAGCTCACGCGCGATGGGCTCGACGAAGCCGCGCACGATCATGGCCATGGCCTCGAACTCCGTCAGACCGCGGCTCATCAGGTAGAAGAGCTGGTCGTCGGAGACCTTGGAGACGGTGGCCTCGTGGCCCATGGAGACGTCGTCCTCGCGGACGTCGACGTACGGGTACGTGTCCGAGCGGGAGATCGTGTCGACCAGCAGCGCGTCGCACAGCACGTTGGACTTGGAGCCGTACGCGCCCTCGCCGATCTCGACCAGGCCGCGGTAGGAGGTGCGGCCGCCGCCACGCGCCACCGACTTGGAGACGATGTTGGAGGAGGTGTGCGGCGCCATGTGGACCATCTTGGAGCCGGCGTCCTGGTGCTGGCCCTCGCCCGCGAAGGCGATGGACAGGGTCTCGCCCTTGGCGTGCTCGCCCATCAGGTAGACGGCCGGGTACTTCATGGTGACCTTGGAGCCGATGTTGCCGTCGATCCACTCCATGGTCGCGCCCTCGTACGCCACGGCGCGCTTGGTGACCAGGTTGTAGACGTTGTTCGACCAGTTCTGGATGGTCGTGTAGCGGCAGCGGCCGCCCTTCTTGACGATGATCTCGACCACGGCGCTGTGCAGCGAGTCCGAGGAGTAGATCGGGGCGGTGCAACCCTCGACGTAGTGGACGTAGGCGTCCTCGTCGACGATGATCAGCGTCCGCTCGAACTGGCCCATGTTCTCCGTATTGATACGGAAGTACGCCTGGAGCGGGATGTCGACCTTGACGCCCTTGGGGACGTAGATGAACGAGCCGCCCGACCACACGGCGGTGTTCAGCGACGCGAACTTGTTGTCGCCGACCGGGATGACCGTGCCGAAGTACTCCTGGAAGAGCTCCGGGTGCTCCTTGAGCGCGGTGTCCGTGTCGAGGAAGATGACGCCCTGCTCCTCCAGGTCCTCGCGGATCTGGTGGTAGACGACCTCGGACTCGTACTGGGCCGCGACACCGGCGACGAGGCGCTGCTTCTCCGCCTCGGGGATGCCGAGCTTGTCGTACGTGTTCTTGATGTCCTGCGGCAGGTCCTCCCAGGAAGCGGCCTGCTTCTCGGTGGAGCGCACGAAGTACTTGATGTTGTCGAAGTCGATGCCGGAGAGGTCGGAGCCCCAGTTCGGCATGGGCTTCTTGCCGAACAGCTTGAGGCCCTTGAGGCGGAGGTTCAGCATCCACTCCGGCTCGGACTTCTTGGCGGAGATGTCGCGGACGACCTCTTCGGACAGACCCCGCTTGGCAGCGGCGCCGGCCGCGTCGGAGTCGGCCCAGCCGTATTCGTAGGTGCCCAGGCCATCGAGCTCAGGGTGAGCAGTCTCCGTGGTCATGCGGGGTTCCTCCCGGCCGTGCTTGCAGATACTGATGTGTCGGTCTGTGCGGCGCCCGTGGCGCCGGCGCTTCCGCTTCGCGGAATGAACGTCGTGCACACCCCGTCGCCGTGGGCGATGGTGGCGAGTCGCTGCACATGTGTCCCGAGCAGACGGGAGAAGACCTCGGTCTCCGCCTCGCAGAGCTGCGGGAACTGCTCGGCTACGTGGGCCACCGGGCAGTGGTGCTGGCAGAGCTGTTCACCGCTGTGCGGACCGGGAGCGCTCTTCGCCGTAGCAGCGTACCCGTCCGCGGTCAACGCCTTGGCCAGGGCCTCGGTGCGGCCCTCGGGGGCGGCCGCCGCGACGGATTCCCGGTAGGTCTCCGCCTGTGCGGCCATACGCGCCCGGGCGAAAGCGGCGACGGCCGCTTCTCCCTGCTCGCCCCCGCCGGCGGCCTGCGCGATCCAGCGCATGGCGTCCACGGCGAGCGAGTCGTAGGACTGGTCGAAGGCGTCACGACCGCAGTCGGTGAGCGCGAAGACCTTGGCCGGCCGACCCCGGGTGCGCGCCCCGTAGACGCGCTGCGCACGGGGTGCGACCACGTCGTCCGCGACGAGTGCGTCGAGGTGACGGCGCACGGCGGCCTGGGTGAGGCCGAGGCGCTGGGCGAGGTCGGCGACGGTGGACGGACCGTGGTCCAGGATGGAGCGCGCGACCCGGTCGCGGGTTGACCGCTCCCCGGTTGCGAGCTCCCCCTGAGGGGTCTCGATCATCCGTTCGCCGTATTTCACAACGCCATTGTTGCGTAATTAGCCGAGGCCAGACAAGCCGTGACGGACGCCACTCCTGGTGTCCTCCATCACTAAGGGTTACCTTATTTACTTAAAAGATCACCGAAAGCCGCACGTGAGAGCGAGTTCCGGCCCCCTTCACCCCACGGCCCGGGGGGCCGTCCGGCCCTCCGTAGACTCACCCGCATGAGTAACGACCCCGCCGTGGAGATCCGCGGACTGGTGAAGCGGTACGGCCCGAAAACCGCGGTGGACGGCCTCGACCTCACCGTCCGCAACGCCTCGGTCACCGCCGTCCTCGGCCCCAACGGCGCGGGCAAGACCACCACCGTCGAGATCTGCGAGGGCTACCTGCGCCCCGACGCCGGCACCGTACGCGTCCTCGGCCTCGACCCGATCGCCCAGGCCCCGGCCCTGCGGCCACGCGTCGGCGTGATGCTCCAGTCCGGCGGCGTGTACTCCGGCGCCCGGGCCGTGGAAATGCTGCGCCACATGGCGAGCCTCTACGCCGACCCGCTCGATGTCGCCGGCCTGGTGGAACGCCTCGGCCTCGGCGGATGCGGACGCACCCCCTACCGCCGGCTCTCCGGCGGCCAGCAGCAGCGCCTGGCCCTGGCCATGGCCGTCGTGGGCCGCCCCGAGCTGGTCTTCCTGGACGAACCGACCGCCGGCCTCGACCCGCAGGCCCGCCGCGCGACCTGGGACCTCGTACGGGAACTGCGCGCCGACGGCGTCGGCGTCGTCCTCACCACCCACCACATGGACGAGGCCGAACAGCTCGCCGACGAGGTCGCCATCGTGGACGCGGGCAAGGTCATCGCCCACGGCAGCCCCGAGCTGCTGTGCCGCGGTGGCGCCGAGAACACCCTGCGCTTCACCGGCCGCCCCTCCCTCGACCTGGCCTCGCTGCTCAAGGCCCTGCCCGACGGCACCCAGGCCGCCGAGCTCGGCACGGGCGTCTACCGGGTCACCGGAGAGGTCGACCCGCAGTTGCTGGCGACCGTCGCCTCCTGGTGCGCGCAGAACGGGGTGATGCCGGACAGCCTCACGGTGGAGCGGCACACCCTCGAAGACGTCTTCTTGGAACTCACGGGCAAGGAGCTGCGCGCATGAGCGCCGGTACGTTCACCCCCCGCTCCGCGGCCGCCCCCCTCTCCCGGATGATCAGGGCGCAGGCCCTGCTGGAGACGCGGATGCTGCTGCGCAACGGCGAGCAACTGCTGCTGACCGTGATCATCCCCGCGCTGCTGCTGGTGCTGTTCTCGACCGTGGACATCGTCAATGTGCCGGTCGCCGACGGGGGAACCGGCAAGTCCGTCGACTTCCTCGCGCCCGGCGTCCTCGCCCTCGCCGTGATGTCCACCGCCTTCACCGGCCAGGCCATCGCCACCGGCTTCGACCGGCGCTACGGGGTGCTCAAGCGGCTCGGTGCCTCCCCGTTGCCGCGCTGGGCGCTGATGGCCGCCAAGACCCTGTCGGTGCTGGTCACCGAGGTGCTCCAGGTCGCCCTGCTCACGGTGATCGCCCTGGCGCTGGGCTGGTCGCCGCACGGGAACCCGTTCGCCGTCGCCGCGCTGCTCCTGTTCGGCACCGCCGCCTTCTCCGGGCTCGGGCTGCTGATGGCGGGCACGCTGAAGGCCGAGGTGACCCTGGCCGGCGCCAACCTGGTGTTCCTGCTGCTGCTGGTCGGCGGCGGGGTGATCGTGCCGCTGGACAAGTTCCCGGGCGCGGTGCGCTCCGTACTGGAGCTGCTGCCCATTTCGGCGCTGTCGGACGGGCTGCGCGAGGTGCTCGGGCAGGGGGCGGCGATGCCGTGGGGCGAGGCGGCCGTGCTGGCCTGCTGGGCGGTGCTGGGCCTGGGCGCCGCCGCCCGCTTCTTCCGCTGGGAGTGAATCCCTTCCCCCGTTCGTTGTCCGGGCGCGAGGATGGGCGCCGCCGCACATAGGCGACGCACACCAGGACACCGGGGAGCGGGGCATGGGACAGCGCGAAGCCGTTCTGCGGCTGGACCGGCAGTGGGCGAGGGTCCGCTCGGGGGCCGCGCAGGCCGAGCCCGGGGAGGGCGACCGGCTGCTCGCCGAGCTGATCGGCGCCCTGCGCGAGCCCGCACGCACCGATGCCGAGTGCGCGGCGCGGCTGGGCCTGCGCCTGGGTGACCTCGCGGCCCGCCGGTTCGCCGCCGGGGACCGCGCGGGGGCCCTGTCCGCCGTCGAGGAGGCGCTGCGGCACGCCCGGGACGCGGCCGGGCACGATCCCGAGTACGCCCGCTGGTACGCCCGGGCCCTCATCAACCAGGGCGTCTGGCTGGCCTGGCCGCTGAGCGACGGGGACCGACTGCCCCGCTACCCGCTCGGCGCGGCCGGGGAGAACGGCCCGAGCCCCATGGAACGGGCGGCCGGTGAGCGCGCCCGTGACGTGACCCGGGCCGCCGTCGAGGTCTGGGCGGCCCTCGACCGCAACGATCCGGTCAACCGGCGCGGGCTCGCGCAGGCCGAGGTGTTCCTCGGGGACCGGCTCGCCGAGCTGGGCTCCACCGAGGACGCGGTGGCCTGGGCGGTGGACGCGGAGGCCGGCTTCCGTCGCATCCTGCTCTCCGCGCCGGGCCCGGAGGAGGTGGAGGAGGCGGAGGCCGCGCTCGACCACATCGGCCGCCAGGTGGAGCTGCGGCTGCGCCACCTGACCTTCGACTCCCTCGCCCGCCTGCGCGCCGGCGGACGGCTGCCCGAGCGGCTGCTGCCCCTGGCCGTGGTGGCCGCCCGGATCCAGGGCGCCCCGGAACCCGAGATCGCGGCGCGGTTGGGCCTGGGGGCCGAGCAGGTCGCCACGATGCTGGAGGTCACGCCCTGGACGGCGGTGTGGCGCGTCGAGGTGCGCGGCGCGGACGGACTGTGGACTGTCCCGGGGCAGGCCTGGCACGGCGCGTCCCAGGTCCGCGACCGTACGGCCGAGGAGGTCGCTGCCGAGTTGATCCGCGGGTTCCGGGCCTCCGCACGGTACCCGGGCGAGGAGGGCTTCTGGCGCGTGCGGGTGTGGTGGCACGAGGAGGGCGACCCGGCCACCGCCAAGTTCCGCCTGGTCATCGGCCCGGACGCACCCGTGGGCACCCCCTCGTGAAACTTTGCACAAGGCGCGGCCTACGATAGGGGCCGTGTTGAACCCCCTCGCCTTCCTCGCCCGCCGCTGGACCCCGTCACCCCGGACCGTCCGCCGGGCCGCGTTCGCCGCGCTCCTCATGAGCGTGGCCATCGTGGTCACCGGTGGCGCGGTGCGGCTGACCGGATCGGGTCTCGGCTGCGACACCTGGCCCAAGTGCACCGGCGACAGCCTGATCGTCACCCAGGAACAGGGGTTCCACGGGGCGATCGAGTTCGGCAACCGCATGCTGACGTACGTGCTCTGCGCGGCCGTCGGCTGGTGCATCCTGGCCGCACGCTCCGCCAAGCCGTGGCGCCGCTCGCTCACCAAGCTCGGCTGGCTCCAGTTCGCCCTCGTGATGGGCAACGCGGTCCTCGGCGGCATCACCGTGCTGACCGGACTGAACCCGTACAGCGTGGCCGGGCACTTCCTGCTCGCCACCTCCCTGCTCACGGTCACCACGGTCACCTGGCAGCGCACCGGCGAGGGCGACTCCGCCCCCCGGCCCCGGGTGCCCGCGCCGGTGCGCAGGCTCTCCTGGGCGCTGGTCGCGGCCACCTTGGTGCTGATCGCGGCGGGCACGGTCGTCACCGGTTCCGGCCCGCACGCGGGTGACAGCAGCGAGATCAAGCGGATGCCGTTCGACTGGGCGACCACCGCGCACGTCCATGCCGTCTCCGCCTGGGTGGTGTGCGCCCTGGCGCTGGCCATGTGGCTGGTGCTGCGCGTGGCCGACGCCCCCGTCGACACCCGGGCGCGCGCCCGTGACCTGCTGATCGTGCTGCTGGCCCAGGGCGCCGTCGGTTACGTGCAGTACTTCACCCACGTGCCCGAGGTGCTGGTCGCCGTGCACATGCTCGGCTCGTGCCTGGTGTGGATCTCGGTCCTGCGTGTGGTGCTGAGCCTGCGCGAGCGGTCGCCGGAGCGGGCGGGCATCCCGGCGCAGGGCGACAGCCGGCTCTCCTCCGTCTGAGCAGCGCGGGCCTGCCCGACCCCGCGCGAGCGGGTCAGGCCCGTTCGTCCAGCCGGTAGACGCGGCGGGCGTTGCCCGCCGCGATCATCGCCGCCACCCGGTCCGCGTCCCGCCAGGACCAGGCCCCGTCGCCGACCCACCCGCGCAGCACCCGGCCCAGCGCCTCGCGGAACGCCAGGGCGCCCACCGCGTGCAGCTCGGGCACCTGCCGGCCCCCGCTGGAGAACAGCAGCTTCCCGAACGGCGTGAGCTCCAGCAGCTCGGCGAGTACGGAGGCGGCCCCCGGGCCGGTCCGCGCCAGGAACGGTCCCAGGTCGGCGTGCACGTGCGCGAACGCCTCGGCCAGCCGGGCCGCGGCGCGATGGTGCGGGTAGCCGCCGAGCAGCACCAGCGGGGCGCCCAGCCCCTCTGTGGCCCGTACGAAGCCGGTCAGCAGCCCGGGGTCGGCATGCTCGGGCCGCTGCCCCGGTTCCCCGGCGCCGGTGTGGAGCTGGATCGGCAGCCGGGTCGCCACGGCACTCCACAGCAGGTGCCGCAAGAGGACGGGGTCGCGTACGGCGCCGCCCTTGGTCCGGCCGGCCAACCACCGCCCGGCGGCCCCGCGCACCTCTCCCGGGCCGGGTGGCTCCGGGTATTGGGCCAGGGCGGCGGGATATCGGGCGTCGGCCCCGCAGGTGAAGGCGACGGCCCCGGCGGCTGCGTGGTGGACGGCCTCCGCGAGGTTGGCGAGGAAGGCGGCGACGGTCCCGGAGGTGTCGGCGACCTGCTCGGCCAGCGACTCCAGCCGGACGATCTCGAACGCCTCGGCGTCCGCCGCGCGGGCCAGCTCCTTGGGCGGTGTGAGGTCGCCGGGCACCCCGGTGTCGACGAGGTAGGCTCCGACCCCGGCGCCCCGCAGCAGGAGCCGCCCGGCTTCGGCGACACCGAGCTCGCGCCGCCGGGCGAGGTAGCGGGCGGGCGGGCAGTGGGGTTCGAGCCCGAGCAGCGGCGGACACCAGCGGCGCACGGCGAAGCCGGTCTGCGTGTCGAAGAAGGTGGTGCCCGCGGCGGGCGGTCCGGCCGAGCGGATCAGCTGGGCCTCGAAGGTGCCGAGGCCCAGCTCCGTGCGGAGCACTCCCTGGCAGTGCTGGTCCACCAGGGGCGGCGTTTCGATCATCCGGGCATCCCGTTGCGGACGTGAGGAAGCGGCTTCCACACGTCCTAACGGGTGAGCGGCGCCCCAGGTGTTGCTCGCGCGCTTGACCGAGCCGGCCCCGAACGGGCCACCGAGCCCTTGGAGGTGTCCGGCGGATCTTGGCCGGACACCCTAAAGCTGGATCCCCGCCATGCGCGACCACTCGTAGGGGCCGGTCTTCACCCGGGCGGCGAACTCTCCGTCGAACTCCTCGTGGAGGGTCAGGCCCGCCTTCTCGGCGGCCTGCTCGGCCACCGCGTAGGTCGGGGCGACCAGGTCGCCCCAGCCGCCGTCCGTGCCGACGAGCACGATCCGGGTGCCGGCCTGGCCGATGTGCGCGAGCTGCCCCTCGGCGCCGCCGTGCCGCGCGGCGAACGCGCCGATCTGCTTGGCCAGCTTCGCGGCCTTACGGTCCTGCTTCTTGGTGTCTGCGGTGTCCGCGGTGGTGTCTGCCATGGACGGCATGCTACCGGTGAGTAATCAACGGAGGAAGGGATCCACGGCCACGGCGACGAAGAGCAGCGACACATAGGTGATCGACCAGTGGAACAGCCGCATCTCCTTGAGCTTCGCGCCCGTCACGCCGGCCTTGGCCCGCGCGTTCAGCGCGTGCGCCTCCCACAGCCACCAGCCGCCGGCCAGCAGCGCGACCGAGGTGTAGAACCAGCCCGTGTAACCCAGCGGCGTCAGCAACAGCGAGACGGCCACCATCACCCAGCTGTAGAGGACGATCTGACGGGCCACGACCTTGTTGCCCGCGACGACCGGCAGCATCGGCACGCCGACCCGCGCGTAGTCGTCCTTGACCTTCATCGACAGCGGCCAGTAGTGCGGCGGCGTCCAGAAGAAGATGACGAGGAAGAGGATGACCGCGGCCCAGGAGACCTCGTTCTTCACCGCCGACCAGCCGATGAGCACCGGCATGCAGCCCGCGATGCCGCCCCAGACGATGTTCTGGGCGGTGCGCCGCTTCAACAGCATCGTGTAGACGACGACGTAGAAGAGGAGTGCGCCGAGCGAGAGCGCGGCGGACAGCCAGTTGATCAGCAGGCCGAAGAACAGGGTCGACACGACGCCGAGGGTGATGCCGAAGACCAGGCACTCGCGCGGGCTCACCATGCCGGTGACCAGCGGGCGCTGCGACGTACGGTCCATCAGCGCGTCGATGTCGCGGTCGATGTACATGTTCAGCGCGTTGGCGCCGCCGGCCGACAGGTATCCGCCGAAACAGGTCGCGAGGACCAGCCACAAGGACGGCACGTCCTGTTCGGCGAGGAACATCACCGGCACTGTGGTGATCAGCAGAAGTTCGATGATCCGCGGCTTGGTCAAAGCCACGAAAGCCATGACCCTGGCCCCGAACGGCCGGTGACCGGGAGGGCTCCCCAGCACCCCCGCTGGACGGGATTCGACGGCCGTCACACGCACCCCTGACAGAGAATTCAGCAAGCCGCGGGCAGGAGGCCCGGCAATGCTCGCACGTACCACGCCACTCTAGACGTTGCCCTCACCCCGCCCGGCGCCGGGGTCGCCTCGTGTTGGGCCGATCGGCCCGAGCGCAGGTGAACACCTGTGGCCGACAAGGCGACGCACTGCCGGCTCTCGAATAGTGGCACGCCGTCTCGGGGGTAGGCTCGGAATCGCGCCGGTGCACCGTTCGTCACCGGGAAACAACATGTGGAGAGGAGCCCTGACTCACGGTGAGCACCAAGCCGACCACCACAGAGCTCGAGTGGACCGAACTGGACCAGCGGGCCGTCGACACCGCCCGCATCCTGGCCGCCGACGCGGTCCAGAAGGTCGGAAACGGCCACCCGGGAACGGCGATGAGCCTGGCCCCCGCCGCGTACACCCTGTTCCAGAAGGTCATGCGCCACGATCCGGCGGACCCCCAGTGGGTCGGCCGCGACCGTTTCGTGCTCTCCGCGGGGCACTCGTCCCTCACCCTCTACACCCAGCTCTACTTCGGCGGCTTCGGCCTGGAGCTGGACGACCTCAAGGCGTTCCGGACGTGGGGCTCCAAGACGCCCGGTCACCCGGAGTACGGGCACACGGCCGGCGTCGAGACCACGACCGGCCCGCTCGGCCAGGGCGTCGCCAACGCGGTGGGCATGGCCATGGCCGCCCGCTACGAGCGCGGCCTGTTCGACCCGGACGCCGCCCCGGGCGCCTCCCCGTTCGACCACATGGTCTACGCGATCGCCGGTGACGGCTGCCTCCAGGAGGGCATCTCCGCCGAGGCGTCCTCACTGGCCGGTCACCAGAAGCTCGGCAACCTGGTGCTGCTGTGGGACGACAACCACATCTCCATCGAGGGCGACACGGAGACGGCCGTCTCGGAGGACACCCTCAAGCGCTACGAGGCGTACGGCTGGCACGTCCAGCGCGTCGCCCCGAAGGAGAACGGCGACCTCGACCCGAAGGCGCTGTTCGAGGCGCTCAAGGCGGCGAAGGCCGAGACCCGGCGTCCGTCCTTCATCGCGATGCGCTCGATCATCGCCTGGCCGGCCCCGGACGCCCAGGGCACCGAGGCCGCGCACGGCTCGGCCCTCGGTGACGACGAGGTCGCCGCCACCAAGCGCGTCCTCGGCTTCGACCCGGAGAAGACCTTCGAGGTCTCCGACGAGGTCATCGCGCACACCCGCAAGGCGCTGGACCGCGGCCGCGAGGCCAAGGCCGCCTGGGAGAAGGACTTCTCCGCCTGGCGCACCGCCAACCCGGAGCGCGCCGCCGAGTTCGACCGCATCGAGGCCAACGAGCTGCCCGCGGGCTGGGAGGACAAGCTCCCCGTCTTCGAGCCCGGCAAGGGCGTCGCCACCCGCGCGGCCTCCGGCAAGGTGCTCCAGGCGCTCGGCCCGGTCATCCCGGAGCTGTGGGGCGGCTCGGCCGACCTGGCCGGCTCCAACAACACCACCATCGACAAGAACTCCTCGTTCCTGCCGGAGGGCAACCCGCTGCCGGAGGCCGACCCGTACGGCCGCACCATCCACTTCGGCATCCGCGAGCACACCATGGCCGCGTCCATGAACGGCATCGCGCTGCACGGTCACACGCGCATCTACGGCGGCACCTTCCTGGTGTTCTCCGACTACATGCGCAACGCCGTGCGCCTGTCGGCGCTGATGCACGTGCCGGTCACCTACGTGTGGACGCACGACTCGATCGGCCTCGGCGAGGACGGCCCGACCCACCAGCCGGTCGAGCACCTCGCCTCGCTGCGCGCCATCCCGGGCCTGAACGTGGTCCGGCCGGCCGACGCGAACGAGACCGTCGTCGCCTGGCGCGAGATCCTGCGCCGCCACACCAAGGTGTTCGGCAAGGGTGCCCCGCACGGTCTGGCGCTGACCCGGCAGGGCGTGCCGACGTACGAGCTGAACGACGACGCCGCCAAGGGCGGGTACGTGCTGTTCGAGGCGGAGGGCGGTGCGCCCGAGGTCGTCCTCATCGGCACCGGCTCCGAGGTCCAGCTCGCCGTGGGCGCCCGCGAGGCGCTGCAGGCCGAGGGCATCCCGACCCGTGTGGTCTCGATGCCGTCCGTCGAGTGGTTCGAGGAGCAGGACCAGGCGTACAAGGACAGCGTCCTGCCGCCGTCCGTGCGGGCCCGTGTCGCGGTCGAGGCGGGCATCGGCCT
This sequence comes from Streptomyces sp. NPDC046557, assembly GCF_040645975.1. Lineage (NCBI taxonomy): Bacteria > Bacillati > Actinomycetota > Actinomycetes > Kitasatosporales > Streptomycetaceae > Streptomyces > Streptomyces sp. NPDC046557. Next base: position 62,705 of record NZ_JBEYZH010000008.1, read on the forward strand.
GACCTGGCACCGCTACGTGGGTGACGCGGGCCGCATCGTGTCGCTGGAGCACTTCGGCGCCTCGGCCGACGCGAAGGTGCTGTTCCGTGAGTTCGGCTTCACCCCCGAGGCCGTGGCCGCCGCTGCCCGGGAATCCATCGCAGCCGCCGCGCGCTGACGCCCGTATCGACCAGTAGGAGATGCAATTCCCATGACAGACGCACTCAAGCGCCTCTCCGACGAGGGCGTGGCGATCTGGCTGGACGACCTGTCCCGCAAGCGCATCACGTCCGGCAACCTCGCCGAGCTGATCGACCAGCAGCACGTGGTCGGTGTCACCACCAACCCGTCGATCTTCCAGAAGGCGATCAGCCAGGGCGACGGCTACGACCAGCAGCTCTCGGACCTCGCCGCCCGCAAGGTGACCGTCGAGGAAGCCATCCGCATGATCACCACGGCGGACGTCCGCGACGCCGCCGACATCCTGCGGCCGGTCTTCGACGCGACCGAGGGCCAGGACGGCCGGGTCTCGATCGAGGTCGACCCGCGCCTCGCCCACCACACGAAGGCGACCGTCGCCGAGGCCAAGCAACTGGCCTGGCTGGTGGACCGCCCGAACACCCTGATCAAGATCCCGGCGACCATGGGCGGCCTGCCCGCGATCACCGAGGTCATCGGCCGGGGCATCAGCGTCAACGTGACGCTGATCTTCTCGCTGGAGCGCTACCGCCAGGTCATGGACGCCTACCTGGCGGGCCTGGAGAAGGCCAAGGCCGCGGGCCTGGACCTCTCCAAGATCCACTCGGTGGCCTCCTTCTTCGTGTCCCGCGTGGACACCGAGATCGACAAGCGCCTGGACGGCATCGGTACCGACGAGGCGAAGGCCCTCAAGGGCAAGGCGGCGCTCGCGAACGCCCGGCTGGCCTACGAGGCGTACGAGGAGGTCTTCTCCTCCGAACGCTGGGCCGCCCTGGACAAGGCGCACGCCAACAAGCAGCGCCCGCTGTGGGCCTCGACCGGCGTGAAGGACCCGGCGTACAAGGACACCCTGTACGTGGTGGACCTGGTCGCGCCCGGCACGGTCAACACCATGCCGGAAGCCACCCTGGAGGCCACCGCCGACCACGGTGAGGTCAGCGGCGACACCATTCGCGGCACCTACGGGCAGGCGCGCGCCGAGCTCGACGCGATCGCGAAGCTGGGCATCTCGTACGACGATGTGGTGCAGCTGCTCGAGGACGAAGGCGTCGAGAAGTTCGAGGCGTCGTGGAACGACCTGCTGAAGTCGACCCAGGCGGAGCTTGAGCGCCTCGCCCCCGCGGAGGACTGAGTATTTTGTCGGTGAACGGAGCGAACCCGCTTCGTGACGCACAGGACCGGCGGCTCCCGCGCATCGCGGGGCCGTCCGGCCTGGTCATTTTCGGCGTTACGGGTGACCTGTCGCGCAAGAAGCTGATGCCCGCCGTCTACGACCTCGCGAACCGCGGCCTGCTGCCCCCGGGCTTCTCGCTGATCGGGTTCGCCCGCCGCGAGTGGCAGGACGAGGACTTCGCCCAGGAGGTGTACGAGGCCGTCAAGCAGCACTCGCGCACCCCCTTCCGCGAAGAGGTCTGGCAGCAACTGGTCCAGGGCTGCCGGTTCGTCCAGGGCGAGTTCGACGATGACGCGGCCTTCGAGACCCTCAAGGCCACGATCGAGGAGCTCGACAAGGCGCAGGGCACGGGCGGCAACTTCGCCTTCTACCTGTCCGTGCCGCCCAAGTTCTTCCCCAAGGTGGTCCAGCAGCTCAAGGACCACGGTCTGGCGCAGAAGGAGGGCTCCTGGCGGCGTGCCGTCATCGAGAAGCCCTTCGGCCACGACCTCAAGAGCGCCGAGGAACTCAACAAGGTCGTCCACGAGGTCTTCCCCCGTGACGAGGTCTTCCGGATCGACCACTACCTCGGTAAGGAGACCGTCCAGAACATCCTGGCACTCCGCTTCGCCAACACCATGTTCGAGCCGATCTGGAACCGGTCGTACGTCGACCACGTACAGATCACGATGGCCGAGGACATCGGCATCGGCGGCCGGGCCGGGTACTACGACGGCATCGGCGCGGCCCGTGACGTCATCCAGAACCACCTGCTGCAATTGCTGGCGCTCACCGCGATGGAGGAGCCGGGCTCCTTCCACCCCAAGGCGCTGGTGGCCGAGAAGCTCAAGGTGCTGACCGCCGTGGAGCTCCCGGAGGACCTGGGCAAGCACACCGTGCGCGGCCAGTACTCGGCGGCGTGGCAGGGCGGCGAGAAGGTCGTCGGCTACCTCGAAGAGGACGGCATCGACCCCAAGTCGAAGACCGACACGTACGCGGCCATCCGGTTGGAGATCAACAACCGCCGTTGGGCGGGCGTCCCGTTCTACCTGCGGACCGGCAAGCGCCTGGGCCGCCGGGTGACCGAGATCGCGGTCGTCTTCAAGCGGGCCCCGTACCTGCCGTTCGAGTCGGGCGCGACCGAGGAGCTGGGGCAGAACGCCCTGGTCATCCGGGTCCAGCCGGACGAGGGCGTGACGGTGCGTTTCGGCTCGAAGGTTCCGGGCACCTCCATGGAGGTCCGCGACGTGACGATGGACTTCGCGTACGGCGAGTCCTTCACCGAGTCCAGCCCCGAGGCGTACGAGCGGCTGATCCTCGATGTCCTGCTGGGTGACGCGAACCTGTTCCCGCGCCACCAGGAGGTCGAACTGTCCTGGAACATCCTCGACCCGATCGAGGAGTACTGGGACAAGCACGGGAAGCCCGCGCAGTACCCGGCGGGCACCTGGGGGCCGGTCGAGGCGGACGAGATGCTCGCACGAGACGGACGGAGCTGGCGCCGGCCATGAAGATCGATCTTACGGAGACCACCTCCAGCAAGATCAACGCCGCGTTGGTGCAGGCGCGCCGGGACATCGGCACGCCGGCCATCGGCATGGTCCTCACGCTGGTGATCGTGACCGACGAGGAGAACGCGTACGACGCGCTCAAATCAGCCAACGACGCGTCCCACGAACACCCTTCGCGGATCATCGTCGTGGTCAGGCGGGTCAGCCGCTCCCCCCGCAGCCGTCGCGACGCCCGGCTCGACGCGGAGCTCCGCGTCGGGGCGGACGCGGGCACCGGCGAGACGGTGGTGCTGCGCCTGCACGGTGAACTGGTCCACCACGCCCAGTCGGTGGTTCTCCCGCTCCTCCTGCCCGACGCCCCCGTGGTCGTCTGGTGGCCGGAGGGGGCTCCGACGGACCTTGTGGGCGACCCGCTCGGTGTGCTCGGTCAGCGCCGGATCACGGACACGTACTCCTCCGAGGACCCCATCGGCGCCCTCGGTGCCCGGGCGGAGGCCTACGCGCCTGGCGACACGGACCTGTCCTGGACCCGGATCACACCTTGGCGCTCGATGCTGGCCGCCGCCCTGGACCAGCAGACGGTGTCGGTCGTCTCCGCCACCGTCGAGGGCGAGGACGAGAACCCGAGCTGCGAGCTGCTGGCCATGTGGCTGGCGGACCGGCTGGACGTGCCGGTGACGCGCACTCTGTCCCAGGGCCCGGGTCTGACCGCCGTACGCCTGGAGACCAGGGACGGCCAGATCGTCCTGGACCGCGCGGACGGCGCCCTGGCGACGCTGTGCATGCCGGGTCAGCCCGACCGGGCGGTGGCGCTCAAGCGCCGTGAAACGGCCGAGCTGCTGGCGGAGGAGTTGCGCCGGCTGGACCCGGACAACACCTACGAGGCGTCGCTGAAGTTCGGTGTGACCCGGCTGGAGACGGCGCCGGGTCCGGTCGCCTCCGCCCCGGCCGCCGAGGCCCCCGCGGCGACCGGCGCCCAGATCGCCGGCGCGTCCGCCGACGCTCCGGCGGCGAAGAAGGCCGCCAAGTCCGCAGCGAAGAAGGCCGCGGCCAAGCAGTGACGTTCCACGGCCGCCGGTCGGGCCCCCGCACGGGGGTCCGGCCGGCGGCCGTTCCCGTTCCGTCCGGCGTCGAGGCGTCCGGCACGAGCAAGAAGGCGGCACGCACATGGGTATGACGACTCCGCAGGTCGTCGTCCACCGGGACAAGGAGCTGATGGCCCAGGCCGCCGCGGCCCGGCTCATCACGAAGGTCGTGGACGCGCAGGCGGCCCGCGGCAGCGCCTCGGTGGTGCTGACCGGAGGCCGCAACGGCAACGGGCTGCTCGCCGCGCTCGCGGCGGCCCCGGCCCGGGACGCCATCGACTGGTCCCGACTGGACCTGTGGTGGGGCGACGAGCGTTACGTCCCCGCCGACGACCCCGAGCGCAATCACGTCCAGGCCCGGGAGGCGCTGCTCGACGCGGTCCCCGTCGATCCGGCACGGGTCCACGTGATGCCGGCCTCGGACGGCCCGTACGGGGCGGACGTGGACGCGGCCGCGGCGGCCTACGCCGAGGAGCTCCGCCAGGCCGCGGGGCCCGAGGACCACGGCCCCGTCCCCCGTTTCGACGTCCTGATGCTGGGCGTGGGCCCGGACACGCACGTGGCGTCCCTGTTCCCGGAGCACCCTGCGGCGCGCGAGAGCGACCGCACGGTGGTCGGGGTACACGGTGCGCCGAAGCCGCCGCCGACCCGGGTCTCGCTGACCCTCCCGGCGATCCGGGCCGCGCGTGAGGTCTGGCTTCTCGCGGCGGGCGAGGACAAGGCGGGCGCGGTGGCCATCGCGCTCGGCGGCGCTGGGAGCGTTCAGGCCCCCGCCTCGGCCGCGTACGGGCGTAGCCGCACCCTGTGGCTGCTGGACCGCCCGGCGGCGGCCAAGCTGCCGCCGGGCCTCTACCCGCCGGCCTCGGCCTGACGGGTCACCCCGGCCTGACGGGTCACCCCGGCCTGACGGGTCACCCCGGCCTGACGGGTCGCCCCGGCCTGGCGAACGGCTCCCGGACGGCGGTGGCGAGGGCCCCGGGCCCCCGCCCCCGCCGCCGTCACCGGGTCAAGACCGGCCGCGCAGCTCCCGGTAGGTGGTGACCAGCGCCCGGGTGGACGGGTCGAGATCCTCCAGGTGGGAGCCGTCGACCAGGGCGGGCTCGATCCGCTTGGCCAGCACCTTGCCCAGTTCCACGCCCCACTGGTCGAAGGAGTCGATGTTCCACACCGCGCCCTGGACGAACACCTTGTGCTCGTACAGGGCGACCAACTGGCCGAGGACCGCCGGCGTCAACTCGTCCGCCAGGATCGTCGTCGTCGGGTGGTTGCCCCGGAACGTCTTGTGCGGGACCAGCGCCTCGGGAACGCCCTCCGCCCGCACCTCCTCTTCCGTCTTGCCGAAGGCCAGCGCCTGGGTCTGCGCGAAGAAGTTCGCCATCAGCAGGTCGTGCTGGGCCTTCAACTCCGGTTCCAGTTCCGCCACCGGACGGGCGAAGCCGATGAAGTCCGCCGGGATCATCCGGGTGCCCTGGTGGATCAACTGGTAGTACGCGTGCTGCCCGTTGGTGCCGGGCGTGCCCCAGACGACCGGGCCGGTGTTCCAGTCCACCGGGTTGCCGTCCCGGTCCACGGACTTGCCGTTGGACTCCATGTCGAGCTGCTGCAAGTAGGCCGTGAACCGTGAGAGGTAGTGGCTGTAGGGCAGCACCGCGTGCGACTGCGCGTCGAAGAAGCCCCCGTACCAGACGCCCAGCATGCCCAGCAGCAGGGGCGCGTTCCGCTCCGGCGGTGCCGTACGGAAGTGTTCGTCCACGGTGTGGAAGCCGCCCAGCATCTCCCGGAAGGCGTCCGGGCCGATCGCGATCATCAGGGAGAGTCCGATGGCGGAGTCGAAGGAGTAGCGGCCTCCGACCCAGTCCCAGAACCCGAACATGTTGGCCGGGTCGATGCCGAACTCCTCGACCTTCTCGGCGTTGGTCGACAGGGCCACGAAGTGCCGTGCCACCGCGGCGTCTTCGCCGCCCAGTCCGGCCAGCAGCCAGGTGCGCGCCGAGGTCGCGTTGGTGATGGTCTCGATCGTCGTGAACGTCTTGGAGGCGATGATGAACAGCGTCTCGGCGGGGTCGAGGTCCCGTACCGCCTCGTGCAGGTCGGCGCCGTCCACGTTGGACACGAACCGCACGGTCAGGTCGCGGTCGGTGAAGGCGCGCAGTGCCTCGTAGGCCATCGCCGGACCGAGGTCGGAGCCGCCGATGCCGATGTTGACGACGTTCTTGATGCGCTTGCCGGTGAACCCGGTCCACTCCCCCGACCCGACCTGCTCGGAGAAGGCGGCCATCTTGTCGAGGACCGCGTGGACGGCGGGGACGACGTTCTCGCCGTCCACCTCGACCACCGCGTCCCGGGGGGCCCGCAGGGCGGTGTGCAGGACCGCCCGGTCCTCCGTCGTGTTGATCTTCTCGCCGCGGAACATCGCGTCGCGCAGCTCGGCCACGCCCGTGGCCGACGCCAGGTCGCGCAGGAGCGCGAGCGTCTCGTCGGTGACGAGGTGCTTCGAGTAGTCGATGTGCAGGTCCCCGACCCGCAGGGTGTAACCGGTGCCCCGGTCCGGATTCGTCTCGAACAGCTCCCGCAGATGCGTCTGACCCAGCGCTTCCCGGTGCTTGCCGAGTGCCGACCACTCGGGCGTCCGGTTGAGCCTCGTCCTGCGGCTGTCTGCGTTCATCTCGGACATCAACCCACTTCTTCCGTCCTGTTGTGCCCCGCCACGCCCCAACTTAAGGGATGCGAAGGGGGACAACGCGCACAAAGGGGCCCGGCCCGCGGGATTGTCTCTTCCGCGGGCCGGGCCCCAAGTCACTCTCCAGTGCGACGGCGTGGGCCGACTCTCAGATCTCGCCCCGGAGTTTGGCGAGCGCCTCGGCGAGGATCGCCTCGCCGTCGGCGTCGGTACGCCGCTCCCGCACGTACGCCAGGTGCGTCTTGTACGGTTCGGTGCGCGGCGGCGCCGGCGGGTTGTCCCGGTCCTGGCCGGCGGGGAAGCCGCAGCGCGGGCAGTCCCAGGTGTCCGGCACCTGCGCGTCGCTGGCGAAGCTCGGCTGCGTCTCGTGCCCGTTCGAGCACCAGAAGGAGATGCGCAGGCGGGGCGCGGACTCGCCGCGCTCGGCCTCGCCCATCGGCCCCGCTCCGACCCGACTTCCACGGATCGCGTTGCCACTTGCCACGGTCGTAACTCCCTGCCTGATGGTGCCGCGGAGCGTGAGGGGTATTCCGCTGCGGGCGCCCAAGTCTACGTAAGGCCGGGCGGCCGTCCTGCAACTGGAGGGGGCGCCCCCGCAGGAGCCCATGATAGGCCGGAGGGGGCGTACCGGACCGGCACAATGGCCGGAACGGTCGACTTCGGGCTTACTTCCTCAGCAGGCCCAGGGCGACGATGCAGGCGAACCACAGCAGACCGATCACGACGGTGATGCGGTCCAGGTTGCGCTCGGCGACCGAGGAGCCGCCGACCGACGACTGCATGCCGCCGCCGAACATGTCGGAAAGGCCACCACCCTTGCCCTTGTGCATCAGCACGAGCAGCATCAGCAGGGCGCTGAAGACGATCAGGGCGATCGAGAACCCCAAAATCACGGCTGATTCCTACTTTCTGGCTTTTCCGGCTTTCCGGTTCCGCTGGGAGGTGCGCGGGGGCCAGTGGCCGGCAGTGCGGCCTCCTGGCCCCCGCAAGGGTACGACGGATCCGCCCCGCCGCCTACTCGCTGCGGGGACGGCCCGGCTCTACTGGTCCCGGAACCGGACGATCTTGACGAACTCGTCGGCGTCCAGTGCCGCGCCGCCGACCAGGGCGCCGTCGACGTCGGGCTGGGCCATGATCGCGGCGATGTTGCCGGCCTTGACGGAGCCGCCGTACTGGATGCGGACCTTGTCGGCCAGCTCCTGCGAGTACAGCTCGGCCAGCCGGCCGCGGATCGCCCCGCAGACCTCCTGCGCGTCCTCGGGGGTGGCGACCTCGCCGGTCCCGATGGCCCAGACGGGCTCGTACGCGATCACGATGGTCTCGGCCTGCTCGGCCGGGAGGTCCTTCAGGCCGCCGTCGACCTGGGCGAGCGTGTGCTCGACCTGCCGGCCGGCCTTGCGGACGTCCAGGCCCTCACCGACGCACAGGATCGGGGTGATCCCGTGCCGGTAGGCGGCCTTGACCTTGGCGTTGCAGAGTTCGTCGCTCTCGGCGTGGTACTGCCGGCGCTCGCTGTGGCCGACGGCCACGAAGGTGCAGGAGAGCTTGGCCAGCATCGGGCCGGAGATCTCGCCGGTGTAGGCACCGGAGTCGTGCGCCGAGATGTCCTGGGCGCCGTACTTGATCTTCAGCTTGTCGCTGTCGACGAGGGTCTGGACGGAACGCAGGTCGACGAAGGGCGGCAGGACCGCCACCTCGACGGCGTCGTAGTCCTTGTCGGCGAGCGCGAAGGCGAGCTTCTGGACGTGCGCGATGGCCTCGAGGTGGTTGAGGTTCATCTTCCAGTTGCCCGCCATGAGCGGGGTGCGCGTGGTCATTGAGGGTCAGACCTCCAGTGCGGCGAGGCCGGGGAGCGTCTTGCCCTCGAGGTATTCGAGGGAGGCGCCGCCACCGGTCGAGATGTGGCCGAAAGCGTTCTCGTCGAAGCCGAGCGTGCGCACGGCGGCGGCGGAGTCCCCACCGCCGACGACGGTGAACGCGTCGCTGTCGACGAGGGCCTGCGCGATCGCGCGGGTGCCTCCGGCGTAGTCGGGGTGCTCGAAGACGCCCACGGGACCGTTCCAGAAGACGGTCTCCGCGTCGGCGATCTTCGACGCGTACAGCTCGCGGGTCTTGGGACCGATGTCCAGACCCTCCTTGTCGGCGGGGATCTTGTCCGCGTCGACGGTGGTGAAGTCGGCCGGGGTCTTGCCCTTGAGGTCGGGGAAGTCCGTAGAGGCGAGGATGTCGACCGGCAGGACCAGCTCGACGCCGTTCTTCTCGGCGCGCTCCATGTACTCCTTGACGACGTCCACCTGGTCCTTCTGGAGCAGGGAGATGCCGACCTCGTAGCCCTTGGCGTAGAGGAAGGTGTACGCCATGCCGCCGCCGATGAGGATGCGGTCGGCCTTGCCGAGGAGCTGGTCGATGACGGCGAGCTTGTCGGAGACCTTGGCGCCGCCCAGGACGACCACGTACGGGCGCTTGACCTGGGCGGTCAGCTTCTTCAGGACGCCGACCTCGGTGGCGATGAGGTAGCCGGCCGCGTGGGGCAGGCGCGCCGGGAGGTCGAAGACCGAGGCGTGCTTGCGGTGGACGGCGCCGAAGCCGTCGCCGACGTAGAGGTCGGCGAGCGCGGCGAGCTCGTCCGCGAACGCGCCGCGCTCGGCGTCGTCCTTCGAGGTCTCGCCGGCGTTGAAGCGCAGGTTCTCGATGACGGCGACCTTGCCGTCGGCGAGGGCCGCGACGGTCTCCCTGGCGGAGGAGCCGACGGTGTCGGTGGCGAACGCGACGTCGGTGCCGAGCAGCTCGCCGAGCCGCTTGGCAGCCGGGGCCAGCGAGAACGCCGGGTCCGGGGCGCCCTTGGGGCGGCCCAGGTGCGAGGCGACGATCACGCGGGCGCCGGCTTCGGCAAGCTTCGCGATGGTCGGCTGGACGGCACGGATGCGTCCGTCGTCGGTGATCTCGGTGCCCGCGAGCGGCACGTTGAGGTCCGCGCGGACGAACACCCGCTTGCCGGAGACGCCCTCGGCGAGAAGTTCGTCGATCGTCTTCATGTGTTTCTTACTCCTTATCCCCACGCGGGGTTTCCGTCCCGACCTGGGTGAGAGGGTACGAGACAAGCCACAGGGCCCGTGCGGCGCCTCGTCGCGCCACTCGGACCCTGTGCCTCACATCGTGCTGCCTGCCGTGACGATCAGAGCTGACCGCCGACGAACACGGTCAGGTCGACGAGGCGGTTGGAGTAGCCCCACTCGTTGTCGTACCAGCCGATGACCTTGACCTGCGTACCGTCCTGAACCATCGTCAGGGACGCGTCGAAGGTGCAGGACGCGGGCCAGTTCACGATGTCGGAGGAGACGATCGCGTCCTCGGTGTAGTCGAGGATGCCCTTCAGCTGGCCCTCGGCGGCCTTCTGGAAGGCCGCGTTGATCTCTTCCTTGGTGGTCTCGCGGGAGAGCTCCAGGACGAGGTCGGTGACCGAGCCGGTGGGGACCGGGACGCGCATGGCCATGCCGTCCAGCTTGCCCTTGAGCTGCGGCAGGACCAGCGCGGTGGCCTTGGCGGCACCGGTCGAGGTCGGGATGATGTTCTCGGCGGCGGCGCGGGCGCGGCGCAGGTCCGAGTGCGGGAAGTCGAGGATGCGCTGGTCGTTGGTGTAGGCGTGGACCGTCGTCATCATGCCCTTGACGATGCCGAAGTTCTCGTCGAGGACCTTGGCCATCGGCGCCACGCAGTTGGTGGTGCAGGAGGCGTTGGAGATGACGTGGTGGTTGGCCGCGTCGTACTTGTCCTGGTTGACGCCCATCACGATCGTGATGTCCTCGTCCTTGGCCGGGGCCGAGATGAGGACCTTCTTCGCGCCGGCCGCGATGTGCTTGGCGGCGTCGGCCTTCTTGGTGAAGATGCCGGTGGACTCGATGACGATGTCGGCGCCCAGCTCGCCCCAGGGCAGGTTGGCGGGGTCGCGCTCGGCGAACGTCTTGAAGGTGTTGCCGTTGACGGTGATGGTGTCGTCGGTGTGCGAGACCTCGGCCTTGAGGCGGCCGAGGATCGTGTCGTACTTGAGCAGGTGCACCAGAGTGGCGTTGTCAGTCAGGTCGTTGACACCGACGATCTCGATGTCCGCTCCCTGCTCAAGGAGCGCCCGGAAGTAGTTGCGGCCAATTCGGCCAAAACCATTGATGCCTACGCGGATCGTCACGAACCGATCTCCTCGTTGGTGCGCCGGTAAAAGTCCCCCGGCGAGCTGTATGGGATGTCCCCGACCGCTTACGACCCTACCTCTCCGTGAGCTTCCGAGTGACATCGGCCGACGGCTGACACTCCCCTGCTTCCCAGGAATGACACCGCGAGGCCCCGTACCGGACGTACCGGTACGGGACCCCTGGGACCTTGTCCCCGTTACCCGGAGTGAGGGCCGGTTAAGCCTCGGATCAGTGGTTCAGCGAACGGAGGGCCTTACCGACGAGTACGACTCGTTCCGCCGCCGCCGGGACCTGTTCCAGGCCGAAACCGAAGAGCACGGTGTCACGCGTAGTGACAGCCGCGTACGACTTGAAGAGCTCCCCGGTCCTGTACCAATCCCCCGGGATGACGGGGCTTCCGGCCGGTGCGCCCTGGGCCGTCCACGCCCCCAGCGAGGTCTCGAAGCCCTCGACGGTCTGGTCCGTCCCGCCGACGGAGAGCCGCGCCTCGTCCGCGAAGACGCCCCGGCCGCCCGCCCCGCCGTCGGTGACGTACGACAGCGAGACCTCCACGGACTTGCCGGCGTAGGCGCTCAGGTCGAAGGAGACCTGCTTCCAGCCGCCCGAGGAGCCGGTGAAACTGTTCCACGCCCCGCTGCTGCCGTGCGGCGTGCAGCCGCCGGCGGTCAGGTCGAGGTAGTGGCGCAGGAAGGGGTGCCCGTTGACGAAGAAGCCGGCGTCGCACTCGGCGGGGACGGCGGCGCTGCTGAGACCGGCGGCCTCGGGGAGCGTGGTCCAGTCCTCCGCCCCGGTGGTGTGCGCCTCCAGGACGGCGTGGTCGTACCCCTGCTCGGTGTTCCAGTTGAGGGCCATCTTGAGCTGCGGCCTGTCGGCGGCGGAGACCTTGGTGAGGTCGAGCGTGCGGGTCAGCCGCTTCCACTCGTTGTCCTCGTGGGTGGCCGCGGCCATCCCGGTGCCCGCGTAAGGGGCGTACGGGTTCACGACACCGGCGTACTGGCCCGCCTGCGCGCTCTTGAACTGCGGGAACCGCGCCGGTGGCAGCGTCTCGGAGGTCACCGAGAAGGAACCCGGAGCGTCCAGGGGGTTGTCCGCGGCGTCCCCGAGGCCGCCCTTCGCCCCGGCGAGGGCGCCCGCTCCGGTGAAGGCGGTGGGCCCGCTGACCCGGGCCCGGCCGTAGGCGCCGAGGTAGTACTGGCTGAAGTCGTCGGTGACGGCGCGGCCGACCCGGGCGTTGCCGCCCGCCTGCTCACCGGCCTCGATCAGTTTGCCGCCCTCGTTGAGGAAGTCGCGTACGGCGAGCTGCGTTTCACCGCCGGGGGTCTTGGCCCCGGTGTAGTGGACGACGGTGCGGAAGTGGGAGAGCACCCCCAGGTGGTGCGGGACGCCCTGGGTGGCGACGTCCCAGACGGCGGCCTTCTTGCCGTTGGCGCGCAGGGCGTCGACGTACTCCTGGGCGTGGGTGGCCTTGGCGCCCTCCTCGGCGATCACGAGGACGTCCGCGTCGCGTGGCCGCTCGGCCACCGTGTAGCTGAAGTGTTCGCTGGAGAGTTCCCTGCCCCGGTCGCGGCCGGTGAACCAGACCTCGACCTTGTCGCCCGGCTTGGCGCCGTCGACCTTGGCCCGGTACTCGTCGAACCAGTTGTTGTCGTCGCCGCCGTAGACGTCGCCGCCCTTCCACGCCTTCAGCCCGTCGTCGTGCGTACGACCGCCGTTGACGCGGAACTTGAGCTGCTTGTCCTGGAGCGCCTTGCGGGCGGTGACCGAGACGGTTTGGTCCTCGCCGCGCTGTACGTAGGAGGTGGTGAAGGGGTCCACGGTGAAGTCGGCGGCGCTCAGGCCGACGGAGGACACCGGCCGGTCCGGGTGCGCCGCGCTCTCGGCGACCGACAGCGCGAAGGGGACGTTCTTGGCGAACTCGGCCTGGATGAGCTTCTCGTCGTCCGGGAAGTTGAAGACGGACGGGCAGTCCTCGGGCTTCCAGCGGTCGTTCGGGTCGACGGCGGAGGCAGTCTGGCAGGTGCTCATCTCGGGGGTGAACATCATGACGCCGTTGACGTTGGCCGCGTGGCCGTCGGCCTCGCCGTTGGTGGTGTAGAGCTCGGAGGACACCTGTGGGTAGTAGCCCGGCACGGCCGAGTGCTCGGGGGTGCCGGCGAGCGCCTTGTAGGCGACGTCGTCGGGGGTGGGGGTGGCGACCTGCCAGCCCACTCCGTAGAGCAGCAGCTCGGCGGCCGAGTGGTAGTTGATCGCGTACCTGAAGCCGACGCGCTTCTCGAACGCGTCGAGGGCGACGGTCTCGGGTTCGGAGTTCGCCTTGGGGCCGCGGTAGGTCTCGCTCGACGGGCTCTCGGAGGAGCCCTCGTCGTCGTAGCCCCACCGGTAGGCGAAGTTGCGGTTGGGGTCGACCCCGTCGACGGCCGTGATCTTGCCGTCGCCGTCGTTGTCGCGCAGGTTCTTGCGCCACAGCCGCTGCCCGTCGGGGGCGTGCGTGTAGTCGTAGCCGTCGGGGTTGGCGGAGAGCAGGAACCACATCTCGGTGGAGTCCACCAGCTTGGTGATGCGCTGGTCCTTGCCGTAGCCGTCCAGCGTCCGGTGCATCAGCCGCCGGGTCATCTCGGGGGTGATCCACTCGCGGGCGTGCTGGTTGGACATGTAGAGCACCGAGGGTTTGGCGCCGTCCTTGGTCTTCTTGGCGTCCTTGGTGACCTTCAGGGCGAGGATGTCCTTGCCCTGGCCGGTCTTGCCGATGGAGACGACCTTGGTGAGCGACGGGTTGTCCCGGGCGGTCTTGAGGATCTCCTCCTGGAGGCCGCCCTTGCCGCTGTACGGCCGGAAGACGCCGTCGCCGGGGGCCTCCGCGCGGGCGGACGGGACGATCTTGCGCTCGGCGATCTTGACGCCCTGTGCGGCGAGATCCCCGGCCTGCCCGGCGGTGAGGAACAGTTCGACCTTCGCCGTCCCGGTCGCGGGCGGGCGCTCGGCCAGTTCGTGGGCGTCCTGGCCGGCGGCGAGGACGAGCGGGACCTGTTCCTTGGTGATGTCGGCGTCGTAGACCCGGACCTCGTCGGATGCCGGTCCGGCTCCGCCGTCCGTCGCGGGTCGGGCGTGTGCCGCTACGGGTAACGCGGCGAGTGTGGTTCCGATGACGAGTGCGCTTGCGGCGAGGATCGATCTCGCGCGGTGCCTCATATGCCCCCCTGGGCGTCGTCTGCCACGAAAGCGTTGGCAGCCAGGCTCACGACAGCCCATGCGCATGTCAATGGGGCATACGACGGGGGACCCGCACGATCACCCGTGCGGGTCCCTGCCGGCCCTGCTCCGTGACGCGGTCAGCCCGGGGAACGCGGTCAACCGGCCATGTTGTCGGCCAGTTCCTCGCTGAGGTCGAGGTTCGACTCGGTGCCCGGGATGCCCAGGTCCTGAGCCCGCTTGTCGGCCATCGCCAGCAGCCGACGGATCCGGCCCGCGACGGCGTCCTTCGTCAGCGGCGGGTCGGCCAGCGCACCCAGCTCTTCCAGCGACGCCTGCTTGTGCTCCATGCGCAGCCGGCCGGCCGCGGCGAGGTGCTCCGGGACCTCCTCGCCCAGGATTTCCAGGGCGCGCTGCACCCGGGCACCGGCGGCCACCGCGGCCCGCGCCGAGCGGCGCAGGTTGGCGTCGTCGAAGTTGGCGAGGCGGTTGGCGGTGGCCCGCACCTCGCGCCGCATCCGGCGCTCCTCCCACGCCAGCACCGACTCGTGGGCACCCAACCGGGTCAGCAGCGCGCCGATCGCGTCGCCGTCGCGGACCACGACCCGGTCCACCCCCCGCACCTCGCGCGCCTTGGCGGCGATCGAGAGCCTGCGGGCGGCGCCCACCAGGGCCAGGGCGGCCTCCGGGCCCGGGCAGGTGACCTCCAGGGAGGAGGACCGGCCGGGCTCGGTGAGCGAGCCGTGGGCCAGGAAGGCGCCGCGCCAGGCCGCCTCGGCGTCACAGGTGGCCCCGGAGACGACCTGCGGCGGCAGGCCCCGGATCGGTCGGCCGCGGCCGTCCACGAGGCCGGTCTGGCGGGCCAGCTGGTCCCCGCCGGCGACGACGCGGACGACGAACCGGCTGCCCCGGCGCAACCCGCCCGGGGCCATCACCACCAGGTCGGAGGAGTGCCCGAAGATCTCCAGGATGTCCTTGCGCAGGCGCCGGGCCGCGATGCCCGTATCGAGCTCCGCCTCGATGACGATGCGGCCGCTCACCAGGTGCAGCCCGCCCGCGAACCGAAGGATCGCCGAAACCTCCGCCTTCCTGCAGCAGGTCCGGGTGACGGGGAGGCGGGAGATCTCATCCTTCACCGCGGGCGTCATCGCCATGGGCCGATCCTTCCATGCATCCGAAAAATACGGTCGTACGCGGCGGCCAGCAGCTCCGGATCATGCTTCGGAGCCCCGTCCCGCCTGGCCACGGGCGCCAGCTCGACCGCGGCGCCGAACCGTTTGGCGGCATCGGCCAGGGAGTCGCGATCGAGCACGGCGGCCTCGTCGGCCAGCACCACGTCCAGGGCGAGTTTAGGGGCGTGTCGGGCCAAAACCTCCAAATGACGCTGCGGAGAGAAGCCCTCTGTTTCACCGGGCTGCGGCGCGAGGTTCAACGAGAGCACCCTGCGGGCCTTCGTCGCGATGAGCGCGTCGAGCAGTTCCGGCACCAGCAGGTGCGGGATCACCGACGAGAACCAGGAGCCCGGACCGAGCACCACCCAGTCGGCGTCGAGCACGGCCGCGACCGCCTCCGGCACGGCCGGCGGATCGCCCGGGACGACCTGCACGGACAACACCTCGCCGGGGGTCAGGGCCACCGTGGCCTGCCCCCGTACGGTGTCCACGTCCTCCGGGCGCGCCGGGTCGTGGCCCTTGACCAGCGCCTGGAGCTCCAGCGGGACCGCGGACATCGGCAGCACCCGGCCCTGCGCGCCGAGCAGCTTGCCGACCAGGTCGAGCGCCTGCACGGGGTCGCCGAGTTGCTCCCACAAGGCGACGATCAGCAGGTTGCCGACCGCGTGCTCGTGGAGGGCACCGGCGGACTGGAAGCGGTGCTGGATGACACGGGACCAGGTCTGGCCCCATTCGTCGTCCCCGCACAGCGCGGCGAGCGCCTTGCGCAGGTCGCCGGGCGGCAGCACGCCGAGCTCCTCACGGAGCCGGCCGCTGGAGCCGCCGTCGTCGGCGACGGTGACCACGGCCGTGAGCTCGCCGGTGATCCGGCGCAGCGCGGCGAGCGAGGCCGACAGGCCCATGCCGCCACCGAGGGCGACGACCTTGGGGGCGACCACCTTGGCGGCGGCGCGGCGCCCGGTGCGGCCCGCGCCGTCCTCGCCCCGGCCGGGGGCGAGCCGGCGCAGGCGGCGCAGGCGCAGGGAGCGTCCGGTCACTCGCGCCCCATGTCCCGGTGGACGACGACGGTCTCTACTCCCTCGGCGGCGAGGCGGGCCGCGAGCTTCTCGGACATGGCCACGCTGCGGTGCTTGCCGCCCGTGCAGCCGACCGCGATGGTCACGTACCGCTTGCCCTCACGGCGGTAGCCGGTGGCGATGAGCTGGAGCAGCTCGGTGTACCGGTCGAGGAACTCCTTCGCGCCGGGCTGGCTGAAGACGTACCCCGACACCTCCGCGTTGAGCCCGGTGAAGGGGCGCAGCTCCGGGACCCAGTGCGGGTTGGGGATGAAACGGCAGTCGACGACGAGGTCGGCGTCGACGGGAAGGCCGTACTTGTAGCCGAAGGACATGACGGTGGCCCGCAGCTCGGGCTCCTCGTCGCCCGCGAACTGGGCGTCCATCTTGGCGCGCAGCTCGTGCACGTTGAGGCTGGAGGTGTCGATGACGAGGTCGGCGTCACCGCGCAGCTCGCGCAGCAGGTCGCGCTCGGCGGCGATGCCGTCGACGATGCGCCCGTCGCCCTGGAGGGGGTGCGGGCGGCGGACCGACTCGAAGCGGCGGACCAGCGCGTCGTCGGAGGACTCCAGGAAGACGATGCGACGGGTGACGCCACGGGCCTCCAGGTCGGCGAGGGACTCGCGCAGGGCGTCGAAGAACTGGCGGCCTCTGACGTCGACGACGACGGCGATGCGTGCCACGTTGCCCTGCGAGCGGGCGCCGAGTTCCACCATGGTGGGGATCAGCGCCGGCGGGAGGTTGTCCACGACGAACCAGCCGAGGTCCTCCAGGCACTTGGCCGCGGTACTGCGGCCGGCCCCGGACATCCCGGAGATGATCACCAGCTCGGGGATGGCCGCCTCGGCGGTATCGCCGGGCTCCACTGTCGTGCCCGTACTCACCTGTGCTCCGTCTCGGTCGTGCTCGGTCTCGTTCTGATCCGCGACGTGTTCGTCGGTCGCGTTCTCGTTGGTCGCGTTCTCGTTGGTCGTGTTCTCGTTGGTCGCGTTCTCGTTGGTCGGGCGCTCGGTCATGGCGTTGTCCCCCGTTCGGACGACGTTCCCGCAGACGCGGGAGTCTCATCCTCAATGATCTCTCCTGTCGCCATGTTGACGGCAGGACGGGCGGGGACGGCCCGGGCGAGCGCGGCGGCCACGGTCTCGGCCGTCTTGCGGCCTATGCCCGGAACCTCGCAGATCTGGTCGATTGTCGCCGCTCTCAGCTTCTTCACCGAACCGAAGTGCTTGATCAGGGCCTGCTTGCGGCTCTCCCCGAGGCCCGGCACCTCGTCCAGCGGACCGGCCTTGAAGCGCTTGCCGCGCTTGTTGCGCTGGTACTGGATGGCGAAGCGGTGGGCTTCGTCACGCACCCGCTGGAGCAGGTAGAGGCCCTCGCTGGTACGGGGCAACACCACCGGGTCGTCCTCGCCGGGCAGCCAGACCTCCTCCAGCCGCTTCGCGAGGCCGCACACCGCCACGTCGTCGATCCCCAGCTCCTCCAGGGCCCGCCGGGCGGCCGTGACCTGCGGCCGGCCGCCGTCGACCACGACGAGCTGCGGCGGGTACGCGAAGCGCTTGGGACGCCCGTCGTCCTCCTCGGGGCCGTCCGTCTCCCCGTCCTCCGGGGACCACTCGCCGGTCTTCAGCTTCTCCTGGAGGTAGCGCCGGAAGCGCCGGGAGACCACCTCGTGCATCGACCGGACGTCGTCCTGCCCCTCGAAGGACTTGATCTGGAAGCGCCGGTACTCGCTCTTGCGGGCCAGCCCGTCCTCGAAGACGACCATGGAGGCCACCACGTCGTCGCCCTGGAGGTGGGAGATGTCGAAGCACTCGATGCGCAGCGGCGCGCCGTCCAGCTCCAGGGCCTCGGCGATCTCCTCCAGGGCCCGGGAGCGGGTGGTGAGGTCGGCGGCCCGCTTGGTCTTGTGCAGGGCGAGGGACTGCTGCGCGTTGCGGTGGACGGTCTCCATGAGCGCCTTCTTGTCGCCGCGCTGCGGGATGCGCAGGCTGACCTGGGCGCCGCGCCGCTCGGCGAGCCACTCGCTCAGCACCGGCGTGTCCTCGGGCAGGGCGGGGACCAGCACCTCCTTGGGGACGGCCTCGCCCTTCTCCTCCCCGTACAGCTGCTGGAGCGCGTGCTCGACGAGCCCGGCGGTGTCGACGGCCTCCACCTTGTCGGTGACCCATCCGCGCTGGCCGCGGACCCGGCCGCCGCGTACGTGGAAGATCTGCACGGCGGCTTCCAGCTCGTCCTCGGCGACGGCGATGAGGTCGGCGTCGGTGGCGTCGGCGAGCACGACGGCGTTCTTCTCCATGGCCCGGCGCAGCGCCCCTATGTCGTCGCGCAGCCGGGCGGCCTTCTCGTACTCCATGTCCTCGGCGGCCTCGCGCATCTGCGCTTCGAGCCGGGAGAGGTAGGTGCCGGTCCGGCCGGCCATGAAGTCACAGAAGTCCTCGGCGAGTTCGCGGTGCTCGTCGGGGGTGACGCGGCCGACGCAGGGGGCGGAGCACTTGCCGATGTAGCCGAGCAGACAGGGGCGGCCGATCTGCGCGGAGCGCTTGAACACGCCGGCGGAGCAGGTCCGTACCGGGAACACCCGGAGCATCAGGTCGACGGTCTCGCGGATCGCCCAGGCATGGCCGTAGGGGCCGAAGTAGCGCACGCCCTTCTTCTTCGGGCCGCGCATGACCTGGACGCGGGGGTACTCCTCGTTCATGGTGACGGCGAGGGAGGGGTAGCTCTTGTCGTCCCGGTACTTGACGTTGAACCGGGGGTCGAACTCCTTGATCCAGGAGTATTCGAGCTGGAGCGCCTCGACCTCGGTGGAGACGACGGTCCATTCGACGGACGCGGCGGTCGTCACCATGGTGGCGGTACGGGGGTGCAGGTTCGCGACGTCCTGGAAGTAGCTGGCCAGGCGCTGGCGCAGGCTCTTGGCCTTCCCGACGTAGATCACCCGGCGGTGCTCGTCGCGGAACTTGTAGACCCCGGGGGAGTCGGGGATCTGCCCCGGCTGGGGGCGGTAGCTGGAAGGGTCGGCCATGCCAACCACCCTACTGTCGCCCACGGACAACCCACCCCACGCCCCGGCCCGGGGACGCCGGGCGGTAGTGCGGGGTCCGGCCCCCCGGTCCGGGGCGCCGGCCCGAACCCACCGGTCCCGGCCCGGCCCCGGGGGCGGGACCCGGGAGCACCGGGCCCCTACCGGCGCTCCGTCCCCGGAGGCGCCCAGCCGGTGCCGTCCCCGGGGGCGGGGCAAGACGTCCGGGGTGCAACGCCGAGGCGCGGACTGGTCCACGCGGAACTGTCCCGGGGGCGGAGCCCCGGGAGATGGGGAAAGGGCGGGGCCCGCCGCCTTGGCGGTATGGCGGAGCCGTGCCGCACGGGCCACCCCGGCACCCCGGGCCGGGCCGCCCACTCGCCGAAGGCGCGGAGCACGGCCGCGCAGACCACCGAACGGTCCGCCCGGGCGGGGTCGGGGCGGCTCCCCGGGCGGCCGGTCCCGCGGGCCAGGGCGGCACAACCCACCGCCGGGGCAGCGTGCCTGGGGCGCCGGCCCGACCCCGCCCGGGGCGGCGAGGCTCGGGCGTGTCGGGCGCACGGGACGGGGAGCGCCCCGCAGGGGCCCGACAACCGCTCGGGCGCCTGGGCGGACCGACTCGGCACCGCTCCGGGAGACACACGGCCGCCCGGCGGCCGGGTCGGAGCCACGCTTGCGCCCCGGCCCCGCTTCCGGAGGGCAACTGCCGCCCGGGGGCCGAGGGACCGCCGTCCCGCCGTCCTGGCGGGACGGCGGGACGGCGGGACCGGCGGGGTCGGCGGGGTCGGCGGGGTCGGCGGGTCGGTTACGCCGCCGGCGCGCGGCGGTGGCGGCGGAGGAACAGCACCCCCGCCCCGCCCAACGCCAGCGCCCCGGCGGCCCCGGCCACTCCTGCGGCGTCACCGGCGGAGCCACCCGCCGAGCCACCGGCGGAGCCGTCCGCGTACCCCCCGGCCTTGCCGGCCTTCGCGTACGCCGACCCCGGCAGCTTGTCCCCGTACGCCCGCGCGACCCGCGACCGGTACGCCGCCAGGCTCGTGCCCCCGGCGCCCACGGCCCGCTCCGCGTCCTCGTCCAGCGGCAGCACACTCGCGCCCCGGGCCACGTACCACGCGTCGATCTGCGGCTCGCGGAACACCGTCCCGCCCGGCAGCTTCCGCTCCCCGAGCCGCGCGTAGCGGAACTCGTCGTCGCCGGTGGCGATGTTCACCACCTGCCAGCCGGCCTCCGTCCGCGCCGTCCACAGCGAGGCCAGTTGGCCGTCCGAGGAGACCGCCTCGCTGGCGAGGAACTCCAGCCGGGCGACGGGCGCCCCGGCCTTGCCCGCCACGAAGTCCGGCGAGAGGTAGTTCACCGGTATCGCCTCGCCCTCCAGCCTCGGCTGCGCGGCGCTCACCGTCACCCTGCCCTCCCGCGCGAAGAACCGTGACAGGGTGGCCAGGGATTCGGGTGCGCCGGCCGCCTGCCCGGCCGCCGCTTTGACCTCGGCGGTCGCGGACAAGGGCTGGGGCACGGGGGCCGCCTGCGCCTGCGAGGGCAGCGCCAGGCAGGCGGCGGCGGTGGCGAGGACCGCGACGGCGGCGGCACGCAGTCGGTCGGCGTTCACGCGGTCACGCTCCGATCCGGTAGAGCGAGTGGGTCCAGGAGAAGGTGTCGTTGTCGACGTACCAGGCGTGGGAGGCCCAGTTGTAGCGGTCGTTGGAGGGCCACGGGTCACCCCAGTACACCCAGCTGTTGGCGGTGTCGTAGCCGTACAGGACGTGCATGTGCCCACCGCCGTTGGACCACTGGATACGGGTCTCCACCGGGCGGTTGGCGTTGATCTCGGTCTGGACGGTGGAGTACTGGAGCCATCCGGTCACGTACGAACCGGAGTTGATGCCCGCCCAGCGCAGGGCCGTCTGGACGTTGCCCAAGGTGGCTTGGTTGTTCGGGCATTCGGTGCCCTGTTGGCGGTTGAAGGCGGCGTTGCAGAACTGGTTCTGGCTGTAGGTGCGGCCGAACCAGGTGGCGATGGTGTTGCCGGAGGCGGCCCAGCACCAGTTGGTCTTCTGCTGGGCCTGCATCGTGATGTTCAGGCGGTTGGCGGACAGGGCGGACAGGGCGGAGGTGGCCTGCGAGCCGGCATCGGCGGCGGTGGCGGTGCCGGCGGGCAGGGCGAACAGCAGGGCGGTGAGAAGGGTGACGGCCAGGGACGGCCGCCGGTGGGGATTGCGCATCGCGTTCCTCCCGTGGGGGGAGTGGGGATGGAGGAGCGCGTCCGGACGCTGGTGAGGAGCATCAGGGTGTTGTTGCGGACAGGTCAACAGGCTTCAATGCGAGGTGACATCGCGGTGTGAACGGCGGGGCGCCGGTGTGAACGGCGGGGGTCCCGTCACCTGGACCACAGCAGTCACCGGCGTGGTCCCCCGCCCCGCCGCCCGTGAACGTTCACAGGAAGGAGCGCCGGCGTGCGGCCGACCGACGAGAGCGACCCGGACCTGCCACGACTGCTGCGCGCGGGCCCCTTCCACCTGGCGCTGCGCGCCGCGCTGACCGCCCGCGGCCTGCCCCTGCACCGGGTGCAGCACCGGCTCGCGGCCCGGGGCATCAAGGTCGGCGTGACCAGCCTGAGCTACTGGCAGCAGGGGGCCCGGCGGCCGCAGCGCCCCGAATCGCTGAAGGCCGTGGGCGCCCTGGAGCAGATCCTGGAACTGCCCGAGGGAACGTTACTGCGGCTGCTGTCCGCTCCCGGGACCGCAGGGCCGGTCACCCACCGTCCGTCCGCCCGCCCGTACCGGGCCCTCGTCGGCGCCGGCGCGGCGGTGGACGAACTGCTCGCCGGCCTGGAGCTGCCCACCGACGGCGGACTGCACACGGTCGGCCACCACGAACGGGTGCGCGTCGGCGCGGGCGGCGAGCTGCTTGACCGCGCCTCCCAGCACGTCGTACGGGCCCACCGCGACGGCGTCGACCGCTACCTCGCCGTCCACCACGGCGATCCGGGCTGCGACCCGGCGCGCGTCCGTGTCCGCGCGGGCGAGAACTGCCGGACCGGGCGCGTGCGGTGGCACCGCGGGGCGGGGGTGACGGTCGCCGAGCTGCTCTTCGACGCCCGGCTGCGCGCGGGCGACACGTACCTCTTCGGCTACGGCTTCGAGGACGGCACGGGCGGGCGCTGTACCGAGTACGTGCGCGGCTTCACGTACACCGGCGGTCAGTACGTGCTCCAGGTCCGCTTCGACGAGGCCGCGCTGCCGGTGCGCTGCCGGCGCTTCACCCGAACCGGTCCGGGCGCACCGCGCACCGGGCTGGCCGACCTGACTCCGAGCGGGCGCCACCGGGCCGTGCACCTCGTGGAGGAGGCGGTACGGCGCGGGATCGTGGGCATCGTCTGGGATTGGGACTGACCCGTCGCCCGCACCGTTCGCGGACCCGCGGCTCAGCCCGCGATGAGCTTGCCGCCCTCCGCCTTCACCGGGACCGGCGTCAGCGGGTCGGCGGCCGGGCCGCGCAGCACCTTCCCGGTGGCCACGTCGAAGCGGCTGCCGTGGCAGGGGCAGCTGCCCTGCCCTTCGACGATCTTGTCCAGGATGCAGCCCGCGTGGGTGCACTGGGCGGTGAACGCCTTGTACTGGCCCTCCGCCGGGCAGCTCACGACGAGCTTCTGCTCCCGGTACAGCTTCGAGCCCCCGACCGGGACGTCCGCCGCCGCGCCGAGTTCGACCGGCTCGCCCGGCACCGCCGGGGAACCCGCCGCGCCGCTCGCCGCGGTGGAGCAGGCCGCCAGGGTCAGGCCGGCGCCGGCGGCCCCGGTGAGGGCGGCCGCGCCCTTGAGCACGGTACGGCGGGCGGCTGACGGTGACGCGGACATGCGCTGCTCCTGGTGTCGGGGGCCGGCGGCCGGCCGGGCCCACCCGACGATACCGCCGCCCGATGGGGTACTTTCCCCGCGTGATCGTCGTCGGTGGAGAAGCCCTGATCGACCTGGTGCCCCTCGCGGACCCGCCGGGGGCCCTCGTGCCCCGGCCGGGCGGCGGGCCGTACAACACCGCGCTGGCGCTCGGGCGGCTCGGGGAGCGGGTCGCCTTCTGCTCCAGGGTCTCGACCGACGGTTTCGGCGAAAGCCTGCTGGCCGGGCTGCGGGCCGCCGGGGTGGACCTCTCGTCGGTCCAGCGCGGGCCCGAGCCGACGACGCTGGCCGTGCCCTCTCTGTCGCCGGACGGCTCGGCGCAGTACCGCTTCTACGTCGAGGGCACCGCCGACCGGCTGTTCGCCCTGCCGCCCGCGCTCCCCTCCGGTGCGCGGGCCCTCGCGCTCGGGACCTGTTCGCTGGTGCTGGAGCCGGGGGCGAGCGCGTACGAGGCCCTGCTGCGCCGGGAGTCCGCGCGCGGGCTGCTGACCCTGCTGGACCCGAACATCCGCCCGGCGCTGATCGCGGATCCCGCCGCGTACCGGAGGCGCTTCCTGCGCCGGCTCCCCTACGTCAGCGTGCTGAAGCTCTCGGAGGAGGACGCGGCCTGGCTCGGCGGCCGGGCCGAGGACTGGCTGGCCGCCGGGCCCTCGGCGGTGGTGTTGACCCGGGGTGCCGCGGGGCTGACGGTCCGGACGCGGGAGGGCGCGGAGCACACGGTGACGGCCCGCCCGGTGACCGTGGTCGACACGATCGGCGCGGGCGACACCGTCAACGCGGCGCTGTTGCACCGCCTGGTGGGCTCCGGCGGGCCGGTGGACTGGCCGCGGGTCCTCGCCTACGCCGCCCACGCGGCCGCGCTGACCTGCACGCGGGCGGGCGCGGAACCCCCGTACGCGGCCGAGCTCAGCGGATAGCCGCCCAGAGGGTGCCGGCCACGGCGGAGGCGAACTCCTCGACGGCGCCGGGCTCCCCGAGCAACAAGCAGTCGCGGCTGACGCCGGTCGCCGGGCCGGCGGTACGGCGGTACGGCGGTACGGCGGTACGGCGGTACGGCGGTACGGCGGTACGGCGGTACGGCGGTACGGCGGTACGGCGGTACGGCGGTACGGGCCATCGTGGCGGCCATGGAGCAGGCGGGGGTGAGCCGGCTGGCGGCGGTCGGCGCGGCGCCGATCGGGCCGGACGTGCCGGGGGACGGGATGCTGACGCGCAAGGGCTTCCTCCCGCTGCTGCGACGGGCGCTGCGGGACCTGTACGCGGACCTGGCGGTGATGGAGGCGGTGATCCGTTCGAGCGGCATCCGGTGGACGGTGGTCCGCCCGCCGCGCCTGCTGAGCCGGCCGGGTACGGGGCGCTACCGCCGGGTGATCGGGGCCAACGTGCCGGGCGCCCGGGATCATCGCGCGCGCCGACGTGGCGGACGCCCTGCTGGCCTGCCTGACGGATCAGTCCACCTTCGACCGCCCGGTGGGCGTGGCGAACCGAGCCGCTGCGGGCGCGGGGACGAGGCGGCCGGGGTAAGGCGCACCGGGGGTGAGGCGGGCCGGGAACACCCCGGCCCGCCCGCCTCCCGCGTCAGCTCTTGCGGGCCCGTACCGCCTTCTTCGGCGCGGCGGCGGCCGTCTTGGCCGGTGCCGCCGCCGTCTTCTTGGCCGCGGCCGTCTTCTTCGCCGCGACCCGCTTCCGGGCCGGCGCCGCGACCGGCGCCGCGTCCGAGATCCGGTCCGCCCCCAGGATGTCCCGCAGGAACTTGCCCGTGTGGCTGGCCCCGACCGAGGCGACCTGCTCCGGCGTCCCCTCGGCGACGACGAGACCGCCGCCGTAACCGCCTTCGGGGCCCATGTCGATGACCCAGTCCGCGGTCTTGACGACATCGAGGTTGTGCTCGATGACGATCACCGAGTTCCCCTTGTCCACCAGCCCCGACAGCACCTTGATCAGCTTCGAGATGTCCTCGAAGTGCAGGCCGGTCGTGGGCTCGTCCAGCACGTACACCGTCCGCCCCGTCGACCGCTTCTGCAGCTCCGACGCCAGCTTCACGCGCTGCGCCTCACCACCCGACAGCGTCGGCGCCGACTGGCCGAGCCGGACGTACCCGAGGCCCACCTCGTTCAGCGTCCGCAGGTGCCGTGCGATCGTCGGCACCGCCTCGAAGAAGTCCAGGGCCTCCTCGATCGGCATGTTCAGGACCTCGGCGATGGACTTGCCCTTGTAGTGGACCTCCAGCGTCTCGCGGTTGTACCGGTCGCCGTGGCACACCTCGCACGGGACGTACACGTCCGGCAGGAAGTTCATCTCGATCTTGATGGTGCCGTCACCGGAGCAGTTCTCGCACCGGCCGCCCTTGACGTTGAAGGAGAAGCGGCCCGGCAGGTAGCCGCGCACCTTCGCCTCCATCGTCTCCGCGAACAGCCTGCGCACGTGGTCGAAGACACCGGTGTACGTCGCCGGGTTGGACCGCGGCGTCCGCCCGATCGGCGACTGGTCGACATGCACGACCTTGTCGACCAGGTCGTCGCCCTCCACGCGGGTGTGCCGGCCGGGCACCGACCGGGCGCCGTTCAGCTCGCGCGCCAGGTGCGTGTAGAGGATGTCGTTGACCAGCGTGGACTTGCCGGATCCGGACACACCGGTCACGGCCGTGAGCACACCCAGCGGGAAGGACACGTCGATGTCCCGCAGGTTGTTCTCCTTGGCACCGTGGACGGTGAGCTTCCGCTCCCCGTTCACGGGACGGCGTACGTCCGGCAGCGGGATGGACCGCTTGCCCGACAGGTACTGCCCGGTCATCGACTCGTCGTTCTTGAGCAGCTCCTTGAGCGAGCCGCTGTGCACCACCTTGCCGCCGTGCTCGCCCGCGCCCGGACCGATGTCCACGACCCAGTCGGCCACCTTGATGGTGTCCTCGTCGTGCTCGACGACGATCAGGGTGTTGCCCATGTCACGCAGCCGCACGAGGGTCTCGATCAGCCGGTGGTTGTCCCGCTGGTGCAGGCCGATGGAGGGCTCGTCCAGGACGTACAGCACGCCGACCAGGCCGGAGCCGATCTGCGTGGCCAGCCGGATGCGCTGGGCCTCGCCGCCCGAGAGGGTGCCGGCGGCACGGTTCAGGGAGAGGTAGTCAAGGCCCACGTCCACCAGGAAGCGGAGCCGCTCGTTGACCTCCTTGAGGACCCGCTCGGCGATCTTCTTGTCACGGGCGTCGAGCCGCAGCTGCCCCAGGAAATCGGCGCACTCGCTGATCGACATCGCGGCGACGTCGGCGATGGACTTCTCCATCACCGTCACCGCGAGGACGATCGGCTTGAGCCGGGTTCCCTCGCAGGTCGGGCACGGCACCTCGCGCATGTAGCCCTCGAAGCGCTCCCGGCTCGCGTCGCTCTCGGACTCCGCGTGCCGCCGCTTGACGAACGGCACGGCGCCCTCGAAGGCGGTCGTGTACGCCCGCTCGCGCCCGTACCGGTTGCGGTAGCGGACCTCGATCTGGGTGCGGTGGCCGTACAGCAGGGCCTTCTTGGCGCGCTGCGGCAGCCCGGCCCAGGGGATGTCCGTACGGAAGCCCAGCTCGCCCGCGAGGGCGCCGACCAGCCGCTGGAAGTAGTCCTTGGTGTGACCGAGCGACCACGGGGACACCGCGCCCTCGTCCAGCGACTTGTCCTCGTCCGGGACGATCAGGTCCGGGTCCACCTCCATGCGCGTGCCGATGCCCGTGCACTCGGGGCAGGCGCCGAACGGCGAGTTGAAGGAGAAGGAGCGCGGCTCCAGCTCCTCGAAGGACAGGTCGTCGTACGGGCAGTAGAGGTGCTCGGAGAACATCCGCTCCCGGTCCGGGTCGTCCTCGGCGAGGTCGACGAAGTCCAGGATCACCATGCCGCCGGACAGGCCGAGGGCCGTCTCCACGGAGTCCGTGAGCCGGCGCTTGGCGGAGTCCTTGACGGTGAGGCGGTCGATGACCACCTCGATGGTGTGCTTCTCCTGCTTCTTGAGCGTGGGCGGCTCGGAGAGCTGGATCGTCTCCCCGTCCACCCGGGCCCGGCTGTATCCCTTGGTCTGGAGGTCGGCGAAGAGGTCGACGAACTCGCCCTTGCGCTCGCGCACCAGCGGCGAGAGCACCTGGAAGCGGCTGCCCTCGGGCAGCGCGAGCACCTTGTCGACGATCGCCTGCGGCGACTGGCGCGAGATCGGCCGGCGGCACTCGGGGCAGTGCGGCTTGCCGATGCGGGCGAACAGCAGGCGCAGGTAGTCGTAGACCTCGGTGATCGTGCCGACGGTGGAGCGCGGGTTGCGCGAGGTGGACTTCTGGTCGATGGAGACGGCCGGGGAGAGGCCCTCGATGAAGTCGACGTCGGGCTTGTCCATCTGCCCCAGGAACTGGCGGGCGTACGACGAGAGCGACTCGACGTAGCGGCGCTGGCCCTCGGCGAAGATCGTGTCGAAGGCCAGGGAGGACTTGCCCGAGCCGGAGAGTCCGGTGAAGACGATGAGGGAGTCGCGGGGCAGGTCGAGCGAGACGTTCTTCAGGTTGTGCTCGCGAGCGCCACGAACGATGAGACGGTCGGTCACGCCGGTCCGCACCTTTCTTGAGAGAGCGGGGGGCACGGGCCCCCGTCCCAGGGTATGGGGGGCGCGTTAGCGGTGGAGTCGTGCTTGACTTCCGAGCGTATAGCACGCGCATTCGATTTACGGCACGCGCAAGTGGGCTTCACCCGATCGTGTGGCCGACGCCCCGCGCGCACTAGGCTCGGCCCCATGACTGATCATGTGCACGACCTGCGATCTGTACGTGAAGCCACGGACCGACTGCTGACCGCTGTCGCGAAACTGGACAACGCGGCCCTCGCCGAGGAGTCACTTCTGCCCGGCTGGACCCGCGGCCACATCCTGGCCCACCTCGCCCGTAACGCCGACGCCCTCGTCAACGTCTTCGAGGGCCGAGCGATGTACACGAGCGGGGAGGCGCGGGACGCGGACATCGAGCGCGATTCCGGCCGACCTCTGGTGGAACAGTCGGAGGACGTCCGTCATTCCGCGGACCGCTTCCTGGCCGTCGCCGACGCCGACCAGGACTGGTCGCGGACCGTCGAGCTCCGGGGCGGTGTGACCGACCTCGCCTCCAACGTGCCGTTCCGCCGGCTCGTGGAGGTGGAGCTGCACCATGTCGACCTCGGCATCGGCTACACGCTCGAAGACCTCCCGCAGGAGTTCACGGGCCGCGAGATCGCCTTCCTCGCGGACCGCTGGTCCGGCCGTCCCGAGGTGCCGCCCACGGCCCTGGCCGCGACCGACGGTCGCACCTGGCGGACCGGATCCGCCGGGGAGGCGGCCGTCACCGTCTCGGGCAGTGCGGCCCAGCTCCTGGCCTGGCTGGCCGGCCGCGCCGACAAGGGCGCCGCCCTGACCACCACCGGCGGCCCCCTGCCGACCCTTCCCCCGCTCTAGGATCAAGGCATGACGTACAGCGGAGCGGTCAAGGTCGGCGGTCCTGCCGACGTGCACGAAATCGCGGACCTGATGATTTCCAAGGTCGCGGTGGGCGAGATGAACAACAACGCCTACCTGTTGCGCTGCCGGGCCACCGGTGAGCAGCTGTTGATCGACGCGGCCGCCGAGGCGGACACGTTGCTGAGTCTGATCGGGGACGACGGCATCGCCTCCGTCCTCACCACCCACCGCCACGGCGACCACTGGGGCGCGCTCCGGGCCGTGGTCGACGCGACGGGCGCCCGCACCTACGCGGGGGCGCACGACGCCGAAGGGATCCCCGTCCCCACCGACGTCCTGGTCGAGGACGGCGACACGGTCACGGTGGGGCGGGTCTCGCTGACCGCCCGCCACCTGGTCGGCCACACCCCCGGCTCGATCGCGCTGATCTACGACGACCCGCACGGCCACCCGCACGTGTTCACCGGCGACTGCCTCTTCCCGGGCGGCGTCGGCAACACGTGGGGCGACCCGAAAGCCTTCGTCCGGCTCCTCGACGACGTGGAGGAGAAGCTCTTCGCACGGCTGCCGGACGAGACCTGGGTCTACCCGGGGCACGGCAACGACACCTCGCTCGGCGCCGAGCGGCCGCACCTGGCCGAGTGGCGCGAGCGCGGCTGGTAGGACGGTGACGCCGGTCAACACGGCGCGCACGGGCACTCCTTCCGGTCGTTCATGACCGAACGCACGCCCTGAGGCTCCGGGGCGGGGTATTGCCGCACCATGCGACAAGACCCCTCCCCGGGCCACTCCCCCTCGATGCCGCGCCTCGCCCTGGCCTCGCTCGCCGGGACCGCCATCGAGTTCTACGACTTCTTCGTTTACGGCACGGCCGCCGCCCTGGTGCTCGGCCCGCTCTTCTTCCCGTCCTTCTCGCCCCTCGCCGGGACCCTCGCCGCCTTCGGCACCTTCGGCATCGGCTTCCTCGCCCGCCCCCTCGGCTCCGCCCTCTTCGGCCACATCGGCGACCGCCACGGGCGCCGCCCGGTGCTGCTCGGCTCCCTGCTGCTCACCGGCCTGGCCACGGTGGCGGTCGGATGCGTACCCTCCTACGCCTCCATCGGCACGGCCGCGCCCGTGCTGCTGCTCCTGCTGCGCTTCCTCCAGGGGCTCGGGCTGGGCGGCGAGTGGGGCGGCGCGGTCCTGTTGACGGCCGAGCACGCGCCCGAGGGCCGGCGCGGACTGTGGTCGAGCTTCCCGCAGATGGGGCCGCCGGTGGGTTTCGTCCTGGCCAACGGCATGATCCTGGTGCTGTCGGCCACCCTGACGGAAAGTCAGTTCACCTCCTGGGGCTGGCGGGTGCCGTTCTGGGCCGCCGGGCTGCTCGCGCTGACCGGGCTGTGGCTGCGCCGCTCGGTGCAGGAGACGCCGGAGTTCCGGGCGCTCGCGGAGACGGGGCGGCGCTCGCAGGCCCCGCTCGCCGAGGTGGTGCGCGGCCACTGGCGGCTGCTCCTGCTGACCGGCGGGGCCCTCGCTTCGGGCTACTCCGTTTTCTACGCGACCACCACCTGGTCCTTGGCGTACGCGACGAAGCACCTCGGTCTGGATCGCACGGTGATGCTGGCCTGCGTCATGACGGCCGTCGTGCTCAAGGGCTCGCTGACCCCGCTGGTCGCGGTGCTGGGCGACCGCTACGGTCGCAAGCCGCTGTGTCTGATCGGCTGCGCGACCTGCGCGGTGTGGATGCCGGCCTTCGTCGCGCTGTTGTGCACCGGCGATCCGCTGCTGATGACACTGGGCTTCCTCGGCGGCCTGGTGGGCATGGTGACCACCTTCGCGGTGGTGGGGGCCTACCTGCCCGAGCTGTACGCCCCGCGCGTGCGGTGCACCGGGGCGGCCGTCGGCTACAACCTGGGCGGCGTGCTGGGCGGGGCCCTGACCCCCATCGTGGCGACGGCGCTCGCGGACGGCGCCGGTCCGCCGTGGGGCGTGGCCGGGTACCTGAGTGGTATGGCCCTGCTCAGCCTGGTCTGCTTCGCGCTGCTGCCGGAGACGAACCCCGCCGTCGCGGGGCCCGGGGCGGGCCCGGGCGCGGGTACGCAGAAGGGGGCGGCCGAAGCGGCCGCCCCCGTATAGCCGTCGGATCAGGCGTCGACGCTCTCCGTGCGGGCGGTCGCCTCGGCGGCCGCCCGCTTCTTGGACGCCAGCAGGCTGGTGACGGTCGTGACGACCAGGACACCGCAGATGACGCCGAGGGACACCGGGATGGAGATCTGCGGGACGTGCGCCCCGGTCTCGTGCAGGGCGTGCAGCACCAGCTTGACGCCGATGAAGCCGAGGATGACGGACAGTCCGTAGCTGAGGTGGACCAGCTTCTTGAGCAGGCCGCCGATGAGGAAGTACAGCTGGCGCAGACCCATCAGGGCGAAGGCGTTGGCGGTGAAGACGATGTACGGGTCCTGGGTGAGGCCGAAGATCGCGGGGATCGAGTCCAGGGCGAACAGCACGTCGGTGGTGCCGATGGCGAGCATGACGACCATCAAGGGGGTCAGGACGCGCTTGCCGTTGCTGCGGACGAAGAGCTTGGTGCCGTGGTACTTGTCGGCGACGCCGAACTTCTTCTCGACCGACTTCAGGAGACGGTTCTCCTCGAACTCCTCCTCCTCTTCATCCTTGCGCGCCTCCTGGATCAGCTTCCAGGCGGTGTAGATCAGGAAGGCGCCGAAGAGGAAGAAGACCCACGAGAAGCTCGCGATGATCGCGGCGCCGGCCGCGATGAAGACCGCGCGGAGCAGTAGGGCGATCAGTACGCCGATCAGCAGGACGCGTTGCTGGAGGTGGGACGGTACGGCGAACTTCGCCATGATCAGGACGAAGACGAAGAGGTTGTCCACGCTCAGGGACTTCTCGGTGACGAAGCCGGCGAAGAACTCCTGGGATGCCTGGCCGTTGCCGAAGACCGACAGGCCGAGGCCGAAGAGCACGGCCAGGACGATCCAGACGACCGTCCAGACGCCGGCCTCCTTGATCGATACGTCATGCGGCTTGCGGCCGATCAGGAAATCGGCGCCGATGAGGATGCCCAGACCCACGATGGTCAGCACCCAGAGGGTCAACGAAACGTCCATGTCTACACGCCTCCGGCGGATGGCTCAGCACTGTGTCAGCGTCATCGCTGCCGGAGGTCTCTTCCACCCGGGCGGCCTGGAGGCCGGGGGCCGGCGCCCCGGGACCGACCACGGTCGTATGACCGGTGGGGTCCGTATTGACGGGCACGCCGTAGCAGGAAAGCAGGAATACTCCCCTCCGCGCTCCTCACAGTAGCCGCCGGAGGCGTGAAGGTAAAGAGAAGACCAAAGAAAGGTCAGCGAACGGTCACCGCAAGGTCATGGGAGGGCCGGGTCGCGTGGCGCCGGGGCCTCATGGCCGGGCGCCCCGTCGGGCCTCCGCGATCCGCTCCAGCGCCCGGTCGAGGACCTCGCTCCGCTGCGGGGGCAGGTCCGGCTCGAAGGTCCAGGCGTGGTGCACCCACGGGTCGGCCAGGTGGTGGTCGGGTACGGGCGACAGGCGCATCAGCGACCGCCACAGGGGATCGAGCAGCGGTCCGTAAGCCGACGCCTCGTCCCGATCGGCCACCATCAGCAGGTGTACGCCGACCGCCGGCCCCTCGTCGGCCAGATAGCGCAGCCGGGTGACGGCGCGGTCGTCGAAGCCGTGCGGGAAGTCGTGGACGATCAGCAGTTGGTCCGCCGGGTCCACGTCCGGAGGGAGTTCCTCGGGTGCCCCTGCGCGCACCGCCATCTGTACGAGGTCCACCCGCCGCGTCAGCCGCTCCAGGGTCGCGGTGACGCCCTCGGCCCCGGCGGCGGGAGGGGCGGCGAGCACACCCGCCCGTACGAGGGGTGCCAGCGCGGCGACCCCGGCGCCCGCCGCGTCGATGACGTCGACGGAGAACCGGCCGGCGGGGTGGACGGCGAGCAGCCGGACCGCGTGTGCCACGGCCGTGTCCATCGCGAGGCGGCGCAGCCGGTCGGTGTCCATGGTCATGGCGGCCTCGGAGCCGGTGCGGCCGTTGTCGATCCACAGCCCGCGCTCCAGCGGGAGCCGCATCAGCATCGGCACGCGCAGGCCCGGCGCCTCGGGCAGGCTCAGGTCGCCCAGGCGCAGCGCGAGCGGGCTCTCTTGGGGTACGCCGGCGCCGTGCCAGACGGGGTTGTCCCAGCGGGCGTACGCGGCGGGCAGCGCGGGTTCGACGACATCGGATTCGGCGCGCAGTTGGGCGAGGTCCCGGTCGAGGACCGCCTGGGCCCGGGCGACGAGTTCGTCACGGCGGGCGCGGGCGGCGTCCCGTGCCGCGTTGCCGGCTCCACCGAGGCGGGCGCGGGGGTCGGACAACGCCTCGTCGAGTTCCCGGTCGAGCCGGGAGTCGGCGAAGTCGACGGCGCTGCGGTAGGCGGCCACCGTGCGGGCCAGGTCCTCGAACATGCCCCAGACCTGGTTGTAGAGCCGCTCCTCCATGGACCAGCCGCTCGCGTCCCCGGCGACGGGGCGCGGGGGTGTCCCGGGCTCCTGGGGCGCCTCGGGGCCGGGCGCCGGCTCGGGCGGCTCGGTGGTGGTACGGCGGCGGCGCGGGTGGGCGTAGTCGATGGCCGTCGGGCCGGGGGCGGCCGGCGCCTCATCGCCCCGGGTTCCGCCTGCCCGGGTTCCGCCTGCCCGGGCCTCGCCGGACCGGGATGGTCCGGGCAGGCCGTGCGGGGCGGTGGGCGCCGGCGTCGTCACGGCAGCCGCGAGGGAGAAGTCCTCCCCCAGGGCCGCCGTGGCCAGCGCGCCGGCGGTCGGGCCGGCCAGTCCGGCGTCGGCGAGCAGGGCGCCCAACCCGTCGGCGTAACCCTGGCCGACGGCGCGGACCTTCCAGGCGTCCTGCCTGCGGTACAGCTCCAGGGCCACCACTGCGGTCTCGGAATCGAGGCCGGTGATGGCGTAGGCGGCGACCTCGACGCCGTCGGGGCCGGCCACCACCACGTGCGGCGCCGGCACCGCGCCGAAGCGGGCCGGTCCGCCGGGCGGCAGCGCGAGCACCAGGCGGACCCGGTGGACGGCCGCCCCGACGGCGTCGAGGTCGACGGGGAACCGGTGCCGGTCGGCGGCCGACCCCGGCACCCGGAGCCCGGGCAGGGTCCGGGCGCCCGGGTGCGCCAGCGCCTCCGGGCCGGGCAGCCGGCCCTCGTCGTCACCGGCCGAGACCAGGGCCAGTACGGGCGCACCCGCGACGACCCCTATCTCCACCTGGTGCCGGGACAGGGGGTGGTTCTGCCCCCGGACCAGTTCGGCCGTCATCGTGCAGCCCTCCCCCGTGCCCTCTGTGCTCTTGGTCGTCCGCGCCGTTCCTTACAGGTGCGGCTCTTTACAGGTGCGGCAGGATGGCCGGCATCAGGTCCTGGAAGGTCCGGCCGTTCGCCGGGGTCCCCAGGGCCGTCATCTGCCAGCCCGCTCCGACGCGCGACACCTTCGCCATGATCTGCGCGGTGTACGCGCCGCCGCCGTCGAGGGTGTAGCGGGCCAGTTCCTGGCCGTTGGTCTCGTCGACGATGCGGCAGAAGGCGTTCTGCACCTCCTGGAACGTCTGCCCGGTGAAGGAGTTCACCGTGAAGACGATCTGGTCGATGTGCACCGGAACGCGCTGGAGGTCGACCAGGATCGCCTCGTCGTCACCTCCCTGGCCGACACCGCCGACGAGGTTGTCACCGGTGTGCCGCACGGAGCCGTCGTCGCTCTGCAGGTGCCGGAAGAACACCACGTCCACCGGCTGCTTGTCGGCGAAGAGCACCGCCGACGCGTCCAGGTCGATCTCGCGGGTCCGCGAGCCGAACAGCCCCCGGCGCTTCGCCGCCTGCCAGCCGAGACCCATCCGGACCGCGGTCAGCGTGCCCCCGTCCTGCTTCTGCAGACTGATGGCCTGACCCTTGGTCATGTTGACCGTCACGCGCTGTCCCCTTCTCCTCTACCCGCCCCGATGAGGGCCCGCGGCACGTACCCGCGGCTGCCCGTGGCCCACCCTACTGACCTGCCCCGGGTCAGGCGAGGCCCGCTTCCCTCATCTGACGAAGCTCCTTCTTCAGCTCGCCGACCTCGTCCCGGATCCGGGCCGCGACCTCGAACTGGAGCTCGGCCGCCGCGGCGCGCATCCGCTGCGTCATCTCCTCGATGATCCCGGCCAGTTCGGCGGCCGGACGGTCGGTCAGCACCTCGGCGGCCTTGGCCCCCTTGGCGCCCTTCGCCTTGGCCGCCTTGCCGCCGGCCGCCGCCCCGCCCAGGGCCGGTACCGGCGTCTTCGCGCCCTTGCCGTCCCGCGCCTGGCGGTAGCCGGTCCCGAGCAGTTGTTCGGTGTCGAGCTCCTCTCGGGCGATGGTGGCGACGATGTCGTTGATCTTCTTGCGCAGCGGCTGGGGGTCGATTCCGTTGGCCGTGTTGTAGGCGATCTGCTTCTCGCGGCGCCGGTTCGTCTCCTCGATGGCCTTCTCCATCGCCGGGGTCATCTTGTCCGCGTACATGTGGACCTGGCCGGAGACGTTGCGCGCGGCGCGGCCGATGGTCTGGATCAGGGAGGTCCCCGAGCGCAGGAACCCCTCCTTGTCGGCGTCGAGGATCGCCACCAGGGACACCTCGGGCAGGTCGAGGCCCTCGCGCAGCAGGTTGATGCCGACCAGTACGTCGTACTCGCCGGCGCGCAGCTCGCGCAGCAGCTCGATGCGGCGCAGCGTGTCGACGTCGCTGTGCAGGTAGCGGACCTGGATGCCGAGCTCCAGGAAGTAGTCGGTCAGGTCCTCGGCCATCTTCTTGGTGAGGGTGGTGACCAGGACCCGTTCGTCCTTCTCCGTCCGCTGACGGATCTCGTGCACCAGGTCGTCGATCTGGCCCTCCGTCGGCTTGACCACCACTTCGGGGTCGATGAGGCCGGTGGGACGGATGATCTGCTCGACGAAGCCGTCGCCGCGCGAGAGCTCGTACTTGCCGGGGGTGGCCGACAGGTAGACCGTCTGGCCGATCCGCTCCTGGAACTCCTCCCACTTGAGCGGCCGGTTGTCCAGCGCCGACGGCAGCCGGAAGCCGTGGTCGACCAGGGTCCGCTTGCGCGAGGCGTCGCCCTCGTA
The DNA here is from genome assembly GCF_040645975.1 of Streptomyces sp. NPDC046557. Taxonomy (NCBI): domain Bacteria; kingdom Bacillati; phylum Actinomycetota; class Actinomycetes; order Kitasatosporales; family Streptomycetaceae; genus Streptomyces; species Streptomyces sp. NPDC046557. Next base: position 98,403 of record NZ_JBEYZH010000008.1, read on the forward strand.
CATCGCGCCGATCTGCGGCACGGTGACGTGGGACTCGTCGATGACGAGGAGGAAATCCTCGGGGAAGTAGTCGATGAGGGTGTTGGGGGCGGAGCCGGGCGCGCGGTCGTCCATGTGGAGCGAGTAGTTCTCGATCCCGGAGCAGGACCCGATCTGGCGCATCATCTCCAGGTCGTAGGTGGTGCGCATGCGCAGTCGCTGCGCCTCCAGCAGCTTGCCCTGCTTCTCCAGCTCGGCGAGGCGTTCGGTCAGTTCCGCCTCGATCCCGCGGACCGCCTTCTCCATGCGCTCGGGGCCGGCGACGTAGTGGCTGGCCGGGAAGACGTACAGCTCGCGGTCCTCGCTGATGACCTCGCCGGTCAGCGGGTGGAGGGTGGAGAGGGCCTCGATCTCGTCGCCGAACATTTCGATGCGGACGGCGAGTTCCTCGTAGACCGGGAAGATCTCGATGGTGTCGCCGCGGACCCGGAAGGTGCCGCGGGTGAAGGCCAGGTCGTTGCGCGTGTACTGGATGTCGACGAAACGGCGCAGCAGCTGGTCCCGGTCGATCTCCTCGCCGACCTTGAGGGCGACCATCCGGTCGACGTACTCCTGGGGGGTGCCGAGGCCGTAGATGCAGGACACGGACGCGACGACGATGACGTCGCGCCGGGTCAGCAGCGAGTTGGTCGCGGAGTGGCGCAGCCGCTCCACCTCCTCGTTGATCGAGGAGTCCTTCTCGATGTAGGTGTCCGACTGCGGTACGTACGCCTCGGGCTGGTAGTAGTCGTAATACGAGACGAAGTACTCGACGGCGTTGTTCGGCAGGAGCTCGCGGAACTCGTTCGCGAGCTGGGCGGCGAGCGTCTTGTTCGGGGCCATGACCAGCGTGGGGCGCTGGAGCCGCTCGATCATCCAGGCGGTGGTCGCCGACTTGCCGGTGCCGGTCGCACCCAGGAGCACGACGTCCTTCTCACCCGCACGGATGCGCTTCTCCAGCTCGGTGATGGCCGCCGGCTGGTCGCCGCTGGGCTGGTAGGGGCTGACGACCTCGAAAGGCGCCACCGTGCGTTCGATCTTCGATACGGGCCGCATGACTCCACCGTACGACCCTCCACTGACACTCACGCACTCGCACGGGTCGGCCGGGTCGGGCGCGGGCCCCCGGGCCGTTCGCCGTACCCGTCCGGTCGGCGGTGGCCTGGTCCGTTTGTCGTAGTTCGGTGGCGGCGCGGTGATCTTCACGCCCATGATCGCCATACAGCGGATCTCCATGGGGCAGATCTCCGTGAAGCGCATCGCCGTGAAGCGCATCGCCGTCCACCGCATCGCCGTCCACCGCACAGCCGTGAAGTGCATCGCAGTGAAGTGCACCGCCGCAACGTCTGCCGCTTCGCGCCTGTTTGAGGCAGCGGCAGGGGCTCACGACCCGAGGAGAACGCATGTACGTCGTCCGACCCGCCGCCGCGGCCGCGGCCGCCTTCCTGGGCCTGACCCTCACCGTGCTCGGCACGACGGTCTCGTCCGCCGCCGGCCCCGCCGGCCGCCCCGCCTCGGGCAACGGCCCGCTCGGCTCGTCCGCCCCCGTCGTGTACGCCCACCGGGGGGCTTCGGCGTACGCCCCGGAGAACACCCTGGAGTCGATCGACCTCGCCATGCGGCTCGGCGTGACCTGGGTCGAGAACGACGTCCAGCGCACCAAGGACGGCGAACTCGTGGTCGTCCACGACGACAGTCTGGCCCGCACCACCAATGTCGAGCAGCTGTTCCCCGATCGCAAGCCGTGGCTCGTCAAGGACTTCACGGCGGCGGAGATCGCCCGGCTAGACGCGGGCAGTTGGTTCAGCGAGGAGTACGCGGGCGCCCGGGTGCCGACCCTGCGGGACTACATGAACCGGGTCCAGCGCAACCGCCAGCGACTGCTGCTGGAGATCAAGAAGCCGGAGCTCTACCCCGGGATCGAGCGGCAGACCCTCGACCTGCTGGATCGGCTCGGCTGGCTCGACGAGGCGCACGTCGGCCGCCGGCTGGTGGTGCAGAGCTTCAGCGCCGACTCCATCCGGATCGTGCACGACCTGCGCCCGGACATCGTGACGGCCTTCCTGGGCACCCCCAAGGTCGCCGACCTCCCGCGCTACGCCGCCTTCACCGACCGGATCAACCCCTGGCACACCACGATCTCGGCCGACTGGGTCGCGGCGGTGCACCGTCTGCGCGGCGCACACGGCAAGACGATGGAGGTGGACACCTGGATCGTGGACGACGCGGCGACGGCCCGCAAGGTCCAGGACATGGGGGTGGACGGGATCATCACCAACGCGCCCGACGTGGTGCGTGACGCGGTCGGCTGGTTCTGATCCGCAGGCGGGGCCGGGCTGTCGGTGGCGGGCCGTACGGTGGACGCGTGGACAGCTCCGAGCGGCCCCGCGGGCCGCATCTCGAATGGACGGTCGCCGCCGGTGGCGTCGGCCCCCTGCTCCTTGCCGCGACCCCGGAGGGCCTGGTCCGGGTCGGGTTCCATGCCGAGGTGGACCGGGTCGACCGGATGATCGGCTCGCTGGTCTCCCGGCTCGGCGCGGACCCCTGGCGGCCCGAGCCGGGCCGCGAGGTGCTGCTCGCCGAGCCGATACGCCAGGTGGAGGCGTACTTCGCCGGTTCGCTGCGGCGCTTCGAGCTTCCGCTGGACTGGCGGCTCAGCTCCGGGTTCAACCGCCAGGTGCTGCTGGAGCTCGACCGCTCGGTGCCCTACGGCCAGGTCGTCGGGTACGGGGAGCTGGCCGCCCGGGTCGGACAACCGGGCGCGGCCCAGGCGGTGGGCAACGCCATGGGATCCAATCCGCTGCCGGTGGTGGTCCCCTGCCACCGGGTCGTGGAGAACGACGGCGGTATCGGGGGCTTCGGGGGCGGAGTGGAGGCCAAGCGGACGCTGCTCGCGCTGGAGGGGGTGCTGCCCGAGCCGCTGTTCTGAGAGGCACGCGGGCGCCGCGGCTCGTGGGGGCTCGGGGGCGGCTCGTGGGGGCTCGGGGGCGGCGCGCGGACTCGGGGCTCGCGTGGGGGCTGCCTGCCGGGTTCCGCCCTGCGGTAAGGGGTGGGAAACTGCGGCGGTGACTACTCCTGCCGCCGCACGCGGTCGCCTCACCCCGTCCGTCCGCGTCCCGCTCCCGCCCGGGGGGTGTGGCGCGTGACGGCGTCCCTCGGTACGGAGCGCACCGGCGCGCCGGTCACGGCCGCGGATCTGCCCCGGCTGCGGCGGCGGATCACCGGGGTGCTGATCGCCAGTCAGATGCTGGGCGGCCTCGGCGTGCCCATCAGCATCGCCCTGGCCCCGGTCCTGGCCACCGAGGTCAGTGGCACGGAGTCCCTGTCCGGCTTCGCCTCCACCGCCGCCGTGATCGGCACCGCCCTGGTCTCGCTGCCGCTGGCCGCCTTCATGACGGCGCGGGGGCGCCGGGCCGGGCTGGTCCTGGGCTACGCCATCGGCACCTGCGGGGCCCTCCTCGTGGTGCTGGCCGCCTCGGTCAGGAACTTCCCGCTGCTGATGCTGGGCATGGCCTGCTTCGGCGCCGCCTCCTCCGCCAACCTCCAGGCCCGCTTCGCCGCCGCGGACCTCGCGGAGCCGGACCGCCGCGCGCGGGCGATCTCCGTGGTCGTCTGGGCCTCCACGATCGGGGCGGTCGCCGGGCCGAACCTCTCCGCCCCGGCCGCCGCGGGCTTCGCCGGCACCTCCATACCCCGGACGGCGGGCCCCTTCCTGTGGGCCGCCGTCGTCTTCGTCCTCACCGGCACGCTGCTCGCCGTGTTCCTGAGGCCCGACCCCCTGCTGACGGCGCGTGCGCTGTCGGCGCCGACCGGGCTGCCCGCGGCGGGCCGCTCGCTGCGCGCCGGGTTCGCCGCCGTCAAGGTCTCGCCGCGGGCCCGTCTCGCCCTGCTCACCGTCGCGGTGTCCCACACCACGATGGTCTCGATCATGGTGATGACGCCGATGGACCTCGGGCACCACGGCGCCGGGCTGAAACTGGTGGGGCTCGTCATCAGCGGCCACATCGCCGGCATGTTCGCCTTCTCGCCGGTCATGGGGTCGCTCTCGGACCGGCTCGGACGGTTGTCCGTGATCGGTCTCGGGGCCGGGCTGCTGTCGCTCGCCACGCTGCTCGCGGGCACGGCGGGCGATCGCCACGGGCAGAGCGCACTCGGGTTGTTCCTGCTCGGACTGGGCTGGTCCGCCGGGATGGTGTCCGGCTCGGCGCTGCTGACCGACTCGGTGCCACAGGCCGCCCGGGCCGCCGTACAGGGCCTGAGCGACCTCACGATGAACACCGCCGCGGGCGTGGGCGGCGCCGCGGCGGGTCTGGTCATGTCCCGGGCCGGCTACGGCCGGCTCAACGCGATCGGCGCCGCGCTGCTGCTGCCGACGGCGGCGCTGGCCCTGTTCACCGCCCGCCGCTACCCCGGGCCCGTGAAGGCGCGGGCGCGGGCGGACGCGTAGGCCCCGTACGGTCCGGACCGCGGCGCTCGGCCGGTGAAGCGGCGGCGCTCAGCAGTTGATGTGGTACGCCTTGCGCAGCGTCTCGTGGACGGTCCAGGTCGTCTTGTCGCCCTCGCGGAGCACACAGGCGGAACCGGGGCCCACCTCCAGGGTCGCCCCGCCCTCGATCTCGATGGTGGCGCGTCCGCTGACCACCACGAACAGCTCGTCGGCCTCGGTGTCGGTGACCACTCCGGGGGTGATCTGCCAGATGCCGCGGATCTGCGAGCCGTCCTCGGCCTCCCACAGCACCTTGCCGGTCACGACCGGTTCGCCCGCGACGATCCGGGCCGGATCCAGCTCCTCCGTCTCCAGTTCGTCGTCCGGGACGTCCGGTACGGAGACGGCGAGGGAGGCCGGGCGGGCGCTGTGATCACTGGTGCTCATGGGGCGCAAGCGTAAGGCCGGTGCCGGGGCCCGCGGGGTGGCCAGAACGTCCAGCGCGGGCGCGTGGAACGCGTCATCCTGTCGACGGCGCGGGTACGGGCGCGGCCCCGGCGCCGGCCCCGCGTTTGGCGGAGGCGCTCCCGTGCCATGGATGGGGACATGTCACAGCAGAGAGCAGCCGCACCCCCGGCCGGAGTACCGGTCCTGTCCGAAGAGGTACGCGAGGCGCTCGCCGGGGGCCGCCCGGTCGTCGCGCTGGAGTCGACGATCATCGCCCACGGCCTGCCCCGCCCCCGCAATCTGGCGGTCGGCCTGGAGCTGGAGGCTCTGGTCCGCGCGGAGGGCGCGGTCCCGGCGACGGTCGCGGTCCTGGACGGAGTGGCGTACGCGGGCCTCGACAAGGCCGCGTTGGAGCGGATCGCGAGCGGCGACGGCGTGCGCAAGCTCGGTCACCGGGACTTGGCGCCCGCCCTCGCGACGGGCGCGACCGGGGCGACGACGGTGTCGGCGACCGCCTTCCTGGCCGCGCGGGCGGGGCTGCGGGTCTTCGCCACGGGGGGGCTGGGCGGCGTACACCGGGACTGGACCCGGAGCCAGGACGAGTCGGCGGACCTGTCGCTGCTGGCCCGCACGCGTCTGACGGTGGTGTGCGCGGGGGTGAAGTCGATCCTGGACGTCCCGGCCACCCTGGAGCGGTTGGAGACCTTGGGCGTGGGGGTGCTCGGGTACGGGACGGACCGTTTCCCCGGCTTCTACCTGGCCAGTTCCGGCGAGCCGGTGGGCTGGACGGTACACAGCCCGGAAGAGGTGGCGGAGGTGATGGCCGCCCAGGACGCGCTCGGCGGTGCGGATTCCGCGCTGCTGGTGGCCAATCCGGTGGTGGAGGCGGAACAGTTGGATCCGGAACTCCACGACCGGGTGCTGGCCGACGCCCTCGCGGAATGTCGGAAGCGGGGGCTCACGGGGCAGGCGGTGACCCCGTTCCTGCTGGGGTTCCTGGTGCGGGCGACGGGCGGGGCATCGCTGGAGGCGAACCTGGCGGCGGTACGGGGCAACGTGCGGCTCGGCGCGCGGATCGCGCGGGCGTGGGCGGCGCGGGCATGACCGGGGCACGGTTAACCACCGGACCGGGCCCGGCCGGGGCGCTGCTGGTCGTCGGGGATGTGGTGACGGACGTGGTCGCGGTGTATCGGGAACCCCTGGCCCCGGCCACCGACACGGCGGCCCGCATCCGGACCCTGCCCGGTGGCGCCGGGGCGAACGCGGCCTGCTGGGCGGCCCGCACGGGCCCGGCGGAAGTACGCCTCCTCGCGCGGGTGGGCGTGGAATCGGCAGGCTGGCACGAGCGGGCCCTGGTCGACGCCGGGGTGCGGCCGAAGCTGGTGATCGACCGGGAGGAGCCGACGGGGACGGTGGTGGCGCTGGTCGGCAAGGACACGGAGCGCACGTTCCTGACCGACAGCGGGGCGTCGCTGCGCCTGTCCCCCGACGACTGGGCGCCCGCCCTGCTGGACGGGGCCGCGCACCTGCACCTGTCGGGGTACCTGTTCTTCGCGGACTCCAGCCGGGACCTGGCCCTGATCGCGCTGCGGGCGGCGCGCGCCCGGGGGGTGCCGGTGAGCGTCGACCCGGCCTCGGCGGGGTTCCTCGCCGTGTTGGGGCCGGAGCGCTTCCTGGCCGCCGTGGCGGGGGCGGACGTACTCCTGCCCAACGAGGACGAGGCCAGGCTGCTGGCCGGCCTGCCGGAGCCGGCCGGCGTGGCACGCGCGGCGGTGGAGCTGAGCCGGCGGGTACCGCTGGTGGTGGTCACCCGCGGGGCGGCGGGGGCGCTGGTCGCCGAAGCGGGCCGGATCACCGCCGAGGTGGCGGCGGAGGCCGCGGAGGCGGTGGATTGCACGGGCGCCGGGGACGCTTTCACGGGTGGCTTCCTCGCGGCCCGGTTGGCCGGGGCCGACCCCTCGGAGGCCACCCGCGCGGGTTGCCTCGCCGCGGCCGTGGCGGTCACCCGGCCGGGGGGTCGACCGTAGCGCTCACACCGTGTACTCCTCCTGACCGAGGGTCTCGATCGCACCCGACTTGCCGACGTTGTAGTGGAACACCAGGCCCGTGTCCGGGTGGGCGATGAGCCACTCGCCGAGCTCGTGGAGGGTGATCGGCTTGCTCACGGTGCTCGCGACGATGGGGGTGACGGCGGTGATCTTGGCCTCCTCGGCGATCGGGATGAAGGTCTTCTCGCCGACCGTTTCGAAGTGGGCGGCGCCGCCCGGGCCGGGGCAGCCCCAGTGGCCGTGCTTGACGATCAGGCTGGAGAAGCCGCCTTCGGGGGTGTAGCGGTAGACGGCGATCTCGTTCGGCGAGATCGGCGCCTTGGCGGTGCAGCCGGGCGCGGAGGCCGACGGCGCGCGCTTTCCCGGCATGGTGGCGGACGCGGTGGTGGACGCGGATGCGGCCGGTGTCGACTTCGCCGTCGGCTTGGCGGGCGTCGGCGGCGCACCGCCGCCCGGGGCCGAGGGCGGGGCGGGGGTCGCGCTCGGGGTGCCGCCGGGGGTCGAGCCGGCGGCTCGCGCCTCCGTGTCACCGTTGCAGCCCGTCAGGGCCAGGGTGGCGCACAGGGCCGGCGCGGCCGGCGCCGCTGCCTTGGGACCTCTGCTCATTGCCGTCTCCCTCTGCCCAGGCGTCGGGGCGCCCGTTGAAGCGTCCCGGTCAACGTAGCGATGACTAGCGGCCACCACGATGGCCTGATCCGGTTCGTCACCGTGCGGGGATCGGGCTGTTGCGGAGTGCGGAGTGCGGACGTCCGTGACGGTGCGGGAGGGCGCGGGCGGCCCGCGCTCAGCCGGCCTGCCCACGGATGCCGGTCCACGCGGGGTGGCGAGGGTCGTCGGCCCGCACCAGCGCGTCGGCGATCGAAGCGGGATCGGTCTCGGCCTCATAGCGCGCGAAGGCGGGCAGGGTCCAGCGCGCGGACTCCTCGGTGCGGCGGGCCAGCGCCCCCGCGGAGAGGCGGATGTGCACGCTGAGGTCGAAGGGGAACCAGTGGCCCAGCAGCAGCGGCCCGTGCACGATCAGCACCGCGCCCGGGGGCAGTTCGATGTACCGGCTGCGCGTGGCCCGGTCGGTCACGGGGTCCCACAGGTCGGGCAGTACCCGCCCGGTACCGCCCGGGTCGGTCGGGCCCAACACCTCGCGCCACAGGGCGGCCGTGTCGTACCAGCCGCCGAGATACGCGTCCACGTCCTCGCGGCCGTACTCGAAACGCAGGGAGGCGGGGCGCAGGAAGCCGTCGGCGGCCACCACGAGGACCGGGCGGCCGTGCGAGCGCAGGGCGTCGGCGAGGTGGTCCGCCGCCGTTCCGGTGTCGGCGGCGGGCGCGCCGTCGATGCCGACCCGCTGCCAACCCGCCTCACCCTCAGGTGATTCGCGTGCGTCGAGGTGGTCGGCGAGTCTTTCGGCCAGCCGCTGCCAGGTGATCGGTTCCCACTGCACGCGCCCATTGTCAGGGGTGGTCCGTGGCGTGCGGGGGGGCGGGTAGATACGTCGGCTGCGCCCACGCCCGGCGGCGGGCGGGGGGCGGCGGGCGGCGGGCGGGGACGAGGGATTCGTCAGCCGTCGTGGCCGGGGCAGCCGCAGGGCGTGGCGGTGGGCGGGGCCGGGGTCGACACCGACCAGGGTGCGTCCTCGGCAAGGGAACAGGTCACCTGGAGCACGACCGGTTCGGTGCCGAGGTTGCGGCCGAGGTGGATGTGGTCGATCCCCGGGGGCTCCACGAAGGTGGTCCCGGCCGGGTGCACCTCGACCGTGTCGTCGTGCAGGACGCGGGTCAGGGTCCCGCACTTGACCACCGCCATCAGCGGAACGTCGTGGTAGTGCCATCCCGTGCACTCCCCGGGGGCTATGACGATCTCCCGACCGATGAGGTCCGATGCCCCGGTCGGTCTCGGACGCCGTACCGTCGCCTGTCCGCCACCCATGTGCCCTCCTCCATGGGCCGAAAAGTGACCCATCCGAGTGACGTTAGGCGGACATGATGACGTCCCGAGTGAATTGATGAAAGTCCAACAACCCATCTCCGCAAGGTGATATAAGCGCCGATCGGCGGTATCACTCCGTCATGAGTCTCGTCGTCTTCGAGTCGCTGAAGCCCGTCCATTGCGCCGAGTGCCGGCGGGGGCCGCAGCGGCTTCTCGTCCGCGAGGCGGGCGTCCCCCGTTGTCTCGACTGCGCCGACCTCGGACACCTGGTGTACCTGCCGCGCGGGGACGCGGCGCTCACCCGGCGGGCCCGGGAGGCCAGTTCGCTGTCCGCCGTCGTGGTCCGCCTCCACAAGCGGCGACACCGCTACGAGCGGCAGGGGTTGCTCGTGGAGGAGGAGGCACTGGCCGGCGCGGAACGGGCCTGTCTCGCCGACGCCGACGCACGCGCCCGGCGTCGGGCCCGGGACCGGCTGCGGCGCGCGGCCGAGGACACCCGGTTCACGGCGGCCTTCGCCGCAGAGATCCTGCGGCTGTTCCCCGGGTGCCCCGCCGACCGCGCGCAGGCGATCGCCGCGCACGCCTCGCTGCGGGGCAGCGGCCGGGTGGGCCGCACGGCCGCCGGCCGCGCCCTCGACGAGCAGGCGGTGTCGGTGGCGGTCCGGGCCGCCGTGCGCCACCTGGACACCGAGTACGACGCGCTGCTGATGGCGGGGGTGCCCCGCTTCACGGCCCGGGCCCGGCTGGCACCGCGGATCGACGCGATCCTCGACGCCTGGCGCGCCCCCCGGCCGGAACCCGCTGCCGGGCCGGTCCTCTCGGACCGGGCGGGTTGAGGACCGGGCGGGTTGAGGACCGGGCCGCTCCGGGCTCGCCGGACCCGGGGGCCGGGGGCTGCGGGCCGGCCGACCCCGATCCGCCGGGCTACTGACCGACGCGGAAGCGGCGGTAGAGCAGGACTCCGCCGAGGAGGAGCGCCCCGCCGCCGGGCAGCAGGTACCCGACGGCGTCCGCGCCGGTGTGGGCCAGCGCCCCCGCGGCCTGCTGCGGGGCCGACGGGGTGACCGGCCGGGAGGTGACGGGCGGTACGGGGGCGGGCGGCCGGACCGGCTCGGTGGGACTGCCCCCGTTGACGGAGGTGTTGCCGGTGGCTCCGTTGCCCACCCCGACGACGCCCACCGAGTTGCCGCTGATGTTCAACGGCAGGTCGACGGGAAGCTGGATGCCGTTGCCGGACAGCACCCCCGGCGAATCCTTTCCGCTCCCGTGGGCCACGGCTCCCGAACCGTTGGCCGCCCCGGGTTTCGAAGGATGTGAGGACGGGCCGGGCTGCGATGGCCTCGACCCCGGATGGCTACCGACGCCCCCGGGCGCGTCGTTGACGCAGCGGTTGCCGGCGGCGGAGTTGAGCACCCCGACGACGCTCACCGTGTTGCCGCACACGTTCACCGGCGTGTGCACGGGCAGCTGCACCAGGTTTCCGGAGAGCAGCCCCGGCGACTGCAGCGCGGCGCCGCCCGCGTCCGCATCGGCGTAGGCGAAGCCGCTCATTCCCGCGACCGCCACGCCACCTCCCGCGACCACCGCCGCGATCAAGCCGTTCCGTCGACTGTGACGCATCAGTTCCCTGCCTTCCGGAGGAGTTCACGGGCGACTCACCCGCACCGGAGACAACGCCGTAGGCCCATTCGAGTTATAGAGCCGGTACGTATTTCACTCCATCGTGTACTGGGTAACCCGTACTGAATGACCGCAGGGACTCGGGCTCACTTCCGCAACGCGGTGATGGGGTCCGGGGAGGGCGTGCCGGTGGGCCACCAGTCCTCCTCGTCCGACCTGGACTCGTACGCGTACCAGAGGCCCCGGCGGCCCAGCCGGAGCTGCCGGCTGCGTGCGCTGAGGCGGTTGCGGTCCGGTCGGAAGGAGCCCTGGCCCGCCGCGATCAGGGCGGGCCGGGCCCGGTCGAAGGGGCCCGCCGGGGGGTCCCAGGGCTCTTCGAGGACGGTCAGGGCCTCCAGACCTCCCTGGCGCCAGGCCGCCGCGCCCCGCGCGAGGTCGGTCGGGGTACGCCCGGTGGCCCGGGCCAGGTCCCGGTAGAGGGCGCGGGCGGGCCCGGTGAGCCCCGCCGTGGGGTGCGCGGACGCCAACCGGACGGCGTCCTGCCAGAGCGTGAGCCCCGCGAGGGGGTCCTCGTCGGTCCGCAGCAGCGCCAGCGCCCGGGCGGCGGCGTCCGACGCGAGCTGGTCCAGCACCAGCGGGTCCGGCGCGGCGGGGTCCGATGGATACGCGGGCGGCAGACCCACGGCGCCGGGCACTGCCCACGGGGCCGGCAACGGAGGCAGCACGGTCCGGGCCAGCGCCGTGCGGGCCGCGACCCCGGGGAACGCGGGCTCGGCGTCGGGCCGTTCGCGGGCGGCGTGGGCGGCGTTGCGCCGGGCCAGCTCCGCCAACAGCTCCCGCTCCCCGCGCCCGCGCAGGAGCAGCAGCACGAACGGGTCCTCGTCCAGGAGCCGGGCCGCCCGGTAACAGAGCGCCGCGGCGTGCTTGCAGGGCGGGCGGCCCACGTCCGGGCAGGAACAGCGGGGGACGAGTTCCCCCGCGCCCGGCAAAACCGTAGTCGCGAGGGACTGCGGTACCTCCCCCTCCAACAGTCCGGCCAGCGCCGCCGGATCGGCCGCCACCGCCTCCAGTACGTCACCCCACTCGGCGTCCGCGAAGGCCGGCAGCGCCAGCTCGGTGCGGTACGGGCGGGGCCGGCTGCCCCGCACGTACGCCACGATCCGACCGGGGGTGATCGTCACCGCGTCGACATGGCCCTCCGCCGCGTACGCCCGCCCGCGGGCCGGCCGGGCCGCGTCGTGCGAGCGCTCCTCCAAGGCGGCCACCCAGGCCCGTCCCCACCACGTCTCGGCTTCGACACCGGGCGGCACGGTCTCGAAGGTCCGACGGCGGTCGTCCCGGGCGGTGATCACGCGGGCCTCCGCAGCGAGACGAGGTCGGCCAGCTCGCGGTCGGTCAGCTCCGTCAGCGCGGACTCGCCCGAGCCGAGGACGGCGTCGGCCAGGGCTCGCTTCGCCTCCAGCATCTCGGCGATCCGGTCCTCGACGGTGCCCTCCGCGATGATCCGGTGGACCTGCACGGGCTGCGTCTGCCCGATCCGGTAGGCCCGGTCGGTGGCCTGTTCCTCGACGGCCGGATTCCACCAGCGGTCGAAGTGGATGACGTGTCCGGCCCGGGTCAGGTTGAGTCCGGTGCCCGCCGCTTTCAAGGACAGCAGGAAAACGGGGACTTCACCGGCCTGGAAGCGGTCGACGAGCCGCTCCCGGGCGGTGACGGGCGTCCCCCCGTGCAGAAGCTGATGGGGGACCCCCCGGGCGGCGAGGTGCCGCTCGATGATGCGGGCCATCGTCACGTACTGGGTGAACACCAGCACCGAACCGCCCTCGGACAGGATCGTGTCGAGCAGCTCGTCGAGCAGGGCCAGCTTGCCGGAGCGGTGCGCGATGCGGGGCTGCCCCTGCCGTATGCCGCGCTGGTCCCCCGCACCCACGACGTGCTCCCCCAAGCCGTGCTCGCCCAGGAACTGAGCCGGGTGGTTGCAGATCTGCTTGAGCGAGGTGAGCAGCTTCATGATCATGCCGCGTCGTTCGATGCCCTCGCTCGACTCGATCACCGCCATCGCCTCCTCCACCGCCGCCTGGTACAGCGAGGCCTGCTCGCGGGTGAGGGACACCGGGTGGTCGGTCTCCGTCTTGGGCGGCAGCTCGGGGGCGATCCCCGGATCGGACTTCTTGCGGCGCAGCAGGAACGGGCGGACCAGGGCCGCGAGTCGGGCGACGGCCTCCTCGTTGCCGCCGTCCTCCTCCGTCTGGTGCTCCACCGGACGGGCATGGCGGGCCCGGAACGTGGTCAGCGGGCCCAACAGACCGGGCGTGGTCCAGTCGAGGAGCGCCCACAGCTCGGACAGGTTGTTCTCCACCGGGGTGCCGGTCAGCGCCACCCGGGCCGGGGTCGGGATGGTGCGCAGCGCCTTCGCCGTCGCGGAGTGCGGGTTCTTGACGTGCTGGGCCTCGTCCGCGACGACCATGCCCCAGCTCTGCTCCGCCAACTTCGCGGCACTGGCCCGCATGGTCCCGTACGTGGTGAGGACGAACCCGCCGGGCAGGCCCTCCAGACTGCGGCTGCCCCCGTGGAAGCGGCGCACCGGGGTCCCCGGCGCGAACTTCTCGATCTCCCGCTGCCAGTTGCCCAGCAGTGACGCCGGGCACACGACCAGCGTCGGCTCGGGTCGGTCCCGGTGCAGGTGCAGCGCGATCAGGGTGACGGTCTTGCCAAGCCCCATGTCGTCGGCGAGGCAGGCGCCGAGGCCGAGGGAGGTCATCAGGTCCAACCAGGCCAGGCCCCGGGCCTGGTAGTCGCGCAAGGTCGCCTGCAACGCGGCGGGTTGCGGCAGGGGTACCGGCTCGCCCGTCAGCCGCTCGCGCAGCGCGGCCAGCGCGCCGACCGGAACCGCTTCCACCGGCTCGCCGCCGACCTCGGCCGTCCCGGTCAGTACGGTGGCCAGCGCGTCCACCGGGTCCAGCAGCCCCAACTGGCGCTTGCGGGCCTTGCGCACCAGCTCGGGGTCGACCCGCACCCACTGGTCGCGCAGCCGCACCACGGGCCGGTGCGCCTGCGCCAGCGCGTCCATCTCCCCCGGGGTGAGTCGGTCGCCGCCCAGCGCCAGCTCCCAGGAGAAGGAGAAGAGGTTCCGCGCGTCGAAGAAGGCGGTGCCCTCGATCGCGGATCCGGGCGCGGTCGAGCGTACGACGGCGGTCGCCGACAGCGTACGGGCCAACTCACGCGGCCAGTGGACCATGACCCCGGCCTCCGCCAGCCGGGTCCCGGCCATGCCCAGCAGGTCGTCCAGCTCGGGGTCGGACAGTGCCAGCGCGTCGGGGACGGGCTGGTCCAGCAGGCGCAGCAGCGGCGGCCACACCCGCGCGGCCCGGCGCAGCGCCAGCACGGCATCGATGCGGGCGCGCGGGCCGAACCCGGCGGCCACCGTTCCCGCCCAGAGCTGCTCCGCGTCGGTGACCAGCGTCGGATCGGCGAGGCTGTGCACCTGGACGACCGCGGCCCCGGCGCGGCGGACGTCCTCGGGCTCGGCCTCGTCGAAGAGGCGGAAGGAGGACAGGTCCAGTCGCAGGGAGATCCCCACCCCGGTGTCCGCCCCCGCCGCGACCTGAGCGGCCCATTCCGCCATCCCGGGCACCCGTTGCGGTTCGCGAGCCGCGAAGGGCCGCCCGGCGGCCACCGGCGCGGCCGGGGTGCGGGGCAGGCCGTCCGCGACGGCGTCGAGGAACGCCCGTACCAGGGCCTCCGGTTCGGGTAGCCGGAGCGGGCGGCGACCGGCGAGCGGGGTGGCGTACCCCTCGGGGGGCAGGGCGGCGGCGATCGCGCGCAGGTGGGCCACGTCCTGCGCGTCGAGCGGGCCGGCGCGCCAGGCGTCGATGCCGTCGGGGGTCAGGCCCGGCAGCAGTCGCCCGCGCGCGACCAGCGCGAGCGCCTGCACGGCGGCGGTACCCCACGCGCGGGTGGCGGGGTGGGCGGCGCGGCTGCGGGCCGCCCGGACCAGCAGCGGCAGCGCGGCGCTCACCGACAGGCTGACGGAGGCGACCGTACGGGTACGGACGCCTTCGCCGTGCGGCCGCACGACCGCGAGCGGGGCCGCCTTCCCGGCCTCGGGAAGCGCGTCCCCCTCGGGGCACCAGAACGCCACCCGCCCCTGGCGGGGGACGGCCGCGGGGAGGAACACGGCGGCATGCCGCAGCAGCGCCTCCGGCGCGGTCGCCGCCGGTTCCCCCGGCCGCGCGTACGCCCGGGGTGCCGGTGTCGCGGTACTCACAGTGCCCTCCCTCCCGGTCGGTCCGAATGGTTCTCTTCTGCCGCCGAGTCTAGGTGGACCCACCGACAACGGCTGTGACCTGGGCTTTCATCGATCCGCTCGGCCCGTGAGACGGCCCCGTCGGCTTCCCGTGTCCCGATTCCGTCCCGATCCGCTTCCCCACCGCCCCGCGCCGTCCCCACCGGGTACGCCGCCTGCGCGGCCGACTGGCTGCGCACGACACCCGGCGGCACGGCCTCCTGGCAGGACTACGGCGCGCTGCCCGTCGAGGAGGGCGCCCACGTCTACGGGGTCAACACCTCGGTCCCCGACTCGGAACCCGGCGTGCACCTGTACGGCATCGGCCGGGACGGCGCGACCGTGACCGTCGTGAAGTGGGGGCGGATGGGGACGCTCGCCGACGCGCCCGTGGCGGCCTTCAAGAAGACGACCGCCACGGCCGTAAACAAGCTCGCCCCCTGAAACGCTCCCCACCGCCCCCTACCGGTCCGCCCGGCGGGTGGGACCATGGAACCGAGGACTACGGTGATCCGAGGCGATGGTCATGCGTACCGGAAACGAGCCGGTGACCGCCCGCAGTCCCCTGCGGCTGCGGCTCTGGCTCAGCTTGTGGGGGCTGCTCTGGGCGGCAGGTGGGGCGGCCGTCTTCGCGCTGGCCGGCCGGCCCGGGTGGGCGGCCGCCTGCGGGGCGCTCGCCGTGCTGGCGGCGGTGGACCTGATCGTGGTGGTCCACCACATCCGTCAGGGCCCGCACTACCAGCCCGGCCGCGACGTGCCCCCGTACGAGCCCCCGCACTCCCGCTGAGAGGCCGGCGCCCCGGCGTCGGCCGACGGCCTAATCCTCGAAGCGCGCCGCGGCCACGTACTCGGGCTGCGGGTCGAGCGCGGCGGCCAGCCGGAAGTGCTTGCGGGCCTGCGCGCGCCGCCCGGACCGCTCATGGGTCCGGGCGAGCGCGAAGTGCGCGTACGCGTTGTCCGGTTCCCGCTCCAGCACCAGCTCGAACTCCAAGGCGGCCGGGCGCAGTTGCGCGGCCGCGAAGAAGGCCCGGGCGCGCAGCAGCCGGGCCGCGGTGTTCTCGGGGTGGGCGGCTATCACCGAGTCGAGCAGTTTGACGGCGCCGCGCGGGTCGCGGGCGGCCAAGAGCCGCTCGGCTGCGCGGAAGTCGATGACGTGCGTCTCCGGGCTGGTGGCGCCGGAAGGACCCGACGCGCCGGACGGGCCGGAGGGCCCGGACGACGGCGGCTGCGACGGAGGCGTGGAGTCGGACACGTTGTCTTACCTTCCCTCTGCGGGCGCCTTCACGCCCCTTCCGGCCCCGCCCGCCGGGGCCCGGGGCCGCCCCGGACCGCCCCCGGGCCCCGTCAGGCCCGCTTGGCGGCGGCCCGCTCGGTCAGCGTCTCCCAGACCTTCCGGACCTGCGGTTCCAAAGCCTCCAGCGGCCCGTCGTTGTCGATCACGAGCGTCGCCACCGCCAGCCGCCGCTCCCGGGTGGCCTGCGCCGCCATCCGGGCCCGCGCCTCTTCCTCGGCCATTCCGCGCAGCCCGGTGAGGCGTGCCAGTTGGGTCTCCGGCGCCGCGTCCACCACCACGACCAGGTCGTACAGCGGTGCCAGGCCGTTCTCCGCGAGCAGCGGTACGTCGTGCACCACGATGGCGTCGGCGCCCGCCGCGCCTTCCAGCTCGGTGGACCGGGCCCCGACCAGGGGGTGCACGATCGCGTTGAGCATCCTCAGCTTCTCCGGGTCGGAGAAGACGATCGCCCCCAGTTTCGGCCGGTCCAGCGCCCCGTCCGCGGTGAGGACGGACTGCCCGAACGCCGCGACGACGGCCGCGAGCCCGGGCGTCCCGGGCTCCACGACCTCCCGCGCGATGCGGTCGGCGTCCACGACGACCGCCCCGTACCCCGCCAGCAGCCGCGACACTTCGCTCTTACCGGCTCCGATTCCGCCCGTCAGGCCCACTTTCAGCATGCCCGGCAGCCTAGACGCAGCCGCCTGCGCGAACGCCGGCGGATCAGCCTTCGCCTTCGCGCTCCGCCAGGAACCGCTCGAACTCGCGCCCGAGCTCCTCCGCCGAAGGGATCTCCGCGGGCTCCGCGATCATGTTGCCGCGGCTCTCGGCCCCGGCCGCCGCGTCGTACTGGTGCTCCAGCCCCTGGACCAGGGCGACCAGCTCCTCGTCGCCCTCCCGGATCTGCCGGTCGATCTCCGTCTGCGTGCGGTGGGCCTCGGTGCGCAGGGCGTGCGCCACGGCGGGCAGGACCAGCCCCGTCGCCGCGGTGATCGCCTCCAGGACGGTCAGCGCCGCGTCCGGGTACGGGGAGCGGGCGACGTAGTGCGGTACGTGGGCGGCGACGCCGAGTACGTCGTGGCCGGCCTGGCCGAGCCGGAACTCGACCAGCGACTCCGCGCTGCCCGGCACCTGCGCCTCGTCGAACGGGCTGCGGTGCCCGGGCATCAGGTCGGTGCGGTTGCCGTGCGGGGTGATGCCCACGGGGCGGGTGTGCGGGACGCCCATCGGGATTCCGTGGAAGTTGACCGAGAGCCGCACGCCCAGGCGCTCGACGATCTGCCGGACGGCGACCGCGAAGCGCTCCCACTCCACGTCCGGCTCGGGGCCGGACAGCAGCAGGAACGGCGCGCCGGTGGCGTCCTGCACGAGGCGCACCTCCAGCTTGGGCTCCTCGAAGTCCGCCCAGTGGTCGCGCTGGAAGGTCAGCAGCGGGCGCCGGGCTCGGTAGTCCACGAGCCGGTCGGCGTCGAAGCGCGCCACGACCTGGTGGGGAAGGGTGTCCAGGAGCCGCTCGACGATCTGCTCGCCGGCCTCGCCCGCGTCGATGTACCCCTCCAAGTGGTAGAGCATGACCAGGCCGGCCGAGTCCTGGGCGAGCGCCAGGTCGGCCACCGCCAGGCCCTTGGCGTCCCATTCGTACAAACCCTGTGGATCAAGCACCGCCACCACTCCTCCTCGCCACGTTCTCTGCAAGAACGCCCAAGGGGGCGTCGCCATTCCCCCAGTTGGCCGCTTTCACAGGAATCAACCCCCGGGCCCGGAAACGCGGTAAGGCCCGCCCCCCGAAGGGGACGGGCCTTACCGTTCAGCTCAGCTCACTCGCGCGCCGGGGCGCGGAGCATGACGCGCCGCTGCGATCAGCTCTGGCCGCCGGCCAGCTTCTCGCGGAGCGCGGCGAGGGCCTCGTCCGACGCCAGGGCGCCGGAGGTCTCGTCCGAGCCCTCGGAGGAGTAGGAACCACCCGAGATGTTGCCCGCACCGGCGTTGCCACCGGCGGCCGGGGCGGTAGCGCCCTCGGCGGCAGCGGCCTCGTCGGCCTCGCGGCTCTTGATGACCTGCGCCTGGTGCTGCTCGAAGCGGACCTGCGCCTCGGCGTACTGGCGCTCCCACGTCTCGCGCTGGGTCTCGTAGCCCTCGAGCCAGTCGTTGGTCTCGGGGTCGAAGCCCTCGGGGTAGATGTAGTTGCCCTGGTCGTCGTAAGACGCGGCCATGCCGTACAGGGTCGGGTCGAACTCGACCGACGCCGGGTCGGCACCGAAGGACTCGTTGGCCTGCTTGAGGGACAGCGAGATCCGACGACGCTCCAGGTCGATGTCGATGACCTTGACGAAGATCTCGTCGTTGACCTGGACGACCTGCTCCGGGATCTCCACGTGGCGCTCGGCCAGCTCGGAGATGTGGACCAGACCCTCGATGCCCTCGTCCACGCGGACGAACGCACCGAACGGAACGAGCTTGGTGACCTTACCCGGGACGACCTGACCGATCTGGTGGGTCCGGGCGAACTGCTGCCACGGGTCCTCCTGCGTCGCCTTCAGCGACAGGGAGACACGCTCGCGGTCCATGTCGACGTCGAGGACCTCGACGGTGACTTCCTGGCCGACCTCGACAACCTCGGAGGGGTGGTCGATGTGCTTCCAGGACAGCTCGGAGACGTGCACGAGACCGTCGACGCCACCCAGGTCCACGAAGGCACCGAAGTTGACGATCGAGGAGACGACGCCGGAGCGGACCTGACCCTTCTGCAGGGTGGTGAGGAACGTCTGGCGCACCTCGGACTGGGTCTGCTCGAGCCAGGCGCGGCGGGACAGGACCACGTTGTTGCGGTTCTTGTCCAGCTCGATGATCTTCGCCTCGAGCTCCTTGCCCACGTAGGGCTGGAGGTCGCGGACGCGACGCATCTCGACGAGGGAGGCCGGCAGGAAGCCGCGGAGGCCGATGTCGAGGATGAGACCACCCTTGACGACCTCGATGACGGTACCGGTGACGATGCCGTCTTCTTCCTTGATCTTCTCGATCGTGCCCCAGGCACGCTCGTACTGAGCGCGCTTCTTGGACAGGATCAGACGGCCTTCCTTGTCCTCCTTCTGGAGAACCAGGGCCTCGATCTCGTCGCCGACCTTGACGACCTCGTTCGGGTCGACGTCGTGCTTGATCGAGAGCTCGCGGCTCGGGATCACGCCTTCCGTCTTGTAACCGATGTCGAGGAGAACCTCGTCCCGGTCCACCTTGACGATGACGCCGTCGACGATGTCGCCGTCGTTGAAGTACTTGATCGTCTCGTCGATCGCCGCGAGGAACGCGTCCGCGTCGCCGATGTCGTTGACCGCTACCTGCGGAGGGGTGGTGGCGGTGGTCTCGGTGCTGCTCGTCATGTGGGAAAGGGCTCCGGTTACGGACAGAAAGTCGTAGGTACTGCTACGCCGGGAGCCCTTATCGGCAACTGCCGAAGCCGGACAGCCAAGGAAGCCCCTGATCCGCGAGAGCGGGGAGGGCCTCGAAAACCGAGGGGACATCAACAGAAGCAAGCGCAGCCTGCTAGGTCTGAGGAGCACAGGCTCGCAGCGCAACTTGTAGCATACGGGGGCAGCCGGACAGGGTCAATGCGCGAAGGCGCACACCCCGGGCGGATCGCCGCATTACCGGCACAAATCGCTGGCGGGGAAGGCCCGATGGTCCTCGCCCCCCACTTCTCGCAGACTACGACGACGGGCCCCATGAACAAAGAGGACTATCTTCCCGAAGGCGCGTTCGAAATCGCCGCCGCCGACGCGGTTGCCGCGAGCGAGGAGGGCGGCGACGGTGACGACGGCGCCGAGGCGACCCGCCGCGAGGCGGGCGAAGCCGAGAGCAGCCTGGCGAGCCGGGGCTGGTGGGACCGCAACGCCGACGAGTACCAGAGCGAGCACGGCGCGTTCCTCGGCGACGACCGCTTCGTCTGGGGGCCCGAGGGCCTGGACGAGGAGCAGGCGGCCCTCCTGGGCCCGGCCGCCTCGCTCAAGGGAAAGGACGTCCTGGAGATCGGAGCCGGCGCGGCCCAGTGCTCGCGCTGGTTGGCCGCCCGGGGCGCCCGCCCGGTCGCGCTCGACCTCTCGCACCGCCAGCTCCAGCACGCCCTGCGCATCGGCGATGACGTCCCGCTCGTGGAGGCCGACGCCGGCCGGCTGCCCTTCCGCGACGCCTCCTTCGACCTGGCGTGCTCCGCCTACGGCGCCGTCCCCTTCGTGTCCGACCCGGTGAACGTGATGCGCGAGGTCCACCGCGTACTGCGCCCCGGCGGCCGCTGGGTCTTCTCCGTCACCCACCCCATCCGCTGGGCCTTCCCCGACGAGCCCGGCCCGGAAGGGCTCTCCGTCGCCGCCTCCTACTTCGACCGGACGCCGTACGTGGAGCAGGACGAGCAGGGCCGCGCGGTGTACGTGGAGCACCACCGCACCCTCGGGGACCGGGTCCGGGATGTGGTCGCGGGCGGGTTCCGCCTGGTGGACCTGGTCGAGCCGGAGTGGCCGGCCTGGAACAGCCAGGAGTGGGGCGGCTGGTCCCCGCTGCGCGGCAACCTGATCCCCGGCACCGCGATCTTCGTGTGCGAGAGGGACTGAGCCCTTGATCCGCACCACCGAGCTCGACGCCCTCCCGGTACGGGAGGCCGTGGCCGCCCTCCTCTCGGCACTGGACGCACACGGCGCCGCCGTGCTGTGCGCACCGCCCGGGACGGGCAAGACCACGCTGGTGCCGCTGGTGCTGGCGGGACTGGTGGGAGGCGGCGAGCGGCGCCGGGTCGTGGTGGCCGAGCCGCGACGGATCGCCGCCCGGGCGGCCGCGCGCCGGATGGCGTGGCTCCTGGGCGAGCCCGTCGGGGAGTCGGTCGGCTTCACCGTGCGGGGCGAGCGGACGGTCGGCCCGCGCACGACGGTGGAAGTGGTGACCACCGGGGTGCTGCTCCAGCGGCTCCAGCGCGACCAGGAGCTGACCGGCGTCGACGTGGTGGTCTTGGACGAATGCCACGAGCGGCACCTCGACGCGGACACGGTCGCCGCCTTCCTCCTGGACGTACGCGCGACACTCCGCCCGGAGCTGCGGCTGGTCGCCGCCTCCGCGACGACCGACACGGCCGGCTGGGCCCGGCTGCTGGGCGACGTGCCGGTGGTGGAGGCCGCGGGCGTGGCGTACCCGGTGGAGACGGTATGGGCGCCCCCGACCCGGCCGGTGCGACCTCCGGGGGGCATCTCCGCACGAAGTGCGGGGGGAGGGATGCGGGTGGATCCGGCGCAGCTGACGCACGTGGCGTCGGTGGTGCGGCGGGCGCTGGTGGAACGTTCCGGCGATGTGCTGTGCTTCCTGCCCGGCGTCGGCGAGCTCGCCCGGGTCGCCGGGCGGCTTGACGGCGTGGACGCCGAGTTGCTCCAGGTCCACGGCCGGGCGCCGGCCCCGGTGCAGGAGGCGGTGCTGACGCGGGCCGCGCACCGCCGGGTGATCCTGGCGACGTCGGTGGCGGAGTCGAGCCTGACCGTGCCCGGTGTACGGGTGGTCGTGGACTCGGGGCTGGCCCGCGAACCCCGCGTGGACCACGCGCGGGGCCTGGGCACCCTGGTGACCGTACGGGCGTCCCGCGCGGCGGGTCGCCAGCGCGCCGGGCGGGCCGGGCGCGAGGCGCCGGGGACGGTGTACCGCTGTTGGTCCGAAGCCGAGGACGGGCGGCTGCCGGCGTATCCGTCGCCGGAGATCCGGCTCGCGGACCTCGCGGCGTTCGCGCTCCAGGCGGCCTGCTGGGGCGATCCCGACGCGTCCGGGCTGGCGCTGCCGGACCCGCCGCCCGCCGGGGCGATGGCCGCCGCGCGGGAGGTCCTCACGGCGGTCGGCGCGGTGGACGGGGCCGGCCGGCCGACCCCGCGCGGGCTGCGGATGGCCCGGATGGGACTGCACCCGCGACTGGCGCGGGCCCTGCTGGACGGCGCGGCGGCGCTCGGCGCGCGGCCGGCCGCGCAGCTGGTGGCGCTGCTGAGCGAGGAGCCGCCGCGCGAGTACGGGGACGACCTGGCCACCGCCTGGCGCGCGGCCCGGAGCGGCGGCGACGCCTACGCGGGGCGCTGGCGCGCGGAGACCCGCAGGCTGGAGCGCGCGGTGGGTGACGCTGCCCCGGCCTCCCGCGCCTCGAACGCCGACGGGGCCCGGGCTCCGGGGCGGAGCCCCGGCTCGCTCCCCGACGACGCCGCCGCCGGGCTCGTCGCCGCGCTGGCGTTTCCCGAGCGCGTGGCGAAGGCCAAGGGCGCCGGCGCCTTCCTCATGGCCTCCGGGACCGGAGCCGAGCTCGGCGAGGGGTCGCGCCTTCGCTCCGCGCCCTGGCTGGCGGTGGCCGTCGCAGACCGCGCCCCGCACTCCGCCTCCGCCCGGGTCCGGCTGGCAGCGGTCCTCGACGAGGACAGCGCCCGGACGGCCGCCGCGCACCTGCTGACCTCCGGCGAGGAGGTGCGCTGGGAGAACGGGGACGTGGTGGCCCGGGCGGTGGAGCGGCTCGGGGCGATCGAGCTGGTCGCCCGGCCCCTGCGCGACCCCGACCCCGGGTCGGTCCGGGACGCCCTGCTCGACGGGCTGCGCACCGAGGGGCTCGACCTGCTGCGCTGGTCCCCGGACGCGCGGGCGCTGCGGGCCCGGCTGGGCTTCCTGCACCGCACGCTGGGCGGCGCGTGGCCCCGCGTATCGGACGACGGCGCGCTGCTGGAGCGCGCCGACGACTGGCTGGAACCCGAGCTGTCGCGGGCCCGGCGCCGGGCCGATCTCGCGCGGATCGACGCCGGTCAGGCCCTGAACCGGCTGCTGCCGTGGGCCGGCGGCGAGGCGGCCCGGCTCGATGAACTGGCCCCGGAACGGATCGAGGTGCCCAGCGGCTCGCGGATCCGGGTCGACTACACCGCGGAGCACGGACAGCCGGTGCTGGCCGTGAAGCTCCAGGAGCTGTTCGGGCTGGCCGAGACGCCGCGAGTGGCCGGGGTTCCCGTCCTCGTCCACCTGCTGTCGCCCGCCGGGCGGCCCGCCGCCGTCACCGCCGACCTCGCCTCCTTCTGGCAGGGCGGCTACCGCGCCGTCCGCGCGGAGCTGCGCGGACGCTACCCGAGGCACCCCTGGCCGGAGGACCCCGCCAGCGCCGAGCCTACCCGGCACACCAACGCCCGGCTCAGACGGTGAGTTTCCCTGCCCGGCGCCGGCCGCGCGCTTCCAGCCACAGCGCGAGGGCCAGGAAGGCGAGCGCGCCGACCGCCAGACCGAGGGGCGCGTAGGTGTGCAGGGCGAGGATCTTCACCCGGTTCGACCGCACCAGGTCCACGGTGTACGCGGAGTAGTCCGGGCGGATCTTCACGTCGCCGGCGAAGACGGTCAGCCTGCCGTCGGGCGCGCCGGCCGCGATGCCGCCCCGCATCTCCTGCTGGATCTGCTGCTCGGCGTTGACGGGCGCGCCGGTCACCGGGTCGACCCAGAACATCGCCTTGACCGTGTACCAGAGGCTGGTTCCGGTGCTCGCCTCGAACGTCTTGGGGTCGATGCCCTCGATCGGCATCTTCTTCGGCAGGGGAACCTTCGTCCAGGGCACGGTCTGCTCGAAGTAGTAGACGTCCATGCCCTTGAACGTACGCGGGCCGACGTAGTGGATGGGCGAGGAGCTGCGCGTCTGGGCGTCGAAGTAGAGATAGTCGCGCGGCTCGGTGAAGAAGGGCCACTTGAACTCGATGCCCTCGCGCCTGACCGGGTCGCCGTCGACCATCTCGCCGGTGGCGTGCACCGGGTCCTGGGTGTGGGCGTCGAAGACGTACCGCTCGGGGATCCGGGAGACCATCTTGCCGTCCGGGCCCGTGATGTAGGACAGCGTGTCCCACACGACGACGTCCTTGCCGGCGCTCGCCTCGATCTCCTTCGACGCCTCGACGTCGCCCTTGAGCGTCTGGACGATCGTGACCTTGTCGACCTTCTTCGGCTGCATGCCGGCCGTGTAGTCGAGGAGGGTCGCGCCCTTCGCCTCCAGGACCATCTCCTGGTACTGGTTCGGCGGGATCTTGGCGAGGCGGGGGTACGCGTACCAGCGCAGCAGCGGTGCGAGGGCCGCACAGAACACGGCTACGGCAAGCAGGACGAGGCTCGCTCCGCGTCGCATGGCCGGGCCCTCCTCTACTTTCCGGGCGCGGCGGGCGCGGTGGTGAGCAGGGGCTTGGGCGAGGTCGTGCCTTCGGGCACCCCGAGCGCCGTGACGGCGAGGACGAGGGCCAGCGCGGCGGCCAGCCCGATGGCGGCGGCGAGGAGTGCGCGCATGCCGGGCCTCCGGATCTGATGGGGTGTCAGGGAGGGGGCACCGTAGCAACGCGGGGCGGAGATGAGAACCGTTCGACTACGGGGTTTCGGGCCGGCTCCCAACGCTCGCGGTGGGCGAGGGGCTGGACTTCGGGGTGGCCTTCGCGGTGGGGGTGGGGGAAGGCTTCGGGGTAGGGCTTGAGGTGGGACTCGGTGTGGGCTGGGGCTCGGGGGTGGATGTCGGGCTGGGCTTGGGGATCGGAGTCGGGGTCGGCGTCGGAGTCGGAGTCGGGGATGGCTTGGGGGTCGGTGTCGGGGTCGGCGTGGGGGTGGGCGTGGGGGTGGGCTTCGGAGTCGGGGTGGGGGACGGCGTCGGGACAGGTGTGGGCGTCGGGGTGGGGCTGGGCGTAGGCGTGGGGGTCGGCCCGGGGGCCGGGGTAGAGGGGGTTCCGGTGCCCGTGCCGCTTGCCTTCGTACCGCCTTCGTCCGGGACCTCGTGCGTCCCGCCCAGGTAGTACGCGTACCAGGACCGGACGGTCCTCAGGTACTCCCCGGACCGGTTGTACGACAGCACCGCCCGGTCGAGGTCGGCGCCCACGCGCAGGTCCCGGCCGCCCGCGCACAGGTAGCGCCCGGCGGCCAGCGCAGCGTCGTACACGTTGTTCGGGTCCCGGCGGCCGTCGCCGTTGCCGTCCTGGCCCCACGCCGCCCATGTGGAGGGGATGAACTGCATCGGCCCGACGGCCCGGTCGTGGCGGGTGTCGCCGTCATAGGCCCCGGCGTCGGTGTCCGAGATGTTCGCGAAGCCGTTGCCGTCGAGCACGGGGCCGAGGATCGGCCGCAGCGTGGTCCCCGCGGCGTCCACCCGGCCGCCCCCCGCCTGCCCCGACTCGACCTTGCCG
The DNA here is from genome assembly GCF_040645975.1 of Streptomyces sp. NPDC046557. Classification (NCBI taxonomy): domain Bacteria; kingdom Bacillati; phylum Actinomycetota; class Actinomycetes; order Kitasatosporales; family Streptomycetaceae; genus Streptomyces; species Streptomyces sp. NPDC046557. Next base: position 123,625 of record NZ_JBEYZH010000008.1, read on the forward strand.
ATCGCCGCGAGCAGTTGCCAGGGCAGCCCGCAGCCGGGGTCGGTGTCGGCGATCTTCCGCTCGGCGCGCCGGTACGCCGCCAGCACGCTCGCCGGTATCCCCCGCGCGCCCTGCGCCCCGTCATCGACGGCCACCTGCTCGGTGTGCGCCTGCCCGGCCGCCTCCGTGGGCGCGGACGATGCGGCCGACCCCGGGTCCGCCCGGTCCTGGGACCGCTGCGGTTCGACGGAGGGCGGCAGCTCGGTGGAGTAGGCGGAGTCCCCGCCCCGGGACGCGGTCGCCGAGGGGGCCCCGCCCTCACCGGCGGCGACGGGCGCCCGGTCCTCGCTGCCCGAGGCCGGCCCCTGGGAGGCGCTCACGGCGGCCACCACCAGCGCGGACACCAGGGCGGCGGCGCCGCTCCTGCGCAGCCGACCGAACCGGGCCGATATTCGTCCCCGCATGAGCGAGACTCCTCCCCGTCGACGTCCGCGTGACCCTACGTCAACTGCCTGCACAAGGCACGTACAGGCGGGGTGACTTCACCAATTCCCCACGACCTGCGCGGGACCCGCATACTGTCCGAACCGTTCGGGGACCGGAAGGGGCACCATGCCGTTCACTCTCAGCCATGCGGCGGCCGTACTTCCGGCCGTCCGGCGGACCGGGCGGGCCCGTGGGCCGCTGGTCGCCAGTGCGCTGGTGCTGGGTTCGTTCGCCCCGGACACGTTCTACTTCCTGGACGCGATCGTGCAAGGTGTCATGGGGTACGGCGACTTCACCCACTCGCTCCTCGGCGTGGTGACGGCCGACGCCGCGCTGACCGCCGCCCTGGCGGGCTGCTGGCTGCTCCTGCGCGAGCCGTTGGTCGCCCTGTTGCCGCGCGCCTGGCGGGGCAGGACGTACGCCTTCGTACGCGGTGAAAAGTGGCGCGGGGGCCGTCGACTGCCCGCGCTCGCGCTGCGGTTCTACCTCTCGGCGGTGCTCGGCTCCCTGACGCACGTGGTGTGGGACAGCTTCACCCACCTGGACCGGTGGGGCACCGACGCGCTGCCCGCGTTGGGTGAACCGCTCGCCTTCGGGCTTCCCCTCTACTCCTACCTCCAGTACGGCAGTTCGGCACTGGCCGCCTGCGCCCTGCTGTGGTTCACGGTGACGGCGCTGCGCCGTCTGCCGGTGTCCCCGGTTCCGCCGTCCGTGCCGTCGTTGGGGCGGGCGGAGCTCTGGTGCGCGGTCGCGCTGGCGGTGGTGTGCGTGGGGGCGGGGGTCACGCTGCGGGTGCTGCGCTTCTTCACGTTCTTCGACCGGATCCGTACGCCCCTGGACATCATCCCGACCGTCTGCTTCGGCGCGGGTGGCGGCCTGATGGTGGCGCTGCTGCTCTACGGGACCTTGGTCCGGCTCCGCCGGCGCGGTGACGGCCACGCCGAGGGCGGGCACGCCGGGGACCGGCACCGCACCGACGGGGAAACGCGGACGCCCGTCCCCACGAGGTAGCGGGGACGGACGCGGAGCCGGGGCCGGAGCCGGGGCGCGGGGCGGTGCCGGGCCGGGTCAGTGCGCGGCGGACTCCCAGTCCGGGCCGACGCCCACGGACACGTCCAGCGGGGCGCGCAGCTCGACGGCCGCCCCCATCTCGCGGCGCACCAGCTCCTCCACCTTCTTGCGCTCGCCGGGCGCGATCTCCAGCACGATTTCGTCGTGGACCTGGAGCAGCATGCGCGAGGTGAGCCCGGCCTCGGTGAGGGCCCGGTCGACGCGCAGCATCGCGACCTTCACGATGTCGGCGGCGGTGCCCTGGATCGGCGCGTTCAGCGCCATCCGCTCGGCGGCCTCGCGGCGCAGCCGGTTGTCGCTGTTGAGGTCGGGCAGGTAGCGGCGGCGACCCAGGACGGTCTCGGTGTACCCGGTGGCGCGGGCTTCCTCCACGACGCGCTGGAGGTAGTCGCGGACTCCGCCGAACCGCTGGAAGAAGGTCTCCATCAGTCCGCGCGCCTCGGCGGGTTCGATGTTCAGCTGCTGCGAGAGGCCGAAGGCGGAGAGCCCGTAGGCGAGGCCGTAGGACATGGCCTTGATCTTGCGGCGCATCTCGGCGTCGACCGCCGACCGCTGCACGCCGAACACCTGTGAGGCGACGGTGGTGTGCAGGTCCTCGCCCGACAGGAACGCCTCGATCAGGCCCTCGTCCTCGGAGAGGTGGGCCATGACGCGCAACTCGATCTGGCTGTAGTCGGCGGTCATGAGGGACTCGTAGCCCTCGCCGACGACGAAGCCCCGGCGGATGGCGCGGCCCTCGTCGGTGCGCACCGGCACGTTCTGCAGGTTCGGGTCGGTGGAGGACAGCCGTCCGGTGGCGGCGACGGTCTGGCTGAAGCTGGTGTGCACCCGGCCGTCGGCGGCGATCGACTTGACCAGGCCCTCGACGGTGACGCGCAGCTTGGCCTGCTCGCGGTGCCGGAGCATGATCACGGGCAGTTCGTGGTCGGTCTGCGTTGCCAGCCAGGCCAGCGCGTCCGCGTCCGTGGTGTAGCCGGTCTTGGTCTTCTTCGTCTTGGGCAGGTCCAGCTCGCCGAAGAACACCTCCTGGAGCTGCTTGGGCGAGCCGAGGTTGAACTCGTGGCCGACCGCCGCGTGCGCCTCCTTCACCGCCTGCTGCACGGCGCCCGCGAACTGCTGCTCCATGCCCTCCAGGTGGTCGCGGTCGGCGGCGATGCCGGCCCGCTCCATCCGCGCCAGCAGCTCGGAGGTCGGCAGTTCCATGTCGTGGAGCAGTTCGAGGGCCCCGACCTCGGCGAGCTTGTCGGTAAAGGCGTCCCCCAGGTCCAGGACGGCGCGGGCCTGCGCCATCAGGGCCTCCGCCTCGGCGGTCTCGTCGGCGCCGAAGGCGAGCTGGCCGTCGGCGGCGGCCGGGGCGAGTTCCCGGTGCAGGTACTCGTTGGACAGGGCGTCCAGGGCGAAGGAGCGGCGGCCGGGCTTGACCAGGTACGCGGCGAGCGCGGTGTCCATGGTGACGCCGGCGAGGGTCCAGCCGTGTTCGGGGAAGACCCGCATCAGGCCCTTGGCGTTGTGGACGACCTTCGGCTTGGTCTCGTCGGCCGCCCAGGCGGCGAAGGCCCGCTCGTCGGCCTCGTCCAGCTCGGACGGTTCGAACCAGGCGGCGGGGCCGCCCGCCGACGCCAGCGCGATCTCGCTGATGTTGCCCTGGCCCAGGCCCCAGCTGTCGACGGTCGCGACGCCGAGGGCCTCACCCGCGTGGCTCTCCAACCAGGGGGCGAGCTCGCCCGCGCCGAGCACCGAACCGTCCAGCTCCACCCCGGCCGCCGGGGCCGGGGCCGGCACCTCGGCCGCGCCCGGGTCCATCGCCAGCAGCCGCTCGCGCAGCGAGGCGTTGCGGATCTCCAGCACATCGAGCACACCGGTGACGGCGGCCCGGTCGTAGGGCAGGCGCCCCAGATCGGCGGGGCCCTTGTCCAACTCGACGTCCTTGACCATCTCCGTCAGGACGCGGTTGAGCTTCACCGACTCCAGGTGGTCACGGAAGTTCTGCCCGGCTTTCCCCTTGACCTCCTCCGCGCGCTCCACCAACTCCTTGAACGACCCGAACTGCGTGATCCACTTGGCCGCGGTCTTCTCACCGACGCCCGGGATGCCCGGCAGGTTGTCGGACGGGTCGCCGCGCAGCGCGGCGAAGTCCGGGTACTGCTGCGGGGTGAGCCCGTACTTCTCCTCGACCTTCTCCGGGGTGAACCGGGTCAGCTCGGAGACGCCCTTCGTCGGGTACAGGACGGTGGTGTGCTCGGAGACCAGTTGGAAGGAGTCCCGGTCGCCGGTGACGATCAGCACCTCGAAGCCCGCCGCCTCGGCCTGCGTGGCCAGCGTCGCGATGACGTCGTCGGCCTCGAAACCGTCGATCGCGAACCGCGGCACCTTCATCGCGTCCAGGAGCTCGCCGATCAGCTCGACCTGCCCCTTGAACTCGTCGGGCGTCTTGGAACGGTTCGCCTTGTACTCGGGGAACTCCGTCGCCCGCCACGTCTTGCGGGACACGTCGAAGGCCACCGCGAAGTGCGTGGGCGCCTCGTCGCGCAGCGTGTTCGCCAGCATCGACGCGAAGCCGTAGATGGCGTTGGTCGGCTGGCCCGTCGCGGTAGTGAAGTTCTCCGCGGGCAGCGCGAAGAACGCCCGGTACGCCAGGGAGTGCCCGTCCATGAGCATCAGGCGGGGGCGGTCCGCTGGGGTCGGCTGGTCGGTCTTCTTCGATGCTGAATCTGCCACGCCTCCGATCCTAGGCGCCCCCTGTGACAATCCCGGCCGGCCGGTCTCGTCGCCCGGGATGCGGGCGGGGCGTGACAGGATCCCTCCGTACGCGAACGCGCCCGGCCCCGCCGACGCGATGCCCGACTGCTCAAAGGGGAGCGACATGGCCACGAAGCCGCCCGCAGGTGATCCCGTACAGGACGCGCCGCAGGTCGCGCCCCCGCAGCACGCGGCGGCCGGCCTGCCCGCCATCGTGCACACCCTCAAGATCGCCGAGCGGCAGATGGGCCTGACCCGCACCGCCCGCACCCTCCTCAAGGTCAACCAGAAGGACGGCTTCGACTGCCCCGGCTGCGCGTGGCCCGAGGGCGACAAGCGCCACACCGCCGAATTCTGCGAGAACGGCGCGAAGGCCGTCGCCGAGGAGGCGACGCTGCGCCGGGTGACCCCGGACTTCTTCGCCGAGCACCCGGTGTCCGAGCTCGCCGCCCGCAGCGGGTACTGGCTCGGCCAGCAGGGCCGCATCACGCAGCCCATGTACCTGGCGGAAGGTTCCGACCACTACGAGGCCGTGTCCTGGCAGCGGGCCTTCGAGATCATCGCGGACGAGCTGCGCGCCCTGGACTCCCCCGACGAGGCCCTTTTCTACACCTCCGGCCGCACCAGCAACGAGGCGGCCTTCCTCTTCCAGCTCTTCGCCCGCGAGTTCGGCACCAACAACCTGCCCGACTGCTCCAACATGTGCCACGAGTCCTCGGGCTCCGCGCTGAACGAGACCATCGGCATCGGCAAGGGCAGCGTCTCCCTCGAAGACCTCCACCAGGCCGATCTGATCATCGTCGCCGGACAGAACCCGGGCACCAACCACCCGCGCATGCTCTCCGCCCTGGAGCAGGCCAAGTCCGCGGGCGCGAAGATCATCTCGGTGAACCCGCTGCCCGAGGCCGGCACGGAACGGTTCAAGAACCCGCAGAAGCCGCTCGGCATGCTCAAGGGCACCGCCCTGACCGACCTGTTCCTCCAGATCCGCATCGGCGGCGACCAGGCCCTCTTCCGCCTCCTGAACCGGCTCGTCATCGAGACCGACGGCGCCACCGACGAGCAGTTCATCCGCGAGCACACCCACGGCTACGAGGACTTCGCGGCCACCGCCAAGAAGGCCGACTGGGACGAGACCCTCACCGCCACCGGCCTGACCCGCCCCGAGATCGAACGCGCCCTGGCCATGATCCTGGCCTCCGAGCGCACCATCGTCTGCTGGGCCATGGGCCTCACCCAGCACAAGCACGCCGTCGCCACCATCCGCGAGGTCGTGAACCTGCTCCTGCTGCGCGGCGCCATCGGCCGGCCCGGCGCCGGCGTCTGTCCCGTCCGCGGCCACTCCAACGTCCAGGGCGACCGCACCATGGGCATCTTCGAACGGCCCGCGCCCGCCTTCCTCGACGCCCTCGACCGGGAATTCGGCATCACCTCGCCCCGCCACCACGGCTACGACGTGGTCCGCTCCATCGAGGCGCTGCGCGACGGCCAGGCCAAGGTCCTCTTCGCCATGGGCGGCAACTTCGTCGGCGCCACCCCCGACACCGAGGTCACCGAAGCCGCGATCCGCCGCGCCCGCCTCACCGTGCACGTCTCCACCAAGCTGAACCGCTCCCACGCGGTCACCGGCGAACGCGCCCTGATCCTGCCCACCCTCGGCCGCACCGACAAGGACGTGCAGGCCTCCGGCAAGCAGTTCGTCACCGTCGAGGACTCCATGGGCATGGTCCACGCCTCGCGCGGCAACCTCGCGCCCGCCTCCCCCCACCTGCTCTCCGAGCCCGCGATCGTCGCCCGCCTCGCCCGCGCCGTCCTCGGCGACGCCTCGCACACCCCGTGGGAGGAGTTCGAGAAGGACTACGCCGCCATCCGCGACCGGATCTCCCGCGTCGTCCCCGGCTTCGAGGACTTCAACGCCCGCGCCGCCCGCGCCGGGGGATTCCGGCTCCCCCACGCCCCGCGCGACGAGCGCCGCTTCCCCACCACCACCGGCAAGGCCAACTTCACCGCCGCGCCCGTGGAGTACCCGAAGGTCCCGGCGGGCCGGCTGCTGCTGCAGACCCTGCGCAGCCACGACCAGTACAACACCACCATCTACGGCCTCGACGACCGCTACCGCGGCATCACCGGCGGCCGGCGCGTCGTCATGGTCCACCCCGAGGACGCCGCCGAGCTGGGCCTGGCCGACGGCTCCTACACCGACCTCGTCGGCGAGTGGTCGGACGGCGTGGAGCGGCGCGCCCCCGGCTTCCGCGTCGTGCACTACCCGACGGCCCGCGGCTGCGCCGCCGCGTACTACCCCGAGACCAACGTGCTGGTCCCGCTGGACTCCACCGCCGACACCAGCAACACCCCCGCGAGCAAGTCCGTCGTCGTGCGCTTCGAACCGGCCTGATAGAACGACCTCAGGACAAGATGGTTAACGAACGTTGACACACGAACGGAGCCGGCCCATGGGCGAGCAGCACGCAGTGAAGTTCCCGCAGGAGGTCCTCGACGAGTACGCGGCCCTGGGCGTCGACCTGCCGGCCCTGTTCTCGGCGGGCGACCTCGGCGCCCGCATGGACATCCGCATCCTGGAGGCATCCGCCGACCGCGTGGTGGGCACCATGCCGGTCAAGGGCAACACCCAGCCCTACGGCCTCCTGCACGGCGGCGCCTCCGCCGTCCTCGCCGAGACCCTCGGCTCGGTGGGCGCGATGATGCACGGCGGCATCAACAAGATCGCGGTCGGCGTCGACCTGAACTGCACGCACCACCGCGGCGCCCGCTCCGGCCTGGTCACCGGCGTCGCCACCCCCGTCCACAAGGGCCGCTCCACCAGCACCTTCGAGATCGTCATCACCGACGAGCAGGACAAGCGCGTCTGCACGGCCCGCCTCACCTGCCTCCTGCGCGACGCCGCCCCGGCCACCGAGGCCGCCCCGGCCACCGGAACCGGCGCCTGAACCCATCCGTGGTAAGCACACCCACGGGCCCGGACCAGCCCCGCGAGGGCGGATCCGGGCCCGCGGCGCACCACCGGCCGCCCGGAATCCGCCAGTCCGCACCCGTTCCGCCCGCGACTGTTGTGTCACCGAAGGTGACCGCCTACCGTCCTTCCCATGGGCACCCCGCCACGCATGGCCGTCCGGTACGGCGCCGCCGCCCTCCTGTGGGCGCTCGCCCTCTCCGGTTGCACCGCGTCCGCCCCCCGCACCCCACCGACCCAGCCGTCACCCACCCCCGACTCACCTGCCCAGATCTGCACGAGCCTGGTCTCGTACTGGGCCAAGGAGACGCTCAAGGGCAGCAAATGGGCCGGGCTCGACTGGGAACAGAAGGGCCTGTCCAACGAGCAGTACGCGATCCACGAGGACGCCGTCGCCGCCGGCCGGGCCGAGGAGCGAACTGCCGGACTGAACAAGGCACTTGAGCTCGTCGACCGCGTCGTCGCGCAGCGCTGCGCGGCCCAGAACGGGGCGACGTGGAGCTCCGAGAACTGGCGACCGCCGAGCGAGGCCGACCACTCCCCCCAGTGACCGGAATCCCGCGTTCACTGTCCGCCTTCCGGGCACCCCCGACGCGAGGACGGAACCGCAGGTCGCATGGGGTGCGCGCCGATCCCGAAGATCCACGGGAGCGAAGTGGATCAAGAAGCTCAATTACCGTGAGTAATGCACACGCCCCACAGAATCCCCTTTTTCCCCGGCGGAATGGCACCGCCCGGATTCTTTCGGACACACACCGCGACATTCCGCACGACCACCCCCATGACAGGAGCATGAGCCCCTCAAGCGCCTTAGAGGCGCTATCAATTCTCACCATGCGGACGTTCTCGGAAGTGGCCAAACGTCCGATCTGTCCACACTCCCACCACACATTCTTGGCCTTGGCATAACAAGACAGTCACATCCTCCTTTCTCCGCTCCCCGCACTCGCCACCCCCGCCTAGAGTCACGGCCAGTCACCGCGCCGCAAGGCGCGACCAGCACGGCCGTGAACATCCCAGTGCGGCCCGGCGACCCAACGGCACCTCATCTGAGGGGGCCGCGCCAGGGAAAGGAAGAATCGTGCGACACCGTTCTCTGCTCGTCCTCACCACCGTGATCACCACGGGAGCACTGACCCTCACCGCTTGCGGATCGCGCGACGAGGCGAAGGGCGGGGACAAGGCCGACGGCTCCAAGACCGTCGTCGTCATCGGCGTCGACGCCCCCCTCACCGGCTCGCTCTCCGCGCTCGGCCAGGGAATCAAGAACTCCGTCGACCTCGCGGCCAAAACGGCCAACAAGAACAACGAAGTCCCCGGCATCGAATTCAAGGTCGAAGCCCTCGACGACCAGGCAGTTCCGGCCTCCGGCCAGGCCAACGCCACCAAGCTCGTCGGCGACAAGGACGTCCTCGGCGTCGTCGGCCCGCTCAACTCCGGCGTCTCCCAGTCCATGCAGGGCGTCTTCGCCGCCGCCAACCTGGCGCAGGTCTCCCCCGCCAACACCAACCCCTCGCTCAGCCAGGGCGACAACTGGGGCAAGGGCGAGTTCAAGCGCCCCTTCAAGACCTACTTCCGCACCGCCGCCACCGACGTGGTCCAGGGCAAGTTCGCCGCCCAGTACCTCTTCAAGGACGCCGGCAAGAAGAAGGTCTTCGTCGTCGACGACAAGCAGACCTACGGCGCCGGCCTCGCCGCGATCTTCTCCGACGAGTTCAAGCGCCTCGGCGGCGAGGTCGTCGGCACCGACCACATCACCGTGAAGGAGACCGACTTCTCCTCCACCGCCGACAAGGTCAAGTCCTCCGGCGCCGACTCCGTCTACTTCGGCGGCCAGTACCCCGAGGGCGGCCTGCTCTCCGACCAGATCAAGAAGGCCGGCGCCAACATCCCGCTCATGGGCGGCGACGGAGTCAAGGACCCCGCCTTCATCAGCGCCTCCGGCGAGACCAACGACGGCGACCTCTCCACCTCCATCGGTTTCCCCGTCGAGAAGCTGGACACCGCCAAGACCTTCATCGCCGACTACAAGGCGGCCGGCTACAAGGACCCGTACGCGGCCTACGGCGGCTACTCCTACGACGCCGGCTGGGCCGTCATCCAGGCCGTCAAGGCCGCCGTCGCCGCCAACGGCGGCAAGCTGCCCGCCGACGCCCGCGCCAAGGTCGTCGAAGCCCTCGGCAAGGTCTCCTTCGACGGCGTGACCGGCAAGGTCGCCTTCGACGAGTACGGCGACACCACCAACAAGCAGCTCACGGTCTACAAGGCCCAGGGCGCCGACTGGGTCGACGTCAAGAGCGAGACCTTCAACCAGTAACACCAACGCTCCGACCGCCTGACCCACACCACCACCTGAACCAGCCCGCGCGAGGGCGCAAACAGCGCCCTCGCGCGGAGTCATATCCGACACGCTCATCGGAGGCCCTGCGGTGCACGAACTGCCGCAACAGCTGGCCAACGGCCTTGCCCTCGGTGCCCTTTATGGCCTCATAGCCATCGGGTACACCATGGTCTACGGCATCGTCCAGCTCATCAACTTCGCCCACGGCGAGATCTTCATGATCGGCGGCTTCGGTGCCGTCACCATCTACACCGCTCTCCCGAGCGGAACCTCCCTGTTGGTGGCGATACCGCTCATGATCGTCGGAGGCGCCCTCGCCTCCGTAGCCGTTGCCACCGCCGCGGAGCGGTTCGCGTACCGCCCCCTCCGCAACGCCCCCCGACTGGCCCCGCTCATCACCGCGATCGGCCTGTCCATCGTCCTTCAGCAGCTCGTCTGGGGCTTCTACCCCGACGCCAAGAAGGCCGTCAGCTTCCCCGAGTTCACCGGCGCGGCCTTCAAGATCACCTCGAACCTCTCCATCCAGCGCTCCGACGCCTTCGTGCTCATCCTCGCGCCGCTCTGCATGCTCGCCCTCGGCATCTTCGTCCAGAAGAGCCGCAGCGGCCGCGCCATGCAGGCCACCGCCCAGGACCCCGACACCGCCAAGCTGATGGGCATCAACACCGACCGCATCATCGTCATGGCCTTCGCCATCGGTGCCGCGTTCGCCGCCGTCGCCGCCGTCGCCTACGGCCTCGACAAGGGCCAGATCAACTTCGAGATGGGCTTCATCCTCGGCCTCAAGGCATTCACCGCCGCCGTCCTCGGCGGCATCGGCAACATCTACGGAGCCATGGTCGGCGGCATCGTCCTCGGCCTCGCCGAAGCCCTCTCCATCGCCTACATCGAAGACATCCCCGGCATGCAGCAACTCGGCGGCGGCGCCTGGTCCAACGTCTGGGCCTTCGTACTCCTCATCGTCGTCCTCCTCGTGCGGCCACAAGGCCTGCTCGGCGAACGCGTCGCGGATCGGGCGTGACAACCATGACCAACGAAGCAATCACCATAGAGCCCACCGCGGCCGGCGAAACCGCCGCAACCTCCCGCACCGCCCTGCACTACACGATCATCGGCGGCAGCCTCCTCGCGATCGTCTCCACCTTCCTCGCCTGGACCTGGACCACCCGGTTCCCCGGCGACCTGACGATCTACGGCAACCCCGCCCCCCTCCAGATCCTCACACTGCTCGGCGCCGTCCTGACCGCCCTGCACGCCCTCTCCGCCCTCGGCGTCAAGGGCCTCGGCTGGCTCACCCCCGCCGGCTCCCGCAAAGCCCTGTGGATCCTCGCCCTCGGCACCTTCGCGACCGCCCTCTACACCGTCCTCGCCATCGCGTGGGTCCTCGGCGGCCTCGTCAACCTCGAAGCGGGCGCCTACATCGCCGTCGTCGCAACGCTCGTCCCGGCCCTCGCCGCGTACAAGCTCCCCGACGACACCCGCAAGCCGGCCCCGGCCAAGAAGCTGTCCTCCTGGACCGAAATCCTCATCATCGTCGGCGTCTTCGCCCTCGGCCTCTACGTCGTCACCTTCGGCATCGGCACCGACGACAAGGAACCGCAGCTCTTCACCGCCTACCTCATCCTCGTAGGCTTCGCCGCCTACGCCCTCACCAAGTCCGGCCTCAACGCCCGACTCACCGCGATCACCGCGAACAACCGGCAGATCACCGTCATCGCCGCCTTCGTCGCAGCCATCGCCTTCCCCCTCACCCAGCAGGGCGGCGACACCTACACCCTCCTCGCGGTCAACATCCTCATCTTCGCGACCGTCGCCCTCGGCCTCAACGTCGTCGTCGGCCTCGCCGGCCTCCTCGACCTCGGCTACGTCGCCTTCCTCGGCGTCGGCGCCTACACCGCCGCCCTGGTCTCCGGAAGCACCTCCTCCGCCTTCCACATCCAGTTCCCCTTCTGGGCCGCCGTCCTCACCGGCGCCCTCGCCTCCCTGGTATTCGGCGTCATCATCGGAGCGCCCACCCTCCGCCTGCGCGGCGACTACCTCGCCATCGTCACCCTCGGCTTCGGAGAAATCTTCCGCATCGCCATGGGCAACCTCGACGGCGTCTCCGGCCCCAAGATCACCAACGGGCCCAACGGCATCACCAACATCCCCGACCTCGACCTCTTCGGCTGGAACTTCGGCGAAGCCCACACCGTCTTCGGCATCGAACTCGGCGCCTACGCCAACTACTACCTGCTCATGCTGCTCGTGATGGTCCTCGTGGTCATCGTCTTCAGCCGAGCCGGCAGCAGCCGCATCGGACGCGCCTGGGTCGCCATCCGCGAAGACGAAACCGCCGCCACCGCCATGGGCATCAACGGCTTCCGCGTCAAACTCATCGCCTTCGCCCTCGGCGCCACCCTCGCCGGCCTCGCCGGCACCGTGCAGGCCCACGTCCAGCACACCGTGGTCCCCGAGATGTACCAGTTCGCCGGCCCCGTGCCCCCGAACAGCGCCTTCCTCCTCGCCGCCGTCATCCTCGGCGGCATGGGAACCATCCGCGGCCCCCTCCTCGGCGCCTCCCTCCTCTTCCTGATCCCGGCCAAGCTGTCCTTCCTCCAGGACTACCAGCTCCTCGGCTTCGGCATCGCCCTCATCATCCTCATGCGCTTCCGCCCCGAAGGCCTCATCGCCAACAAGCGCGCGCAACTCGAGTACCACGACGACACCGCTGACCAGGCCCCCACGGACCTGGCCACCGCCAAGGCGGGGGCGTAACACCATGACGAACACCACCGAAACCACCACCGCCGCCGCCACCCCGACCGGCGAAACCGTCCTCGAAGCCAGCGGCGTCACCATGCGCTTCGGCGGCCTCACCGCCGTCCGCTCCGTCGACCTCACAGTCAACGCGGGCGAAATCGTCGGCCTCATCGGCCCCAACGGCGCCGGCAAAACCACCTTCTTCAACTGCCTCACCGGGCTGTACGTCCCCACCGAGGGCACCGTCAGCTACAAGGGCACCGTCCTGCCCCCCAAGCCCCACCTCGTCACCAAAGCCGGCATCGCCCGCACCTTCCAGAACATCCGACTCTTCTCCAACATGACCGTCATGGAGAACGTCCTCGTCGGACGCCACACCCGCACCAAGGAAGGCCTCTGGTCCGCCCTCGTACGCGGCCCCGGCTTCAAGAAGGCCGAAGCCGCGAGCGAAGCCCGCGCCATGGAACTCCTCGCCTTCATCGGCCTCGAACACAAGGCCCAACACCTGGCGAAGAACCTCCCCTACGGCGAACAGCGCAAGCTCGAAATCGCCCGCGCCCTCGCCAGCGACCCCGGCCTCCTGCTCCTCGACGAGCCCACCGCCGGCATGAACCCCCAGGAAACCCGCGCCGCCGAAGAACTCATCTTCGCCATCCGCGACATGGGCATCGCCGTCCTCGTCATCGAGCACGACATGCGCTTCATCTTCAACCTCTGCGACCGCGTCGCCTGCCTCGTCCAAGGCGAAAAGCTCATCGAAGGCACCGCGGCCGAAGTCCAAGGAGACGAACGCCTCATCGCCGCCTACCTCGGCGAACCCTTCGAAGGCGACCCCGGCGCAGCCGAAGCCGCCGAAGTCGAGGCCGCCGAAGCCCACGCCGCCTCCGACGCGGACGCAGCGGACACCACCTCCGCCCCGGACGCAGCGGACACCGACGCAGCCGACACCGAAACGGCCGCCGACGCGCCCGACACCACCAGCACCACCAGCACCACCAGCACCACCAGCACGGAAGGAGAGGCCAAATGACCACGCTACTCAAGGTCGAAGACCTCAAAGTCGCCTACGGCAAGATCGAAGCCGTCAAGGGCATCTCCTTCGAAGTCAACGAAGGCGAAATCGTCTGCCTCGTCGGCACCAACGGCGCCGGCAAGACCACCACCCTGCGCACCCTCTCCGGGCTCCTCAAGCCCACCGCGGGAACCATCACCTTCGACGGCAAACCCCTCACCAACGTCCCCGCCCACAAGATCGTCGCCATGAAGCTGGCCCACTCCCCCGAGGGACGCCACATCTTCCCCCGGCTGACGATCACCGAAAACCTCCAACTCGGCGCGTTCCTCCGCACCGACAAGGACGGCATCGAAAAGGACATCCAGCGCGCCTACGACCTCTTCCCCATCCTGGGAGAGCGCCGCAAGCAGGCCGCCGGCACCCTCTCGGGCGGCGAACAGCAAATGCTCGCCATGGGCCGCGCCCTCATGTGCCAACCCAAACTGCTCATGCTGGACGAGCCCTCCATGGGCCTCTCCCCGCTCATGATGCAGAAGATCATGGCCACGATCGTCGAACTCAAGGCCACCGGCACCACCATCCTGCTCGTCGAGCAGAACGCCCAGGCCGCCCTCTCCCTGGCCGACCAGGCCCACGTCATGGAGATCGGCAAGATCGTGCTCTCGGGCACCGGCCAGGAACTCCTGCACAACGAGGACGTCCGCAAGGCATACCTCGGCGAGGACTGACCCCTCCCCGCGCAGACACACGTGAGGCCCGCCACCGATCCGGTGACGGGCCTCACACACGTTCCACGCCCTACTGGGCGGCGTTCTGCTTCTTCTCCTCGGCGTCCTCGATGACCGCCTCCGCGACCTGCTGCATGGACATACGACGATCCATCGAGGTCTTCTGGATCCACCGGAACGCCGCCGGCTCCGTCAGCCCGTACTGCGTCTGCAGAATGCTCTTCGCCCGATCCACCAACTTGCGAGTCTCCAGCCGCAGCGAAAGATCCGCGACCTCCTTCTCCAACGCCTTCAGCTCCGCGAAACGCGACACGGCCATCTCGATGGCCGGGACGACGTCGCTCTTGCTGAACGGCTTCACCAGGTACGCCATGGCACCGGCGTCCCGGGCCCGCTCCACCAGGTCGCGCTGCGAGAACGCGGTCAGCATCAGGACCGGCGCGATGGACTCCTCCGCGATCTTCTCGGCTGCGGAGATCCCGTCCAGGACCGGCATCTTCACATCGAGGATCACCAGGTCGGGCCGGTGCTCCCGGGCCAGCTCGACGGCGGCCTGGCCGTCCCCGGCCTCACCGACGACCGAGTAGCCCTCCTCTTCGAGCATCTCTTTCAGGTCGAGACGGATGAGCGCCTCGTCCTCGGCGATGACGACGCGGGTCGTCAGCGGCGGAACGTGCGACTGGTCGGCGTCGGGCGTGGGCGTCGACTCGTGCTCGGCGGTCACGGGTGGCTCCTCGTTGCGGGCTCTGCTGCTGAGATGAGCCTACCTAGCTGAAGTCCGCGATGGTCACCAGGTAGACTCCCACCAGCAACCTCGCCGGGTTGGCGGAATGGCAGACGCTGATGTCTCAAACACATCTGTCCGAAAGGACGTGCGGGTTCGAATCCCGCACCCGGTACGTGTCCGAAAAGCGGACGTTCACCTTCGCGTGAACGTCCGCTCTTTGCTACCCGGAGGCACGAGTCGTCACGCAAAGTGGCGACATGGAATTTCACAGCCCCACAGTCCGCCGAACGGCGGTCGCCCTGTTGCGCGGCGGAGCACGCAATGCCGATGTGGCACGGAGCCTCGACGTCCCGCCGGGCACCGTCGGCTACTGGAAACACATGGACCGTGCAAAGCGGGGCGAGTGCCCCGGTTCCCATAAACCGGACTGCCCCCGCTGCGACGGCAGCGCGCTCGACACACACGCGTACGCGTATCTACTGGGCCTCTACCTGGGTGACGGCCACATAAGTCGCTACTCAGGTCACCGAGTGCCCAACCTGATGATCACCTGCGACGACCGATGGCCCGGCCTCATGGACTCCGCCGAGCGAGCCATGCAACGGGTGCTTCCGTTCAATCGGGTATGCCGGGTCCGTAAGGTCGGCTGTCACAACGTCAAGGTGTACTCAATGCACCTTGCGTGCCTCTTCCCGCAGCACGGGCCCGGCAAGAAGCACGAGCGGCGGATCGCCCTCGAAAGGTGGCAGCAGGAGATCGTGGACGCCCACCCCTGGGAGTTCCTGCGGGGGCTGATCCATTCCGACGGGTGTCGGGTCACCAACTGGACCGTGCGGAACGGGAAGCGCTACGAGTACCCGCGGTACTTCTTCACCAACAAGTCCGATGACATCCGGCGGCTGTGTACGGACACCCTCACCAAGGTCGGCGTGCAGTACACGATCCTCGCCCGGGGCAGTGACCCCTTCAACGTCTCCGTCGCCCGCAAGGCGTCGGTGGCGTTGATGGACGCGCACATCGGGCCCAAGCACTAGTCGAGGTGGACCGCCACGCCGCAGAGGCCGAGGTTGCTCTCGGCGGCGGTGCGCCAGACGCGGAGGGGGCCGTCGAGGACGCTTTCCTCGTCCTTCGCGTAGTCGAGCCAGTCCCGGTCTTCGGCGAGGCGCGCTCGGGCGGGGTGAAGGTCAGGGCCCGCTCCACGCGGGGTTGGGCCTGGTGGACCTGGGCGGCGGTGAGGAGGAAGTTGCCGCACCAGCCCGGGAGGAGGGCCGCCCGGGTCGGTCCGATGGCATGGAAGAGGGAGGTGACGGCGTAGTCCTTGCGGTGGATCGAGACGAAGATGCCGTCCTGCTCCTGTCCCTCCCAGACGTCGTCGACGACGTAGAAGGTCGGGTCGGTGATGCCGGCGCAGACGTCGTCGAGGTGGTGGCCGGGTGCGGTGAGGGCGTAGAAGGAGTCCACGGCCGCGCGGTCGGCCTCGTGCCACGTGTGGCGGTCGGGGAGGGGTGCCCGTTGCCACTGGCGCCATCGGCGTTGGGCGTCGGGGTGGCCGCTGTCGGCGCGTAGGGCGGGCAGGAGCCGGGGGGTGAGTTCGGCGATGGTGTCGTCGGTGTGGCCGCTGATGGCCCAAGCGCTGGTGAAGCCCATGGGCCGGACGGTAGCGGCCGGTTCTGACAGCGGGGGTCAGGGGAGGTCGGCGTTGCCGCCGAGGTTGGCGACCATGCGGCGGAGGGTGTCGATGGTGGCGGCGTAGGTGGGGTCGTCGATGCCTTGGCGGATGCGGGCGTGGACGGCGGCGTTGCGGTCGTGGGCGCGGAGGCGGCCGGCTTCGCCTTCGACGGTGAGGGCGAGGGTGTGGGTGTCGTGGGTGGTGGTGAGCCAGCCTCGGGTGGTGAGGTCGTCGTAGACGGTTTCGAAGTCGGTGTTCTGGTCGTCGAAGCGGGTGAGTTTTGCGGTGAGGGCGGTGCGGGTCCAGGCGCCGGGGGCGCCGGCTACGTGGTTGAGGATCCACCAGTGGGGTTGGGTGAGGTGTTCTTCGGCGAGGGCGGTGCGCAGGCCGGTGATGACGTGGTGGGCGGTTTCGTGGCTCCAGTAGCCGATGGCTTGGGTGGCGAGTTGTTCTTGGGGGTAGGGCTTGATGTCCATGCGGTGAAGGTAGGACCTCAAGTTTGGTTGAGGTCAAGGTGTGGTGGCGATGTGGAGGAGGGCGCGTGTTGTTGCGGAACGTGGAGTTGGGGGATGTGGAGGCGTATGTGCGGATGCGGTGTGATCCGGTGATGATGGCGGATCTCGGGGGGCCGTTGCCGCGTGAGGGCATGGCGGGGAAGGTCGCGCGGGATGTGCTGAGGGCTGCGGCGGATGCCGATTGGATCAGGATGATCGTGCCTGATCCGGCTGTGCCGGAGGTGGTGGCGGGGTCGGTGACGCTGTGGTCTCACGATTCGGCGGACGGGCCGGTGTCGGAGATCGGGTGGATGGTCCTGCCGGAGTTCCAGGGGCGGGGTCTGGGGAAGCGTGCCGTCCGTGTGGTGCTGGAAGAGGCGCGGGAGGACGGTCGTTGGGGGGTGGTGCACGCGTTTCCGGCGGTGGGCAATGGTGCTTCGAACGGGATCTGCCGGTCTCTCGGCTTCCGGTTCGTGGCCGCGCGGGAGGTGGAGTTCGCGGGGCGGGTTTTGGCGGCCAACCATTGGGCCGTTGATCTCCGGGCTGATCTGGTGTGAGGGTCGCCCCGCCGGGGGTCTTCCCGGCGGGGTTTTCGCGGCCCCTGGCTCGGTGGGCCGGGGGCGGGGCTGTCGGCTTGGTGGGGTCAGCTGACGGCGTCGCCGATGTGGTGGACGCGGACGAGGTTGGTGGAGCCGGTGACGCCGGGGGGTGAGCCGGCGGTGATGACGACGATGTCGCCGGGTACGCAGCGGCCGATCCGCAGGAGTTCTTCTTCGACTTGGTCGACCATGGCGTCGGTGGATTCGACGTGGGGTCCGAGGAAGGTTTCGACGCCCCATGTGAGGTTGAGTTGGGAGCGGGTGGCGGGGTCGGGGGTGAAGGCGAGGAGGGGGATGGGTGAGCGGTAGCGGGAGAGCCGGCGGGCGGTGTCTCCGCTCTGGGTGAAGGCGACGAGGAACTTGGCGCCGAGGAAGTCGCCCATTTCGGCGGCGGCGCGGGCGACGGCGCCGCCTTGGGTGCGGGGTTTGCTGCGTTCGGTGAGGGGTGGCAGGCCCTTGGCGAGGATGTCTTCTTCGGCGGCTTCGACGATGCGGGCCATGGTGCGGACGGTTTCGACGGGGTGTTTGCCGACGCTGGTTTCGCCGGAGAGCATCACGGCGTCGGTTCCGTCGATGATGGCGTTGGCGACGTCGGAGGCTTCGGCGCGGGTGGGCCGGGAGTTGTCGATCATCGAGTCGAGCATTTGGGTGGCGACGATGACGGGTTTGGCGTTGCGCTTGGCGAGTTTGACGGCGCGCTTTTGGACGATGGGGACTTGTTCGAGGGGCATTTCGACGCCGAGGTCGCCGCGGGCGACCATGATTCCGTCGAATGCGGCGACGATGTCGTCGATGTTGTCGACGGCCTGGGGTTTTTCGATCTTGGCGATGACGGGGAGGCGGCGGCCTTCTTCGTCCATGACGCGGTGGACGTCTTCGATGTCGCGGCCGCTGCGGACGAAGGAGAGGGCGATGATGTCGGCGCCCACGCGCAGGGCCCAGCGGAGGTCGTCGATGTCTTTTTCGGAGAGGGCGGGGACGGAGACGGCGACGCCGGGGAGGTTGAGTCCCTTGTGGTCGGAGACCATGCCGCCTTCGATGACGAGGGTGTGGACGCGGGGGCCGTCGACGCCGGTGACCTGGAGGGTGACGCGGCCGTCGTCTACGAGGATGCGTTCGCCGGTGGTGACGTCGGCGGCGAGGCCCTTGTAGGTGGTGCCGCAGGTGTGGCGGTCGCCTTCGTGGTCTTCTACGGTGATGGTGAATTCGTCACCGCGTTCAAGGAGTACGGGTCCTTC
The DNA here is from genome assembly GCF_040645975.1 of Streptomyces sp. NPDC046557. Lineage (NCBI taxonomy): Bacteria > Bacillati > Actinomycetota > Actinomycetes > Kitasatosporales > Streptomycetaceae > Streptomyces > Streptomyces sp. NPDC046557. The sequence goes on from NZ_JBEYZH010000008.1 coordinate 142,424, forward strand.
GTGGAAGCGGCCGAGGCGGATCTTCGGGCCTTGAAGGTCGGCGAGGATGCCGACGCTGCGGCCGGTCTCGTCGGATGCCTTGCGTACGCGCTGGTAGCGCTCCTCGTGTTCGGCGTAGGTGCCGTGGCTGAGGTTGAAGCGGGCGATGTCCATTCCGGCTTCGACCAGGGCTTTGATCTGGTCGTACGAGTCGGTGGCGGGCCCCAGGGTGCAAACGATTTTCGCTCGGCGCATGGAGCGAGCGTATGCCCCTACCAGAGAGTAGGAAATTGGTTCCGGGTGACCGATCAACAACCGTTCGGCAAAAGGTTGTTGACATTTGTTGAATGTGCGTGGGGGTGCTCCGATGAGCACCCCCGGGGTGGTGTTGAGGGGGTTTTCCGGGGCGGTCAGAGCTGGGGAGGGGTCATGGTGAAGCGGGCGTTGACTTGGGCGTAGACGGTCTGGCGTTGGGGTTCGAGGTCGAGGGGGGGTGCGCCGGCGTCTTCGGCGGGGGCGCCGTAGGCCATGGTGCGCATGCCGGAGCCGGGGGCGGTGGGGAAGGGGGTGGCGTTCTCGGCGCCGAGGTCGGCGAGTTCGACGAGGGCGGCGAGGTGGGCGCCGAGGGCTTCGGCGTATTCGCGGGCGCGTTGGACGGCTTCGAGTACGGCTTGGCGGCGGGCTTGGCCGTGGGCGGGTGAGGTGGGGCGCAGGGCCCACCAGGGGCCGTCGACGCGGGTGAGTTCGAGGTCGGCGAGGCGGGTGGTGAGTTCGCCGAGGGTGGTGAAGTCGCTGAGTTCGGCGGTGATGTGGACGCGGCCGTGGTAGGCGCGGACGCGTTCGGCGCGGCCGTGGCGGGTGAGTTCGGGGGTGATGGAGAAGGCGCCGGTTTCGAGTTTTTCGACGGGTTCGCCGTAGCTCTTGACGAGGTCGAGTACGGCGTTGTTGCGGCGGGTGAGGTCTTCGAGTGCGGTGCGGCGGTCGGTGCCGCGGGCGTTGACGGTGATGCCGATGCGGGCGATCTCGGGGTCGACTTCGAGTCGGGCTTCGCCGCGGACGGCGACGCGGGGGACTTCGGGGGTTCCGTAGGGCTGGTGTGTGGTGTCTTGTGTCCGGGTGGCGTCGTGAGTCATGGATCCACTCTCGCATCGCGTTCGTGGGGGGTGTGGTCATCGGATGGAAACCGTGCCGGGGGTGTTGCGCCTGGTGACCGGTGGGTCAGAATCTACGCGCGTTGTTCATGCTCGAAAGGGGAGATGGCATGGCGTTCGACCGCAGGACATTTCTGGGTACTTCGGCCGCGACCGGTGCGGCCGTGGCGTTGACGGGGGCTGCGGGCGCCCCGGCCGCGGCCGCGGTGGGCGGGGCCGCGACCGGCGGGTCGTCCGGGCAGCGGACGTACTCGTTCACGGTGATGGGGACGACCGACCTGCACGGGAACGTCTTCAACTGGGACTACTTCACCGACAAGGAGTTCGACGACAAGGCGCACAACGACGTCGGTCTGGCGAAGATCTCCACGCTGGTGGAGCAGGTGCGGGCGCGCAAGGGGCGTGGCAACACGCTGTTGATCGACGCCGGCGACACGATCCAGGGCACGCAGTTGGCGTACTACTACGCGAAGGTGGATCCGATCACGGCGCGTCGGGGTCCGGTGCATCCGATGGCGCAGGCGATGAACGCGATCGGGTACGACGCGGCGGCGTTGGGCAATCACGAGTTCAACTACGGCATTCCGGTGTTGCGCAAGTTCCAGGAGCAGTGTCGTTTTCCGCTGCTGGGGGCGAACGCGTTGGACGCGAAGTCGTTGCGGCCCGCGTTCCCGCCGTACAGCGTGCACCGGTTGTGCACTCCGCACGGGCGGGACGTGAAGGTGGCGGTGTTGGGGTTGACGAACCCGGGGATCGCGATCTGGGACAAGGCGAACGTGGCGGGGAGGATGACGTTCCCGGGTTTGGAGGAGCAGGCGGCGAAGTACGTGCCGAGGCTGCGTTCGATGGGTGCGGACGTGGTGATCGTGGCGGCGCATTCGGGGTCGAGCGGTACGTCGAGCTACGGGGACCAGTTGCCGTACATCGAGAACGCGGCCGGGTTGGTGGCGGAGCAGGTGCCGGGGATCGACGCGATCCTGGTGGGGCACGCGCACACGGAGATCCCGGAGTACCGGGTGAAGAACAAGGCGACCGGTAAGGACGTGGTGCTGTCGGAGCCGTTGAAGTGGGGGCAGCGGCTGACGTTGTTCGACTTCGATCTGGTGTGGGAGGGGGGCCGTTGGTCGGTGTCGCGGGTCGCGGCGCAGGTGGTGAACTCGAACACGGCGGTGGAGGATCCGAAGATCACGCGGTTGTTGTCGGACGAGCACCGCAAGGTCGTCGCGTACGTGAACCAGGTGATCGGTACGTCGACGGGGGCGATGGATTCGTCGGAGGGTCCGGTGAAGGACGTTCCGATCATCGACCTGATCAATCATGTGCAGGTGGAGACGGTGAAGGCGGCTCTGGCGGGCACGGAGTGGGCTTCGCTGCCGGTGCTGTCGCAGGCTTCGTGTTTCTCGCGGACGGCGTCGATCCCGGCGGGTCGGGTGACGATCAAGGATGCGGCGGGGTTGTATCCGTTCGAGAACACGCTGGAGGCGCGGGTGCTGACCGGCGCGCAGGTGAGGGACTACCTGGAGTTCTCGGCGCGGTATTACGTGCGTACCGCTCCGGGTGATGTGGTGGATCCGGTGAAGCTGACGAATGCGGAGGGTGTCCCGGACTACAACTACGACGCGGTGTACGGGTTGACGTACGACATCGACATCGCGCAGCCGGTGGGGTCGCGGATCACGGGGTTGTCGTTCGGGGGGAAGGCTCTGGATCCGGCGGCGCGGTTCGTGTTCGCGGTGAACAATTACCGGGCCTCGGGTGGGGGGAACTTCCCGCACGTCCCGCGGGCCGAGCAGGTGTGGTCGAACTCGGAGGAGATCCGCACGACGATCATCCAGTGGGTGAAGGCGAAGGGGACGATCGACCCGGCGGCCTTCGCGTCGGTGGACTGGCGGTTGACGCGGGCCGGGGTGCCGGTCTTCCCGTAGTCGCTTGGTTCCGGTCGCCGTCAGGGGTGTTCGACCAGCGGGAGTAGTTCGCTCGTGGGGTGGGGGCGGGCGTGTTCGCGCTGGTCGAGGCCGAAGGTGGTGAAGGCGGTGCGGGTGGGCTGGGGGTAGGCGTCCTTGCCGGTGAGGGTGTTGAGGATGGCGGCGCTGCGCCAGGCGGCGAGTCCGAGGTCGGGCGCTCCGACGCCGTGGGTGTGGCGTTCGCCGTTTTGGACGTAGACGCTGCCGGTGATGCTGGGGTCGAGGATCATGCGGTAGCGGTCGTCGATGCGGGGGCGGCCGGCGGAGTCCTTGCGGAGGTAGGGGTCGAGGCCGGCGAGGAGGCTGGTGAGGGGGCGTTCGCGGTAGCCGGTGGCGAGGACGACGGCGTCGGTGGTGAGGCGGGAGCGGGTGCCTTGCTGGGTGTGTTCGAGGTGGAGTTCGACCTTGGTGGTGGCGACGCGGCCGGCGGTGCGGACGCTGACGCCGGGGGTGAGGACGGCGTCGGGCCAGCCGCCGTGGAGGGTGCGGCGGTAGAGCTCTTCGTGGATGGCGGCGACGGTGTCGGTGTCGATGCCCTTGTGGAGTTGCCATTGGGCGGGGACGAGTTGGTCGCGGACGGGTTCGGGCAGGGAGTGGAAGTAGCGGGTGTAGTCGGGGGTGAAGTGTTCCAGGCCGAGCTTGGAGTACTCCATGGGGGCGAAGGCGGGGGTGCGGGCGAGCCAGGTGAGGCGTTCGCGGCCGGTGGGGCGGGCGCGGAGCAGGTCGAGGAAGACTTCGGCTCCGGATTGGCCGGATCCGATGACGGTGACGTGTTCGGCGGCGAGGATGCGTTCGCGGTGGTCGAGGTAGTCGCAGGAGTGGATGACGGGGACGGTGGGGGCGTCGGCGAGGGGGCGTAGGGGTTCGGGGACGTAGGGGGCGGTGCCGATGCCGAGGACGAGGTTGCGGGTGTGGGTGCGGCCGAGGGCTTCGGCTTCGCCGTCGGGGTCGAGTTGGGTGAAGTCGACTTCGAAGAGGTCGCGTTCGGGGTTCCAGCGGACGGCGTCGACCTGATGGCCGAAGTGGAGTCCGGGGAGGCGGCCGGCGACCCAGCGGCAGTAGGCGTCGTATTCGGCGCGTTGGATGTGGAACTGCTCGGCGAAGTAGAAGGGGAAGAGCCGTTCCTTGTGTCGGAGGTAGTTGAGGAAGGTCCAGGGGCTGGTGGGGTCGGCGAGGGTGACGAGGTCGGCGAGGAAGGGGACTTGGAGGGTGGCTCCGTCGATGAGGAGTCCGGGGTGCCAGCGGAAGTCCCTGCGTTGGTCGTAGAAGGCGGTGGCGAGTTCGCCGGCGCCTTGGTGGGGGAGGCCGTGGGCGAGGGCGGCGAGGGAGAGGTTGAAGGGGCCGATGCCGATTCCTACGAGGTCATGGGGTGCTTCGGGTTGCGCGGTCATCGGTGGGTGCTGCCTTCCGGGAGGGTGACGGGGCCGGGGGGCCGGGTCAGGACGGTTGCGGGCTCAGGAGGGTGATGAGGGCGTGCAGGTCCTCGGGGGTGGTGTGGGGGTTGAGCAGGGTGGCTTTGAGCCAGAGCTTTCCGTCGGCGGTGGCGCGGCCGAGTACGGCGGTGCCGTCGAGGAGGAGGGTGCGGCGCAGGGTCGCGAGCCGGTCGTCGTCCGTGGGGGTGGGGCGGAAGAGGACCGTGCTGATGGTGGGGGGTGCGTGGAGTTCGAAGCCGGGGTGGGCGTCGAGGAGTTCGGCGAGCCGGTGGGCTGCGGCGCAGGTGAGGTCGATGAGGTGGGCGAGGCCGTCGCGGCCGAGTGAGCGCAGGGTGGTGGCGATCTTGAGGGCGTCGGGGCGGCGGGTGGTGCGTAGGGAGCGGCCGAGGAGGTCGGGGAGGCCGGCTTCGGTGTCGTCGGTGGCGTTGAGGTAGTCGGCCTGGTGGGCGAGGGGGGCCAGCAGGGCGGTGTCGGGGACGGCGAGGAGTCCGGCGGCTACGGGTTGCCAGCCGAGTTTGTGCAGGTCGAGGGTGAGGGAGTGGGCGCGGGAGAGGCCGTCGAGCTTGGGGCGGTGGCGGGGGCTGAGGGCGAGGAGGCCCCCGTAGGCGGCGTCGATGTGGAGGTCGGCGCCGTGGTGGTGGCAGAGGTCGGCGAGGGGGCCGAGGGGGTCGATGAGGCCGGCGTCGGTGGTGCCCGCGGTGGCGGTGACGAGGACGGGGCCGGTGGTGCGGGTGAGGGCTTCGGCGAGGCGGTCGGGGTCGAGTGTTCCGGTGGGGGTGGGCAGGGCGCGGGTGGGGGGTAGTCCGAGGAGCCATGCGGAGCGGGGGATGGAGTGGTGGGCGTTGGCTCCGTGGAGGACGGTGAGGCGGGGTCCGTGGCGTTCGCGGGCCAGGAGGAGGGCGAGTTGGTTGGCTTCGGTGCCGCCGGTGGTGACGAGGGCGTCGGCGTGGGGGGTGTCGTAGAGCTCGGCGGCGAGGGTGCGGGTGAGGAGCGCTTCGAGGGCGGAGGCGGCGGGGGCCTGGTCCCAGGAGTCGAGGGAGGGGTTGAGCGCGGAGGCGGCGAGGTCGGCGGCGGCGGCGACGGCCAGCGGCGGGCAGTGCAGGTGGGCCGCGCACAGGGGGTCGGCGGGGTCGGCGGCGCCGGCGGTGAGGGTGTGGACGAGGGTGCGCAGGGCTTCGTGGTCGCCGGTGCCGTGGGCGGGGAGTACGTCGCCCAGTGCGGCCCGGAGGTGGGCGGTGACGGCTTCGGGTCCGCCGGCCGGGAGGGGTCCGCCGCGGGCTTCGGCTCCGGTGCGCAGGGCGTCGAGGACGGTGTCGAGCAGGGGCCGCAGGGCGTCGGCGCCGCCGGGGCCGCCGGCGAGCGGGGGCAGGGGCGGCGGGGGGCCGGGCGGGCTGGTCATCCGGGTGTCCTTACGCGCGGGCTGGGCGGGGACGGCCTGGTCCCCGCCCAGCACAACGATCAGACCCGAATGGGGTAACCGCCGGGGTTTGTCCGATCGCCCCGCACGGGTGGGGTGTACGGCCGGGTGTTCGACCGGCGGTGGGCCCTGTCCGTGCGGGTGGCGTGCGTCGGGTCAGCCCGCGGTGCGCACGCGCAGGGCGCGGGCGAGGTCGTCGAGTTCGTCGACGAGTTTGCGCCGCAGCAGCGGGATGAGTTCGGGGTCTTCGAGGCAGGCCCGCCCGGCCCGCAGGTTGTCCGCGTCGACGGCGTGGGCGGGGAACGCCCAGCGGCCGGCGGCGTCGCCGATGGCGGGTCCGCGGCGGGCGGCGACGGCGATCGCCGCGGGGTAGTAGCGCGGGACGTAGTCCTGCAGGAGGTCGGCCTGTTCGGGCTGCCAGAAGCCTTGGGCGGTGGCTTTGAACAGGTAGTTGGACAGGGTGTCGTCGTGGAAGAGCCGGTTCCAGGCGGCTTCCTTGGCCTCGGCGGTCGGCAGTGCGGCGCGGCAGCGGGCGGCGCCTTCCTCTCCGGTGGCGGTGGGGTCGGCGGCGAGTGCGGCGGTGATCTCGTCGTCGCCGACGGCGCCGAGGACGCAGAGCCGGGCGAGGATGCGCCAGCGCAGTTCGGGGTCGAGTTCGGGGCCGCCGGGGACGGTGCCGTCGGCCAGCCAGCCGGCGAGGGCGTCGGGTTGGGTGGCGCTGTCGATGTGGGCGCGTACGGCGGCCAGGCGCAGGCCGGGGTCGGAGCCGTCCTCGGTGCGGCGCAGCAGGGCGCGGGCGGTGTCGGTGAGGGTGGCGAGGGCGGCGGTGCGGCGGTCGGGGGCGACGTAGCGGGCGGCGATGTGGGTCCGGGCGAAGGCGAGGACGCCTTGGACGACGGCCAGGTCCTGTTCGTCGGGCAGGTGTGCGCGGGCGGTCTCCAGGTACGCCTCGGGTTCCAGTTCGCCGTCGCGGACCATGTCGCGCAGCGCGTTCCAGACGACGGCGCGGGTGAGGGGGTCGGGGAGGGAGGACAGGTCGCGAAGGGCGGTTTCGACGGAGCCGGCGTCGAGGCGGACCTTGGCGTAGCCGAGGTCGCCGTCGTTGAGGAGGATGAGGGCGGGTCGGGGGCCGCTGACGGAGAGGACCTCGTCGGTGGGGACGTCGAGGTCGAGGCGTTCGCGCGGTGCGAGGTCGCGGCCGCCGGGGACGCGGTCGTAGAGGCCGACGCCGATGTGGTGGGGGCGGCTGCCGTGGTGGTCGACGGTGAGGGTCCAGCCGGCGGGTCCCTCCTGGGTGTCGGAGTCCTCGACGCGGGGGGTGAGGGTGTCGACGCCGGTGGTGCGCAGCCACACGTCGGCCCAGGCGTGGACGTCGCGTTCGGTGTGGGCGGCGAGGGAGTCGACGAAGTCGGCGAGTGAGGCGTTGGCGAACTTGTGGCGGGTGAAGTGGGTGTTGATCCCGGCGAGGAAGTCCTTCTCGCCGAGCCAGGCGACGAGTTGGCGCAGTGCGGAGGCGCCCTTGGCGTAGGAGATGCCGTCGAAGTTGAGGAGGGCGGAGGCGGTGTCGGGGACGGCGTCGGGGGCGACGGGGTGGGTGGAGGGCCGCTGGTCGGCGTCGTAGCCCCAGGGTTTGCGTTCCATGGCGAACTCGGTCCAGGTGCCGGTGAAGCGGGTGGCTTCGACGAGGGTCTGGTAGCCCATGTACTCGGCGAAGGACTCGTTCAGCCAGATGTCGTCCCACCAGCGCAGGGTGACGAGGTCGCCGAACCACATGTGGGCCATTTCGTGGGCGATGACCATGGCGCGGCGCTGGCGTTCGGTGTCGGTGACGGCGGAGCGGAAGACGAATTCGTCGCGGAAGGTGACGAGGCCGGGGTTCTCCATGGCGCCCGCGTTGAATTCGGGGACGAATGCCTGGTCGTAGGAGTCGAAGGGGTAGGGCTCGGCGAACTTCTCGTGGTAGCGGTCGAAGCAGTCCTTGGTGACGGAGAGGATCTCCTCGGCGTCGGCGTCGAGGTAGGGGGCCAGGGAGCGGCGGCAGTGGAGGGCGAAGGGCAGTCCGGCGTGGTCGGTGCGGACGCTGTGCCAGGGGCCGGCGGCGACGGCGGCGAGGTAGGTGGAGATGACGGGGGTGGGGGCGGAGGTCCAGATCCCGGCGCCGTCGGTGTCGCGGTCGCCGGTGCGGGTGGTGATGCCGTTGGCGAGGACGTACCAGTGGGAGGGGGCGGTAACGGTGAACTCGAAGACGGCTTTGAGGTCGGGCTGGTCGAAGGCGGGGAAGACGCGTTGGACGTCGTCCATGAACATCTGGGTGTAGACGTAGGTCTCCCTGTCCTCGGGGTCGGTGAAGCGGTGCAGGCCCTCGCCGGTGCGGGAGTAGCGCATGCGCGTGTCGACGCGCAGTTCGTGGGGGCCTTCGGCGAGGCCGGTGAGGGGGAGGCGGCTGCCGTCGAGGCCGGCGGGGTCCAGGGGCCGGCCGTCGAGTTCGACGGAGCGCAGTTCGTCGGGTTTCAGTTCCAGGAACGTGTCACCGGCGGTGCGGGCGCTGAACCGGATGACGGTCGCGGAGTCGAAGGTCTCGTCGCCGGTGGTGAGGTCGAGGGTGACTGCGTAGTGGTGGACGTCGAGGAGCTGGGCTCGGAGCTGCGCTTCGTCGCGCGTCAGGGCGGAGGACATGGGGCCCATGCTGCCGGAAACGGCGGCCGGGCCCCAGGGGTCTACCTCTGATCTTGACCAGTGCTCCGCCCTTCAGGGCGGGGGTGAAGGCCAGCTTCGGCCCTGAGGCGCGGAGCGCCGGAGTGCCCTGCGTCTCCGGGGTGACGGTCAGAGGGGACGTTGCTGGTTTTCGATGTCCTGCTGGACGACGGTCAGGGGTGCGTCGCCACATGAGCCGGCGAAGTGGGAGCCAGACCAGAAGTGACCGCCCCACGGCGGATGTGGCTGTCGTACTCCTGGCGGAGTTTGCGAGAGCTGACGCCCTTGAGGGAGTTGACCAGCCTGGAGAGCTGCGCCTTCGGCGGGTGGCGCACGAGCAGGTGCACGTGGTCCTGATCGCCGTTGAACCGTTTCGACTCGGCTTCGAAGTCGGCATAGACCTCCCCCCATGACTTCGGTGCGGGTCGGCATGGTGTCGGTGATCGCATCCCGCCTGCATTTGGCGACAAAGGCCAAGTGAACGCGCACGTTGTGAACACCATGGCGTCCGGTGCGTTCATCGGGATGAGGGTCCCGGCGTGGTGACATCAACCAGCGCCGTTCTCCCGGGTGTGGGTGAAGACATCTTGGTGAAGCGGCAGTTCGGGCATCGTGCCCGTCTTTCGCTGTCGTCTGCCGAGGTGTTGAAGGTTGACGGTCAGGCGCATGCGGCCCGCACCCTGTGGAATCTTCTGCACGCGTGGTGGCGGATGATGCCGAGGGACAAACGGACCCTTGCGAACGCGGATGCCGCGATACGCCAGGCCCGTAAGGACATCGATTTCCTGGCCGTGCTTCCGGCGCAGGCCGCGCAGGCGGTGTTGAAGACGTACTTCCGGACGTGGAAGAACTGCTGGGAAGGTCGCGCCGACGCCCCGAACTTCAAGGGCCGCCTGCGCACGGTGATGGCCGCGGACATTCCGCAGGGCCCGGGCTGAACCGCTCCGTCAGCGCCGAGGCTTGGGGCCGGACGGTCACCATGCTGACGTACAAGAGCGCCCGGCATGGCCGCACCCTGCACAAGGTCCCCGCCCCCAACACATCCAGGCGCTGCTCCGCGTGCGGCTTCACCACGCCCCGCAACCGGGAGAGTCAGGCCGTGTTCGTGTGCAAGAACCCGCACTGCGGCTGGTCGGGCAACGCCGACCACAACGCGGCCCGCAACGTCTTGCACCTGTACCGGATGGGCCACGCGCTCGTCCCGGCTGCCGGGAGGGCAGTCGTCAGGCGCGCCAAGCGCGACAAACCCGCTACCGCGAGGTAAGCAGGAATCTCCCGGCCTCAGCCGGGAGAGCACTTCACTCTTCGCCTGCGGCGATCGTCTCGTGGTGGCGGATGACCTCGGCGATGATGAAGTTGAGGAGTTTCTCCGCGAAGGCCGGGTCGAGTTTGGCGTTCTCGGCGAGCTGGCGCAGGCGGGCGATCTGGCTGGCCTCGCGGCCCGGGTCCGCGGGGGGCAGCTGGTGGCGGGCCTTGAGGTGGCCGACCTGCTGGGTGCACTTGAAGCGCTCGGCGAGCATGTGGACCACGGCCGCGTCGATGTTGTCGATGCTGTCCCTGAGGCGGGCCAGTTCGGTGGTGACGTCCTCGCCGGTCGTCTTGCCGGTCTCGTCGGTGTCGCTGGTGTTCATGGTTCCCGAGAATACGTGGCGCTGGCGGCTTCTCCGCTGGTCGGCCGGACAGTGAGACGGGCGGGCGGGGTGGCGGGCGCGGGTGGGCCGGGCGGTGACGGCGGGGATGCGGGCGGTGACGGCGGCCCGTGCGCCGGGCGGTGCGGGCCGTGGGCCGGGCGGTGACGCGGGGGTGCCTCGGCCTTCCGGTCCGTGGTGCCGGAAGGCCGAGGGGGGCGTCACAGGCCCGCGGCCGCGGCCCTGATGTCGGCGGCGAAGGTGGAGACCTCCGTGTAGACGCCGGGGTAGCCGGGCCGGGCGCAGCCCTCGCCCCAGCTGACTATGCCGACCTGGATCCAGGCGTTGGTGTTGTCCCGGCGGAACATCGGGCCGCCGGAGTCGCCCTGGCAGGTGTCGACGCCGCCTTGGTCGTAGCCGGCGCAGATCTCGTCGGTGGGGACGAGATCGCTGCCGTACGCGCTCTGGCAGGCGGCGTCGGAGACGAAGGGGACGGTGGCCTTGAGGAGGTAGCGCTGCTGGCCGCCGCCCTCGCTGGCGGCGCCCCAGCCGGCGATGGTGAAGGTGCCGTTGTCGTAGGTCTTGGTGTCGGCGATCTTGAGGGTGGGCAGGTTGATCGGCTTGGCGAGCTTGATGAGCGCCCAGTCCTTGCCGGAGCCGTTGTAGCCGGGGGCTTGGAGCACCTTGGTGGACTTGACCTTGACGGCGCCGGTGCTGTTGAGGTCGACGACGCCGGCGGTGGCGGTGATGTTGGTGCCGGAGCCGTTCACGCAGTGGGCGGCGGTGAGGACGATCTGCTGGGTGTAGAGGGCGCCGCCGCAGCCCATGGAGAGGCGGACCATGAACGGGAACTCGCCTTGTGCGGCCCTCGTTCCACCGACGACGGGGGTCGGTGAGGCGGTGGCGGAGCCCGGCTGGAGGCTGATGGCCGCGAGGGCGACCGCGGCGACGGCCAGGGTGCGCTTCAGGAGGGTGGCAAGGGTGGACACAGTCGACACACTGCCTTTCGTGGGGGGTTGGGCCGTGCGCGTCATGGGTGGCGACGCGTCCATGACACGTCGTGTCCATGACACAATTACCGGGCCGGGGCGACAAGAACGCGTTTTCGGACACCTCGCGCGGCACGCCGCCGTGATCGCCGCGGGCAGGCCGTCATGACGCCGAACGGCGGGCGGGGCAGCCCGATCGTCCACGGCTTCCCGCATCTGGACACCGTGCGCAAGGCGATCACCGCGCTGTTCCGGCGGCTCTCCTACGAGGGCGTCCTGACCTACGCGACGAGCCTCGCCCCCGCCGACGCCGCCTTCGGCCCCGACGACGACCTGTACCTCGGCGCACACCGCGTGGCCTCCGCCGTGGTGCGCGCGCTACGGCTGCCCGAGGCCCGGATGGTGGTCGGTTTCCGGACGATGCGCGAGGCGGCCGCCGTGGAGCTGACGGCCGGACCCGAGTACTTCGTCGAGGTCAACGACCGCTTCCGCACCCACCGCCGCGACCTGGCGGCCGCCTTGGCCCACGAGGCCGCCCACGTCCTGCTGCACCGCCTGGACCTGCGCTTCCCCACCACCGCCGAGAACGAGATCCTCACCGACACCACGGCCGCCTACCTCGGGGTGGGGTGGCTGCTGCTCGACGCCTACCGCGAGGACGCCCTCACCCACCAGAAACTCGGCTATCTCACCCCCGAGGAGTTCGGCTACGTCCTCGCCAAGCGAGGTCGCCTGCTCGGCGAGGACCCGTCCACCTGGTTCACCGGCCCCCACGCCTACGACGCCTACGTGCGCGGTCGCGCGGTCGCCGACCGGGACCACCGCCTGCCCCCACTGGCGGCCGCGCCCTGGCCCGAACGGCGCCGCTATGCCCGCGCGCGCCGGACGGGGTCGGCCGCGCCGGGGGCCCCGTACCGCTTCGAGACCGCGGGCCCGGGCAGGGGCCCGCGGGTGGAATTCCCCTGCCCGGTCTGCGCCCAGCGGCTCCGGCTCCCGGCCGGACGCGGCCCTCTCACCGCACGGTGCGGGCTCTGCCACACCGAACTGGACGTCGACACCTGAGACGTGAGACCCGACCCCGGCAGCAGGCGGCAGCCGGCCGGGGGTGGCGGGGGGCCGGCCGGTCGCGGGGCCCGCCGGTCGAAGTGCGGGGAGGTGTTCTCGTACGAGTGAATCGGCCTGCGTCCGCAATCGCCGAGGGGATGTCGGCGTCAGGATGGTTCAGCGGGGATGCGTAGCGGGTAGTCATATCCCAACGCACGCAGGAAGCTTCCGGACCCGACCCCTCGCCAGGGGGCCGGGCCCGGGGTGTGTTCGGGCCGCTCCCGGTGCCCGAATACCCCGCCCGCCGCGCCCTACTCCCCCGCGCCGTACACCGCTCCCGGCGCCTGCGCCCGGGCCAGCAGCTTCGCCGCCGCCTCGCCCGCCTCCGCCGGGGTCCAGCGCCCCGCGCGCTCGGCCGTCGGGCCGGGCCGCCAGCCCTCCATCACCGTGATCCGGCCCCCCTCCGCCTCGAAGACCCGCCCCGTCACCCCGGCCGAGGCATCCGAGCCCAGCCACACCACCAGCGGCGACACGTTCTCCGGGGCCATCGCGTCGAAGCCGCCCTCCGCCGGCGCCGCCATCGCCTCCGCGAAGGTCCGCTCCGTCATCCGGGTCCGCGCGGCCGGCGCGATGGCGTTGACCTGGACGCCGTACCGGCCCGTCTCCGCCGCCGCGACCAGGGTCAGCGCCAGGACGCCCGCCTTCGCGGCGCTGTAGTTCCCCTGCCCGACGGAGCCCAACAGCCCGGCTCCGGACGAGGTGTTGACCACTCGTGCCGCGACCGGCCGCCCCGCTTTCGCCTCGGCCCGCCAGTAGGCCGCCGCGTGCTTGAGCGGCAGGAAGTGTCCCTTCAGGTGGACGCGGACCACCGCGTCCCAGTCGTCCTCGTCCAGGTTCACCAGCATCCGGTCCCGGAGGAACCCGGCGTTGTTGACCAGTGTGTCGAGTCGCCCGAAGGCGCCGAGGGCGCACTCCACCAGGGAGGCGGCGCCCTCGCCGGTGGCGATGTCCCCGCCGTGCGCGACGGCCTGCCCTCCCCCGGCCTTGATCTCCGCCACGACGCGGGCGGCCGGGCCGTCGGGGCCGGGCAGCCCGTCCGGTCCGACGCCGAGGTCGTTGACCACGACCCGCGCCCCCTGCTCCGCGAAGGCCAGCGCGTGGGCCCGGCCGAGTCCCCGCCCGGCGCCCGTCACGATGACCACGCGTCCCTCGGCAAGTCCCATGTCACATCTCCTTGTTGGTGGTCGCCACGTCCAGGAAGGCGGGCCGCTCCCCGCCGCCGTGCACGAGCAGGCTCGCCCCGCTCACGTACGCCGCCCGGTCGGAGGCCAGGAACACCGCCGCCGCGCCGATGTCGGACGGTTCCGCCAGGCGCCCCAGCGGGACGGTCGCGGCGACCGCCTCGACGCCCGCCGCGTCCCCGTAGTGCAGATGCGCGAGTTCGGTCCGCACCATGCCCGGGACCAGCGTGTTCACCCGCACCTCGGGCGCCCATTCGACGGCCATGGAGCGGGCCAGGCTCTCCAGTCCCGCCTTCGCGGCGCCGTAGGCGGCCGTGCCCGGCGAAGGCCGGGTGCCGCTCACGCTGCCGATCATCACGACCGAGCCTCGGGAGGCCCGCAGCCACGGATAGGCGGCCAGCGAGGCCGTCATCGGCGCGAGGAGGTTCAGCTCGACGACCCGGGCGTGCCGCGCCGCCTCCGCCTCCCGCCGCCCCTCCCGCTGCCCCTCCCCCTCCCCCGCCCCCAGCCGCCGGTACGGGGTGCCGCCCGCGTTGTTGACCAGGCAGTCCAGCCGCCCGTACCGCTGCGCGACCACCTCGAACACCGCGTGCACGGCGCCGGGTTCACGCAGGTCCAGCGGGATGAAGGAGGCCCGGCGGCCGTCCTCCTCGACGGGTCGGTCCGGTGGCCTGCGCGCGCAGACGACGACCCGCGCGCCCGCCGCGAGGAACGAGCGCGCGATGCCCGCACCGACGCCCCGGGTTCCGCCCGTGACGACGACCACCCTCCCCTTGAGCTCCATCGGCTGCTACCTTCCTCACCTAACAAATGTTTGGTGGAAAGGTAGCTGATCCGCTCATGGGTGTCTCCACCACCGTCCCGGACCAGGGCGTCGCCCTGGTCACCGTCGACTACCCGCCCGTCAACGCCCTCCCGGTGAGCGGCTGGTACGCCCTCGCCGACGCCCTGCGCGCCGCGGGCCGCGACCCCGCCGTGCGCTGCGTCGTCCTCGCCGCCGAGGGCCGGGGCTTCAACGCCGGCGTCGACCTCAAAGAGCTGCAGCGCGACAGCGGTCACGGCGCCCTGCTGGGTGCCAACCGCGGCTGCTACGAGGCGTTCGCCGCCGTGTACGAGTGCGAGGTGCCGGTGGTGGCCGCCGTCCACGGCTTCTGCCTCGGCGGCGGGATCGGTCTGGCCGGGAACGCCGACGCGATCGTGGCCTCCGACGACGCCGCCTTCGGTCTTCCCGAGCTGGACCGGGGCGCCCTCGGCGCCGCCACGCACCTGGCCCGGCTGGTCCCCCAGCACCTGATGCGGGCCCTGTACTACACCTCCCGTACCGCGACGGCGGCCGAACTGCACGCGCACGGCTCGGTGTGGAAGGTGGTCCCGCGCGCGGAGGTCCGCGGCGCCGCCCTGGAGCTGGCGGCGGAGATCGCGCGCAAGGACGGTTCTCTGATCCGGTTGGCGAAGGCGGCCATCAACGGCATCGATCCCGTCGACGTGCGGCGCAGCTACCGCTTCGAGCAGGGGTTCACCTTCGAGGCCAATCTCAGCGGGGTCGCCGACCGCGTCCGCGACTCCTTCGGGAAGGAGCGAGGCGCATGACCGACAAGTCGATGACCCCCGAGGAGGTGGTGGGGCGGCTGCGCAGCGGGATGACGCTCGGCATCGGCGGCTGGGGATCGCGGCGTAAGCCCATGGCGCTGGTGCGGGCACTGCTCCGCTCCGAGATCACCGATCTCACCGTCGTCTCGTACGGCGGCCCGGACGTCGGGCTGCTGGCCGCCGCCGGGCGGATCCGCCGGCTCGTCGCGCCGTTCGCCACCCTCGACTCGATCCCGCTGGAGCCGCATTTCCGGGCCGCCCGGGAGCGGGGCGCGTTCGCCCTGACCGAGTTGGACGAGGCCATGTTCATGTGGGGTCTGCACGCCGCCGCGAACCGGCTGCCGTTCCTGCCCGTCCGAGCCGGCCTCGGCTCCGACGTGATGCGCGTCAACCCCGAGCTGCGGACCGTCACCTCCCCTTACGCCGACGGCGAGGAGTTCGTCGCCGCCCCGGCCCTGCGCATGGACGCGGCCCTGGTCCACCTCAACCGTGCCGACCGCCTCGGCAACGCCCAGTACCTGGGCCCCGACCCGTACTTCGACGACCTGTTCTGCGAGGCCGCCGACGCCGCCTACGTCTCCTGCGAGCAACTCGTGGAGAGTGCCGACCTCGCCAAGTCCGGGCCCCCGCAGTCCCTCCTCGTCAGCCGCCACAGCGTCACCGGCGTCGTGGAGACCCCCCACGGGGCGCACTTCACGTCCTGTGTCCCCGACTACGGGCGCGACGAGCCCTTCCAGAGGCTGTACGCGTCCACCCCCTGGCCCGAGTTCGCCGCCCGCTTCCTGTCCGGACCGGGCGAGCACGCCTACCAGTCGGCCGTCGCGGCCTGGCACGAGGAGCAGCAGCGGTGACCAGTGAGCCGACGCGCGCCGAATACTGTGTGATCGCCTGCGCCGAGGCATGGCGCGGCGACGGTGAGGTCCTCGCCGGCCCCATGGGCCTGGTGCCTTCCGTCGGCGCGCGGCTCGCGAAGCGGACCTTCAGCCCGGACCTGCTCCTGACCGACGGTGAGGCGATGCTCGTCGGGCTCGACGGCGCGGTGGAGGGCTGGCTCCCGTACCGCCGTCACCTCGCCATGGTCACCGGTGGCCGGCGGCACGTGATGATGGGTGCGAGCCAGATCGACCGGTACGGCAACCAGAACATCTCCTGCGTCGGGGATTGGGAGCGGCCCACCCGTCAGCTCCTGGGGGTGCGCGGTGCCCCGGTCAACACCTTGAACAATCCGGTGAGTTACTGGATCCCCCGGCATTCGCCGCGGGTCTTCGTGGAGCGCGTCGACATGGTCAGCGGCGTGGGGCACGACCGGGCGCGGGCCGCCGGGGTGACCCGCTTCCACCGGCTGCGTCGGGTGGTCAGCGATCTCGGCGTCTTCGACTTCGAGACGCCCGACCGCTCGATGCGCCTGGCCTCCCTGCACCCGGGGGTCACCGTCGAACAGGTGCGGGCCGCCACCGGTTTCGTTCTCGCGGTGGGCGAGGACGTCCCGCACACGCGGGAGCCGAGCGCCGAGGAGCTGCGCCTGATCCGCGAGGTGATCGACCCCGAGGGGTCGCGCGAGCGGGAAGTGCGGGTCTGACGCGATGGAGACGGCATTGACCAGGCTGGTCGGGGTCCGGTACCCGATCGTGCAGACGGGCATGGGCTGGGTGGCCGGTCCGCGGCTGGTGTCGGCGGCGGCGAACGCGGGCGCCCTGGGCATCCTGGCCTCGGCGACGATGACGGTGGACCAGCTGCGGGCGGCCGTGCATGAGGTGAAGTCCCGTACGGAGGCGCCGTTCGGGGTGAATCTGCGCGCCGACGCGGGCGACGCCGCCGAGCGGGCCCGGCTGATCATCGACGAGGGGGTGCGGGTCGCGTCGTTCGCGCTCGCGCCGTCCCGGGAGCTGATCGCGCGGCTCAAGGACGCGGGGGTGGTGGTCGTCCCGTCGGTCGGGGCCCGCCGGCACGCGGAGAAGGTCGCGGCGTGGGGCGCGGACGCGGTGATCGTGCAGGGTGGTGAGGGCGGCGGGCACACGGGCGAGGTGGCCACGACCGTCCTGCTGCCGCAGGTGGTCGACGCCGTGGACATCCCGGTGGTCGCGGCGGGCGGCTTCCACGACGGGCGGGGGTTGGTGGCGGCGCTCGCGTACGGGGCGGCGGGCATCGCGATGGGCACCCGCTTCCTGTTGACCTCCGATTCGACCGTCCCGGACGCCGTCAAGGCCGAGTACCTCAAGGCGGGCGTCAAGGACGTCACCGTCACCACGGCCGTGGACGGGCTGCCGCACCGGATGCTGCGCAGTGAGCTGGTCGCCTCGCTGGAGCGGGCGGGCCGCGCGCGGGCGCTGGTCCGGGCGGTGCGGCACGCGGCCGGTTTCCGGAAGCTGTCGGGTCTGTCCTGGTCGCGGATGGTGCGGGACGGGCTGGCGATGAAACACGGCAAGGACCTGTCCTGGAGCCAGGTCCTGCTCGCCGCGAACACCCCGATGCTCCTCAAGGCGTCCATGGTCCAGGGCCGCACGGACCTCGGCGTCATGGCATCCGGGCAGGTCGCGGGGGTGATCGAGGACCTCCCGTCCTGTGCGGAGCTCGTCGGCCGGGTCATGGCCGAGGCACAGAGCGCACTCGTACGACTGCACGCGTCCGACGCCCCGCCCGCATGGGGGTGACCCCCTTCCCCTCCTCTCGGGAGCCGCCCGGATGAGCCGTGCCCGCATCCGCCTGGCGACGGTGGTCCTCGCTTCCACCGTCGCCGTCACCGCCGTGTCCGCCACCGCGACCGCCTCCGCGGCGTCGGCGCCCGTCCGCCCCGCGCGCCGGCAGACCTCCGCCGGCGCCGCGGAGACGATCCGTCAGATCCCCCTCCAGGGCGCGGTCAACTTCCGCGACGTGGGCGGCTACCGCACCTACACGGCTGTGGAAACGGCCGAGCCGGGCCCCGCGCGCTGTGCGCGGGGCCCGGCTCGGCGGGGTACGTCTGCGGGGATCAGGCCGAGCGGCGGCGGGCCTGGCCCGGTCCGCCGACGCGGCTGCGGGCCGAAGCCGCCGCCGCGCCGCCGGAGGAGGAGCCACCGGTACGCCGGCCGCGCTCGCCCGAGCCGGCGCCCTGACCGGTCGCCTGGCCGCGGCGGGCCTGGCCCGACCCGGCCGCGGGGGCCTGTCCGGCGCTGCCGCCACCGGTACGGCGGCCGCGGCCTCCGCCGGCGGCCGGCGCGGCGCCCGCGGCGGAGCCCGTACGCGGTCCGCCCGAACGGCGGCCCGAGCCGGAACGCGCCTTGGGCTGCGGGGGCTGCGGCACCTCCATTACCACCGGGATGCCGGACGGCGTCTTGGCGCCGGTCAGACGGGACAGTTCCTCGTCGGAGGACTTGATCTGCGCGGTGCGCGGGGAGATACCGGCGTCAGACATCAGCCGGGTCATGTCGCGCTTCTGGTCGGGCAGGACCAGGGTGACGACGCTGCCGGACTCACCGGCGCGGGCGGTCCTGCCGCCACGGTGCAGGTAGTCCTTGTGGTCGGTGGGCGGGTCCACGTTGACGACGAGGTCCAGGTCGTCGATGTGGATGCCGCGCGCGGCCACGTTGGTGGCGACGAGCGCGGTGACCTCGCCCGTCTTGAACCAGTCCAGGGTGCGGTTGCGCTGCGGCTGCGAGCGGCCGCCGTGCAGACCGGAGGCGCGGACGCCGTCCGCAAGGAGCTTCTTGACCATGCGGTCGACGCCGCGCTTGGTGTCGACGAACATGATCACCCGGCCGTCGCGAGCGGCTATACGCGTGGCCACGGCCTTCTTGTCGGTCTCGTCCATGACGTACAGGACGTGGTGTTCCATCGTGGTGACGGCGCCGGCCGAGGGGTCGACGGAGTGGCCGACCGGGTCGGTCAGGAACATCTTGACGAGTTTGTCGATGTTCTTGTCCAGCGTCGCGGAGAACAGCATCGTCTGGCCGTCGGGCCGGACCTGCTTGAGCAGCGCGGTGACCTGCGGCATGAAGCCCATGTCGGTCATCTGGTCGGCCTCGTCGAGGACGGTGATCGCGACGTCGTCGAGGATCGCGTCGCCGCGGTCGATCAGGTCCTTGAGCCGGCCCGGCGTGGCGACGAGCACCTCGGAGCCGCGCCGCAGGGCGCCGGACTGCCGGTTGATCGACATGCCGCCGACGACGGTGGCGATGCGCAGGTTGACGGCGGTGGCGTACGGCGCCAGCGCGTCGGTGACCTGCTGCGCCAGTTCGCGGGTCGGTACGAGGACCAGCGCGAGCGGCGACTTCGGCTGCGCGCGGCGGCCGGCGGTGCGGGCGAGCAGCGCCAGGCCGAAGGCGAGCGTCTTGCCGGAGCCCGTGCGGCCGCGGCCGAGGAGGTCACGTCCGGCGAGGGAGTTCGGCAGGGTCGCGGCCTGGATCGGGAAAGGCTCGGTGACGCCCTGGGCGGCGAGGGTCTTCAGCAGCGCCTCGGGCATGTCCATGTCCTCGAACGCGGCGACGGGCGGGAGGGCCGGCGTCAGTGGTTCGGGCATGGTGAATTCTTGGGGCCTGGCGGCGGGGGCGGACTTCTGCCGTCCCGCGCCAGCCTTCGGACGTCCCTGGGCCGCTCCTCGGCCCCGGGCGGGACGGCGGCTGGGTCGTGCGGAGCTGGAGCTGGTCATGCGAGAAAGCCCTCCTGAAACCGGCAGGTAAAACAAAGGTCGGAACAGCAGACAAGCCGGGGTCCGCACCTCGCGGTGCGGACCCCGGCATGCTGAGTGCGTCAGGCAGGCAGGATGTTCTCGGCCTGCGGGCCCTTCTGGCCCTGGGTGACGTCGAAGGACACGCGCTGGCCCTCGGTGAGCTCACGGAAGCCCTGGGTGGCGATGTTCGAGTAGTGGGCGAAGACGTCCGGGCCGCCACCGTCCTGCTCGATGAAGCCGAAGCCCTTTTCCGAGTTGAACCACTTCACGGTGCCAAGTGCCATTTTGAATCTCCTGAATAGGCGGCAAGGGCCCCATCCGGAGATCCCGGTAAAAAACAAAAGCGCCTGTCGGAGCATTCCCGTCAGGCGCACATAAGTTTCATGGGTACCACAACTGCAACGCGTCCAAAGCTAGCACACGGCTGCCGGGGATGGTCAACACCGTTCGTGTGACCTGCGTCCCCGGCGCCCGGACCTGCACCGCTACGGGCATTCGAAGATCGTCACAGCCGCTCGATGATCGTCACGTTGGCCTGGCCGCCGCCCTCGCACATGGTCTGGAGGCCGTAGCGGCCGCCCGTGCGCTCCAGCTCGTGCAGGAGGGTGGTCATGAGCTTGGCGCCGGTGGCGCCCAGGGGGTGGCCCAGCGCGATGGCGCCTCCGTTGACGTTCACCCGGTCGGGGTCGGCGCCCGTCTCCTTGAGCCAGGCCAGGACGACGGGGGCGAACGCCTCGTTGATCTCCACCAGGTCGATGTCGTCCAGTGAGAGTCCGGTCTTCTCGAGCGCGTACGCGGTCGCCGGGATGGGCGCCGACAGCATGCGGATGGGGTCTTCGCCGCGTGCCGACAGGTGGTGGATACGGGCCCGCGGGCGCAGGCCGTGTTCGCGGACCGTCCGCTCGGAGGCGAGGAGCAGCGCGGCGGCGCCGTCGGAGACCTGGGAGGAGACGGCCGCGGTGATGGTGCCGCCTTCGACGACGGGTTTCAGGGCCGCCATCTTCTCCGGGGTGGTGTCCCGGCGCGGGCCCTCGTCGGCGCTCACGTCCCCGTACGCGACGGTCTCCCGGTCGAAGCGGCCCTCGTCGGCGGCCCGCACGGCCCGCCGGTGGGAGCGCAGGGCGAACTCCTCCATGTCGCGGCGCGAGATGCGCCACTTGGCGGCGATCAGCTCGGCGCCGTGGAACTGGTTGACCGGGGCTTCCCCGTACCGGGCCCGCCAGCCCGTCGATCCGGCGAAGGGGCCTTCGGTGAGGCCGAGCGGCTCCGCCGCCTGCCGGGAGGCGAAGGCGATGGGGATCATCGACATGTTCTGCGTGCCGCCGGCGACGACCAGGTCCTGGGTGCCGGACAGCACGGCTTGCGCCGCGAAGTGCACCGCCTGCTGCGAGGAGCCGCACTGCCGGTCGACAGTGACCCCGGGCACCTCCTCGGGCAGGCCGGCCGCGAGCCACGCCGTCCGGGCGATGTCGCCGGCCTGGGGGCCGACCGTGTCGAGGCAGCCGAAGACGACGTCCTCCACCGCCGCCGGGTCCACGCCGGACCGTTCCAGCAAGGCCCGCAGCACGTGCGCGCCGAGGTCGGCGGGGTGGACGGTGGAAAGCCCTCCTCCGCGCCGCCCCACTGGGGTGCGTACCGCGTCGACTATGTAGGCCTCGGGCATCGGGACTCCTCCGGGTCGGGTCAGGTTCGCAGGGCGATCCCGTCCAGCACCATCGACAGGTACTGGCGGGCGATCTCCTCGGGGCTGTGCTGTCCGCCGGGCCGGTACCAGGAGGCCGCCACCCACACCGTGTCGCGGACGAAGCGGTAGGTCAGGCGGATGTCCAGGTCCGCCCGGAAGATCCCGTCGGCCACCCCGCGCTCCAGCGTCCCCAGCCACGCCTCCTCGAACTTGCGCTGGGAGTCGGACAGGTAGTGGAAGCGGGGCTGCGCCGACAGGTGCCGGGACTCCTTCTGGTAGATCGCGACGGCGGCGCGGTGCCGGTCGATCTCGCGGAAGGACTCGGTGACAAGGGCCTCGAT
Source organism: Streptomyces sp. NPDC046557 (assembly GCF_040645975.1). NCBI lineage: Bacteria > Bacillati > Actinomycetota > Actinomycetes > Kitasatosporales > Streptomycetaceae > Streptomyces > Streptomyces sp. NPDC046557. The sequence continues at coordinate 164,224 of NZ_JBEYZH010000008.1, forward strand.
GGTCTCGCGAGGGTCGAGACCGGCGGCGAGGACGGTGTCGTACCCGTCCCACAGTTCGTTCAGGAAGGCCGAGAGGATCTCGTCGAGCATCGATTCCTTGGAATCGAAGTGGTAGTAGAGGCTGCCGGCGAGCATGCCGGCGGCGTCGGCGATCTTGCGGACGGTGGTGGCGTTGTAGCCCTGTGCGGCGAAGACCTCCGCGGCGGTGTCGAGGAGCTCGCGGCGCCGCTCGGGTGAGGCGGTCACCTGGGTTTTCTTCTTGTTCGTTGGCACGCGCCCATTGTCGGTCGTCGGTTGCCGGTCGGGGCCGGCCATGACCTGTCGGACACCTCCTAGGGGTGCTGACTGCTGACGGAGACGGTCTCGCCCGTCATGTAGGAGGAGTAGCCGCTGGCCAGGAACACGATGACGTTGGCGACCTCCCAGGGTTCGGCGTGGCGGCCCAGCGCCTCGCGGGCGGTGAGTTCGGCGAGGAGTTCCTCACTGGTGACCTTCGCCAGGTGCGGGTGCATGGCCAGGCTGGGGGCGACCGCGTTGACGCGCACCCCGAACTCCGCTGCCTCCAGGGCCGCGCAGCGGGTGAGGGCCATGACCCCGGCCTTGGCGGCGGCGTAGTGCGCCTGGCCGCGCTGGGCGCGCCAGCCGATGACGGAGGCGTTGTTGACGACGACGCCGCCGGTGCGGGCCGCCTTGAGGGAGCGCAGGGCGGCGCGGGTGCAGCGGAAGGTGCCGTTCAGGGTGACGTCGAGGACGCGTCCCCACTGCTCGTCGGTCATGTCGACGAGGTCGGCGGTGCCGCCGAGTCCCGCGTTGTTGACGACGATATCGAGGCCGCCGTGGGCGTGTTCGGCGTGTGCGAACAGGGCGCGCACCTGGTCTTCGTCGGTGACGTCGCAGGGCAGGGAGGTCACCCGGTCCGGCCCGAATTCGGCGGCGAGCGCGGTCTCGGTCTCCCCCAGCCGGCGGGCGTGGGCGTCGCCGATCACGACGCGGGCGCCTTCCTCCAGGAAGCGGCGGGCGGTGGCCCCGCCGATGCCGGTGCCCGCGGCGGCGGTGATGACGGCGGTGCGGCCTTCCAGCAGTCCGTGCCCGGCGGTGCACCGGGGCGGGTGGGCGAACTCCTCGACGCTGCTCATGACCGTACGTTAACCTACCTAACACTTGTTAGGGAAGCGAGGAGGGGGACGCCTGATGGAGCTGACGCACACGCCCGGGGTACGGGCCTTCCGGGCCGAGGCCCGGGACTGGCTCGCCGCCCATGTACCCGCCTCACCGCTGCCGTCCCTCGAGACGGAGGAGGGCTTCGCCGCGCACCGCGCGTGGGAGGCGCTGCTGCACGCGGGCGGCTGGTCGGTGGTGTCCTGGCCTGAGGAGTACGGCGGGCGCGGGGTGGACCTGGAGCACTGGCTGGTGTTCGAAGAGGAGTACTGGGCCGCGGGCGCCCCGGGGCGCGTCTCGCAGAACGGCATCAGCCTGCTCGCCCCCACCCTCCTCGCCCACGGCACGGCGGAGCAGCGGGCCCGGGTGCTGCCGCCGATGGCGAGCGGCGAGGTGATCTGGGCGCAGGCGTGGTCGGAGCCGGAGGCGGGCTCGGACCTGGCCTCGCTCACCTCGCGGGCGCTGCGCACGGAGGGCGGCTGGCTGCTGTCCGGGCAGAAGACGTGGTCCTCGCGGGCGGCGTTCGCGGACCGGGCGTTCGGGATCTTCCGCTCGGACCCGGGCGCGGCCAAACCGCACCAGGGCCTGATCTATCTGATGTTCGACCTGGGGGCGCCCGGGGTGACGGTGCGGCCCATCGGCCGGCTCGACGGCAAGCCGGCCTTCGCCGAGCTCTTCCTGGACCGGGTCTTCGTCCCGGACGAGGACGTGATCGGCGAGCCGGGACAAGGCTGGCGGATCGCGATGTCGACGACCGGCGACGAACGCGGGCTGACCCTGCGCTCGCCCGGCCGCTTCCTGGCGGCGGCGGACCGGCTGGTGTCGCTGTGGGAGACGGCCGGCGATCCCGCGGACACCGGGATGCGGGACCGGGTGGCGGACGCGGTGGTCGGGGCGCGCGCGTACGAGCTGTTCACCTGGACGGGCGCCGCCCGGTTCGCGGCGGGCGAGACCTTCGGCGCCGGGTCCAGCCTGAACAAGGTGTTCTGGTCCGAGTACGACATCGCCTTGCACGAGACGGCGCTGGACCTGCTGGGCGCGGACGCGGAGCGGGCGGACGGCCCGTGGGCCGAGCCGTGGGTCTTCTCCCTCGCCGGGCCGATCTACGCGGGTACGAACGAGATCCAGCGCGACATCATCGCCGAGCGGCTGCTCGGCCTCCCGAAGGGCCGCCGCTGATGCGTTTCCTGCCGACCGACGAGCAACGCGACTTCGCGCGTTCGCTGCGCGCCCTGTTCGGCGCGGCGCCGGTGCCGGCCGCCGCCCGGGCCTGGGGCGCGGGCGAGCAAGGGCCCGGGCGGGCGGTGTGGGCCCGGGTCGCCGCCACGGGGTTGTTCGCGCTCGCCGCCGACGAGGCGTACGACGGGCTGGGGCCGCGGGCGGTGGAGTCGGCGCTCGGCTTCGTGGAGTGGGGCCGGTCGGGGATGCCGGGGCCGGCGGTGGAGACGGCGGCGGTGGCGGTGCTGCTGTCCCGGCTGGGCGACGAGGCCCTGGCGAAACGTTTCCTGCCGGGCCTGTCGGCGGGTGAGGCGCTCGCCACGCTGACCCTGCCGGGCGGGGGTCCGTACGCCGTGGACGCGGACGCGGCGGCGTACCGGTTCCATGTGTCCGAAGCGGGTGAGCTGTCGCTGACACCGGCGCCGACGGAAGCGCTGCCGTCCACCGACCCGGCGCGCCGGCTGTTCCGGCCCGTCCTTTCCGGGGGCGAGCCGTTGGCCGCAGGGCCCCGGGTGGTGGATGCGGCGCGGGCCGCGTCGGACTGGGCACGCCTGCTGACGGCGGCCCAGTGCCTGGGCGTGGGCGAGGCACTGCTGTCGCGCACGGTGGAGTACGCGAAGCAGCGCACGCAGTTCGGGACGCCGATCGGCGCCTTCCAGGCGGTCAAGCACCGGCTGGCCGACACGCTGCTGGCCCTGGAGTTCGCCCGGCCGCTGCTGTGGGCGGGGGCGTTGTCCCTGGACCGGGGCGAGGTCGCGGCGGCGAAGCTCACGGCGGGCGAGGCGGCGTACGCGGCGGCGATGACCGCGCTGCGACTCCACGGCGCGATCGGCTACACACAGGAGCCGGACCTCTCGGTGTGGCTGCGGAAGGCGCGCCCGTTGCGGGACGCGTGGGGCACGCCGTCGCGGTGCCGTGCGGTGGTGCTGGAGGAGCGGCGGCCGCTCAGAGGACGGCCACGCTGAGCCCGACCACGTACCGCTCGTCGACGACGCCGTCGGGGAACACGGCTTCCAGACGGGCCCGTTCGGCGTCCATGAATGCCCGGGTGCCGGTCTCGCCGAGCATCAGGAACGCGAGTGGGTGGCCTGGTTGGCGAGGTGGGAGTCCAGGGGGATGCGGCGCGACCAGCGCGGCGAGGAGGCATGGGCGTACCCCACGCTCACCCTCAAGTGGGCAGAGCGGTACTACGCCTGCGAACGCGACCTCGCCGCCGCGATGCTGGACGACATCGAGGCGCTGGTCGCGGAGCGCGGCACGGGGGACGGTACCTGAGGCACGGCGGTGCGCCTGAGCGACGCCCACCGGGGGCCGCGCTTGGATGGACGTATGACGACGAACAACTGGGCAGCGTTCGAGGCGGCGGAGCCCGACTTCGCGCGGGCCGTCCGGGCCCGCTTCGCACAGCGGCCCCACCATGTCCTGGGCACCCTCCGTCGGGACGGCTCCCCGCGCCTGAGCGGACTGCGTGTCGACATCCGCGGCGGGGAGCTGTGGCTCGGCATGATGCCCGGATCGATGAAGGCCGAGGACCTCCGCCACGATCCGCGTTTCGCCCTGCACTCCGGCCCGGACGAGGAAGAGTCCATGCCCGGCGGGGACGTGCGGGTCTCGGGGCGCGCGCTGGAACTTCTGGACCCGCCGGAGCTGCACCGGTACGCGGAGGAGACGGAGACCCCACACCCCTTCGACCTGTTCCACGCCGACCTGACGGAGGTCGTCCGGGTCACGGCCGAGGGCGACGACCTCGTGATCCGCACCTGGATCCCGGGCCACCCGGTGCGCACCCTGCGCCGCGGCAACGACGACGAGCCGCCGCGCGCGGGGTGACGCCCCTCAGGTGAACGGGATCAGGTCCCGGCCGCGGCGCAGCGGGGGGAAGGCGGACGGGGCGATGTCGAGCCGGCTTCGGTCGATGTTGATCGTGACGTCCCCGTACGTGGCGTCGTGGCCACCGCGGAACTGGTGGGCGCGGCGACGGCCGGGCCACTGGGCGCCTCCCGCGGGCAGTCCCATGTCGGCGTCCGTGACCGAGGCGGAGAGGTTCCAGCGGGCCACCCACAGCACGTCCGGCATGTCCTGCGGCGCCTGGTGGTAGTGGGCGCTCAGCGCCGGGACGCCGGACGCGGCGTGCACGTAGGCCGCCGAGCGGTAGCCGAGCGCGTGCAGCCGGGCCGTCCAGGCGGTGAGGTAGGCGACGACGGGGGCGTCCCAGGTGTCGCGGTCCGTGTAGTGCTCCAGGTCGTTGTAGAGCACCGTGCCCGCGCCCAGGCCCAGCGAGCGGGCCGCCTCGACCGCGCCCTCGGCAGCTTCGACACCCTCGTCGGTAGCCTCGGAGGGGTCGGTGGACAGGCCGGTACTGGAGCTGTCCCAGGGCTGCGGGCCCACCCAGATCGGCATCAGGTGCCAGCCCGCCGCGGACTGGCGGCGCACCCAGCCGGCGGTCAGGCGCGGCTGGGCACAGGCCCGGGCGCGACCGCCGATGTAGAAGCCGACCGCGCCGAACGGGGAGTCGGCCCGCCAGGTGTCCATGGCGCTCTGGGTGGGGGCGGTGCAGGCGTCGAAGCCGGTGCCGGTGAAGGCGGGTTGGCCGGTGAGGGGGCGGCGGGCGAGGGCGGGCGTGGCGGGGGCGGCCGGCGTGGCGGCGGGGGCGGGGGCGGGGGCGGGGGCGGGGGCGGGGGCGGGGGTGACCGTACGGGCTCGGGCGAGGAGTTCCCGTACCGCGTCGGGGTTGTCCCCGTAGGACACGGTGGCCATCACGCCGGAGGCGCCGAGCGCGTAGCGGACCTCGCGGCTGTCGCCGGAGGGCGCCGGCGGTACCCGCACCCCGTCGGCGCGGACGGTCGGGATGTCGGCGCGTTCCGGGGCGCCGTCCAGGGGTTCGAGGTGCAGGGTGTCGGCGCGGTCGCGCACGGCGCGACCGCTGCACTCGCCCTGGCCGCCGGCGTGCCCGAGGTACAGGGAGGGCAGGTCGAGGCGCAGGCAGGCGTCGGGGTTCCGGTCGAGGTCGACCACGCGCCAGTCCGCGGGGACGGTGAGGCGCAGCCCGTGGTACTCGACGGTCCGCCCGTCGGCGGAGGCGGGCGGGGCGGGCGCGAGCAGAGCGGCACCGAGCAGGGAGGCCAACATCATTCGGGACGGCATGGGCCCACAGTTACCAGACGGGTGTGGCCGAACTTCGCCGTCGCGCAAGCGTGCTGGGCCGTCCGGCCTACGCGCCGGGCGGGTCGCGCGAGCCGCCGGCCGCGGGGCGAAGCCCCTTCGCGCTCCCCCCATACGGCCCGGCCGGTCGACGGCGTCGCGCGGCGCCGCCCGCGCGGGCCCCGGGCGGCGGTCACCCGCACGAGCGACCCTCCTCGGCCCCGTCACCCGACGGCCCCGCAGCCGCATCCCCGTTCCTCCGCGTGAGCTCCAGTCGGCGCTGCGCGAGCGGGAGTTGGCGCCACGCGAGCCCAAAGCGAAGAGGCGCGGGGCGGCTTGGCCCGCTCACAGCAGCCGTGCATATGATCGGGCCATTGCCGACGGGGAGGCTCAAACATGGCAGGCGATTTCGAGCAGGACCTGGGTTCGGGCGCCGGCGCCCCGGACGGGCAGGTGGGCATGCGGCTGAACCACGTGCCGCCGGAACCGTCAGGTCCGGGCCCCTCGTCGCCGCCCGTGTACGGGCCGTTCGCGCCGGGCAAGGGTCCCGGCGACTTCGCCTCGACGCCCGCGCAGAAGAAGGAGGCGGCGGCCACGATCCAGACGGAGCTGCAGCCGAACACCAAGACGGCCGCCGAGCACGCCGACGAAGCCCACAACGCCGCCCACAAGGGTTTCGACGGGTGGGACACCGCCGTCGGCCTGAAGAAGGTGGCTGACACCTGGGACCAGCAGGTGAAGAACCTGATGGCCCGGCTCGACGCGGAAAAGGGCGCCCTGCGCGGCGCCTCCGGCCTCTTCACGGGCAACGACATCGCCACACACAACCAGTTCACCGCTTCGCGCTCGAAGCTGAACAACCTGTAAGGGGTTCGGGTGCCGAGCTACTACGAGGTCATGACCACCGACCTGGGTCTGTTGACGACGGCCGCGGGCAAGTGGGAGGCGATGGCGGGCGAGCTGAACAAGGTCGAGACGCGCTACGGCCAAACCGTGCAGAAGATCACCATGGGTGACAGCTGGTCCGGTGTCAGCGCCGGCTCCGCCCAGTCGGGTTTCGCGGGAACCCGCTACGAGTACTCGGCCGCGCAGATCCAGGCCAAGGCGATCGGCGGCCTGCTGCGGGACGCCCACGAGCAGTTCACCAGCCTCAAGGCCAAGCTCGACAGCGCGCGCGCCGACGCGATATCCGCCGGCATGACGGTCTCCGAGCAGGGCCACGTCGCCTTCGACTGGGGCAAGCTCACGCCCTCCGAGCGCAGCGCCTACCACCACGACCCCGACGGCGAAACCTCCATACGCACCGCCGTCACCAAGTGGCAGCAGCACGTCGACGATCGGGTGAAGGCCGTCACCGAGCTCGACCAGAACGTCAAGCTGGCCCTTGAGGCCGTCGTGGTGGACAGCAACAAGGACGCCTTCGGCAAGGGCGCCGACATGTCGCTCGCCGGGTTCAACTCGGACGCCCAGGGCGATCTCGGCAAGGCCGTGAAGGCCGCGAAGGCGGCGCAGGCCGCCGACTCCGACGTCAAGACGCACGACGACGGCCTCAAGATGACCGGACCCGACGTGGGCTTCAAGGTGAGCGGCGTCAAGAACGGCAAGGAAGGCTCGGTCAAGGCCTACGCCGACCTCTTCCACCTGAGCCAGGCAGGGGAGGCGACCAAGGGCGGGGTCAAGTTCTCCGACGTCTACGACGTCTACGGGGGCGCCCGGGCCACCGCGAACTACGGGTTCAACGAATCGGGTTTCACCGCCAAGACCGAAGGCTCGGTGGGCATCCGCGAATTGGTCGGCGCGAAGGCCGAGTACGGGTACCTCGGCGGCTACGAGCGGACCGAGGTCTTCGCCGGCGCCGAGGCTTCGGCCAGTGTCGGGGTCGGCAAGGACGGCATCAAGGGCAAGCTCCAGGCGTTCGCCGGGGCGAAAGCCGGCGCGACCGGAGGCGGCGAGGTCGCCGGGCTCGGCGCCGGCGGTACGGCGGAGGGCTGGTACGGCGCGGCGGGTGCCGAGCTGAAGTGGGACTTCGGCAAGGGCGACGACGGCAAGTACCACTTCGGCGGCAAGGTCGGTGCGGCCCTCGGGGTCGGCGGCGCCGTGGGCGGCGAGTTCACGGTCGACCCCGGCAAGGTCGGCGATGCCTTCGGTGACGCGGCCGACGCGATCGGGGACACCGCCGGGTCGATCAAGCACACCGTCGGCGGCTGGTTCGACTGATGTACGTTTCCCGTCCAGACGGAAAGAAGGCCCCGGATGCCCACGACACTGCCCGTGCCGATCGAATGCAGCCTGCCGGAGGGCTGGCGGGCCGCGCCGCCCGACGAGGTCGGCGCGCCGGAGGTGGCCTTCATCGCCCTGTGTCCGCGGCCGGATGACGGGTTCACGGCCAACATCACCGTCGACGGCGACTTCCTGCCGGACGGGACGACGCTGGAGGAACTGGCCGACGCGTCGGTGGAGCGGGTGCGGGCAGCCGCCGAGTCCTTGGCGGTGGCCGCCCGCCACGAGATCGGTTCCGCTGCCTCGCCGGGCCTGACGCAGCGGCTGGCCCTGACGGCCGTCGTCGCCGGCGTGCGCCGCGACCTCGTCCAGTCCCAGGTCTACATGGCCCTCACGGACGTCACGGACCCGCACAAGCGGGCGCTGGTCCGCTCGATCCTGACCGCCACCGCCGCACAGCACGACGAGGTCCTGCCGGACTTCCAGCGGTTCCTGCGCACGGTGCGCCCGGACACGGGGACGGGGGCCTGACGATGGGTCTGTGGGACCGGCTCACCGGCACCCGGCACCCGGACGGCGACGGCGCCCCGCTGTCCGCCGCGCAGGTGCGGGAGGCGCTGCTCGCGGTCAACAGCCCGGACAAGCCGTACGTGGTACGCAACGCCCGGCCGGCGGAGAAGGCGGACCTGGTGGCCGAGTGGCGGGTCCTGGAACCGGCCTGGCGCGACTTCTTCCTGGAGACCAGGCTGGACCGGACCCTCAAGACGAGGATGCGCCTGGACCCCGACAAGCACGAGGTGCGGGCGCTCGACGAGCAGCTGGAGGTCACCTGGGTCGGGGAAACGCCCCGGCTGGCCGCGTCGGCCGAGTACGGCCGAGGACAGGTGACCACGGTGTCCAAGCGGTGGACGATCGAGCGGGGACCCGATGGACGCCGGCGCATGGTCGAGGACTTCGCCTTCGACTCGCGGGAGTTGAAGGTCCCCTTGCGGAAGGCGGTCCTGGGCGCGGGATGGACCTGGCGCGGAGTACTGATCCGGCTCTGAACCCCCTGCCGCACGCCACAGCGCCCACCATCCCTGGTCGGGGACATGGTGGGCGCTGTGTCGAGTGCCGCACACCGTTGTACGGACCGTATGAGGGGTCTCCCGCGAGGGAGGGATCCCGCACCGACGGCCGGAGGCCGGCACAGCCGGGCGAAGCCCGGAAGGCCGCCCACGGCCGAACGGCGCGAGCACGGCATCCCAAAGGGCTACACGGTCAGGGAGCGGTCCGTCGGCTTGACCGGGTACGGGAGGGTGCTGGCGCCGGTCAGGAAGCGGTCCACGCCGCGGGCGGCCGAGCGGCCCTCCGCGATGGCCCACACGATCAGCGACTGGCCGCGGCCCGCGTCTCCGGCGACGAAGACGCCGTCCACGTTGGTCGCGTACGAGGCGTCCCGCGCCACGTTGCCCCGGGCGTCCAGCTCCAGGCCGAACTGATCCACCAGGCCGTTGGCCTGGTCGGTGCCGGTGAAGCCCATCGCGAGGGTGACCAACTGCGCCGGGAGGACGCGCTCGGTGCCCTCCTTCTGGACCAGCTTGCCGTCCACGAACTCCACCTCGATCAGGTGCAGCGCCTGGACGTTGCCGTCCTCGTCGCCCTCGAAGTGGGTGGTGGAGACCGAGTAGATCCGCTCGCCGCCCTCCTCGTGCGCGGACGTGACCTTGTAGAGCATGGGGAACGTCGGCCAGGGCTGCCCGGCGGGGCGGTCCTCGGACGGCTTCGGCATGATCTCCAGCTGGGTGACCGACAGCGCGCCCTGGCGGTGGGCGGTGCCCACGCAGTCCGCGCCCGTGTCGCCGCCGCCGATGACGACCACGTGCTTGCCCTCGGCGGTGATGGGCGGCGCCACGAAGTCGCCCTCCTGCACCTTGTTGGCGAGCGGCAGGTACTCCATCGCGAAGTGGATGCCCTTGAGCTCGCGCCCCGGCACCGGCAGGTCGCGCGAGACGGTGGCCCCGGCCGCGATGACGACCGCGTCGTAGCGCCTGCGCAGCTTCGCGGCGTCGATGTCGCGGCCGATCTCCACGCCCGTGCGGAACTTGGTGCCCTCCGCGCGCATCTGCTCGATGCGGCGGTTGATGTGCACCTTCTCCATCTTGAACTCGGGGATGCCGTAGCGCAGCAGGCCGCCGATGCGGTCGGCGCGCTCGTACACCGCCACGGTGTGACCGGCCCGCGTCAGCTGCTGGGCGGCGGCCAGACCGGCCGGGCCCGAGCCGATGACGGCGACGGTCTTGCCGGACAGGCGCTCCGGGGGCTGCGGGGTGACGTCGCCGTTGTCCCACGCCTTGTCGATGATCGAGACTTCGACGTTCTTGATGGTGACGGCCGGCTGGTTGATGCCGAGCACGCACGCCGACTCACAGGGCGCCGGGCACAGGCGGCCCGTGAACTCAGGGAAGTTGTTCGTCGCGTGGAGCCGCTCCGAAGCCGCCGTCCAGTCCTCGCGGTACGCGAAGTCGTTCCACTCCGGGATCAGGTTCCCCAGCGGGCAGCCGTTGTGGCAGAACGGGATGCCGCAGTCCATGCAGCGGCCGGCCTGCTTGCTGATGATCGGCAGCAGGGAGCCGGGGACGTAGACCTCGTTCCAGTCCTTGACGCGTTCGGCGACGGGACGGGTACAGGCGGTCTCGCGCGGGGTGGTGAGGAAGCCCTTCGGGTCAGCCATGGGTCGCCGCCTCCATCATCTTCTCAGTGGTCTCGGACTCGGAGAGTCCGGCCCGCTCAGCGGCGTCCTTGGCGGCGAGCACTGCCTTGTACGTGGTCGGGATGATCTTGCTGAAGCGGTCCGCGGACACGGACCAGTCAGCCAGGAGCTTCGCGGCCACGGTCGAGCCGGTCTCCTCCTCGTGGCGGCGCACCACATCGTGCAGCCACTGCTTGTCGGCGTCCGAGAGGGCCTCGACGGCCTCCGTGTTGCCGGAGTTGACGTTGCGCGGGTCGAGGTCGACGACGTAAGCGACACCGCCCGACATGCCGGCCGCGAAGTTGCGGCCCGTCTCGCCGAGGACGACGGCGGTGCCGCCGGTCATGTACTCGCAGCCGTGGTCGCCCACGCCCTCCGAGACGACCAGGGCGCCGGAGTTGCGGACGCAGAAGCGTTCGCCGGTGCGGCCGCGCAGGAACATCTCGCCGCCGGTGGCCCCGTAGCCGATGGTGTTGCCGGCGATGGTCGAGAACTCGGCGAGGTGGTCGGCGCCGCGGTCGGGGCGGACCACGACCCGGCCGCCCGACAGGCCCTTGCCGACGTAGTCGTTGGCGTCGCCCTCCAGGCGCAGGGTGACGCCCTTCGGCAGGAAGGCGCCGAAGGACTGGCCCGCGGAACCGGTGAAGGTCAGGTCGATGGTGTTGTCGGGCAGGCCCGCACCGCCGAACTTCTTGGTGACCTCGTGGCCGAGCATCGTGCCGACGGTCCGGTTGATGTTCCGGATCGCGACCTGGGCCCGGACCGGCTGGGCCTGCTCGGCGCTCTCCGCGCCCAGGGCCTCGGCGGCGAGCTCGATCAGCTCGTTGTCGAGGGCCTTCTCCAGCCCGTGGTCCTGCTCGATCAGGGCGTGGCGGACCGCGCCCTCGGGCAGCTCGGGCACGTGGAAGAGCGGCTCCAGGTCGAGGCCCTGCGCCTTCCAGTGCGTGACGGCCTTGCTGGTGTCGAGCAGCTCGGCGTGGCCGACGGCCTCCTCGATCGAGCGGAAGCCCAGTTCGGCGAGGAGCTCGCGCACCTCCTCCGCGATGAACTCGAAGAAGTTGACGACGAATTCGGGCTTGCCGGAGAACCGGTCGCGCAGGACCGGGTTCTGCGTGGCGATGCCGACCGGGCAGGTGTCCAGGTGGCAGACGCGCATCATGACGCAGCCGGAGACGACGAGCGGCGCGGTCGCGAAACCGAACTCCTCGGCGCCGAGCAGCGCGGCGATGATCACGTCGCGGCCGGTCTTGAGCTGGCCGTCCGTCTGGACCACGATGCGGTCGCGCAGCCCGTTGAGCAGCAGGGTCTGCTGGGTCTCGGCGAGGCCGAGCTCCCAGGGGCCACCCGCGTGCTTGAGCGAGGTGAGCGGGGAAGCGCCCGTACCGCCGTCGTGGCCGGAGATGAGGACGACGTCCGCGTGCGCCTTGGAGACACCGGCGGCGACGGTGCCGACACCGACCTCCGACACCAGCTTCACGTGGATGCGTGCGGCCGGGTTGGCGTTCTTGAGGTCGTGGATCAGCTGAGCCAGGTCCTCGATGGAGTAGATGTCGTGGTGCGGCGGCGGGGAGATCAGACCGACGCCCGGGGTGGAGTGCCGGGTCTTGGCGACCCACGGGTACACCTTGTGGCCGGGCAGCTGGCCACCCTCGCCGGGCTTGGCGCCCTGCGCCATCTTGATCTGGATGTCGTCCGCGTTGACCAGGTATTCGCTGGTGACGCCGAAGCGGCCGGAGGCGACCTGCTTGATGGAGGAGCGGCGCGCCGGGTCGTACAGGCGGTCCGGGTCCTCGCCGCCCTCACCGGTGTTGGACTTGGCGCCCAACTGGTTCATGGCGACGGCGAGCGTCTCGTGCGCCTCCTTGGAGATGGAGCCGTACGACATCGCGCCGGTGGAGAAGCGCTTGACGATGTCCGCGACCGACTCGACCTCGTCCACGGGGATGGACGGGCGGTCGCTCTTGAAGCCGAAGAGGCCGCGCAGCGTCATCAGCCGCTCGGACTGCTCGTTCACCCGCTCCGTGTACTGCTTGAAGATGTCGTAGCGGCGGTTGCGGGTGGCGTGCTGCAGGCGGAAGACCGTCTCCGGGTCGAACAGGTGCGGCTCGCCCTCGCGACGCCACTGGTACTCGCCGCCGATGTCCAGCGCACGGTGCGTGGCCGCGATACCGGTGGCCGGGTACGCCTTGGCGTGGCGCGCGGCCACCTCCTTGGCGATGACGTCGAGGCCTGCGCCGCCGATCTTGGTGGCGGTGCCGCTGAAGTACGTGCCGACGAACTCCTCGTTCAGGCCGACGGCCTCGAAGACCTGGGCCCCGCGGTAGGAGGCGACGGTGGAGATGCCCATCTTGGACATGACCTTCAGCACGCCCTTGCCGAGCGCGTAGATCAGGTTCTTGATGGCCTGCTCCGGCTCCAGGCCGGACAGGAAGGTACCGGCGCGCAGCAGGTCCTCGACGGACTCCATGGCGAGGTACGGGTTGACGGCGGCCGCGCCGTAGCCGATCAGCAGGGCGACGTGGTGGACCTCGCGGACGTCACCGGCCTCGACCAGCAGACCCACCTGGGTGCGTTGCTTGGTGGCGATGAGGTGGTGGTGCACGGCGGAGGTGAGCAGCAGCGAGGGGATCGGCGCGTGCTCGGCGTCCGAGTGGCGGTCCGACAGGACGATCAGACGGGCGCCGTTCTCGATGGCGGCGTCGGCCTCGGCGCGGATCTCCTCGATCCGCGCGGCCAGCGCCTCGCCGCCGCCGGAGACCCGGTAGAGGCCCGAGAGGGTGGCGGCCTTCATCCCCGGCATGTCGCCGTCGGCGTTGACGTGGATGAGCTTGGCCAGCTCGTCGTTGTCGATCACGGGGAAGGGCAGGGTCACGCTGCGGCAGGACGCGGCGGTCGGCTCCAGCAGGTTGCCCTGCGGGCCCACCGAGGACAGCAGCGAGGTGACGAGCTCCTCGCGGATGGCGTCCAGCGGCGGGTTGGTGACCTGCGCGAACAGCTGCGTGAAGTAGTCGAAGAGCAGCCGGGGGCGCTCGGACAGGGCCGCGATCGGGGAGTCCGTGCCCATGGAGCCGAGCGGTTCGCCGCCGGTACGGGCCATCGGCGCGAGGATGACGCGCAGCTCTTCCTCGGTGTAGCCGAAGGTCTGCTGGCGGCGGGTGACCGAGGCGTGGGTGTGCACGATGTGCTCGCGCTCGGGCAGGTCCGTCAGCTCGATCTCGCCGGTCTCCAACCACTCCGCGTACGGGGCGGCGGCGGCCAGCTCGGTCTTGATCTCGTCGTCCTCGACGATGCGGTGCTGGGCGGTGTCGACGAGGAACATCTTGCCGGGCTGGAGGCGGCCCTTGCGGACCACCTTCGCCGGGTCGATGTCGAGCACGCCGACCTCGGAGGACAGGACGACCAGGCCCTCGTCGGTGACCCAGTAACGGCCGGGGCGCAGACCGTTGCGGTCGAGGACCGCGCCGACCTGGGTGCCGTCGGTGAAGGTGACGCAGGCCGGGCCGTCCCAGGGCTCCATCATCGTGGAGTGGTACTGGTAGAAGGCGCGCCGGGCCGGGTCCATGGAGGTGTGGTTCTCCCACGCCTCCGGGATCATCATCAGCACGCTGTGGGGCAGCGACCGGCCGCCGAGGTGGAGCAGCTCCAGGACCTCGTCGAAGGAGGCCGAGTCGGAGGCGTCGGGCGTACAGATGGGGAAGATGCGCTCCAGCGCGCCCTCGCCGAAGACCTCCGAGGCCAGCTGGGACTCGCGGGCCTTCATCCAGTTCCGGTTGCCCTTGACCGTGTTGATCTCGCCGTTGTGCGCGACGAAGCGGTACGGGTGGGCGAGCGGCCAGGACGGGAAGGTGTTCGTAGAGAACCGGGAGTGGACCAGGGCGAGCGCCGACGCGAAGCGGCGGTCGGAGAGGTCCGGGAAGAACGGCTCCAGCTGGCCGGTGGTCAGCATGCCCTTGTAGACGATGGTGCGGGCGGAGAGCGAGGGGAAGTAGACCCCGGCCTCCCGCTCGGCGCGCTTGCGCAGCACGAAGGCCTTGCGGTCGAGCGCGAGGCCCGTGCTGTCGCCGTCGGTCACGAAGATCTGGCGGAAGACGGGCATGGTGGCGCGGGCGCCGTTGCCGAGCAGGTCCGGGGTGACCGGGACCTCACGCCAGCCGAGGACCGTCAGGTTCTCCTCGGCCGCCATCGCCTCGATCCGCTCCACGGCGACGGCCTGTGCGGAGCCGTCGGCGGGGAGGAAGGCGATGCCGACGGCGTAGGCGCCTGCATCGGGGAGATCGAAGCCGGCCACCGCGCGCAGGAACGCGTCGGGGACCTGGGAGAGGATTCCGGCGCCGTCGCCCGAGTCCGGCTCGGATCCGGTGGCGCCGCGGTGTTCGAGGTTCCGCAGTACGGTCAGCGCCTGCTCGACCAGTGCGTGGCCGGCCTCGCCGCTGAGGTTGGCCACAAAGCCGACGCCACAGGCGTCGTGCTCGTTGCGCGGGTCGTACATGCCCTGGGGGGCGGGGCGACCGTCCATGGGCGACCAGGCGATGGTGCTGGGGCCGGTCGCGGAGTGCGTGGATGCGGAACGCATCGGCTCTCCCGTCGTCGTCGTGGCAAGGTGCGTGCCGAGGGACGACGTTGGCCCTCTGCGAAATTTCGTGCAGGTTACATGATGACGGCGATCCCGCGAAGTGGATATCACGTTCCACCATGCGGACACCGCGCGTGCCGTGGCGCAGGCAGAAAGGAGAGGTCCCGGAGCCGGGAGGCGGGCTTCACCCCTCGGCTTCATTGCCGGGGGCACTGCCCGTGGGTTCGCCCGTGGGCGAGGGCTTCATTGCCCTGAAGCTCCCCGCGGCCGGGCGGCCATGGGGAGCCCTGGTGTGATTCCCTGCGGTGATGTGCTCGAAACCGCGAGGTAATGATTAATTTATGCGGTGCTCTGCATAGTGTCTCACTCCTGCGCCGGTCAGCCTACGACGCCGCCGATCCAGGTTCCCAGGATGTACGTCACAACGGCGGCCGCGCCGCCCAGGACGAGCTGGCGCACCCCGCTGAACCACCACGACCGGGCGGTGACCCGGGCGACGACCGCCCCGCAGGCGAAGAGACCCACCAGGGCCAGCAGCACGGCCGGCCACAGGGCGGTCGCGCCGAGCAGGTAGGGCAGCAGGGGCAACACAGCGCCCAGCGCGAACGAGGTGAACGACGAGACGGCGGCGACCAGCGGCGACGGCAGGTCGTCGGGGTCGATGCCCAGTTCCTCGCGGGCGTGTATCTCCAGCGCCTGCTCCGGGTCGCGGGAGAGCTGCATCGCGACCTCGCGAGCGAGGGCGGGCTCGACACCGCGCGATACGTACAGCTCGGCCAGCTCCTCCATCTCGTCGACCGGGTGCTTGCGCAACTGCTGGCGTTCGACGTCGAGTTCCGCGAGGACGAGCTCACGCTGCGAGGCGACCGAGGTGTATTCGCCGGCGGCCATCGAGAAGGCGCCGGCGGCCAGGCCGGCCAGGCCGGTGATGACGATGGTCTGCGGGGCCACCGCACCGCCCGCCACACCGGTCATCAAGGCGAGGTTGGAGACGAGTCCGTCCATGGCACCGAACACGGCCGGCCGCAGCCATCCGCCGTTGACGTCACGGTGGGTGTGGTTGTCGCGGTGGGCGGTGTGCAGTGGTGCTTCGGTGTCGATGATGGACATGCGCCGGATCTCCCCTATGTCGAGCCTTGCCGAGCCCTTTCGAGCCTCGCCGAGCCTTTTCGAGCCTTTTCGAGTTCTTTCGTGCGAGCGGGTACGCGAAGGCGACGCGCAGGCGGCCACTCCCCCTGAACATCTCGAAACTACGCACGATTTCCTTCGTCCGCCAGCAAGGAAGGCCGTACTTACCTGGGGTTTCGCGGGTCGGCGACCGGGTGACGGCGACGTTCGGGGGGTGTTTCGCGGCGAGCGACAAACGTCATCCCGTGGCACAAATCCCCCAAGGGCTCATGATGAGTCCCATCAAGTGGAGAGGCGCGCGATGGAGCTGATTGCATGCGATCCGCAGATCCTCCTCGAACGGGCCAGGGGCGCGCTTCTGGGACTGGCGGTGGGTGACGCGCTGGGCGCCCCCGCGGAGAACATGAAGCCGTCGCAGATCCGGGCGAAGTGGGGCCGGATCGAGGGGTTCGTCTCCGACGATCCGGCGGGGACCGACGACACGGAGTACGCGATCTTCTCCGGGCTGCTGCTCGCCCGCCACGGGTCGGCGCTCGCGGTCGCCCACGTGGAACGGGCCTGGCACCACTGGATCGCCGACCTGGACGAGGGGCCGTTCCGGGGCGCGGGCTTCTCCGAGCGCGGCACCCTGGAGAACCTCCGCCGGGGCCTGGCCGCGCCCATCTCGGCGCAGCACCGGCACGCCTGGTCGGACGGGTTGGCCATGCGGGCGGCCCCGTTCGGGGTGTTCGCGGCGGGGCGGCCGGCGGAGGCCGCGCGGCTGGTGGCGATCGACGGCTCGGTCAGCCACGACGGCGAGGGCATCTACGGCGGCCAGGCGGTCGCGGCCGGCGTCGCGGCGGCGATGGCGGGCGGCTCCCCGGCCTCGGTGGTCTCGGCGGCCCTGTCGGTGATCCCCTCGGACTCCTGGACCGCGCGCTCCCTGCGCAGGGCCGTGACGGCGGCCCCGCGCGGGGAACGGGCGGTGCGCTCGGCGGTGGTGATCGGCGGCTACCCGTGGACGGACCTGGCCCCGGAGGCCGTGGGCCTGGCGTTCGGGGCGTTCGCGGCTGCCCGCGGGGACTTCGCGGAGTCCGTCCTGACAGCGGTCAACATGGGGCGCGACGCGGACACGACGGCGGCGGTGGCGGGGGCGCTGTCGGGTGCGTTGTCGGGGGTGCGGGCGATCCCGACGGCGTGGGCGTCGGCGATCGGGCCGGTACGGGGTAGCTGCCTCCCCTCCATGCGGGGCTACCACGTCCTGGACATCGCGGACCTCCTCACCCCGGAAACCGAGCCGACCCGGTGACCCCGCCGCCTCCCTACGAACCGACCCCCCGCCCGGCGCTCCCCGACCCCGCGCCGGACGCCCGGCCGGTTCGCCCCCCGGAACCGACGGAGCCGCCCCGCGCCCCCGGGGCGGCCGAGCGGGACCCGGCTGCCCCCCGCCACGGCCGGGACCGTACGGCCGGCGCGGGCGGGGAAAGCCCCGCCCGCAGCCCGCGCGACCAGCGTCCCGCACCGGCGGCAACCGAACCGGACCCGGCCGCAACCCCGCCGGACCACCTCCGTCCGGCACCGGAACCGGCGGGGCCTGACCCGGCGCGAACCCCTACGGGCGACCGGCCCGGAGACGGCAGCCCCGGCGGCGGCTGGGTGCGGCAGGGCGGGGCCGGCTACGGCGGGGTGACCGGGCCGTACGCCACCGGCTCCGCCGATCCGGCCGGGGGCGGCCGTCCGCGGACCGGTCCCACGGAGGGGGAGCGCCCCGCCGACCCCACGCGCCCTGAGGCCCGTACCCCGACCGCCACCCGGGCGGTCCCCCCGACGGCCGCCCCGCCCGGCGCCCGGGCCGGCGTCCGGGCCCGCGGGGCGCAGGCCCGTACAGGACCCGCCACCGCGCGGGCGGGTGCCGTATCGGCTGCCCCGGACGGGCCCCGGCGGATCGAGGGGTTGCTGCTCGGGCTCGCCGCAGGCGACGCCGCCGGATGGCCCGCCGCCCGGCACCGGGCCAGTCGGATGCCGGAGTGGACCCGTCGTCTCACCCGCGAGCTCGACACCTTCGCCGAGCAGAACGCCACCACCACCCTCCCCGTCCCCATCGCCCTCAACCAGCCACCCGAACCCCTGCGCCTCGGCCCCTCCGACGACGCCGAATGGGCCGCCTTCGCCGCCGAGTCCGTCCTGACCGCCGCCGGTGTCCTGCTCAGCGACCTCTCCCGGTCCCGCCGGATGCGCGCCGCCATCGACCTCGCCTGGAACGCACTGGCCAGCGAGGTCGCCGCCGCGGCCGAACGCGCGCCCGAGGTGGAGTCCGCCGTCCTGCCCCTGCGCGCCCGCATCTCCGTCCGCGCCGGCCTCGGCAACCTCGCCGCCGGCCTGCGCCCGCCCGCCACCGGTCACGACAACCCGCACTACTTCGACGACGCCGCTTGCGTCCGCGCCTGCGTCCTCGCCGTCGTCCACCCGGGCGACCCCCGCGCGGCGGCGGACCTCGCCGAGTTCGACGCCCGCTACACCCAGGACGGCGACGGCGTCCACGGCGCCCGCGCCATGGCCGCCGCCCTCGCCACCGCCCTGGCCGGCGGGGACACCGACGCCGCCGTCGACGCCGCCCTGGAGCAACTCCCCGAAGCCACCGAGATCGGCCGCAACGCCCGCCACGCCGTCAAGCTCGCCCGCGCCGACGCCGGCGGCGGTGCCTTCGCCCTGGTCCCGCTGTTGGAGCACCAGATCGTCGACCACGTCTACAGCTACGGGATCGCCGCCGCAGAGACCGTACCCGTCGCACTCGCCCTGGTCAGCGCGGCCCGGGGCAACGTCGCCGAGGCCGTTCCCGCCGCCGCCTGCCTCTCGCGCGTGGCGGACTCCGCACCCGCGCTCGCCGGGGCCCTCACCGGTGCCCTGGGCGGTGGCGACTGCCTCCCCGCCGCCTGGCGCGAAGCCTGCCGCACCCTCTCCGGCTGCGCCCTCCCCCGCCTCGCCGGAACCGACCTGGTCGAGCTCGCCGCGCTCCTCGCCCGCACGGAACTCACCTCGCCCCAAGCCACCCGGTCCCAAGACACTCGGCCCCGCGCCCACGCGGCGCCCGCACCCCAAGGGATGATTCGGACATGACGCTCACCCCCCTCTCGCTCGACGACCGGGCGGCCGGCTGTCTGGTCGGCGCGGCCGTCGGCGATGCCCTCG
Organism: Streptomyces sp. NPDC046557; assembly: GCF_040645975.1. Classification (NCBI taxonomy): domain Bacteria; kingdom Bacillati; phylum Actinomycetota; class Actinomycetes; order Kitasatosporales; family Streptomycetaceae; genus Streptomyces; species Streptomyces sp. NPDC046557. Next base: position 183,561 of record NZ_JBEYZH010000008.1, read on the forward strand.
GCGGCCCGGTGGAGGGCTGGTCCCCGGACCGGATCGTCGAGCGGCACGGCGGCCGCGTGCACGGCATCGTCGGCCCCTGGTACGAGGACTGGCGCACCGCCCGCCCCATCGCCCCGTACCACAAGGGCGACGGGCACGTCACCGACGACACCCTGATGACGCACGCCCTGGTACGGGTCTACGAGGCCGTGCGCGACCACCTCGACGCCTACGCGGTCGCCGACCACCTGGTACCGGACCTGATGACGAACCCCCGCTGGATCCCGGAACTCGAAGCCGACGCGCTGCCCCTCCAGCGGATCTTCCTCGCGGAGAAGTGGATCGTGACGCGGCTGCACTACGCGCACGCCGACCCGCGCGAGGCGGGTACCGGAAACATCGTCAACTGCGGGGCGGCGATGTACATGGCGCCGGTCGGGCTGGTCAACGCGGGCCATCCCGAAGCAGCGTACGCGGAGGCGCTGGACGTCGCCGGGGCCCACCAGTCCTCGTACGGGCGGGAGGCGGCGGGCGTGTTCGCGGCGGCGGTGGCCGCGGCGTGCGTGCCGGGGGCTACGGCGGGCTCGGTGGTGGACACGGCCGTGTCCCTGGCGAAGGACGGCACCCGGGCGGCCATCGAGGCGGTCCGGGACGTCGCGCGCGGCCATCGGGACTTCGAGTCGGCGCTGGTCCCGCTGCGGGAGGCGGTCGCCCCGTACGACTCGGTCGGACCCGACTACCGCGAGCCGTCGCTGGGCGCCCGGCGGCCGTCGCGGCTGCACTCGATCGAGGAACTCCCGATCGCCCTCGGCATGCTGCTGGTCGCGGGCGGGGCGTACGAGGGCGCGGTGCTCGGAGCGGTGAACTACGGACGGGACTGCGACTCGACCGCCACGATGGCGGGGGCGCTGTCGGGGGCCCTGAACGGTCTCGCGGCCGTACCGGAGGTCTGGGCGAAGCGGGTCGCGGAGGCGAGCCGCCTCGACCTCCACGCCCCGGCGGCGGCGCTGGCGGCTGTGGCCCGCGAGGTCTTCGCCCGGGACCGCTCCCGACGCCGCGCCCACGAAGCGGCCTTCACCTCGATCGCAATCCCCCGATGACGCCCCGAACCGCCCACCGCCCCCGGCCGGCCCGGCCGCCCCACGCCCGGACCGGCCAACGCCACCTCGCCGGCGACCCCGGACCGGCACGACCGGCCGGTCGGCGCGCACGAGGCGACGGTCGTCACGGGCCCGCGGGGCTGAAGCGGGGCCTGGGGTGACCGGGCCCGGGCCGGCCGGTACGGCCCAACCGGGAGGGACCGAACCGGTTCCGGCAACGCGCCCGGCGCACGGCGCACTCGCCGGGACCGTACGGCTGACGTGGGTCCAGCCGGAGGACCTGGTCGGCCACGAGCTGCGGCAGGCCGCGCAGGACGGGCGGGACGCGGAACCGCTGCTGCACGCCTGGCTCGCGGCCGGCGGGCACCCGGCCCCGGACCGGGCCGGCGCCTCCCCCTCCCCCGCCGACCCCGAACTCCGCGCCCTGGCGAACCACCTCCTCACCGCGCTGGCGGCGCTCCCCTCCCCCTCGGCCCCGGACGAGCCGGATTCCTGGCAGGCCATCACCGCCACCTGGCCCACCCCCACCACCCCCACGCCGGAACCGACGACCGCCCCGACGCCCGGGGCGCACCCCGCCCACGCGCCGGCGCCGCAGACCCGCCTGACCGGCCGGGGGCCCCAAACGCACCCGGACCGGCTCCCGGGCCCCCACCCCGGGAACAACCCGAGCCCGGCCCCCCACCCGGAGGCACACCCTCACCCCGGCCGCGGGCCGCAAATCCTCCCGTCCGCACCCGCCCCGGCGCCGGAAGCACTCCCCTTCCCCCAGGCGGGGTCCTCGGCACGCCCCCACCCCGGTCAGGGGGTTCCGGCCCACCCGCCGGCGCCGCAGGGCCGCCCCGCCGGCGCGGACCCCGGGGCACACCTCGGCCCCCGCCCCGGCGTCCCGGACGCACGGTTCGTGGCGCGGCTGGAGGCCGCCTGGGTCGGGCGGGCCGTCGGGTGCGTGCTCGGGAAGCCGGTCGAGAAGCTGCCCCTGGACGGCATCCGCGCACTGGCCCGCGCCACCGGCAACTGGCCCCTCGACGACTGGTTCACCGCCCGCGGCGTGCCTGCCGGGCTGCTGGCCGCGTACCCCTGGAACCGCCGTTCCGCCCCCACCTCCCTCGCCGAGAACATCGACGGCGCCCCCGAGGACGATGACCTCGACTACCCCCTCCTCGGCCTGCTCCTCCTCCAGCGCCACGGCAAGGCCTTCACCACCGCCGACGTCGGCCGCCTGTGGCTCGACGAGCTCCCGGCCGGCCGCACCTTCACCGCCGAGCGCGTCGCGTACCGCAACCTCCTCCTCGGTCTGGAACCCCCGGCCACCGCCACGCACCACAACCCCTTCCGCGAGTGGATCGGCGCCCTCATCCGCGCCGACGTCCACGGCTGGACCCACCCCGGCGACCCGGCCGCCGCCGCGGCCTCGGCCTACCGCGACGCCGTCCTCAGCCACACCGCGAACGGTGTCTACGCGGCCCTCTTCGTCGCCGCCGCCATCGCCGAGGCCGCCACCGGCCACGCCGACGTACACACCGCGCTCCGTGCCGGCCTGGCCGTCGTGCCACCCCGCTCACGGCTCGCCGCCGCCGTCCGTCACGCCGTCGACACCGCCGGGCGGTACGCCGACTTCGACCGCGTCGTGGACGAACTCCACGCCCGCCACGGCCAGTACCACTGGGTCCACGCCGTCCCCAACACGGCGCTCATCGCCGCCGCCCTCACCCACGCCGACGGCGACTTCACCCACTCGGTGTGCCGCGCCGTGTCCGGCGGCTGGGACACCGACTCCAACGGCGCGACCGCCGGCTCCCTCGCCGCGCTCGTCGCGGGCGAGGTCCCGCACCGCTGGGCCGCGCCGCTGAAGAACCGCCTCGCCACCACCGTCGCCGGTTTCGACGGCGTCGGCTTCGACACCCTCGCCCACCTCACCGCACAGGAGGCAGCCCGCTCATGACGGCCATCGCCGTGCTCGGCAGTACGAACATGGACCTCGTCGCCTACGTCCCCAAGGCCCCCCGGCTCGGCGAGACCGTCACCGGGACCGCCTTCCGTACGGTCCCGGGCGGCAAGGGCGCCAACCAGGCGGTGGCCGCCGCCCGTTGCGGCGGAGAGGTGGTGATGATCGGGGCGGTGGGCGCCGACGCGTTCGGTGTACGGCTGCGCGACGCGCTCGCGGACGCCGGGGTCGAGACGGCCTCGCTGCGCACCGTCGAGGGCCCCAGCGGCACCGCGCACATCACCGTCGACGCGGAGGGCGCCAACAGCATCATCGTCATCCCGGGTGCGAACGGCCTCGTCACCGGTCTGGAAACGGGCGACGACTCCCGGATCGGCGCCGCCGACTGCCTGCTCCTCCAGCTCGAACTGCCCCTGGAGGCCGTCCTCGCGGGGGCGCGGGCCGCCCGGTCGCACGGCGTCCGAACCGTCCTCACGCCCGCCCCGGTCCAGCCGCTGCCGCCCGAACTACTGGATGTCATCGACGTGTTGGTGCCCAACGAGCACGAGGCCGCCGCCCTCACCGGGCTCACCGACCCGTACGCGGCGGCCGAGGCCCTGCTCCGGGTCGTGCCCGAGGTGGTGGTCACCCTCGGGGCGGCCGGAGTCCTCTACGCGGCCCGGGACCGCGAGCCGCTGACCCTGCCCGCGCCCCCGGTCCGGGCGGTGGACACCACCGCCGCCGGGGACACGTTCGTCGGAGCGCTCGCGGTGGCCCTCGGTGAGGGCCGTCCCGTGCCGGAGGCCCTGCGTTGGGCGTCGGCGGCGGCCGCGCTGTCCGTGCAGCGGCCCGGCGCCCAGGACTCGATGCCGACCCGTGCCGAGACCGACGCCTTCGCGGCGGCGCGGCCATGACCGGCACCACCGCCCCGCCCGGCGCCACCGCCCCGCCCGGCACCACCGCCGACACGACCGGCAGCGCCGCCCGTGCCACCGCCCCCCTCGCCGGGCTGCGCGTCCTCGACCTGGCGACCCTCTTCGCCGGACCCCTCGCCGCCACCCTGCTGGGCGACTTCGGCGCCGAGGTGGTCAAGGTCGAGCACCCGGTGCGCCCCGACCCCTCCCGGGGCCACGGCCCCGCCAAGGACGGCATCGGCCTCTGGTGGAAGCTGCTCGGGCGGAACAAGCGGACGATGACCCTCGACCTGTCCACGCCGGGCGGCCGGGACACCCTGCTGCGGCTGGCCGCCACCGCCGACGTGGTCATCGAGAACTTCCGTCCCGGCACCCTGGAACGGTGGGGTCTGGGGTGGCCGGAGCTGTCCGCCGCCAACCCGCGCCTGGTCCTGGCCCGCGTGACGGCCTTCGGCCAACACGGCCCGTACGCCCGCCGCCCCGGCTTCGGCACCCTCGCGGAAGCCATGAGCGGCTTCGCCGCGATCACCGGGGAACCGGACGGCCCGCCCGCGCTGCCGCCGTTCGGGCTCGCCGACTCCATCGCCGCGCTGACCACCGCGTACGCCGTGATGACGGCGCTCGCGGGCCGCGACCGCACCGGGCGGGGGCAGGTCGTGGACCTGGCCATCATCGAGCCGATCCTCACGGTGCTGGGTCCGCACCCGCTCTGGTACGACCAGCTCGGCTACGTCCAGCCCCGCACCGGCAACCGCTCCACCAACAACGCCCCACGCAACACCTACCGCAGCGCGGACGGCCGCTGGCTGGCAGTGTCCGCCTCGGCCCAGTCCGTCGCGGAACGCGTCCTGCGCCTGGTCGGCCGGGCCGAACTGATCGCCGAGCCCTGGTTCGCGACCGGCTCCGGCCGGGCCGCCCACGCACCGGTGCTCGACGAGGCGGTCGGCGGCTGGATCGCCCGGCACAAGGCCGACGAGGTGGTGGCCGCCTTCGAGGAGGCCGAAGCGGCCGTCGCCCCCGTCAACGACGTACGCGACGTGATGGTCGATCCGCAGTACGCGGCGCTCGGCACCCTCACCGAGGTCGAGGACCCGGAGCTGGGACCGCTGCGCATGCAGAACGTCCTCTTCCGGCTGTCCGGGACGCCCGGCGCGATCCGCTGGGCGGGCCGTCCGCACGGCGCCGACACCGACGCCGTCCTCACCGAACTCGGCCTGACCGAGGCCGAGATCACCGCTCTCCGCAAGGAAGGGGTCCTATGATCCTCACCTGGTTGTACGCACCCGGTGACCGGCCCGAAGTGGTTTGGAAGGCCCTCCACTCGGGGGCCGACGCCGTCATCGTGGACCTGGAGGACGCGGTCTCGCTCTCCCGCAAGGAGTACGCCCGCGCCGCGACCGCCGAACTGCTCACCGAGCGGCCCACGGTCCCCGTCCACGTCCGGGTCAACGCGCTGGACTCCCCCTGGGCGGGCGCCGACCTCACCGCGCTCACCGGCCTGCCGGGTCTCGCGGGCCTGCGCCTGCCCAAGATCTCCGCGCCCGAGCAGATCACGACGGTCGCCGACCGCACCGGCGGGGTGCCCCTGTACGCGCTGCTGGAGTCCGCGCTGGGTGTGGAACGGGCCTACGAGATCGCCCGCGCCCACCCCTGCCTGCGCGGGCTGTCCCTCGGCGAGGCGGATCTGCGGGCCGATCTGGGCATCGGCTCCGAGGCGGGCCTGGACTGGCCGCGCTCGCGGGTGGTGGTCGCGGCGCGGGCCGCCGGCCTGGCCCCGCCCGCGCAGTCGGTGTTCCCCGACATCCGGGACCTGGAGGCGTTGGCCGTCTCCTGCGCCCGGGGCCGTGCGCTGGGCTTCCTGGGCCGGGCGGCCATCCACCCCCGTCAGCTCCCGGTGATCGAACGGGCCTACCTCCCCGCCCCGGAAGAGGTCGTCGCCGCCGAGCAGATCATGGCCGCGGCCCGCCTCACCCCGGGCGCGGTGGCCCTGCCCGACGGCCGTTTCGTCGATCCGGCGATGCTGGCCGGGGCGGAACGGGTGGTCGCCCTCGCGCGCCGGGAATCCCCCATCCCCTCCTGACGGTTGCCCCGGCCGCACGGAACACGAAGGGGGCGCCGCGCGGTCGCGCGACGCCCCCTTCCGTACCGGCCGAGCCGGATCAGAGCTTCTTGACCTCCGGAGCCGCCTCGGGAGCCGGTTCCTCCTGGGCGGCAGCGTCCGCCGCCGCCCCCGCCTCGGGGTTCGCCTCGGCCCCACCCTTGGTTTCGGCCGACTCGGCGCCGCCCCGCGCCTCCAAGGCCCCGGCGGCGTCGGACGCCACGACGGCATCAGAGGTCACGGCGGCGTCGGAAACCGCGGGGACGTCGGCGCCGTCCTTGGCGTCGGCCGCGGCGTCGGAGGCCGCCGGCCCCCGGTCCGGCTCCACGACCTCTTCGCGACCCGGCCGCAGCTTCTGCGACAGGACGAGGTAGACGACCGCGAGCACGAAGACGACGATCGCCGTCCAGACGTTCAGCCGCACGCCGAAGATGTGGTGCGCCTCGTCGACCCGCATGTACTCGATCCAACCGCGGCCCAGGCAGTACGCGGCGACGTACAGCGCGAACGCCCGCCCGTGACCGAGCTTGAAGCGGCGGTCGGCCCAGATCACCAGCAAGGCGACGCCCACGCACCACAGGGACTCGTAGAGGAAGGTGGGGTGGTAGAGGCCCGCGACCCGGTTCGGGCCGTCGCTGATCTTGAGGGCCCAGGGCAGGTCGGTGGGCCGTCCGTACAGCTCCTGGTTGAACCAGTTGCCCCAGCGACCGCACGCCTGGGCCAGCGCGATGCCCGGGGCGAGGGCGTCCGCCCAGGCCGGCAGCGGGATCCCGCGCAGGCGACAGCCGATCCAGGCCCCCACCGCCCCGAGCGCGATCGCACCCCAGATGCCGAGGCCGCCCTCCCAGATCTTGAAGGCGTTGACCCAGTCGCGGCCCTCGCCGAAGTAGAGCTGGTAGTCGGTGATCACGTGGTAGAGGCGGCCGCCGATCAGGCCGAACGGCACCGCCCACACGGCGATGTCCGCGACCGTGCCCGGCTTACCGCCGCGTGCGATCCAGCGCTTGTTGCCGAGCCAGACGGCGACGAAGACGCCGATGATGATGCAGAACGCGTAGCCGCGCAGCGGGATCGGTCCGAGATGGATCACGCCGGTCGACGGGCTGGGGATATAGGCAAGTGTCATGGCAGGACCGACGCTACCCTGCCGGGCGGTACCCACCGCAACCCGCCCGGCAACCTGCCGTGAAATCGATACTCAGTCCTCCGCGGCTCCTGCCTTGGACGAGCCCGCGCCACTGCCGGCCCTGCTCCCGGAAGACGAGGTGGCGGAGGAGGCGGACGCCTTCGCGGAAGCCGAGGGCGAGACCGACGGTGAGGCCGCGGGCGACGGCGAGCCCTTCCCCTTCGGGGCCGGCTGCGCACCGCCGTTCCCCTTGCCGGCGGCCTCCACGGCCTCCTTGAGCTTCTGCGGGGTCAGCGGGTTGGCCTGGTCGGCGAAGATGTCCTTGCCGTTCAGCAGCACGCTCGGGGTGCCGCGGAACTTCGCCGCCCGGAAGGCCTCGTGCGACTTCGCGACCCAGCTGTTGTGCGTGCTGTCGTTCACGCAGGAGCGGAACGCCGGTGTGTCCAGCCCCGCCACCTTGCCCGCCAGCTCCAGCAGCCTGGCCTTCTTGGCGTAGGCGTCGTCGGTCTCCTGCGGCTGGTTCTCGAAGAGCACGTCGTGGTACGCGGGGAACTTACCGGCGTCCTGGGCGCAGGCGGCCGCGTTCGCCGCGTTGAGGGACCCGGTACCGCGCATGTTTCCGTCGATCAGCGTGACCAGGTGGTAGTCGACCTTGAGCAGTCCCCTGGCCTCCAGGTCGTGGACCGTGCTGCGGTAGTTGTCCTCGAACGCCTTGCAGGCCGGGCAGCGGAAGTCCTCCCACACGGTGAGGGTGGACTTGGCCTCGGGCTTGCCGCTCTGGATGGCGAGCGCGTCCTTGCCGGTGGCCCCGGACGGGGCGGCCACCGGGCCCGCGTTGGCGGACTTGTCGCCCTTGCCGGTGTTCGCCGCGATCAGGCCGACGACAGCGGCCAGGCCGAGTACGCCGACCACCGCCGCGGACACGATGAGGGTCCGGCGGCGCTTGTCCTTCTTCTTCTGCCGCTCGCGCTCCGCGAGGAGTCGCTCCCTGGCCGATCGTTTCGTCGCATCGCGGTTCGCACCGTCGTTCTTCTCGCTCACGTTCGGCCAAACGAAGCGGGGAGGCACTCGCGTGCCTCCCCGCTCCCACTTCCACTCGATCGGGCTACATAACCCCCGATCGGGCCCGGCGGGCGTCAGGACCTGCGTACGCCTTTCGCGAGCTCGCCCGCCAGCGCCCGCACGCCGTCCAGCCCGGTCTGCGCGTCCGGGGCGTCCAGCAGCACCTTCACGAAGGCCGAGCCGACGATCACACCGTCCGCGAAGCCGGCGACCTGCTTCGCCTGCGCGGCGTTGGAGACGCCGAGGCCCACGCACACCGGCAGGTCGGTGGTGGCCCGGGTGCGGCGCACCAGGTCCTGGGCCTGGTCGCCGACCGACTCGCGCGTGCCGGTGACGCCCATCAGGGAGGCGGCGTAGACGAAGCCCGAGCCGACCGCGGTGATGGTGGCCAGGCGCGCGTCCCGGCTGCTCGGGGCGACGACGAAGACGGTCGCCAGCCCGTGCCGGACCGCGTGCTCGCGCCACAGCGCGGACTCCTGGACCGGCAGGTCGGGCAGGATGCAGCCCGCGCCGCCGGCCGCCGCGAGTTCGGTGGTGAACCGCTCGACGCCGTAGCGGTCGATGGGGTTCCAGTAGGTCATGACCAGGATCGGGACGCCGGTGGCCTCGTACGCCTCGCGCACGGTGCGCATGACGTCGGCGATCTTCACACCGCCGCGCAGGGCGATGTCGTCGGCGGTCTGGATGACGGGACCGTCCAGGACCGGGTCGCTGTGCGGCAGGCCGATCTCGACCACGTCCGCGCCGCCGGCGACGACGGCCTTGACGGCCTCGATGCCGCCGTCCACGGTCGGGAAGCCGGCCGGGAGGTAGGCGACGAGGGCGGCGCGGTCCTCGGACTTCGCCTTGGCGAGGGTCGCGCTCAGCAGCTCGATGTTTCCGTTGGCGCTCACTTGTCGTCCCCCTCGGCGAACTCGTTCTCGGCCACTTCGCCGTCGGTGTCGTACAGGCCGAAGTAGCGGGCGGCGGTGTCCATGTCCTTGTCGCCGCGGCCGGACAGGTTGACCACGATCAGTCCGTCGGGGCCGAGTTCCCTGCCGAGGTCCAGCGCGCCCGCGAGGGCGTGCGCGGACTCGATCGCCGGGATGATGCCCTCGGTGCGGGACAGCAGGCGCAGGGCCTGCATCGCGGCGTCGTCGGTGACCGCGCGGTACTCGCCGCGGCCACTGTCCTTGAGGTAGGAGTGCTCCGGGCCGATGCCCGGGTAGTCCAGGCCGGCCGAGATGGAGTAGGGCTCGGTGATCTGGCCCTCCTCGTCCTGGAGGACGTAGGAGCGCGAGCCGTGCAGGATGCCGGGCTCGCCGGCGGTGAGGGTGGCCGCGTGTTCGCCGGTCTCGACGCCGTGTCCCGCCGGCTCGAAGCCGACCAGGCGTACGCCCTCGTCGGGGATGAACGCGTGGAAGAGGCCGATGGCGTTGGAGCCGCCGCCGACGCAGGCCGCGACGGCGTCGGGCAGGCGTCCGGCGCGCTCCAGGATCTGGCGGCGGGCCTCGACGCCGATGACGCGGTGGAAGTCGCGGACCATGGCCGGGAAGGGGTGGGGTCCGGCGACGGTGCCGAAGAGGTAGTGGGTCTGGTCCACGTTGGCCACCCAGTCGCGGAACGCCTCGTTGATGGCGTCCTTGAGGGTGCGGGAGCCGGACTTCACGGCGATGACCTCGGCGCCCAGCATGCGCATGCGGGCCACGTTGAGGGCCTGGCGCTCGGTGTCGATCTCGCCCATGTAGATGGTGCAGTCGAGCCCGAAGAGGGCGCAGGCGGTGGCCGTGGCCACGCCGTGCTGGCCGGCGCCGGTCTCGGCGATGACGCGGGTCTTGCCCATGCGCTTGGTGAGCAGCGCCTGGCCCAGCACGTTGTTGATCTTGTGCGAGCCGGTGTGGTTGAGGTCCTCGCGCTTGAGGAAGATCCGCGCGCCGCCCGCGTGCTCGGCGAAGCGGGGCACCTCGGTGAGGGCGCTGGGGCGGCCCGTGTAGTTGACCATGAGCTCGTTGAGCTCGGCCGCGAAGGCCGGGTCGCCCTTGGCCTTCTCGTATTCCACGGCGACCTCGTCCACGGCGGCGACGAGCGCCTCCGGGATGAACTTGCCGCCGAAGTCGCCGAAGTAGCCCTCGGCGTTGGGGACCAGACCCTGCGGGTCCGGGATGAAGAACGAGTGGGTGGACATGTCCACTACTCCTACGGGGTGCGACGGGATGATTTCACCGTATTGCGCCGCCGGTCCGTGACCCGAGCACCCCGCCGGCAGCGGTGGTGGGGATACGGAACGAGCGGCCCGCGCCCGGAGCCGGCGGCTCGGGACGGCGGGCCGTACGAGGGTGCCCGGCCGGCACCTCAGGGGTGCAGGGGCGGGGCAGCCGTCGTCACGGCGCGGTCGAGGGGCGCCATCGCATGCCGTTGACCTGACCGGGCTCGGAGCCGATCACGTACCGCACCCGCCGGCCGTGCACGCGCCGGGCCGGGGCACGGCAGCCGCGGGGGCGGCAGCCGCGCGCCAGCGGCGCGTGCGCCGTCGGCACGCCGGCCGGGCCGGGGCCCGGGCGGGTGCGGACGCAGGAGCGGGAGACGGGCACGGCAGGGGTCAGCTCCGCCCGTGCCGCAGGGCGGGGTGGGCGCCGGCGGCCACCAGGTCGGCCACGGCCGCCTTCGGGTCGCGTCCGGTGACCAGGGACTCCCCGACGAGGACGGCGTCGGCGCCCTCATTGGCGTACGCGATCAGGTCGTGCGGTCCGCGGATGCCGGACTCGGCGACCTTGACGATGTGGTCGGGGATGGCCTCGACGACGCGCTCGAAGGTGGAGCGGTCGACCTTGAGGTCCTTGAGGTTGCGTGCGTTGACACCGATGATCTTGGCGCCGGCGGCGACGGCGCGCTCGACCTCCTCCTCGTCGTGGACCTCGACCAGCGGGGTCAGCCCGATGGACTGGGCCCGCTCGATGAGGGAGACGAGGGCTTCCTGTTCGAGGGCCGCGACGATCAGAAGGGCGAGGTCGGCGCCGTAGGCGCGGGCCTCCCACAGCTGGTACGCCGTGACGATGAAGTCCTTGCGCAGGATCGGGATGTCCACGCGGGCGCGGACGGCCTCCAGGTCGGCCAGCGAGCCGCCGAAACGACGCTGCTCGGTGAGGACGGAGATGACCGCCGCACCGCCCGCCTCGTAGTCGGCGGCGAGCCCGGCCGGATCGGCGATCGCGGCGAGCGCGCCCTTGGAGGGACTGGAGCGCTTCACCTCGCAGATCACCTTGACGCTGTCGCCACGCAGGGCGGCGACACCGTCCTTGGCCTGGGGCGCCTTGGCGGCACGCTCCTTGAGCTCGTCGAGGCTCACGCGGGCCTGCCGTTCGGCAAGGTCTTCGCGGACCCCTTCGATGATCTCGTCGAGCACACTCACGCGAGCGGCCCCCTTCCGGGTCGATGACGGTCGGCCGCCTTGCAGACACGTTCCACTGCAAGGTCAGCACTCAAATGGTATCCGCAGGTCGCCACGGCCTCCGCACGGAGCGTGCGGGTGTCCCATGGACTGGACAGTCGGAATATGCGCTTCCTCCGGAATCCCGGCTTCCCCTCGCGCACCGCCCGCCTCAGGGGGCCAGGGCCGATCCGAAGGGGAGGTTGCGGACGACGGCGAAGGTCAGCACGACCGCTCCCACGCCCCACCAGTAGACCGGTTTGAGGGTGATCCTGGGCGGCGGCCCGCCGCGCGCGGCCCGGACCAGCCACAGGGCCAGGAACGCGGCGAAGAGGAAATAGCCGAGGACGGCGACGGCGTTGTCCCCGAGCGCGGTCGCCAGATCTCCGTGGGCGAAGGCGTGGGCGCTGCGCAGCCCGCCGCAGCCGGGGCACAGGATGCCGGTCAGCCGCAGCAGCGGGCAGACGGGGTAGTGGCCCGGCCGGTTCGGGTCGACCGTGCCCACGTACGTGAACGCCGCGACCGTCCCTGCCAGCGTGAGCACGGGCGCGGCGAGGGCCCGGGCCCGGGAGACCGGGGGCGGCGCACTGGGCCGTTCGGGCACCGGGCAGGGGGTGTGAGGGGCGTCCACGCGGTGATTCTCTCCGCTCATGACAAAAGGCGCAGCCCGACGGGGCCGCGCCTCTCGAAACCGCGCCTTCCGGGACCGACGGCGCGGCGGCCGACTACCGGCAGCCGGCTCAGACCTTGGTGGCGAGCTTGTTGGCGGCGATGACCTGCGCGAGGTCCTCGTGCTCCGCCTTCGGGGCGCCCATGCCCGCCGCCTTCATCGCCAGGCCGACGACACCGCCGAGCGCGACGACGACCAGGCCGGCCCAGAAGCCGAGCGGGCTCGCCAGCACCATGAAGGCGCCGGAGATGCAGAAACCGATGAAGGCGATGATGACACCGGTCCAGGCGGCCGGGGTGTGTCCGTGGTGCGTGCCCGCCATGAGTTGCTCCTCGTTGCTCTGTCGCGCAGTGCTGAATCAAACGCGTCTGTGTCGAACGCTCGATGACCATTGTCCCGCACCGGGCGCGGCCCGCTGTCAGTGGGTCGGGTCCTCGCCCCGGTCCAGAGCCTTCCACAGATCCTCGGGCCGGTCCGGGTCCACGACCGCCGGCTTGCGCGTCCGGGGGCTGCCGTCGCGCTCGTACCGGCCGCCCATGGCGGGCCAGCCGCTGCCGAAGCGCAGGGCCAGCAGCCCGGCGAGCAGGATCAGCACCGCTCCGCCGGCGGTGACGTACGGCCAGGGGGTGTGGGTCAGCCCGGCCACCCGGGCGGCGGTGTCCGCGGTCGTGGTGGCGGCCTTCTCGTCCAGCGCCCGGCGGTCGTCGGCGGCCGTCACCGCGGCGAGCGCCGCGCCCAGGCCGCTCAGCGCCAGCAGGGCGGACACCAGCAGTCGGGACTTGCCGCGTACGGCGAACACCGCCACCAGGGCGGCGAGCCCGACGATGGCCAGGGCGGCGGGCAGCCCGGTGACGGTCTGCCCGTCCGCGCTCAGCGGGAGCGATCCCCCCGCGACGACGGCGCTGCCACGGGCCCATACGCGGCCGGTGGCGAGCAGGACGACGGTGGCGCCGAGCGCGCCGAGCAGCAGGGCGACGCCCACGCTGCGGCGGCCGCGACGGCTGTCGGGAGCCTCGGGCTCGGGCGCGGACGCGGCATCGGTTCGGGGCGGGGGTACGGCACTCACGTACCCCACTATCCCCTACCGGCTCAGACGCCGTGGAGGCGGTTCGCCGCTCCCACCGCGCGGAGCACCGCGGCGGCCTTGTTGCGGCACTCGTTGTCCTCCAGCTCGGGCACCGAATCCGCGACGACTCCCGCTCCGGCCTGCACGTACGCGGTGCCGTCGCGCAGCAGTGCGGTACGGATGGCGATGGCCGTGTCGGAGTCGCCGGCGAAGTCGAGGTAGCCGACGCAGCCGCCGTACAGGCCCCGCCGGGACGGTTCCAGCTCCTCGATGATCTGCATGGCGCGGGGCTTGGGCGCGCCGGAGAGGGTGCCGGCCGGGAAGCAGGCGGTGAGCACGTCGAAGGCGGTCTTGCCCTCGGCGACACGGCCGGTGACGGTCGAGACGATGTGCATGACGTGCGAGTAGCGCTCGATGCTCATGAAGTCGACGACCTCGACGGAGCCCGGCTCGCACACCCGGCCCAGGTCGTTGCGGCCGAGGTCGACGAGCATCAGGTGCTCGGCGCGTTCCTTGGGGTCGGCCAGCAGCTCCTCGGCGAGCTCGTTGTCCTCCTGAGGAGTGGCGCCGCGGTGCCGGGTCCCGGCGATGGGGTGCACCATGGCCCGGCCGTCCTCGACCTTGACCAGCGCCTCGGGGCTGGAGCCGACGACGTCGAAGCCGTTCTCGAAGCGGAAGAGGTACATGTACGGGGAGGGGTTGGTGGCCCGCAGGACCCGGTAGACGTCCAGCGCGGACGCCGCGCAGGGGGTCTCGAACCGCTGCGAGGGCACGACCTGGAACGCCTCGCCGGCCCGGATGCGTTCCTTGACGTCCTCGACGGCGGCCTGGTACTTCTCGCCGCCCCACAGCGCGGAGAACTCGGGCAGCTCGGAGACGGGCAGCGGCGTCGGCACGTAGGGCGCGGGCCGCGCGAGGTCGGCCTCCATCGCGTCGAGGCGGGCGACGGCGTCCGCGTACGCCTCGTCCACGCCGGTGTCGAGGTCGTTGTGGTTGATGGCGTTGGCGATGAGCTGGACCGTGCCGTCCCAGTGGTCCATGACCGCCAGGTCGGAGGTGAGCAGCATGGTCAGCTCGGGGAGCCGCAGGTCGTCCTGGGCGTGTTCGCCGATGCGCTCCAGACGGCGCACGATGTCGTAGCCGAGGTAGCCGACCATGCCGCCGGTGAAGGGCGGCGTCCCGGTCGCGTTGTCGCGCGTGGGGGCACCTCCCATGCCGCCAGGCATAGGGGGGGTGTGCAGTGCCTCGACGGTGGCGCGCAGGGCGTCGAGGGGGTCTCCGGCGGTGGGGACGCCGACGGGGGCGGCGCCGATCCAGTGGGCCTGTCCGTCGCGGACGGTCAGCGTGGCGTCGGAGCGCACGCCGATGAAGGAGTAGCGGGACCAGGACCGCCCGTTCTCCGCGGACTCCAGCAGGAAGGTGCCGGGGCGTTCGGCGGCGAGCTTCCGGTAGAGGCCGACCGGGGTGTCTCCGTCGGCGAGCAGTTTGCGGCTGACGGGGATGACGCGGCGGTCGACCGCGAGCTTGCGGAACGTCTCAAGATCCATGGCGTGGGACCCTACCTAGCTATTCGGCGGCCAGCGGGAGGACATCGGCGTCGAAGCACGTCCGGGCACCCGTGTGGCAGGCGGCCCCGACCTGGTCGACCTTGACGAGCACGGTGTCCGCGTCGCAGTCGAGGGCGACGGACTTCACGTGCTGGAAGTGGCCGGAAGTATCCCCCTTGACCCAGTACTCCTGACGGCTGCGGGACCAGTAGGTGCAGCGTCCGGTGGTCAGGGTGCGGTGCAGGGCCTCGTCGTCCATCCAGCCGAGCATGAGCACCTCACCGGTGTCGTACTGCTGGGCGATGGCCGGTACCAGACCGTCCGCGGAGCGCTTGAGGCGGGCGGCGATGGCGGGATCGAGGGAGGTCGTACTCATGGGGCCATTGTGCCGGGCGAGGGCGATGATCATCGATGGCTGTCCGCCTGATGGGCAGGCATGGGGCGGGTTCCGGCCGTAGGCTGGCCACCATGTCTACCCATGCGAAGCGTGAACGTCTGCTGCTGGCCGATCTGTTGGAGGCGGCGGGACCGGAGGCGCCGACGCTGTGCGACGGCTGGAGCGCGCGGGAACTGGCGGCGCACGTGGTCGTCCGGGAGCGCCGCCCGGACGCGGCCGGCGGTCTGCTGCTGAACGTGCTCAAGGGACGCCTGGACAAGGCGATGGACGAGTACACGGCCAAGCCGTACGAGGAACTCATCCGGCTGATCCGTACCGGGCCGCCGAAGATGTCCGTGTACTCGGTCAAGCAGATCGACGAGGCGGCGAACGCGGTGGAGTTCTACGTCCACGCCGAGGACGTCCGGCGGGCGCAGCCCGACTGGTCCCCGCGCCCGCTGGACCCGGTCTTCTCCGACGCCCTCTGGTCCCGGCTGGAGAAGCTGGCCCGCCTGACGGGCCGCCGCTCGCCGGTCGGCCTGGTGCTGCGCCGCCCGGACGGCCGTACGGCGGTCGCCCACAAGGGCACACCGGTGGTGACGGTCACGGGCGAGCCGGGCGAGCTGACGCTGTTCTGCTTCGGCCGCCAGGAGTCCGCCGCCGTGCAACTGGACGGCGCGCCGGAGGCCGTCGCGAAGCTGACGGTGGCGAAGCTGGGGATCTGACGCCTGCCCCACGCTCCGCGCCGCTGTGCTCCGGCCAGGCGGCCGGAGCACGGGACGCCGTCAGCGGACCGGGTGGCCGGCCTCGCGGAGGGTGTCCTTGACCTCACCGATGCGCAGGTCGCCGAAGTGGAACACCGACGCGGCGAGCACCGCGTCGGCGCCCGCGGCGATGGCCGGCGGGAAGTGCTCCAGCTTGCCGGCGCCGCCCGAGGCGATCACCGGGACGCGGACGTGCGCGCGCACCGCCGCGATCATCTCGGTGTCGTAGCCGTCCTTCGTGCCGTCGGCGTCCATCGAGTTCAGCAGGATCTCCCCGGCGCCCAGCTCGGCGGCCCGGTGCGCCCACTCGACGGCGTCGATGCCGGCGCTCTTGCGACCGCCGTGCGTGGTGACCTCGAACGCGCCGGACGCGGTGCGCCGCGCGTCCACCGACAGCACCAGCACCTGCCGGCCGAACCGCTCCGCGATCTCCCGGATGAGGTCGGGCCGCTCGATGGCGGCCGTGTTCACGCCCACCTTGTCGGCGCCCGCCCGCAGCAGCTTGTCCACGTCGTCGGCCGTACGGACGCCGCCGCCCACGGTCAGCGGGATGAAGACCTGCTCGGCGGTCCGGCGCACCACGTCGTAGGTGGTCTCCCGGTTCCCGGAGGACGCGGTGATGTCGAGGAAGGTCAGCTCGTCCGCACCCTCGGCGTCGTAGAGCTTGGCCATCTCCACCGGGTCACCGGCGTCGCGCAGGTTCTGGAAGTGGACCCCCTTGACCACCCGGCCGTTGTCCACGTCCAGGCAGGGGATCACCCGTACGGCGAGCGTCATGCCGTCCCTCCTTCGAGACCATCGGGGCCCCCATACGCCTCGACCTCGACCTCGACGACCATGGACGGGTCGACGAAGCCGGAGACGATGATCATGGACGCGGCGGGGCGCACCGCGTCGAACAGCTCCTTGTGCGCGCGGCCGACGTCGTCCACGTCCCGGGCGTGCGTGAGGTACATCCGGGTGCGGACCACGTGCTCGGGGCCGAGGCCGGCCTGCTCCAGCGCCTTGAAGGCGACACCGAAGGCCGTGATCGCCTGCTCGTAGGGGCCGCCGCCGTCGGCCGCGGTGCAGCCGGAGACCAGGACCAGGCCATTGGGGAGCCGGACGGCCCGGCTGTAGCCGATGACGTCCTCGTAGGCGCCGCCGGAGGAGATGCGGCGCACCTCGTCGGGGGTGCTCACTCGGACACCACCCGCAGCGCCTCTTCGAGGGTGAAGGCCTTCGCGTACAGGGCCTTGCCGACGATGGCGCCCTCGACGCCCAGCGGCACCAGCTCGGACAGCGCCCGCAGGTCGGCCAGCGAGGAGATGCCGCCGGACGCGACGACGGGCCGGTCGGTCGCGGCGCAGACGCCGCGCAGCAGTTCCAGGTTGGGGCCGGTCAGGGTGCCGTCCTTGCCGATGTCGGTGACGACGTACCGGGCGCAGCCCTCGGAGTCCAGGCGGGCGAGGGTCTCGTACAGGTCGCCGCCCTCGCTGGTCCAGCCGCGGCCCTTGAGGGTGGTGCCGCGTACGTCGAGCCCCACCGCGATCTTGTCGCCGTGCTCGGCGATCGCCTTGGCGGCCCACTCGGGGGTCTCCAGGGCGGCGGTGCCGAGGTTGACGCGGGTGCAACCGGTCGCGAGGGCGGCGGCGAGCGAGGCGTCGTCGCGGATGCCGCCGGACAGCTCGACCTTGATGTCCATGACGCCGGTGATCTCGGCGACCAGGGCACGGTTGTCGCCGGTGCCGAAGGCGGCGTCCAGGTCGACCAGGTGCAGCCATTCGGCGCCGGCGCGCTGCCAGGCGAGGGCCGCCTCCAGCGGGGAGCCGTACGAGGTCTCGCTGCCGGACACGCCGTGCACGAGGCGTACGGCCTGGCCGTCGCGGACGTCGACCGCGGGGAGCAGCTCAAGCGTGGGTGCGGGCATCACAGGGTCTCGATCCAGTTGGTGAGGAGCTGGGCGCCGGCGTCGCCGGACTTCTCGGGGTGGAACTGGGTGGCCCACAGGGCCCCGTTCTCCACCGCCGCGACGAAACGTTCGCCGTGGGTGGCCCAGGTGACCTTGGGGGCGCGGATCAGCGGGTTGGTGACCTCCAGGCTCCAGTCGTGCGCCGCGTAGGAGTGCACGAAGTAGAACCGGGCGTCGGCGTCCAGGCCCTTGAAGGCTTGGCTGTCGGTCGGCGCCTCGACGGTGTTCCAGCCCATGTGGGGCACGATCGGGGCCTTGAGCGGGCCGACCGTGCCGGGCCACTCGTCGAGGCCCTCGGTCTCCACGCCGTGTTCGATGCCGTGCTCGAAGAGGATCTGCATGCCGACGCAGATGCCCATGACGGGCCGGCCGCCGGACAGCCGGCGCCCGATGATCCAGTCGCCGCGGACGTCCTTGAGGCCCTGCATGCAGGCGGAGAAGGCGCCGACGCCGGGCACGAGGAGCCCGTCGGCGTCCATGGCCTTGTCGTAGTCGCGGGTGATCTCGACGTCCGCGCCGACGCGCGCGAGCGCCCGCTCGGCGGACCGGACGTTGCCGAAGCCGTAGTCGAAGACCACGACGGTCTTGGTGGGGCGGACTGCGCTCATTCCCAGATTCCTTGGATCCGCAGGACTCCGGCGGCGAGGCACATCACGGAGCCGATGGCGAGCAGGACGATGACCGACAGGGGCATCTTCTGCTTGTGGAAGGAGTAGACGCCCCCGGCCAGGAACAGGCCGAGGACGATCAGGATGGTGTTGAGGCCGGTCACGGCTAGAGGGCGCCCTTCGTGGAGGGCAGGATGCCGGCCGCGCGCGGGTCGAACTCGGCGGCGTAGCGCAGGGCCCGGGCGAGGGCCTTGAACTGGCACTCCACGATGTGGTGGGCGTTGCGCCCGTACGGGACGTGGACGTGCAGGGCGATCTGCGCCTGCGCGACGAAGGACTCCAAGATGTGCCGGGTCATCGTCGTGTCGTACGCGCCGATCATCGGCGCCATGTTCTCGGGCTCGGTGTGCACGAGGTAGGGGCGGCCCGACAGGTCGACGGTCACCTGGGCGAGGGACTCGTCCAGCGGGACGGTGCAGTTGCCGAAGCGGTAGATGCCGACCTTGTCGCCGAGGGCCTGCTTGAAGGCGGCGCCCAGCGCGAGGGCGGTGTCCTCGATGGTGTGGTGGCTGTCGATGTGCAGGTCGCCGTCGGTCTTGACCGTGAGGTCGAAGAGGCCGTGCCGGCCGAGCTGGTCGAGCATGTGGTCGTAGAAGCCCACGCCCGTGGAGACGTCGACCTTGCCGGTGCCGTCGAGGTTTATCTCGACGACGACCGAGGTCTCCTTCGTGGTCCGTTCTACCCGTCCGATGCGGCTCATGCCTGCTGCTCCTTCTTCAGTGCGCGAACCGCTTCCAGGAACGCGTCGTTCTCGGCGGGGGTGCCCGCGGTGACCCGCAGCCATCCCGGTACGCCGTTGTCCCTGACCAGGACACCCCGGTCGAGGATCTTCTGCCAGGCGGTGTGGGAGTCCTCGAACCTGCCGAACTGGATGAAGTTCGCGTCGGATTCGGTGACCTCGTAGCCGACGGCCCGCAGTTCGTCGACCAGGCGGTCCCGTTCGGCCTTGAGTTGCTCGACGTAGCCGAGCAGCGTGTCGGTGTGTTCCAGGGCGGCCAGCGCGGTCGCCTGGGTGACGGCCGACAGGTGGTACGGCAGGCGCACCAACTGCACGGCGTCGACCACGGCGGGGTGCGCGGCGAGGTAGCCCAGGCGCAGGCCGGCGGCGCCGAACGCCTTGGACATGGTCCGCGAGACCACCAGGCACGGCCGGCCCTCGATGAGCGGGAGGAGGGAGTCCCGGTGGGAGAACTCGACGTACGCCTCGTCCACGACCACCAGGGAGGCCGAACCCCGCTCGGCACGCGCGGCCTGGGCGGCCTCGTAGAGGGCGAGGACCGTCTCGGCCTCGACCGCGGTGCCCGTGGGGTTGTTGGGGGAGGTGATGAACACGACGTCGGGCGCGTGCTCGGCGATCGCCCGCTCGGCGGCCTCCACGTCGATGGTGAAGTCCTCCCGCCGGGGGCCGGAGATCCAGCCGGTGCCGGTGCCGCGGGCGATGAGGGCGTGCATCGAGTACGAGGGCTCGAAGCCCATCGCGGTACGGCCGGGGCCGCCGAAGGTCTGCAGCAGTTGCTGGATGACCTCGTTGGAGCCGTTGGCGGCCCATACGTTCTCGCGCGCCACCGGGTGCTTGCCGGTACGGGTCAGGTACGCGGCCAGCTCGGTCCGCAGCTCCACCGCGTCCCGGTCGGGGTAGCGGTTGAGGGTGCGGGCGGCGTCGGCGACGCGCTCGGCGATGCGCCGCACGAGCGGTTCGGGCAGCTCGTACGGGTTCTCGTTGGTGTTCAGCTGGACGGGCACGTCGAGTTGCGGGGCGCCGTACGGGGACTTGCCGCGCAGTTCGTCCCGGATGGGGAGGTCGTCGATGCCGATGGTGCTCACTGTCCCGGCACCTTCCATTCGAAGCGCGCCTTCAGGGCGGCGCCGTGCGCCGGCAGGTCCTCGGCCTCGGCGAGGGTGACCACGTGGTGGGCGACCTCGGCGAGGGCGTCGCGCGAGTAGTCGACGATGTGGATGCCGCGCAGGAAGGACTGGACGGACAGCCCCGAGGAGTGGCAGGCGCAGCCGCCGGTGGGCAGGACGTGGTTGGACCCGGCGCAGTAGTCGCCGAGCGAGACCGGCGCCCAGGGGCCGACGAAGATCGCACCGGCGTTGCGTACGCGGGCGGCCCAGGCGGCGGCGTCGGCGGTCTGGATCTCCAGGTGCTCGGCGCCGTACGCGTCGACGACCTTGAGGCCGTCCTCCAGGGTGTCGACCAGCACGATCGCGGACTGCTTGCCCGCGAGGGCGGGCTTGATCCGGTCCTCGATGTGCTTGGTGGCCGCGACCTGCGGTTCCAGTTCCTTCTCGACGGCCGCCGCGAGTTCCTCGGAGTCCGTGACCAGGACGGCCGCGGCGAGCGGGTCGTGCTCGGCCTGGCTGATCAGGTCGGCGGCGACGTGCACGGGGTCGGCCGTGGAGTCCGCGAGGACCGCGATCTCGGTCGGGCCGGCCTCGGTGTCGATGCCGATCTTGCCGGTGAAGTAGCGCTTGGCCGCGGCGACCCAGATGTTGCCGGGGCCGGTCACCATGTTCGCGGGCGCGCACTCCTCGGTGCCGTACGCGAACATCGCGACGGCCTGGGCGCCGCCGGCCGCGTACACCTCGTCGACGCCCAGCAGGGCGCAGGCGGCGAGGATCGTCGGGTGCGGCAGGCCGTCGAACTCGACCTGCGGCGGGGAGGCGAGCGCGATCGACTCGACCCCGGCCTCCTGGGCGGGCACGACGTTCATCACCACGGAGGACGGGTACACGGAGCGACCGCCCGGCGCGTACAGGCCCACCCGCTCGACGGGAACCCACTTCTCGGTCACGGTGCCGCCGGGGACCACCTGGGTGGTGTGCTCGGTGCGGCGCTGGTTGCGGTGGACGATCCGGGCCCGCCGGATCGACTCCTCCAGCGCGGCGCGGACGGCCGGATCCAGCTGCTCCAGGGCGGTCGCGAGGGCCTGCGCCGGGACCCGGACCTGCGACAGCTCGACCCCGTCGAACTTCCGCGCGTACTCGATCAGCGCCGCCGTGCCACGATGATGCACGTCCTCGCAGATGGGCCGCACCTTCTCCAGGGCGGCTTCCACGTCGAACTCGGCACGGGGCAGCAGATCGCGCAGGGCGCCACCCTCGGGGAGGATGTCACCGCGCAGGTCGATACGAGAGATCACGTCCCAATTCTCTCAGACCGGCTCCCGGCACCGTTCGTCCGTATCACTGGCTGATACACGCCCCGGATGTCACAGCCGGCCCTTAGCGTTCCCCTACACGTAGGTGACTGCCGCGTACGTGATCGCGGAGGGGGGCCGCCATGACGGAAGCGCGCGTGGAGGCGGGGCCGGTGGATCTCACCGCCGCCGAGCGCCGTATGTGGGACGCCTACCGCACGGGCCGCACGTGTGATCTCAGTGCGCGTGTCGCGGACCGGGACGACCCGCACGCCGGCCGCCCCTGGGGCCCGGAGCGCAGCGTCCGCGCCGAGGTGGTGGCGCTGCTGCTGCTCCACGGGCCGCCTCCGGTGCCCGGCCGGGTGGTGGCGCTGAAGCTGCGCGGCGTGCGGATCCTGGGGCGGCTGGAACTGTCCGGGGGCAGGGTGGAGCCGTACGTCGAGTTCCAGTCGTGCCGCTTCGACAGCGAGATCCGGTTGTCCGAGACCCGGCTCTGCACGCTGCGCCTGGTGAACTGTGCGATCCCCCGGCTGGAGGCGGCCCGCCTGCACACCGAGGGGGACCTGCACCTGCTCGGTTCCCGGGTGGCGCGGGGCATCCGGTTGACGGACGCGCAGATCGGCACCGATCTGCTGATCAGCCGAGCGGTGGTCCGGCCCGACAACAAGGGCCGGGCGATCACCGCCGACGGCATGTCCGTGGCCCAGGACTTCCAGGGCGACATGCTGGAGACCTTCGGGGAGGTCAGTCTGCGCGGCGCGAAGGTCGGCGTGTCGATGAACCTGCGCGGGGCCCGGCTGCGCAACCCGGGCGGGCGGCGCGCGCTGAACGCGCCGCAGCTGACGGTCGAGCGGACCCTGTACCTGACGTCGATCGCGCTGTACTCCTCGTCGGGCGATTCGGGGGGCGGCACTCCCCCGTACGGGGTGGGCCCGACCCCCGCGCCCGGCCAGGCCGCGCGGGCGTTCGAGTGCGAGGGCGGGATGCGCCTGGACGACGGCCGCTTCGGTGACGCGATCGACTTCTACGGGGCCCGGTTCCTGCTGTCGCAGGAGCAGGAGCTCTCGTTGCGGCGGATCAGCACGCCGGAGCTGCGCTTCGTCGGGGCGCAGCCCGAGCGGGGCCGGGTCGTGCTGTCGGGGGCGAAGGTGGTCAAGCTGGTCGACCTGTCCACGAGCTGGCCGGGCCCGGGTCGGCTGGTGATGGAGGGGTTCTCGTACGAGATCCTCGCGCCGCGTGGGCACTTCCCGCTACCGCGACGGCTGGCCTGGGTGGAGGCGGCCACGGCGGAGTACTCGCCGGAGCCGTACGAGCGGTTGGCGGCGGTGCTGCGGGCCAGTGGGGAGGACGCCGACGCCCGGGAGGTACTGCTGGCCAAGCAGCGACGGCGGCGCGCGACCCTGCCGCCCGCCGCCAAGGCGTGGGGCTACCTCCAGGACTGGACGGTGGTGTACGGGTACCGGCCGGGGCGGGCGGCGCTGTGGATGGCGGTCCTGTGGGCGGCGGGCACCCTGCTGTTCTCGCAGCACCCGCCGCCGCCGATCAAGGAGGACGAGCACCCGCGGTGGAGCGCCGCCCTGTACGCCCTCGACCTGCTGCTGCCGGTGATCGACCTGGGGCAGGAGGGCCAGTGGAAGCCGGGCGGAGCCTGGCAGTGGGGTGCGTCGGCCCTGGTGGTCCTGGGGTGGATCCTGGCCACGACGGTGGCGGCGGGCGCCTCCCGGCTGCTGAGGCGGGGGTGACGGCCGCGGGCCCCCGGCCACTACCCTGTGCCTCGTGACCACCGTTCGCCTGCCCCTCTTCCCGCTGAACTCGGTACTGTTCCCCGGCCTCGTGCTGCCGCTGAACATCTTCGAGGAGCGTTATCGCGCCATGATGCGCGAACTGCTGAAGTCGGGTGAGGACGAGCCGCGCCGTTTCGCGGTCGTCGCCATCCGGGACGGCTGGGAGGTCGCGCCGACCGCGCCGGGCCTGCCGGACCAGACGACCCTGCCGGAGCGCGGTCCGGCGGCCGGCTTCGGCGCGGACCCGATCCAGGCGTTCCACCGGGTGGGGTGTGTCGCGGACGCCGCGACGATCCGGGAGCGGGAGGACGGCAGCTTCGAGGTGCTGGCCACCGGCACCGCCCGGGTTCGCCTGCTGTCGGTCGACGCCTCGGGACCGTACCTGGTCGCGGAGCTGGAGGAGTTGGCGGAGGACGCGGGCGACGGGGCGGGAGCGCTGGCCGAGGGCGTGCTGCGGGCGTTCAGGAACTACCAGAAGCGGCTTGCGGGGGCGCGCGAGCGGTCCCTGGCCGCGCCGCCCGAGCTGCCCGACGAGCCGTCGGTGGTGTCGTACCTGGTCGCCGCGGCGGCCGTGCTGGACATCCCGGCGAAGCAGCGTCTGCTCCAGGCCCCCGACACCGCGACCAGGCTGGCGGAGGAGCTGAAGCTGCTGCGCGCGGAGACGGCCGTGATCCGGCACCTGCCGTCGCTGCCGGCGGTGGACCTGACGCGCGCGCCGACGAGCCCGAACTGATGGCGAGGAAGAAGGCGGGGGCGGCCGGGGCCGCGACGCCGGCGATCGCGGCCCTGACGGCGGCCGGCGCCGAGTTCACCACGCACGCCTACGAGCACGACCCGGCGCACCCCTCGTACGGGCAGGAGGCGGCGCAGAAGATGGGCGTCTCCCCGGAGCAGGTGTTCAAGACGCTGGTCGCGGACGTGGACGGCGTGCTGACGGTGGCGGTGGTCCCGGTCTCGGGCTCGCTCGACCTCAAGGCGCTGGCCGGGGCGGTGGGCGCGAAGCGGGCGGCGATGGCTGACCCGGCGCTGGCGGAGCGGACCACGGGGTACGTGCTGGGGGGCATTTCGCCGCTGGGGCAGCGGCGGGCGCTGCGGACGGTGGTGGACGCGTCGGCGTCGGGGCACCGCACGATCTGTGTGTCGGCCGGGCGGCGGGGGTTGGAGGTCGAGCTGGCTCCGGCGACGTTGACGGCGTTGACGTCGGCCGTCGTGGCACCGATCGCACGGTAGCCTCCGGCGGTCGCGGGGGGCGCGTGCCGTTCCCTGCGGGGCGGGTGCCGGGTCCCTGCGGGGCGGGTGCCGGGTCCCTGCGGGGCGGGTGCGGCGCCGTGGCGCCGGCGGCCCCGGCTGCGCCGGGCTTTCGGGGCTCCGCCCCGGACCCCGCGCCTCAATCGCCGGCGGGGCTGGATTTGCCACCCCCCAGACTCCGTCCGGGGGGACGCCCGGGGACCCCGACCAGGCTGGATTCGCCCCGGGCCTCGCACGGCGACGGGACCCGGGGTCAGGGGTGTGACGGGTCCGGGGCGTGGACGTGGGTCGGCGGGTAGCCGTCCGCCCCCGGCCAGGTCGGTTCCGGGCGGGTGAAGACGGCCGTCAGGGCCAGGTGGGTGCCGATCGCGACCAGCGGCCAGGCCAGCAGCGCGCCGTGGGCCAGCAGTTGCAGGGGGGCGTCGAACGGGACGCCCTTGCCCGCCTTCGCGGCCGCCGCCGCGAGGTTCGAGGAGGGGCCCAGCCGCAGTCCCAGCCGCCAGCCGACCAGCGCCGCGAACATCGATCCCGCGCCGAGCCCGAGCACCAGGGGAACCCCGCCCCGGCGCCGCCACAGGAAGACCGCTACCGCGCTCAGCAACCCGAATGCGGCCGCGAGCAGCAGGTACGTCCCGTCGGCGCCGATCCGCGCCTCGCTCTCGGAGTTCCGCAGGAACACGGCCTCCCCGTTGGACACGTACTGGACCTTCGGCGCGAGCCACGCCCACAGCACCCCCAGCAGCACCCCGGCCACCGTCACCACCAGCGCGACGGCGGCCCCGTCCCGGACATCGCCCGGCGTGGTCTTCCCGGGCGGCGGCGCGCCCTGGTCGAACGGCAGCGGGGACGGGGACGGCGGTGGGGTCACGGCTTCGGTCACCCGCACATCGTGCCAGGTCCCCGGTCCGGCGGTGTCAGCGGACCGCCGCCCGCCGGTAGGCCCAGGTGGCGACGGCCAGGGACAGCACGCCGACCGCCCCGCACACGCCCAGGTCGAACAGGACCGCCGCCCAGTCCGGGTCGGGCGCGAACGTCCGGGCGAACGCCTCCACCCCGTACGTCGAGGGCAGCAGGTCCCGCGTCCACACGATCACGTCGGGCATCCGCTCCGGCGGCAGCACCCCCAGCAGCAGCGCCGCCGACATGCCGAGCTGCCCGGCGAGCGTGGCCAGTTCCTGCCGGGGCGCGAGCAGCCCGAGCGCCGCGCCCAGGCCCGCGAGCGCCGCCCCGGCCAGCGGTACCACCGCCGCGAGGATCCACAGCCCGCCCATCGGCAGCCCGAACAGCACGCACCCGAATCCCGCCGTCACCAGCGTTCCCGGCACCGTGAAGGAGGCGTAGGCGGCGGCCGCGCCCAGCACCACGGAGGCGGGCGGCACCGGCAGGGTGGCGTAGTGGTCGAGCCCCCCGCCGGCCCGGAGCTGGCCGAAGTACTGGGCGAGCAGGTTCAGCGCGACGAAGGCGACGACCAATACCGACGATCCGGCGACGACGGCCCGCGCCTCCGAGCCGCCGTCCACCACCCCCCGCATCAGGATCATGATCCCGACGGACTGGAAGGTGGCCACGAACAGCAGCGGGATCCGCGCCACCCGCGCCCGGGACAGCTGTGCCCGGTACACGGCGGCGAGCGCGGGGAAGAACCGGGCCCGGGGCGCCAGCGGTCCGGGGACGGCCGCCCGCGCGGTGACGGCGGTGGTCACGACTTCACCAGCCCCTTCGAGGCGCGGCCCCCCAGGGCCAGGTAGACGTCCTCCAGGCTCGGCGTGGCGAGGGTGAAGTCGTCGAGCGCGGCGAAGGCCGGCCCGCCGGTCACCGCGGCCACGGCGGCGCGCGCCCGGTCGGGGGTGAGCCGCAGCACCCAGCGCCGCCCGGACACGACGGCGGCCGGGGCCAGCTCCGCGACCTCCGGCACCTCCAGTGGCGCGGCGGTGCGCCACACCAGCTCCAGCCTGACTTCGCCGGACACCGTCGTCTTGAGCCCGGCCGGGGTGTCGCAGGCGATGACCTTGCCGTGGTCGATGACGGCGACCCGGTCCAGGACGGTCTCGGCCTCGATGACGTTGTGGGTGACGAGCAGGACGGTGGCGCCGTGGCGGGCGCGGCGCCGGTCGACTGCGCTCCACACGGCCCGCCGGGCGACGGGGTCCATGCCGGTGGTGGGCTCGTCGAGGACCAGGACGGGCCGCTCGCCGACCAGCGCGGCGGCGAAGCAGGCGAGGCGCCGCTGGCCGCCGGAGAGCTTTTTCAGGGGCCGGCCGGCGAGCGCGGTCAGCCCGAGCTCCTCCAGTACGGCGTCCCGGGCGGCGCGGGCCGCGCGGGCGTCGAGTCCGCGCAGTCGGCCGGTGGTCTCGGCGGCGAGCGCCACGGTCAGCTCGTCCAGGGCCGTGGACTCCTGCCCCAGGTAGGCCAGCAGCCGGGAGGCCCGCTCGGGGTGGCGTACGAGGTCGTGGCCGAGCAGCGTCACGGTCCCGGTGTCGGGCCGCATCAGTCCGGTGAGCTGCCGTACCAGGGTGGACTTGCCGGCGCCGTTGGGGCCGAGCAGGCCGAAGATCTCGCCGCGCCGGACGTCCAGGGAGATGCCGTCGTTGGCGCGGGTCTCGGGCAGGGCGGGGGCGCCGCGCCGGCCGCGCACCGCCGGGTAGGTCTTGACGAGGTCGCGCACCGCGCAGACGACGTCACCGGCACCCGCCTCGGAGGTCACAGCCGCGGCCGGTGCCGTGTCCTGTTTCGCGCTTGCTGTGCCCGTGCTCACGAGGGAGCAGCCTACGCGGCTTTCACCCCTGGTCGGGCGCCGGGGTCACCGGCGCCCCCGGCACGGCGGCCCCCGGGCCCGCCACGTGCTCGGCGGCGGCGCGGACGTCGATCTCGCGCCAGAAGCCGGCGCGGATGGCGTAGCGGTCGTGCTCGTCGATCTGGTCGTCCTTGTGGGCGAGCAGGCCGAACCGGGCGGCGTAGCGCAGCAGCTCCCCGTCGATGCGGTGCGGGATGCGCGGGTACATGGTGGCGAGTTTTTGCAGGTGGACGGTTTCGGGGAGCCGTTCCATCCAGCGCCGGGCGAACACCTGGCCGACCTCGAAGGGGTCGCCGCCGACGGTGGTGATGTCCTCTTCCCGGTCCGCCCAGCGCTGCTCGGCGCTGGTGAGCTGGGCGAGCGTGGGCAGGGAGGCGGTCTCTGCGGGCTCGCCGAGCGGTCCGGCGCGGTCGACCCAGCCCTTGTCGGAGGACCATCGCAGGGCGCTGCCGGCCGGGCCGGGCGCCGAGCCGGCCGCGTTCTGCGGGGCGGCGGCGCCGGGGGCGCGCAGGGCGGCGAGGTCCTTGGGCGTGGGTACGGGTCTGGCGCCCTCGGCGGTGCCCTCACCGGCGGGCGCCGGTACGGGCGCGGGGCGCTCGGCGGTGTCGGCGCTGTCGGCGGTTGCCGCGGGGGCGCCGTTGCGGGCTGCTTCGGCGAGCGCCGCCTCGGGCAGCGGCGCGGAGAGGATGGCGGCGATCTCGGGGCGCGGGGCGGGCGCCGGGGAGCACAGTCCGGTGAGGTCCTTGGCCCGTACGGCGCGGGTGATCCACGCCCGGTCCAGGACCCGGCGTTCGTCGGCTTCGGCGACGAGGTCCTCGGACTGGTTGTAGTCGCCGTCGGCGGCCTGGACGGCCCACAGGTGGACGGCGACCCCGTGTTCCTTCGCGGACATCAGTCCGGGCAGCAGGTCGCCGTCGCCGGTGACCAGGACGACGTCCGAGCAGGCCCGGTTGCGGGCGAGTTCGGTGAGTTCGGCGTGCATGGCCGCGTCGACGCCCTTCTGCGCCCAGCGTCCGTCGCTTCGGGTCAGGGCGCCGAGGCGGACGGTGACCCGCGGCATCACGCGCAGCCGCCGGTGTTCGGGCTGGGGCACCCGGTCCGGCGCGCCGTCGAACCAGTAGATCCGCAGCAGCGGCTGTTGGGTGTCGGCCTCGGCGCGTTCGCGCAGGCCCTGGATGAGGGCGGCGTGGTCGACGGTGATGCGGGATCGGGACGGCTCCCCCGCGAGAAGGCTGGCGGCGGCGCCCAGCAGATAGCCGGCGTCCACCAGGACGACGCAGCGGTCCACGCGTTCCACCCTCTTCCCTGGGGGTTCTCGACAGGTTTTCCCCGAGTCTGCCCGACCGCAAGGGTGTTGAAGGTCGGAACTCGATCATCGGCGTGGCGTATCTCACGCCGGAAGCGGCGTGGGTCGACGACTACGCGCGGCGATGATCCAAAATGCGCGGTTTCTGGTGCTGTGTGAGGGTGAAGTCGGCCCTGGCCCCTACACCCCTCACGGAGGCTTCCCATGGCCAAGAACAAGAACCGCCAGCCCGCCAAGACCTCGGACCGCGCGCAGTCCCAGGATCCGGCGAAGAGCTCGGTTCAGACGTCCCCCGAGCCGTCGTCGGCGCCGAGCCCGATGCACATGGCGGGCAAGCGCAAGGAGAAGAAGTTCGGCCACAACTGACGACACCCGCACCTGCGGGAAGGGCGCGCCCGGTGTTCCGGGCGCGCCCTCGGGCGTGTGGGGCGGCGGACCCGGCCGGCCAGGCGGGAGGCTAGCCGGCCAGGCAGGACGGTCCGAGGAGCACCTTGAGGTCGCCGAAGAGCGCCGGGTCGGGCTGGACCCGGTGCTTGTCGAGGCGCAGGACGGTGGTGGTGCGCGGCCCCTGGAGCTTGATCCGTACCTCGGTGTTGCCCCGGTGGTGGCGCAGGATCTCCCCCAGACGGGTCACCATCGGCGGGGTGACCTTGACGGTGGGGATGGTCAGGACGACGGGGGCGTTGGTCCCGGCGGAGGACAGGTCGGGGACCATCATCTCCATCGCGACCAGGCGGGGCACGTCCTCGCGCTTGTCGAGGCGGCCCTTGACGAAGACGACCGTGTCCTCGACGAGCTGGGTGGAGACGAGCTGGTAGGTCGCCGGGAAGAACATGCACTCGATCGAGCCGGCCAGGTCCTCGACGGTGGCGATGGCCCAGGCGTTGCCCTGCTTGGTCATCTTGCGCTGCAGGCCGGAGATGATGCCGCCGATGGTGACCACGGCGCCGTCGGAGTGCTCGCCGCCCGTGAGCTGGGAGATACCGGCGTCCGTCTTGTCGGACAGCACGTGCTCCAGGCCGAAGAGGGGGTGGTCGGAGACGTAGAGGCCGAGCATCTCGCGCTCTTGGGCGAGCAGGTAGGACTTCTCCCACTCGACGTCGGAGAACTCGACGTCGAGGCCGAAGCCGGGCTCGTCGCCGGCGTTCTCGTCGCCCATTCCGCCGAAGAGGTCGAACTGGCCCTCGGCCTCCTTGCGCTTGACCGCGACCACGTTGTCGATCATCGATTCGTGGTGGGCGACCAGGCCCTTGCGGGTGTGGCCCATCTCGTCGAAGGCGCCGGCCTTGATCAGCGACTCGACGGTCCGCTTGTTGCAGACGACGGCCTCGACCTTGTCCAGGAAGTCGGGGAAGGAGGAGAACTTCCCCTTGGCCTTCCTGGTCTTGATGATCGAGTCCACGACGTTCTGGCCGACGTTGCGGACGGCGGTGAGGCCGAAGAGGATCACGTCGTCGCCCTGCGCGGCGAAGTTCGGCTCGGACTCGTTGACGTTCGGCGGGAGCACCTTGATGCCCATGCGGCGGCACTCGTTCAGGTAGATCGCGGACTTGTCCTTGTCGTCCTTGACCGAGGTGAGCAGGCCGGCCATGTACTCGGCCGGGAAGTTCGCCTTGAGGTAGGCGGTCCAGTAGGAGACCAGGCCGTAGGCGGCGGAGTGCGCCTTGTTGAAGGCGTAGCCGGCGAAGGGGACCAGCACGTCCCACAGGGCCTGGATCGCCTGGTCGCTGTAGCCGTTCTTGCGGGCACCGGCCTGGAAGATGGTGAAGTTCTTCGCCAGTTCCTCGGGCTTCTTCTTGCCCATCACGCGGCGCAGGATGTCGGCCTCGCCGAGCGAGTACCCGGCGATGATCTGGGCGGCCTTCTGGACCTGCTCCTGGTAGACGATCAGGCCGTAGGTGACCGCGAGCACCTCTTCGAGCGGCTCTTCCAGCTCGGGGTGGATCGGGGTGATCTCCTGCTGCTTGTTCTTGCGCAGGGCGTAGTTGGTGTGCGAGTTCATGCCCATCGGGCCCGGCCGGTACAGGGCGGACACGGCGGAGATGTCTTCGAAGTTGTCGGGCTTCATCAGGCGCAGCAGCGAGCGCATGGGGCCGCCGTCGAACTGGAAGACGCCGAGGGTGTCGCCGCGGCCGAGCAACTCGAAGGTCTTCGGGTCGTCGAGCGGGAGGGCCAGGAGATCGATGTCGATCCCCTTGTTGGCCTTCACCATCTTGACGGCGTCGTCCATGATCGTGAGGTTGCGCAGGCCCAGGAAGTCCATCTTGAGCAGGCCGAGCGACTCACAGCTCGGGTAGTCCCACTGGGTGATCGTCACCTGGTCCGTGTGCCGTACCCAGACGGGTACGTGGTCGGTGATCGTCTCGCTGGACATGATCACGCCGGCGGCGTGCACGCCCATCTGGCGGACGAGGCCCTCGACGCCCATCGCGGTGTCGATGACCTTCTTCACGTCCGGTTCGTTCTCGTACATCCCGCGGATCTCGCCGGCCTCGCTGTAGCGCGGGTGCTTCGGGTCGAGGATGCCGGAGAGCGGGATGCCCTTGCCGAGGACGTCGGCGGGCATGGCCTTGGTGAGCCGGTCGCCCATCGCGTACGGGTAGCCGAGGACGCGCGCCGAGTCCTTGATCGCGTTCTTGGCCTTGATGGTGCCGTAGGTGCCGATCATGGCGACCTTGTCCTGGCCGTACTTCTCCGTCACGTACCGGATCACCTCGACGCGCCTGCGCTCGTCGAAGTCGATGTCGACATCGGGCATGGAGACGCGCTCGGGGTTCAGGAAGCGCTCGAAGATCAGGCCGTGGGTGAGCGGGTCGAGGTCGGTGATGCCCATGGCGTACGCGACGATCGAACCGGCCGCGGAGCCTCGGCCCGGGCCGACCGCGATGCCCTGGTTCTTGGCCCACATGATGAAGTCGGCGACGACGAGGAAGTAGCCCGGGAAGCCCATCGAGATGATCGTGTCCATCTCGTACTCGGCCTGCTTCATCCGGTCCTCCGGGATGCCTCCCGGGTAGCGGCGGTGCATGCCGCGCATGGTTTCCTCGCGGAACCAGCTGACCTCGGTGTGGCCCTCGGGGATGTCGAACTTCGGCATCAGGTTCCGGAACTGGAACATGCCCTCGGTGTCGATCTGCTCGGCGACCAGCCGGGTGTTGGCGCAGCCCTCCTGCCAGGCGTCCGAGGAGTCGATGGCGTACATCTCCTCCGTGGACTTCAGGTAGTAGCCGGTGCCGTCGAAGCGGAAGCGGTCCGGGTCGGAGAGGTTCTTGCCGGTCTGGATGCACAGCAGGGCGTCGTGGGCCGTGGCCTCGTGCGCGTAGGTGTAGTGGGAGTCGTTCGTGACCAGCGGCGGGACGCCGAGCTTCTTGCCGATCTCCAGCAGCCCGTCGCGGACCCGGCGCTCGATCTCGATGCCGTGGTCCATCAGCTCCAGGAAGTACCGCTCCTTGCCGAAGATGTCCTGGTACTCGGAGGCGGCCTTGAGGGCCTCGTCGAACTGGCCGAGGCGCAGTCGGGTCTGGAGTTCGCCGGAGGGGCAGCCGGTGGAGGCGATGAGCCCCTCGGACCACTTGGAGATGGTCTCCTTGTCCATGCGCGGCCACTTCGTGAGCCAGCCCTCGGCGTACGCGTCGGAGGACAGCCGGAAGAGGTTGTGCAGGCCGGTGGCGTTCGCCGCCCAGATCGTCTTGTGGGTGTAACCACCGGAACCGGACACGTCGTCACGCTTCTGGTGGGGCTGGCCCCACTGGATGCGGCGCTTGTTGCGCCGGGACTCGGGGGCGACGTACGCCTCGATGCCGATGATCGGCGTGACGCCGGCCTTCTGCGCGGAGTGGAAGAAGTCGTAGGCGCCGTGCAGGTTCCCGTGGTCGGACATCGCGATGTGCGTCATGCCCATCTCGTTGCACGCGTTGAACATGTCCTTGAGCCGCGCGGCACCGTCCAGCAGCGAGTACTGGGTGTGGACGTGCAGGTGCGTGAACGGCGGCTTGGTCACGGTGGGGGTCCTCCGGCGACGGGAGTGGGGGGCGACTTCGAATCCTACGTCGGGCCGGTGACACATCCGGGGCACTCACCGGTACGGTCAGGCGTTGCACCGGCCAGGAGCACCTGTCCGAAAATCGATTGGCACACGCGCCACCAGGAGGAACCCGCCATGGCGGTCCCCGAGACGACGAACGAGCAGCGCGCCGAGCAGATACTCGACGTGTTCGACACCGCTTTCGGTGAGCTGCTCGCCGCCGACCCCGCTGCCTTCCAGGTGAAATTCCGGAAGATGGCGGCCTCCGCCTTCGCCTTCTACCGCGGTACGGCCTGCCTGTTCTACGCCGATCTGGAGCGGGACCGGCACGGCGGCCCGTACCTGGACGAGCGGACGGGCCGGGTGTGGATCCACGGCGATCTGCACGCCGAGAACTTCGGCACGTACATGGATTCCAACGGCCGGCTGATCTTCAACATCAACGACTTCGACGAGGCGTACGTCGGCCCCTTCACCTGGGACCTCAAGCGGTTCGCGGCCTCCGTCGCCCTGCTCGGCTACACCAAGGCGCTCAGCGACGGGCAGATCAGCGATCTGGTGCGGACCTACGCGGCCGCCTACCGGGAGCGGATCCACCTGCTGGCGACGGGGGCCAAGCACGAGGAGGTCCCCTCCTTCACCCTGGACACCGCCGAGGGGCCGCTGCTGGGGGCCCTGCGCGCGGCCCGGTCGCGGACCCGGTTCGAGCTGCTGGCGTCGATGACCGAGATCAGGGACTACGAGCGCCGCTTCACGGCCGGTCCCGGCACCCTGGAGCTGGACGCGGCCACCCGTTACAAGGTGCTGGCCGCCTTCGACGGGTACCTGGAGACCCTGCCGGAGGAGTCCCTCGTGCGGCCGGATTCGTACCGGGTCAAGGACGTGGTGGGGCGGCGGGGCGTCGGCATCGGCTCGGCCGGACTGCCCTCGTACAACATCCTGCTGGAGGGGCACAGCGACGCCCTGGAGAACGACGTCGTGATCTACCTCAAGCAGGCGCAGACCCCGGCGGTGTCCCGGCACATCACCGAGCGGGCCGTGCGGGAGTACTTCCTGCACGAGGGGCACCGCACGGTGATCTCCCAGCGGGCCCTCCAGGCGCACGCCGACCCGTGGCTGGGCTGGACGGAGCTGGACGGGGCCGGGCAACTGGTGGCGGAGGTCTCCCCGTACGCGGTGGACCTGGACTGGTCGGACCTCGACGACCCGGAGGAGATCGCGGCCGTGGTCGCGGACCTGGGGCGGGCGACGGCGACCATGCACGCCTCGGCGGACGAGGCGGAGAGCGGCCACTCCCTCGTGCCCTTCTCCACCGAGCGGGCCATCGACGCGGCCATCGCCGCCGACGAGGAGGGTTTCGGCGAGCTGCTCGTCGACTTCGCCCACGCCTACGGGGCCCGGGCGCGCGCCGACCACCAGATCTTCGTCGACCTGTTCCGCAACGGCCGTCTCACGCCGTAGCCGGCTGCCCGCGCCGTGATCCGGTCCCCCCCGCTCCGCGGCGGTCCTGGTCACGCCGGGGTCGTGCCCGTTCGCGCCGGGGTCGGGCCCGTTCACGCCGGAGTCCGGGGGCCGCGCGGCCCCCGGGCCCTGATTCACAGGCAGTCGTGGCAGACTCGCCGGGATGGACATATCCGGTGCAGGGCTTCGAGGGCTGCGGGCCGCGCTGTTCAGCGCGCTCGTCGTGCTGCTCTCGACCGGCTCCCACGTCCTGCTCTCCCGGGTGTCGCTGCCGCCCGCGCTGGTGGGCGGGGCTTTCGCCGCCGTGTTCGCGCTCGCCTTCGCGGTGGCCGGCCGGGAGCGGGGCTTCGGGGCGATCGCCGGGCTGCTGGTGCCGCTGGAGCTGGCCGCCGACACCGCCTTCACCGCCGGTCAGCACTTCTGTTACGGCCCGGCGGGCGGTCCGGTGGCCGGGCCGTTGCACGCGCTGGGCTTGGACGGGCTCTGCGGCGGAGCCCCGGTGGGCGGGCCGCTGACCGGCGTGGCGGGGCCGGCCCCCGACCCGGCCGCGCTCCTCGCGACGCCCGGACCGTGGACGCCCTGGCTGCTGCTGGGCGCCCACGTGTCGGCGGGCCTGCTGGCCGCCGCGTGGCTGCGGTACGGGGAGCGCGCGCTGGGCCGGTTGCTGCGGGCCGTGGGCGTCCTCGCCTTCCGGCCGCTGCTGCTGGCGGTGGCCGCGGTGGTGGCGACCGCGGGGCCGGCGCGGCGGGCGGTGCGGCCGGCGCCCGAGGGCGCGGGCGCCCGTACCCGGTTCCCCGCGCATTCCGTGGGACGGAGGGGACCTCCCGTACGGCGTGGGGCGCTCGCGAGCGCCTGAACGGTACGGCAGACCCCCGACCCTTTCGCATCACGGAAGACCCCACGGAGATCGACATGAGTGCACGCAACAGCCAGGCGAGCAAGGCGGCGGCCCGCGAGCGGCTGCGCATCGAACGCGAGAAGCAGGCCAAGAAGGCCAGGGCGCGCCGCCAGGCGCTGGTGGCCGTCGGCGTCGTCGGCGTCCTCGCCGTCGCGGGCGGCGTCGGCTACCTGGTCGTGCAGAACACCAAGCCCTCCCACTGGGAGAAGGCCGCCACGGCGGAGCTGGTCAAGCCGAAGAACACCACCGGCGACGACGGCCTGACGGTCGTCGTCGGGAAGGCGGACGCGAAGAAGACCCTGGAGCTCTACGAGGACCCGCGTTGCCCGGCGTGCGCGGCCTTCGAGCAGTCGGTCGGCGCGCAGGTGCGCAAGGACGTCGACGCGGGCAAGTACAAGCTCCACTACTTCGGCGCCACCTTCATCGACAACGGCGCCAAGGGCGAGGGCTCGAAGAACGCGCTGAGCGCGCTGGGCGCG
Source organism: Streptomyces sp. NPDC046557 (assembly GCF_040645975.1). NCBI lineage: Bacteria > Bacillati > Actinomycetota > Actinomycetes > Kitasatosporales > Streptomycetaceae > Streptomyces > Streptomyces sp. NPDC046557. Next base: position 219,349 of record NZ_JBEYZH010000008.1, read on the forward strand.
GCGCTGGACGTCAGCCCGGAGGCGTTCCTCGACTACAAGGCCGCGCTGTACTCGAAGGAGCTGCACCCCGACGAGACCGTCGACAGCTTCGCCAAGGACGACTACCTGATCAAGGTCGCGGACACGGTTCCGGCTCTCAAGGGCAACGCCGCGTTCAAGAAGGCCGTCGAGGACGGCACCTACGACCGGTGGGCGATGGACATGGCCAAGGCGTTCAACAAGTCCGGCGTGACGGCCACCCCGACCCTCAAGATGGACGGCAAGAAGATCGACACCCCGGCGACGCCCGAGGCGTACACGGCGGCGATCGACAAGGCGCTGGCGGGCTGATCCGCGTAGGTCCGCGCCACGTCGCGCAGGGCAACGGGCGGGTGAACTCCTGGAGTTCGCCCGCCCGTTGCCTTACCGAGGGTATCCCGAGGCCATACCCGTCAGTAATATGATCGGCCGTGACCAGTCATCTCCCGCCTGCCGCCTCGGCACATCCGCGCCGCCGTACGGTCGTCCTGGCCGCCGCCGCCACGGCCGCGCTGGCGCCGATCGCGACCCTGGGCGCCGGCGCCGCCCACGCGGCGGAAACCGCCCCCGCCTTCCTGCACGGCGTCGCCTCCGGCGACCCGCTGCCCGACGGGATCCTGCTGTGGACCCGTGTCACCCCGACCGCCGACTCGGTGCCCGGTTCGGGGCTCGGCCCGGACACCCGGGTCGGCTGGGAGGTCGCGGAGGACAAGTCCTTCTCCCGCGTCGTCGCGAGCGGGTCCGTCACCGCGACGGCCGCCGCCGACCACACCGTCAAGGCGGACGTGCGCGGCCTGCGGCCCAAGACCGCGTACTGGTACCGGTTCACCGCCGGCGCCACCGTCTCCCCGGTGGGCCGCACCCTGACCGCCCCGGCCGCCGACAAGAGCACGGCGGGCGTGCGCTTCGGCGTGGTCTCCTGCGCCAACTGGGAGGCAGGCTACTTCTCCGCCTACCGCCACCTGGCCGCCCGGGCCGACCTGGACGCGGTCCTGCACCTCGGCGACTACATCTACGAGTACGAGAGCGGGGGCTACCCGGAGGCCAAGTACGTCGTACGCCCGCACGAGCCGAAACACGAGATCCTCGACCTCGCCGACTACCGCACCCGGCACGGAACGTACAAGACGGACACCGACCTTCAGGCGCTGCACGCCGCGCACGTGATCATCGCGATCTAGGCAGGCGTACTTCGAGTGGATGCCCGTACGCCCCTCCATCGCCGGAACCGTCTACCGGCGGCTGCGGTTCGGCACCCTCGCCGACCTGCACCTGCTGGACCTGCGCACCTTCCGCTCCCGGCAGGCCGCGGTCGGCAGCGGTTCGGTGGACGACCCCGAGCGCACCATCACCGGGCGCGCGCAGTTGGACTGGCTCAAGTCGGGGCTGTCGGCCTCGCGCGCCACCTGGCAGCTCGTCGGCACCTCCGTGATGATCTCACCGGTGGCCTTCGGCTCGCTGCCCGCGCACCTGCTGCAGCCACTCACCAAGCTGCTCGGACTGCCCGAGGGCGGCATAGCGGTCAATGTGGATCAGTGGGACGGCTACACCGACGATCGCAGGGAACTCCTGTCCCACTTGAAGGACCAGGGCATCGAGAACACGGTGTTCCTGACCGGGGACATCCACATGGCGTGGGCGAACGACGTCCCGGTGAACAAGGCGACGTATCCGGCCTCGGGTTCGGCGGCGACCGAGTTCGTGGTGACCTCGGTGACTTCCGACAACATCGACGACCTGCTGCACGTGCCGGCCGACACCGCCTCACTGGTCGCCGAATCGGCCATCAAGGCCGCGAACTGGCACGTCAAGTGGCTGGACATGGACGCCCACGGGTACGGCGTCCTGGACGTGACGGCCGAGCGCTCGCAGATGGACTACTACATCGTTTCCGACAAGCGGCGCCAGGACGCCACATCGGCGTGGGAGCGGTCGTACCGCACCCTGAGCGGCACGCAGATGGTGGAACGGGCCGACCGCCCGGTTCGCTGACGTAGCGTCAAATTTGCGGTCGAAGGAGGCGCTTGGTTCATACCAGGCGCCTTTTCGGCGTCATCGGCAACAAATCTTTAACCTACGAGATCTTGCCATTCTAATGACATGCACACGTAAGCTGCGCGTCAGCGTGAGGACGTCCCTCACCCCCCACCACGCTTCGCGAGGAGTCAACGTGCGCGCCAACGCCCGCATATCCCCCATGCTCCGCCGCCGCCTCATGGGTACGGCCGTCCTGGCCGGCACCCTGGCCTTCGCCCCGCTGACGGCCCCCACGACCGTCGCCGTCGCCAAGTCCGGCGAGACCTGTACGCCCGGCCAGTCCGCCGCCGCCCCGGCCAACGCCCGTGTCGCCCGCCCCAAGAACCACCAGGCGGCCGACCCGAACGAGGTCTCGGACGCCCAGGTCAAGGCCATGGACGCCGACCTCAAGAAGAAGCTGTCCCAGCTCGGCCCCCAGCAGCTGAACGGCCTGCGCACGGGCGCCACCGCCGCGACCACCATCCCGGTGTACGTGCACGTCATCACCTCCGGCACCGCCGGCAAGCTGACGGCCACCGACATCAACAACCAGATCTCGGTGCTGAACTCCGCCTACAGCGGCAAGGGCACCGGCAACGTGGACTCCGGCTACCAGTTCAGCCTGGCCGGCACGGACTACACGGACAACGCCGCCTGGTACAACGTCTCCGACGGCACCCAGGCCGAGAAGGACATGAAGAACGCCCTGCGCAAGGGCGGCAAGAACGCGCTCAACCTCTACACCGCCAACCTCGGCAACGGACTGCTCGGCTGGGCGACCTTCCCCAGCTCCTACGCCTCGCAGCCGAAGATGGACGGCGTTGTCATCCTCAACAGCTCGCTCCCGGGCGGGTCCTCGACCAACTACAACGAGGGTGACACTGCGACCCACGAGGTCGGCCACTGGATGGGCCTCTACCACACCTTCCAGGGCGGCTGCTCGGGCAGCGGCGACTCCGTCGCCGACACCCCGGCCGAGCAGAGCGCCGCGTTCGAGTGCCCGACGGGTCGCGACAGCTGCACCAACAAGACCGGTGTCGACCCGATCCACAACTTCATGGACTACACGTACGACTCCTGCATGTACCAGTTCACGGCCGGCCAGGTGTCGCGCATGCAGAGCATGTGGACCGCCTACCGCGCCTGATCAGCGCACCTCCCGTGGCTGATCGGCGCCCGTCGCGGCGGCGGCGGACGGCGACCACGTGAACAGGGGCCCGGCCCGGCGGAAGCCGGACCGGGCCCCTGCCCGCGTGCCGCGCGCCTAAAGGGTGTCGAGGAACGCCAGCGCGACCTTCCACGTCTGCTCGGCGGCCTCCGCGTCGTAGTCGTCGAGCTCCGGGTCGGTGAACAGGTGCCCGGCGTCCTGGTAGCCGTGGACCTCCACGTCCGCCCCTGCCCGCCGCATCCGCAGGTACCAGGCCGTCAACCAGTCGTGCGGTTCGAACGGGTCCGGATCGGCCACGTGCAACTGCACCGGCAACCCGTCGACCGAGGCGCTGTCCTCCAGGTCCGAGGTGCCGTGCAGAAGCAGCAGTCCCCGCGCCTTCTCGTCGTGCAGCGCCAGGTGCTGGGCCACGGAGGCGCCGAAGGAGAAGCCGGCGTAGACCAGTCCTTGGTCGGAGTAGGGCGCGGCGGCCAGGACGGCCCGCTTGAGCAGCTCGTCGCGGCCGATCCCGTCCCGGTGGGCCATGCCCTCCTCGACCGTCGCGAACGTACGGCCCTCGAAGAGGTCGGGGACCCGGACCGTGTGTCCCGCCGCGCGCAGCCGGTCGGCCGCCGCGTGCACCGCGGGCCGCAGCCCGTACGTCGAATGGAAGAGCAGGATGTTCATTCCCCCATCGTGCCAGTTTCCGAAACGGGGATCGGGTTAGGTTGCCAGCATGGAGATGGAGAACGTCCTTCGCCCCGTCGCCGTCATCGGCGGCTCGTCGGTCATCACCCTGCTCGCCGGGTGGGTGCTCGACGTGCTGCTGCGCCGGGCCGATGCCCGACACCACGAAACACCCCTGTGGGACCTGCTGCGCCGCTGCCGGGTCCCGTTCCAGATCGTCCTGTGCACCGCGCTGCTCAGAGGCTCCTACCGCTCGTCGCGCATCCTGCCGCGGCACGCGGACGGCGTCGGCCGCACCCTGACGCTGATCCTCATCGCCTCCACCGCCTGGCTCCTGGTCCGCATCGCCACGGCGATAGTCGACTCCGGCTACGCGCGCTACGCCTCCGGTTCCCGCGACGCCGCCCGGGTCCGCCGGGTCCGCACCCAGGTGACGCTGATCCAGCGGGTGGTGACGGCGGTGGTCTCCGTGGTCGCCGTCGCGGCCATGCTGCTGACGTTCCCGGCGATGCGTACGGTCGGCACGTCGATGCTGGCCTCGGCCGGGGTGCTGGGCATCGTGGCAGGCATCGCCGCGCAGTCCTCGCTGGGCAACCTCTTCGCCGGCCTGCAGATCGCCTTCGGCGACACCGTCCGGATCGGGGACACCGTGGTGGTGGACAAGGAGTGGGGCACGGTCGAGGAGATCACCCTCACCTTCCTGACCGTCCGCACCTGGGACGAACGCCGCATCACGATGCCGGTCTCCTACTTCACCGGCAAGCCGTACGAGAACTGGTCCCGCGGCGGCCCCCAGATGACGGGCACGGTCTTCCTGCACCTGGACCACTCGGCTCCGATCGACCTGATGCGCGAGCAGCTCGTATACGTCCTCAAGGACACCCCGGAGTGGGACGGCCGGGCGAGCGGCCTGGTGGTGACCGACACCACACCGAGCACCGTCGAGGTGCGGGCGATGGTCACGGCGAAGGACGCCGACGACCTGTGGACCGTCCGCTGCGCGGTCCGCGAACGCCTCATCGCCTGGCTGGTGGCCCACCACCCGTACGCCCTCCCCCGGGTGACGACCTCAGGGGCGGTCCGCGAGCCCTCCTACGACGCCCCCTAAGGATTGCGCAGGCTACGGACGTCCAAGTGGCGCAGGACCCGGTCCACGATCTCCGGATCGGCGCCGGGTTCGCTGCGCGCGGCCAGCACCTCGTGCCGGGCGGCCGACATCATCTCCCGTTGGATGCGTTGGACGTCGCGGATGCGCTCCACCCGCTTCGCGTACGCCTCGCGCCGTTCCTCGTCCACCATGTCGGGGCTGATCCTGGCCCCCACGTCGTAGGCCCGGCGGTACAGGACCTCCAGCAGGTCGTCGGGGAGGTCCTCGGCCCCCTCGATCTCCTGCAGCCGGCGCTTGGCGGCCTTGGCGGCACGGACGGCGAGCCGCCGCTCCGTCTCGCGCTCCGCGTCCTCGTCGGCCTCGACCCCCAGCCGGCGCACGAGCCAGGGCAGGGTCAGCCCCTGGCAGAGCAGCGTCACCATGATCACGGCGAAGGCGATGAAGATGATCTGGTCCCGGCCCGGGAAGGGCTCCCCGGCGTCGGTCTTCAGCGGGATCGCCAACGCCAGCGCCACCGAGGCCACGCCGCGCATCCCGGCCCACCACATGACCGTGCTCTCCCGCCAGCTCACCGGGATCTCCTCGGCGTAGTCGCGCCGCTTGTGCAGCCGCTTCGCCAGCCAGCCCGCCGGCAGCAGCCACAGCAGTCGTACGCCGACGACCACCGCCACGACGGCCGCCGCCCAGCCCGCCATCTGCTCCTCGCGGCCGCGCGCGGTACCGAAGACGTGGTGCAGCTCCAGTCCGATCAGCCCGAACGCGACCCCGGTGACCAGGGTGTCGACGATCTCCCAGAAGGTGTGTCCGGCCAGCCGCCCCAGCACGTCGTCGGCGTCGGTCGCGTACTCGGCGAGGAACAGGGCCGTGGTCAGCACGGCCAGCACGCCCGAGCCCCGGAGTTCCTCCGCCACCACGTACGCGACGAACGGCACCAGCAGCGTCAGCCCGATCTGCAGCGTGGCGTCGCCGAGCCGCCCCATGAGCCGGTGCGTGAGCCAACCGAGGGCCAGCCCCACCGCCAGGGCGACCACGGCGGACAGCACGAACTCCCCGAGGGCGTCCGGCCAGGAGAAGCTGCCGCTGACGGCGGCGCCGACGGCCACGTGGTAGAGCACGATCGCGGTGACGTCGTTGAACAGTCCCTCGCCTTCCAGGATCGACACCAGCCGGCGCGGCAGTCCCAACTGCCCGGCGACGGCGGTGGCCGCGACCGGGTCGGGTGGCGCCACGAGCGCACCGAGCGCCACCGCCGCCGCGAGCGGCAGCCCCGGCACCACGGCGTTCGCCACGGCGGCGACGGCCGCGGTGGTCACGAAGACGAGGGCCACGGCCAGCAGCAGGATCGGCCGGACGTTGGCGGCGAACTGGCGCCAGGAGGTGCGCTGCGCGGAGGCGTAGAGCAGCGGCGGCAACACCAGCGGCAGGATGTACTCGGGCGGGAAGTCGACGTTCGGCACGACGGGCACGAGCGCGAGCACCACCCCGCCGATGGTCATCAGCACGGGGGCGGGCAGCCTCAGCCGGTCCCCGAGCGGCACGGTCACCACGGCGCCGAGCAGCAGTACGAAAAACAGAGCGAGCTGATCCACTCCCCCACCCTGCCATTACGCTGCCGCTCACCTGCGAGGGCGGGGCTCCCGCCGCGCCCGTGTCGGCCTGGCGCGCCCACCCCCGGCGCCCCAGGCCGCACCCATTCAGCGCCGCCGGGGGGCATTTCAGCCCCGCCTGCCATTCCAGCCTCGCCGGCGTTTGAGGCGCGGGGTCTGGGGCCGAGCCCCAGGAAACCCGGCTCCGCCGGGCACCGGGGGCCCACCCGGATGGCGGGCAG
>NZ_JBEYZH010000009.1:0-984 GCF_040645975.1 Streptomyces sp. NPDC046557
AGCGTTAGGGAAACGCCCGGTTACATTCCGAACCCGGAAGCTAAGCCTTTCAGCGCCGATGGTACTGCAGGGGGGACCCTGTGGGAGAGTAGGACACCGCCGAACAATCTTTCAAAGGACCCTTGGTCCAGCGTTCAACGCTGGACCAAGGGTCCTTTTTGTTTTTGTATCTCTTTACGCCGAAGCGCGGCCATGGGTTGGTTGCGCGAGAATGACTAGCGGTACCCCGAAGACAGGAGTCACACCCATGTCCAACTCTCCCGACGATCGTCCGGAGCGCGAGCCTCGTCGCAACGACGGCGGTGACAGGGGCGGCTACCGCGGGGGCCGTGACGACCGTGGCGGTGACCGTGGTGGTTTCCGTCGCGACGACCGCGGTGGCCGTCCGACCGGTGGTGGTGGCGGCGGCTTCCGCCGTGACGACCGTGGTGGCCGTCCCGCCGGCGGTGGTGACCGTCCCTCCGGCGGTGGCTACCCCCGTCGTGATGACCGTGGTGGTGACCGTCCGAGTTACCCGCGTCGTGATGACCGTGGTGACCGTCCCACGGGTGGTGGTTTCCAGCGTCGTGACGATCGTGGTGGTGACCGTCCGAGTTACCCGCGTCGTGATGACCGTGGTGACCGTCCGACGGGTGGTGGTTTCCAGCGTCGTGACGATCGTGGTGGTGACCGTCCGAGTTACCCGCGTCGTGATGACCGTGGTGACCGTCCCAGCTACCCGCGCCGTGATGACGACCGTGGTGGGCGTCCCGCCGGCGGTGGTTTCCAGCGTCGCGATGACCGTGGTGGTGACCGTCCGAGTTACCCGCGTCGTGATGACGACCGTGGTGGGTTCCGCGGTGGTCGTGATGACCGTGGTGGTGACCGTCCGAGTTACCCGCGTCGTGATGACCGTGGTGACCGTCCCAGCTACCCGCGCCGTGATGACGACCGTGGTGGGCGTCCCGCCGGCGGTGGTTTCCAGCGTCGTGATGACCGTGGTGG
>NZ_JBEYZH010000009.1:1081-221309 GCF_040645975.1 Streptomyces sp. NPDC046557
TGGTGACCGTCCGAGTTACCCGCGTCGTGATGACCGTGGTGACCGTCCGACGGGTGGTGGTTTCCAGCGTCGTGATGACCGTGGTGGTGACCGTCCGAGTTACCCGCGTCGTGATGACCGTGGTGACCGTCCGACGGGTGGTGGTTTCCAGCGTCGTGATGACCGTGGTGGTGACCGTCCCAGCTATCCGCGCCGTGACGACGACCGTGGTGGGCGTCCCGCCGGTGGTGGTTTCCAGCGTCGCGATGACCGTGGTGGCGACCGTCCCAGTTACCCGCGCGGCGACGAACGCGGTGACCGCGGCGGCGACCGTGGTGGGTTCCGTGGTGGCCGTGATGACCGCGGTGGCGACCGCGGTGGCTATCGTGGCCGCGACGACCGTGGTGGCGACCGCGACTTCCGCGCCGACCGCGACCGCGACCCGGTCAAGCGGCTTCCGATCGACGAGGACATCACCGGTCACGAGATCGACGCCGATGTGCGTCAGGAGCTCCTGAGCCTGCCCAAGGGTCTGGCCGAGGAGGTCTCGCGCAACCTGGTCATGGTGGCCCGGCTGATCGACGAGGACCCCGAGCAGGCGTACGCGTACGCCCGTATCGCCCTGCGCCTCGCCTCCCGCGTCGCCGCCGTCCGTGAGGCCGCCGGCTTCGCCGCGTACGCCACGCAGAAGTACAGCGAGGCGCTCGCGGAGTTCCGTGCCGCCAAGCGCATGACCGGTTCCGTCGAGCTGTGGCCCGTCATGGCCGACTGCGAGCGCGGCCTCGGCCGTCCGGAGCGGGCGCTGGCGATGGCCGGTGAGCCCGAGGTGCAGAAGCTGGACAAGGCCGGTCAGGTCGAGATGCGTCTCGTGGCTGCCGGTGCCCGGCGGGACATGGGCGAGCTGGACGCCGCCATCGTGACCCTGCAGAGCCCCGAGCTGGCGTCGAACTCCGTGCAGCCGTGGACCGCGCGTCTGCGGTACGCCTACGCCGACGCCCTGCTGGCGGCCGGTCGTGAGGACGAGGCCCGCGAGTGGTTCGCCAAGACCGCCGAGGCCGACAAGGACCAGGCGACGGACGCTTCGGACCGGCTCGCCGAGCTCGACGGGGTCGAGTTCGTCGACGCCGCCGTGCCGGACGACGAGGACGGCGACCTCGAAGACCTCGCGGACGACGACGTCGAACAGGACGACGACGTCGAACAGGACGACGAGGACGTGGACGACGCCGAGGTGGCGGCTGCCGAGCGCGCCGCCGACCAGGCCGAGTACTACGACGAGGACGACGAGGAGTACGAGCCCGTCGACGCCGCCGCCGACGCGGAGCGCGCCGAGGGCCGCGACAAGGCCTGACGGCTGAACTGAAAGGGCGGTACCCCTTCCCGGGGTACCGCCCTTTCGCACGTCCGCGGCCGGTGGCGCGGGGTCAGTCCAGGCTGCGCAGCACCAGGCCCGTCGCCGGCTTGGGGCCGAAGGACGTGGACTTGCGGGGCATGGTGACGCCTTGGCGGGCCAGGTCCCGGACCACATCTTCCCGTACGGGGTGCAGCAGTACCGCCGTGCCGCCGTGGCGTTCGGCCATCTCGACGGTGGCGGCGGCGTCGTGGATGTAGGAGATGTGCTCCGGCTCGTCGGGGATCTGCCACAGGGTGTCGAGGAGGGCGGCGTGCAGGACCGTCGCGTCCAGTCGGCGCCACGCCTCGGGGCGGTCGTGGCGGACGGTGCGTTCGATGAGCGCCGGGTCCGGGTCGGTGACCAGGTGGAAGGTGCCGTCACCGGTGAGCAGGAAGGCGTTGCCGCGTTCCGACGCGTCGGTGAGGGCTTCCAGGGCGAGCGGGAGCGGGCCATCGATCGGGCGGACGCGGAACGATCCGTCGAGCGCGGCCAGCGCCCGCGCCGCCGGGAGCCGGCGCAGCATCCGGTGGATGGCGCGGACCTGGAGCGGGTAGCGGGCGGTGTCCACGAGCAGTACGAGGCCGAAGTCCCAGGCGGTGGGCGAGGGGTGCTCCTGCTGGAGGCGCAGGTACGTCGCCCAGCGGTGGTGCCCGTCGGCGATGAGGGCCTGGCGGTGGCCGAGGTCGGCGGTGACGGCGGCCAGGTCGGCGGGGTCGGTGATGGCCCACAGGCTGTGCCGGAACCCGTCCTCGGTGACCGTGGACAGCAGCGGCTCGCGCTCCGCGGTGCGTTCGATGACCGAGGCCGCGCCCGTCGCGGGGTCGCCGCCGCGGTAGGTGAGGAGGAGGGGTTCGAGGTTCGCGGAGGTGGCGCGCATCAGGCCGGCGCGGTCGGTGACGACGTGCGGCATGACGTCCTCGTGGGGGAGCACGATCCCGTCGGCGGCGGTGGTCAGGGCCAGGGCGCCGATGACTCCGCGCTGGAGCACGCCGGGCTTGCGCTGCTCGTAGACGTACAGGGCGGGCTCGGGGTCGGCGCTGAGGACGCCTTCGGCGAGCCAGTGGCGCAGGGTGCGCGCGGCCTGTTCGTTGCGGGCGGCGGGGGTGTCGGCCTGGGGGAGGATCAGGCGGACGATGTTGTGCGGGTCGGCGGATTCGAGGTAGTCGACTCCGTCGGGTCGTACGACCACGTCGTAGGGCGGTGACGTGACGGCGGCCAGGCTGCCGACGCGCTCGGGGTCATAGCGCAGCCCGTGGAAGGGGATCAGGCGCAGTCCTCGGTCCGCGTTACCAGGTGTGGTCATTGGTGCATGGTAAGACGCGTCTCACGGTGCGGGATGATCGGGGGAGTGCCTGGGCAGGGCACATGCAGACGGATTCGATCGAGGATCGAGTGGACGAGGGAGCGGACACGATGACCGGGCAGAGCAGGACCAGTCCCGCGGGCAGTGAGCGGAGTCTGCACCAGGCGTACGACACGGCCCTGCTGGACCTGGACGGGGTGGTGTACGCGGGCGGCCGGGCCATCGCGCACGCGGTGGAGTCGCTGGGCACCGCCCGCGCGGAGGGCATGCACCTCGCCTACGTCACCAACAACGCGCTGCGGACCCCGGACACCGTCGCGGAGCACTTGTGCGAGCTGGGGATCCCGACCGAGGCGGGCGAGGTGATCACCTCGGCGCAGGCGGTGTCCCGGCTGATCGCCGATCAGGTGGCGCCGGGGTCGAAAGTGCTGGTGATCGGCGGGGAGGGGCTGCGGGTCGCGTTGCGGGAGCGCGGGCTGGTGCCGGTGGAGTCCGCCGACGAGGAGGGCCTGGCGGCGGTCGTGCAGGGGTACGGCGGCCCGGACCTGACGTGGGGGCGGTTCGCGGAGGCGGCGTACGCGGTCAACCGCGGGGTGCCTTGGTACGCGTCGAACACCGACCTGACGATCCCGGGGGCGCGCGGGATCGCGCCGGGCAACGGGGCGGCCGTGGAGGTGGTGCGGATCGCCACGGGCGCGGAGCCGAAGGTGGCGGGCAAGCCGCTGCCCCCGATGCACCGGGAGACGGTGCTGCGAACCGGGGCCGAGCGGCCCCTGGTGGTGGGGGACCGGCTGGACACCGACATCGAGGGCGCGTTCAACGGGGACGTGGACTCGCTGTTGGTGCTGACCGGGGTGACGGACGCGGCGCAGTTGCTGCGGGCCGAACCCAAGCACCGGCCGACGTACGTGGACCGGGACCTGCGCGGGTTGCTGACCGGGCAGCCGGAGGTCGTGGCGGCCGGGGACGGGTTCCGCTGCGGCGCCTGGACGGCGGTCGCGCTGGACGGCGTACTCACCCTGCGCGGGGAGCATGGGGACCCGCTGGACGGGCTCCGGGCGCTGTGTGCGGCGGCCTGGACGGAGGCCGGGGAGGGCTCTTCGACGCTGGATGCGGGGAAGGCGCTGGCGCGGCTCGGGCTGTAGGCGCGACCGGGGGACCCGTCTGGTGCAGGGTAGGCTAACCTAACTTGCGTGTTGGTCGAGAGTCCCCCCGAACCGAGTGCCGCGCCCGTCGCCGCCTCCCGCGCCCGCCATGGCGCCCGCGCGGCCGGTCTGTCGGCCGCGCTCGCGGCGCTGGCGCTGGTCGCGGTCGCGAGCATCGCCGTCGGCGCCAAGCAGATGCCCCTCGACCAGGTCTGGCACGGCCTGTTCCACTACGCGGGAACCCCGAGCGACGTGGTGGTGCGCGACCTGCGGGTCCCGCGGACCCTCCTCGGGGTGCTGGTGGGCCTCGCCCTCGGGCTGTCCGGCGCGGTGATGCAGGCGCTGACCCGCAACCCGCTCGCGGAGCCCGGCATCCTCGGTGTCAACGCGGGCGCCGCCGCCGCCGTCGTCTCGGCGATCAGCTTCCTCGGCGCCTCCTCGCTCAGCGCGTTCGTGTGGTGGGCCTTCCTCGGAGCAGCCGTCGTCTCGGTCGTCGTGTACGTGCTCGGCGGCAGCCGCGGCGCGACCCCGGTGCGCCTCGCGCTCGCCGGTACCGCGGCCAGCGCCGCCCTCGTCGGCTACATCAACGCCGTACAGCTGATGGACAGCAAGGCGCTGGACAAGCTCCGCTTCTGGACGGTCGGTTCGCTGGCGTCGGCCACCATGGACACCGTCCGTGAGGTCGCCCCGTTCCTGCTGGTCGGGGCGGTGCTGGCGCTGTCGCTCGGCCGGTCGCTCAACGCCATGGCGATGGGCGACGACACCGCCCGGGCGCTCGGCGCGAACCTGACACGGACCCGGATCGGCGCCATGGTCGCCATCACCCTGCTGTGCGGGGCGGCGACCGCCGCCTGCGGGCCGATCGTCTTCATCGGGCTGATGATCCCGCACCTGGTACGGCTGTTCACCGGCCCGGACATGCGCTGGGTGCTCGCCTACTCCGCCGTGCTGTCCCCCGTACTGCTGCTGGGCGCCGACGTCATCGGACGGATCGTCACCCGCCCCGCCGAGCTGCAGGTCGGCATCGTCACCGCGCTCGTCGGCGGCCCGGTCTTCATCCACCTCGTCCGGCGCAAGAGGATGGCCCAACTGTGACGCGGACGACGGCGACGAACCCCGGGAAGTCCACGCGGAGCCGGTCGCGGGTGCTGCGCGGACCCGGCGGGACGGCCCTGCGCGTGGAGCCGCGCGCCCTGGCGGCCGGGCTTCTGCTGGCGGCCGTGGCGCTGGTCATGGCGGTCGTACTGATCGGCACCGGCGACTTCGAGATCGCGCCCTGGGACGTGGTGCGGACGCTGCTGGGCCGGGGCGGTCCCGCCGACGACTTCATCGTCAACGACCTGCGGCTGCCACGGGTGTTGGTCGCGCTGCTCGTCGGGGCGTCGCTCGGGATGGCCGGCGCTGTCTTCCAGTCCGTGTCCCGCAACCCGTTGGGCTCCCCGGACCTGCTGGGCTTCGGCTACGGGTCGGCGGTCGGCGCGCTCACCGCCATCATCGTCTTCCACGGCGGCTCCGCCGCGGTGGCGGCGGGGGCGGTGGTCGGTGGCCTGCTGACGGGCGCCGCCGTCTACCTCCTGGCGTACAAACAGGGCATCCACGGCTACCGGCTCGTGCTCGTCGGCATCGGCGCCTCCGCGATGCTCATCGCCCTCATCCAGTACCTGCTGACCAAGGCGAAACTCGTCGAGGCGACCCGGGCGATGGTCTGGCTGACCGGCTCGCTGGCCGGCCGGGACTGGTCGCAGGTGTGGCCGCTGCTGGCGACCTGCGCGGTGGTGTTCCCGCTCGTCCTCGGGCAGGGCAGGGCGCTGCGGATGATGGAGATGGGCGACGACGCCGCGCACGCCTTGGGCGTCCGGGTGGAACGGAGCCGGCTGCTGCTGATGGCGGCGGCGATCGTACTGACCACGGCCGCCGCCGCCGCGGCCGGCCCCATCAGCTTCGTCGCGCTCGCCGCGCCCCAGTTGGCCCGGCGCCTGACCCGCTCGCCGGGGCCGAACCTGCTCACCGGCGCCCTGATGGGGGCCGTGGTGTTGCTGGTGTCGGACTGGGCCTCGCAACGGGCCTTCGGGGCGGACCAGTTGCCGGTGGGCGTGGTGACCGGGCTGGTCGGCGGTGTCTACCTGCTCTGGCTGCTCGTCACCGAGCGCAAGGCGGGACGTGTATGAGCGACGCAAGGAGTGGGCAAGTGAACCAACGGTTGACCGCGCGGAACGTGACCCTCGGCTACGACCGGAGGGTCATCGCCGAGGACCTCTCGGTGGAGATCCCCGACCATTCCTTCACGGTGATCGTCGGACCCAACGCCTGCGGCAAGTCCACGTTGCTGCGTGCCCTGGCCCGGATGCTGAAGCCGTCGGCCGGGCAGGTCCTGCTGGACGGCCAGGCCATCGCCTCGCTGCCGGCGAAGCAGGTGGCCAGGACCCTCGGCCTGCTCCCGCAGTCCTCGATCGCGCCCGACGGGATCACCGTCGCCGACCTCGTCTCCCGTGGCCGCCACCCCCATCAGGGGCTGCTGCGGCAGTGGTCGCGGCAGGACGAGCGGGTCGTCGCCGAGTCGATGGCCGCGACCGGGGTCGCGGAACTGGCCGGCCGGGCCGTGGACGAGCTGTCGGGCGGGCAGCGCCAGCGCGTGTGGATCGCGATGGCGCTGGCCCAGCAGACCCCGCTGCTGCTGCTCGACGAGCCGACCACGTATCTGGACATCCAGCACCAGCTCGATGTCCTCGACCTGTGCGCCGAACTGCACGAGAGCCAGGGGCGGACGCTGGTGGCGGTGCTGCACGACCTCAACCACGCCGCCCGCTACGCCACGCACCTGATCGCGCTGCGCGGCGGGGTCGTCGTGGCCGAGGGGCCGCCGGCCGAGGTGGTCACGGCCGAGCTGGTGCAGGAGGTGTTCGGGCTGCGCTGCCAGATCATCGAGGATCCGGAGACCGGTACGCCCCTGGTGATCCCGGCCGCCCGGAAGGCGCGCGCGCGACAGTCAGCCTGAAACGGGGTTCGGGGCGGCACCGGGCCCGGACGGGAACCGGGGCCCGGGGCCGATCCGGCCCCGGGGCTCAGAGCAGGCTCTTGAGACGGAGCAGATCACGGAAGCCGGCCTCCAGCCGGACCCGGCCCGAGGCCCAGGCACGGGCGAACCTCAGCTCGCCCGCGACCATCGCGACCAGGTCGTCGCCCGTCATCGCGAGCCGGATCTCCGCCTTGCCGGCGGGCGGCCCCGGGGTGAGCGCGTCGACCCGGATCCGGCCGCCTTCGAGGCGGCCCCTGAACGTCTGGTCCAGGTCGGTGATGTGGCAGCTGAGGGAGCGGTCGAGCGCGACCGCGCCGCGCACGTCGCCGTCGGCGCGGGCCAGGTTGTCTGAGAGTCGGTCGAGTGCTTCGCGGCACTCCTCGGTGGTAGCCATCGTGATCACGACCGTACCGCAGAGCCATACGTGGTCGCGGGGCGCTTCGCGGTAGCGTCGGAGCATGACCGACGAAGCACCGGAAGCCGCCGCGGACACCCCCGAGGCCCCCGCCGAGCCCGCCGGGCCCGCGCCGCTGGGCGTCGAACGCACCGCCACCGGCCACGCCGGGGTCGACGGTCTCCTGGAGCGGCTGGCGGCCGTCGACCATCTCACGGCGGACGGACACGTCGAGGTGTACGAGGATGTGCACAGGGGGTTGCGCGACGCGCTGACCGCGCTGGACGCACCGCCCGTCCCCGGACCGTACGAAAACAGGAGCTGAACCGAACGTGGCAGGAGTGGCACGCCGCCGCCTGGACGCCGAACTGGTACGCCGCAGCATGGCCCGCTCACGGGAGCACGCGGCCCAGCTGATCGCCGCGGGCCGGGTGACCGTGGGCGGCACCACCGCCACCAAGGCGGCCACCCAGGTCGAGACCAGCGCGGCCCTCGTCGTCCTCAAGGACGACAGCGACCCCGACTACGTCTCCCGGGGCGGCCACAAGCTGGCCGGCGCCCTCGCGGCCTTCCAGCCGCAGGGCCTGGTCGTCGAAGGCCGCCGGGCGCTGGACGCCGGCGCCTCCACGGGCGGTTTCACCGACGTGCTGCTGCGCGCCGGAGTCGCCCACGTGATGGCCGTGGACGTCGGTTACGGGCAGCTCGCCTGGTCCCTGCAGAGCGACGACCGGGTCACCGTCAAGGACCGGACCAACGTCCGCGAGCTGACCGTCGAACTGCTCGACGGCGCCGAGGTGGACCTCGTCGTCGGCGACCTGTCCTTCATCTCCATCGGCCTGGTGCTGCCCGCGCTCGTACGGTGCTGCGCGCCCGGCGCGGACCTGGTGCTGATGGTCAAGCCGCAGTTCGAGGTCGGCAAGGACCGGCTGGGCAGCGGCGGGGTGGTGCGCAGCCCCGAGCTGCGCGCGGAGGCCGTACGGGACGTGGCGGCGCAGGCGTGGAAGTTGGGGCTGGGGGTGCTCGGGGTGACCGCGAGCCCGCTGCCCGGGCCGTCGGGCAACGTCGAGTACTTTCTGTGGCTGCGGGCGGGGGCACCGGCACTCGACCCGGGGGATGTCGATCGTGCAGTGGCGGAGGGGCCGCAGTGACCGATGCAGCGGGAACAGCAGGAGCGGGAACGTCAGGAGCGGGCGGGACGGGTTCGACGGCGGGGCGGACCGTCTTCCTCGTCGCGCACACCGGGCGGCCGGCGGCCATCCGCAGCGCCGAGCTGGTGGTGCAGGGGCTGCTGAAATCGGGGCTGGGGGTACGGGTCCTCGCCGACGAGGCGGTGGACCTGCCGTTGCCGCCCGAGGTGGAGCTGGTGGCCGAAGGGACGCCCGGGGCCCTGGAGGGGTGCGAGCTGCTCATCGTGCTGGGCGGCGACGGGACCCTGCTGCGCGGTGCGGAGTTCGCGCGGGGCTCGGGGGTGCCGATGCTAGGCGTCAACCTGGGCCGGGTGGGATTCCTCGCCGAGGCCGAGCGGGACGACCTGGACAAGGTCGTGGACCGGGTGGTGACGTGCGCGTACGAGGTCGAGGAGCGGATGACCATCGACGTGCTCGTGCGGACCAACGGCGACGTGGTCCACCGGGACTGGGCGCTGAACGAGGCCGCCGTCCAGAAGGTGTCGCCGGAGCGGATGCTGGAGGTGGTCCTGGAGATCGACGGGCGTCCGGTGTCCGGTTTCGGCTGCGACGGGATCGTCTGCGCGACGCCGACGGGCTCGACGGCGTACGCCTTCTCGGCGGGCGGGCCGGTGGTCTGGCCGGAGGTGGAGGCGCTGCTGATGGTGCCGATCAGCGCGCACGCGCTGTTCGCGAAGCCGTTGGTGACCTCGCCCGACTCGGTGCTGGCGGTGGAGGTGCAGACCGGCACCCCGCACGGGGTCCTGTGGTGTGACGGGCGGCGCACGCTGGAGCTGCCGGCCGGGGCGCGGGTGGAGGTCCGGCGCGGGACGGTACCCGTGCGGCTCGCCCGGCTGCACCACGCGTCCTTCACCGACCGGCTGGTGGCCAAGTTCGCCCTGCCCGTGTCGGGCTGGCGCGGGGCCCCGCATTAGCCCGCTATTAGCACATCCGTTCGGGAAACTCTCGAAGGGTGACGTCACATGGCACCGGTGAAACCTCGGTATCGTCGTCCCGTGCTTGAGGAGATGCGGATACGGTCGCTCGGGGTCATCGACGACGCGGTGGTCGAGCTGTCGCCCGGTTTCACCGCGGTGACCGGCGAGACCGGCGCGGGCAAGACGATGGTCGTCACCAGCCTCGGGCTGCTGCTCGGCGGTCGCGCCGACCCGGCCCTGGTGCGGATCGGGTCCAAGGCGGCCGTGGTCGAGGGTCGCGTCGTGCTGCCGCCGGGCGCCCCCGCCGCCCTGCGGGCCGAGGAGGCCGGGGCGGAACTCGACGACGGCGCCCTGCTGATCAGCCGGACCGTCTCCGCCGAGGGCCGCTCGCGCGCCCACGTCGGAGGACGCTCCGTGCCCGTCGGCCTGCTCGCCGAACTCGCCGACGACCTCGTCGCCGTCCACGGACAGACCGACCAGCAAGGACTGCTGCGCCCGGCCCGGCAGCGCCAGGCGCTCGACCGGTACGCCGGGGACGCCGTCGCCGTCCCCCTGGAGAAGTACACCGGTGCCTACCGGCGGCTGCGCGCGGTCGCCGTCGAGCTGGAGGAGATCACCACCCGGGCCCGGGAACGCGCCCAGGAGGCGGACCTGCTGCGGTTCGGGCTGGACGAGATCGCGGCCGTCGAACCGCTGCCCGGCGAGGACGCCGAACTGGCGGCGGAGGCCGAGCGGCTCGGCCACGCCGAATCGCTCGCCTCGGCCGCGCAGGCCGCGCATGCCGCCCTCGCCGGCAACCCCGAGGACCCCGAGGGCATCGACGCAAACACGCTGGTCGCGGGCGCGCACCGGGCGCTGGAGTCCGTACGGGCCCACGACCCGGCGCTCGGCGCGCTCGCGGAACGCATCGGTGAGCTGGGCATCCTGCTGGCCGATGTGGCCGGGGAACTCGCCGGGTACGCCGACGACCTCGACGCCGACCCGCTGCGGCTGGCCGCGGTGGAGGAACGCCGGGCGGCCCTCACCCAGCTCACCCGCAAGTACGGGGACTCCGTCGACTCCGTCCTCCAGTGGGCCCAGCAGGGCTCCGCGCGGCTACTGGAACTGGACGGCGACGACGAGCGGATCGCGGAGCTGACCGCCGAGCGGGACGGACTGCGGACCGAACTCTCCCAGCTCGCGCAGGCACTGACGGACGCCCGGGTGGAGGCGGCCTCGCGGTTCGCCTCCGACGTCACGGCCGAGCTGGCCTCGCTGGCGATGCCGCACGCCCGGGTCACCTTCGACATCCGCCAGACCGAGGACCCCGAGGGGGTAGAGGTCGACGGGCGGTCCGTCGCGTACGGGCCCTCGGGCGCGGACGAGGTGGAGCTGCTGCTGGCCCCGCACCCCGGCGCGCAGCCCAGGCCGATCGCCAAGGGCGCCTCCGGCGGTGAGCTGTCGCGCGTCATGCTGGCGGTGGAGGTCGTCTTCGCCGGATCCGACCCGGTACCGACGTACCTCTTCGACGAGGTCGACGCGGGCGTCGGCGGCAAGGCTGCCGTGGAGGTCGGGCGGCGGCTCGCGAAGCTGGCCCGCTCGGCGCAGGTCGTCGTCGTCACCCACCTGCCGCAGGTGGCGGCCTTCGCCGACCGGCAGCTGCTGGTGGAGAAGACCGTCGACGGATCGGTGACGCGCAGTGGGGTCACCGTCCTGGAGGGCGAGGACCGGATCCGCGAACTCTCGCGGATGCTGGCCGGCCAGGAGGACTCGGTGACGGCGCGCGCGCACGCCGAGGAACTGCTGGCCGCCGCCCGCGCGGACGCCTAGCCCGTCGCGGGTGTAGCCCGTGTGGGTGAGGCTGGGGGGCGTACGGCGGTATCTCCGGCGGGATCCGCACCCGTATGGTCCCGGAACGCGCGTGCGGACTGGCATTCTGGGCCACGTCTCTGACTCCCTCACCCTGGAGCTTCGGCCCGTGAGCAGCTCCCCGGTTTCGCCACCCGCCTCCGCGCAGCCGTACGGGCGGGAACCGCTGCGTACCGTCCAGGTCCTCGGCGGCGCGGGCGCGGGGAGCTGTGCGCACGTGCGCTCCCTCGCGACGGGGCTCGCCGCCCGGGGCGTACGGGTGACGGTGTGCGCCCCCGTCGAGGCGGAGGGCACGTACGACTTCACGGGCGCCGGGGCCGAGTTCACGCCCGACGCGGCGGCCGCCCTGCGGGCCGCCTGCGCGGGGGCCGACCTGGTGCACGCGCACGGGGTGCGGGCCGGGATGCGGGCCGCGCTGGCGCTGCGCGGGGACCGGCGAGGGCGACGGGTACCGCTGGTGGTGACCTGGCACGGGGGCGCCCCCGAGCCGGCGGGCCCGCTCGGGCGGGTGAGCCGGCTGCTGGAACGGCACGTGGCGCGGGCGGCGTCGGTGGTGCTGGGCGCCTCCTCCGACCAGGTCGACCTGGCGCGGTCGCGCGGGGCGCGGGACGCGCGGCTGGCGGCGGTGGCCGTACCGGGGGCGGCGGGGCCGGAACCGGTGGAGCCCGAGAAGATCCGGGCGGAACTGGGCGCGGTGGAACGGCCGTTACTGATCGCGGTGGGCAGCCTGGTGGCGCGGCGCGGGTACGGGTTGCTGCTGGAGGCGGCGCGGGAGTGGCGGGCGCTGGACCCCGTACCGTTGCTGGTGATCGCGGGGGAGGGGCCGCTACGGGCGGAACTGTCCCGGCGCATCGGGGCGGAGGCCCTCCCGGTGCGGCTGCTGGGGCGGCGTCGGGACGCCGACCGGCTGCTGGCGGCAGCGGATGTCGCGGTGCTCCCGAGCCGCTGGGAAGGCCGGTCGCTGCTGGCACAGGAGGCCCTGCGGGCCGGGGTGGCACTGGTGGCGACGCGGGTCGGGGGAGTCCCGGAACTGGTGGGAGAAGCGGCGGTGCTGGTGCCGTACGGGGACGCGGGGGCGCTGGCGGACGCGGTGACGGCCCTCCTCGCCGACCCGGGCCGCCGGGCGGGGCTCGCCGAGGCGGGGCGGGCCCAGGCGGCGACGTGGCCGTCGGAGGACGAGACGGTGGCGCAGGTCCTGTCGGTGTACGACGAGCTGATGGACCGCCGGCGGCTTTAGCCCCGGTCGAGGCGGGCGGGCCGCGCGTATCGGCCTCGCCGGCGTTTGAGGCGCGGGGCCCGGGGCGCAGCCCCGGGACGACGGCGCGCAGCGGCGCCCCGGCCGGGCCCGGCCCCCGCCGGACGGAGTCCGGCGCAGCGGCCCGAAGCCCGGGAGGCCCGCTGGGGCCGAGGGGTGCCGGGGGCGCCTCAGGAAGGCGGGGGCGCGTCAGGAAGAGGGCGGCGTGGCCACGTGGCGGCGGGCGCGGAGGGCCAGGCTGAGGGAGAGGACGGTTTCGGGATCGTCCAGGTCCGTGCCCAGGAGCTCCGAGATGCGCGCCAGGCGGTTGTAGAGCGTCTGACGGTTCAGGTGGAGTTCGCGCGCCGTCTCCGCCTTGCGGCCCGCGTGGGCCAGGTACGTCTCCAGCGTCGGCAGCAGCGGCGGGCGCGAGGCCGCGTCGTGGACCCGCAGCGCCCCGATCGCGCGGTCCACGAACGCCGCCAGGTCGGGGTGTTCCCGCAGCCGCCACAGCAGCAGGTCGATGTCCAGGCGGCGCGCGTCGTACCAGGGCCGGGCCGGCAGGCCGTGGGCGGCCGTGGCCGTCTCCGCCGCGTGGCGCAGGCCGGCCGAGGCCGCGGTCCAACTGCCGGGCACGCCGACGACCACCGCCGGCGGCGCCCCCGCCCGGTCCAGGCCCGCGCGTTCCACGCCCGCCCGCAGCGCGGCCGCCACCCGGTCCGCGACCGCGGTGCGCTCCGACTCGGCCCGCAGGGACACCAGCAGCGGCACCCGGCCCTCCACCGGCCGCACCCCCAGCAGCACCGGCACGCCGACCGCCGACAGCTCCTCCAGCACCGCCCGGGCCAGCACCGCCCAGTTCCCCGACGGGCCCAGGTCGGAGGAGAGCCGCATGACCACCGGCAGGAGCGGCCCCGCGCCGCCGGGCTTGAACCCGAGGACGCGGGCCTGAGCCGGGGCGTCCTCCGCCGAGATGCGCCCCTCGGCCAGGTCGGTCAGGAAGTCGCCCCGGCCGCGCGCGGCCAGCTCGTCCTCCTGACGGGCCTGCATCAGGACCACCGCCAGCACGCCCGCCGTCCGCTCCGCCGCCATCCGGTGGACGGGCAGCAGCGGGGAGGAGACGCCCAGCAGGACGACCCGCGCCCGCACCGAGCCCGTTCCGGGGCCGCCGCCCGGGACGTCGACGACCACCGTGTTGGCGGACGGCTGCGCCTCGCGCTGACCGCGCAGGCCCTCCCACACCTGGAGCGGGTCCGCGGCGGCGTCGCCGCCCGCCGGACCGGCGGCGTACAGCAACTGCCCGTCCGGAGTCTCCAGGAAGACGGGGTTGGCCGTGAAATCGGCCAGGATGCGCAGCACCTGGGGGATACCGCCACCGCCCAGCAGCGCCTCCGTACATCGCCGGTGGACTTCCTCGGCGCGCTGGAGCAGGGCGTAGTGGCCGTTGACGATCTCGGTGTGGACCTCCTCCGTCACCGTCACGAAGGGGACTTCCCGGTGGAGCTGGACGAGCGGCAGACCGGCGGCGCGGGCGGTCTCGACGATCGTCGCGGGTAGCCGGCTGAACCGCGGTCCCAGCTCGACGACGAGCGCGGCGATCCCCCGGTCCGCGAGGCGCCGTACGAAGGCGCGCTGCTCGGCGGGCCGGGTGCCCAGGCCCAGGCCGGTGGTCAGCAGCAGTTCCCCGCCCTTGAGCAGGGACGCGATGTTGGGGACCTCGCCCGCGTGCACCCAGCGCACCGTGCGGCCCAGGCGGTCGGCACAGGCCACGACCTCCGGCAGTCCGCTGCGCAGTCCCGGCAGTTCCAGCGCCCGCTGAACCGTGATGCCGCCCTGATTGTCCATATCGCGGGACGGTACCGCCCACCGCGTTCCGGGCACATCACCGGGCGGTTTCGAAGCCCGATCTGTCCCCTTCCGGCCCGACAACTCGTATGGCACGCAAGGAGATTATCGGACCGCTTGCCGATTGTGGTGTGCGTCACTCGCCGACAGAGTGGCGCCCCACCCGACAGGAACGAGGACGGCATGAGCAAAGACCTCACCGGCACCCCACCCACGGCGGCCGCGGCACCCCGGGTCCAAAGGCTGAAGGCCAACTCCGTCGGCCTCGTCGGGGTGGTCTTCATGGCCGTCGCCACGGCCGCGCCGATCACCGCGATGACCGGCAACCTCCCCATCGCGGTCGGCTTCGGCAACGGCACCGGAGCCCCCGCCGGCTACCTCTTCGCGACCGCCGTGCTCACCGTTTTCGCCGTCGGCTACGTCGCCATGGCCAAGCGCATCACGGCCGCCGGCGCGTTCTACGGGTACATCTCGCACGGCCTCGGCCGGATCGCCGGCATGGCCTCCGGCATGCTCGCGGTCCTCGCCTACATCGTCTTCGAGGCGTCGATCGTCGGGGTGTTCTCGTACTTCGCCAAGACGACCGTCCACGCGCAACTCGGCGTCGACCTGCCCTGGGTCCTCTACGCCGCCGCGATGCTCGCCGTCACCGCCGTCCTCGCGCACTTCGACATCAACCTCACCGCGAAGGCCCTCGGAGTGATGCTGGTCGCCGAGATCGCCGTGCTCTTCGCCGTCGCCACCGCCGTCCTGATCGCGGGAGGCGGCCCCGACGGCATCCCCGTCGAGCCGGTCAACCCGAAGAACGCCTTCACCGGAGCCTCCGCCGGCCTGGGCCTCTTCTTCGCCTTCTGGTCCTGGGTCGGCTTCGAGTCCACCGCGATGTACGGGGAGGAGTCCCGCGACCCGAAGCGCGTGATCCCCAAGGCGACGCTGATCTCCGTCGTCGGCGTCGGCCTCTTCTACATCTACGTCTCCTGGATGACCATCGCCGGCAACGGCCTGGCCAAGTCCGTGGAACTCTCCGCCTCCGCGAGCCCGCTCGACCTGTTCTTCGCGCCCACCGAGACCTTCATCGGCGGCTGGGCCGTCAACGCCTTCCAGTGGCTGCTGCTGACCGGCTCGTTCGCCTGCGGCATGGCGTTCCACCAGTGTGCCGCCCGCTACCTGTACGCCATCGGCCGCGAGGGCTTCCTGCACCCCGCCCTCGGCCGTACGCACGTCAAGCACGGCTCGCCCTACATCTCCTCGGTCGTGCAGACCGCCATCGCCACCGCGCTGGTCGCGCTGTTCTGGCTCACCGGCCAGGACCCGTACATCCACCTCTACACGCTGCTCGCGATCCTCGGCACGATGGCGATCCTCATCGTCCAGACGCTGTGTTCCTTCGCCGTGATCGGCTACTTCCGCAAGAACCACCCCGAGGACCGGCACTGGTTCAAGACGTTCACGGCCCCGCTGATCGGCGGGATCGCGATGGCCGCCGTGGTCGTCCTGCTGGTGGTCAACATGGAGACCGCCGCCGGGCTCGCCGCCGACTCGTTCTTCTTCACCCTGATCCCGTGGATCGTCGGCGTCGTCTTCTTCGGCGGCCTGGGCCTGGGCCTGTGGCTGAAGATCAAGGCCCCCGAGCGCTACGAGATCATCGGCCGCGTCGTGCTGGAGGACTCCGCCGAACGCGCCGAAGAGGCCGCCCCCGCCGCGGTGACCGTCCGCTGACCGAAAGCGTCGCCCACCCCAGCGTGCCCCACCGACAAGGAGTCCCCGCCATGGCCCGTACGACCCAGATGCACGCGCTCCGCCGGCTCGCCGCAGAGCACGCGGCCGCCCGCCGCCTCGCCCTCCCGGTCGAGGAGGTCCGCGGCCTCGGCCGCCGCGAACTGCTCGGCCGCGCCGCCGCCCTCGGTCTCGGAACCGTCCTCGCCTCCTCCGCCGGCGCGTACGCCGCCGAGTCCGCCCCCGCCCCGAAGCCGCCCGTCTCACCGGCCCGCGTCGCCGTCGTCGGCGCCGGCATATCAGGCCTCACCGCGGCCCTGACCCTCCAGGACGCGGGCGTGGCCTGCACGCTCTACGAAGCCAACCCGAGCCGGGTCGGCGGCCGCATGTACAGCCAGCGCACGCACTGGGCGTACGGCCAGACCTCCGAGATCGGCGGCGAGCTGATCGACACCAGCCACAAGAAGATCCTGGAGCTCTGTCGACGCTTCAACCTCCCCGTCGAGGACTTCCTCGGCGGCGGGCCGAACGGCGCCGAGGAAATCCTCTGGCTGGGCGGCACCTACTACCCGCGCACCCAGGCCGACGAGGACTTCAAGGCCGTCTACCAGGCGCTGCACCGCGACCTCCAGGATGCCGGCGAGGTGTCCTGGAACTCCGCGACCCCCGCCGGCGTCGCCCTCGACGACATGACCCTCTACGACTGGATCGAGTCCCGCGTCCCGGGCGGCCACTCCTCGCAACTCGGCCGCTTCATCGACGTGGCCTACAACGTCGAGTACGGCGCCGACACCACCCGGCAGTCCGCCCTCGCCCTAGTCCTGCTGATGGGGTACCAGTCCAACCCGGGCAACTTCAACGTCTGGGGCCTGTCCAACGAGCGCTACCACATCATCGGGGGCAACGACCGGCTCCCCAACGCCATCGCCCAGGCGCTGCCCGCCGGTTCGCTCGTGATGGGGCGTGAGCTGCTCGCCGTGAAGGTGGCGGCCGACGGCACCCAAACGCTGACCTTCAACGACTCGGGGTCCGTCCGCACGGTCGTCGCCGACCACACCATCCTGTGCGTGCCCCTGCCGATCCTCCAGCGGATCGACCTGTCCGGGGCGGGCTTCGACCCGCTGATGAAGAACCTGCTGCGCGACGCCCGCATGGGCTACTGCACGAAGCTGAACATGCAGTTCACCGCCCGGCCCTGGCGCGGCACCGGCCCCTGGCCCGGAGTCTCGGCCGGCGACTGCTTCACCGACTCGCCCGTCCAGCAGGTCTGGGACACCACCAAGGTCCAGCCGGGCACGGGCGGCATCCTGCTCCAGTACGGCGGGGGCAGCCTCGCCGGGGCGCTCACCCCCGGCTCGCCGTTCGCCACCGAGACCGACCCGTACGTGCGCGACCTCGCGGGCCGGGTCCTGACCGGCGTGGACGCCTTCTTCCCCGGAACCAAGGCCGTGTGGAACGGGCGCGCCCAACTGTCGGCCTGGCACAAGAACCCGTACTCGCTGGGCGCCTACTCGTACTGGCCCACGAGCTACCTGCACCGGTACGCCAAGTACGAGGGCACGGCGCAGGGCCGCGTCCACATCGGCGGCGAGCACTGCAGCTACGACTTCCAGGGGTTCATGGAAGGCGGCGCCACCGAGGGCGAGCGGGCGGCGCGGGAGGTGATCACCGCGCTGTCCTAGCGCCTGTGCGCGGGCCCCTACGTCGGCCTGATGTTGTGGTTGAAACGGAAGACGTTGTCCGGGTCGTACTCCCGCTTCACCGCACCCAGTCGGGCCAGGTTCTCGGCGCCGAGACCCGCCGCCACCCGCTCGGGACCCTCGTCGCCGGTGAAGTTGAGGTACACCGCGCCGGTGCTCCACGGCCGGGCGTCGGCGCGGACGTCCTTGACCCACTGCCGGCACCGCTCGTCGTCGGCCGGGTCCTCCCAGATGCCGAAGGGGTGCACGGCCCAGGGCGCGTCGCGGTACGGCACCGGCCAGTCCCGCGGGCCGGAGGCGACGGCGCCGCCCTGCGGCAGGACCAGGTGCTGGGTGCCCGTCGGCACCGGCATGGACTCCCCGGCGGCGCAGAAGACGTCCACGAACTCGTCCGGCAGCCCGGTCAGGTACTCCGCCGACCAGTAGTTCCGCATGCCGGGCGGATCGTCGATCATGCATTGGAGATCGGCGTACGGGATGGCCGTCACCATCTCGACCTCGTGCGGGATCGCGAGCAGCGGCTCGGCGAGCTTGCGGACCTCCTCCTCGGGGCCGGTGTAGGTCACCAGCGCGCCCGCCAGCAGTTGTCCGACCAGGTGCGGCGGTACGAACTCCGCGGGCGGCCCGGTCAGGTAGACCGCCGCCCCGCTCACCTCGGGGGGTCCGGCCTCGACGACATCGCGGAAGGCGCGGAGCACCGCGTTCCCGTGCTCGGGCAGGTAGAGCAGGAACGCCATGGACATGGCCGGCAGGTCGTGCAGGCGCAGGGTCAGCGAGGTGGCGACGCCGAAGTTCCCGCCGCCGCCGTGCAGGGCCCAGAACAGCTCGGGGTTCTCGTCGGCGGTGGCCTCCACCACGCCGCCGTCCGCCGTGACCAGTTCCGCGCCCAGCAGGTTGTCCACGGCCAGCCCGAACTTCCGGTCCAGCCAACCGCTCCCGCCGCCCAGGACGAAGCCGCCCACCCCGGTCGTGGAGGCCCGGCCGCCGGTGGTCGCCAGGTCGTACGGCCCGCAGGCCCGGTCCAGGTGGCTCATCGTGGCCCCGCCCTCGACCCGTACGGCCTTCGCCGCCGGGTGGACGGTCACCTCGTGCATCCGGCGCAGGTCGATGACCACACCGCCGTCGTTGACGGACATCCCGGCGACGCTGTGACCACCGCCGCGCACCGCGACGTGCAGGTCCAGGTCCCGCGCGAAACGCACGGCGGTGACGACGTCGGAGACGCCCTCGCACTGGGCGATGACCGCCGGCCGCCGGTCGATCATCGCGTTGAAGACGGTGCGGGCCTCGTCGTAGCCGGGATCTCCGGGGGCGAAGACCTCCCCGGCAAGATCCTCGCGGAGCGCGGCCAGCGCGTCGGCCGCCTTGGAGAAGGGCGCCATGACCCACCCCTCCTTCCCTGGAGGGCGAAGAGGGCGAAGAACCCTTCCAGCCTAGGCGGGGGCCACCGTCCCGGCGCGGCGGAGCGCGCCGGGACGGACGGATGGAGCGCGCCGGGACGGGCGTCAGCCCCCGTAGGCACCGCTGGCCGTCAGCCGCAGCGCCGTGTCGATCAGCGGAACGTGGCTGAACGCCTGGGGGAAGTTGCCCACCTGCCGCTGGAGCTTGGGGTCCCACTCCTCGGCCAGCAGCCCCAGGTCGTTGCGCAGCGACAGCAGCTTCTCGAAGAGCCGGCGGGCCTCGTCGACCCGGCCGATCATCGCGAGGTCGTCGGCCATCCAGAACGAGCAGGCCAAGAACGCCCCCTCGTCGCCCTCCAGGCCGTCGACCCCGGCGTCCTCGCCGGCCGTCGGGTAGCGCAGGATGAAACCGTCGGAGGTGGACAGCTCGCGCTGGATCGCCTCGATGGTGCCGATTACCCGCTTGTCGTCGGGCGGCAGGAAGCCCATCTGCGGGATCAGCAGCAGGGAGGCGTCCAGTTCCTTCGACCCGTAGGACTGGGTGAAGGTGTTGCGCTCCTTGTCATAGCCCTTCTCGCACACGTCGGCGTGGATCTCGTCGCGCAACTCGCGCCAACGCTCCAACGGGCCGTCCACGTCGCCGCTCTCGATGAGCTTGACCGTGCGGTCCACCGCGACCCACGCCATCACCTTCGAGTGCACGAAGTGGCGGCGCGGCCCGCGCACCTCCCAGATGCCCTCGTCCGGCTCGTTCCAGTGCGTCTCCAGGTAGCGGATCAGCTTCAACTGGAGCACCGACGCGTAGTCGTTGCGGGCCAGGCCCGTCATGTGGCCGAGGTGCAGGGCCTCGGTGACCTCGCCGTACACGTCGAGCTGCAGTTGGTGGGCGGCGCCGTTGCCGACGCGCACCGGGCGGGAGTTCTCGTAGCCCGGCAGCCAGTCCAGCTCGGTCTCGCCGAGCTCCCGCTCGCCCGCGATCCCGTACATGATCTGCAGGTTCTCCGGGTCGCCTGCGACCGCGCGCAGCAGCCAGTCCCGCCAGGCCGACGCCTCGTCGCGGTAGCCGGTGCGCAACAGCGAGGAGAGGGTGATCGCCGCGTCCCGGAGCCAGGTGTAGCGGTAGTCCCAGTTGCGGACGCCGCCGATCTCCTCCGGGAGGGAGGTGGTCGGCGCGGCGACGATCCCGCCCGTGGGGGCGTACGTCAGCGCCTTGAGCGTGATCAGGGAGCGGACCACCGCCTCCCGGTAGGGGCCGTGGTAGGTGCAGTGTTCGACCCAGTCCCGCCAGAAGTCGGCGGTGGCCTCCAAGGCCGCTTCGGCGTCCGGGCTGTCGGGGGCGCCCTTGTGGGAGGGCTGCCAGCTGATGGCGAAGGTCACCCGGTCGCCCGGCCCGACGGTGAAGTCGGAGTAGGTCGTGAGGTCCTTGCCGTAGGTCTGCGCGTCGGTGTCCAGCCAGACCGAGTCCGGGCCGGCGACCGCCACGGTGCGACCGTCCACCTTGTGCACCCAGGGCACGATCCGCCCGTAGGAGAAGCGCATCCGCAGGGCGGAGCGCATCGGGACACGGCCGCTGACCCCCTCGACGATGCGGATCAGCTGCGGGGCGTGGTCCTCGCGGGGCGGCATGAAGTCGATGACGCGGACGGTCCCCCGCGGCGTGTCCCACTCCGATTCCAGCACCAGGGAGTCACCGCGATAGCGCCGGCGGTCGGCCCGGGGGGCCGGGGTGCCGGACGGGACCGCGGGACCGACCCGCCAGAACCCGTGTTCCTCGGTGCCGAGAATGCTCGCGAAGACAGCATGGGAGTCGAAGCGTGGCAGGCATGCCCAGTCCACGGCCCCGTCCCGGCAGACCAGAGCCGCGGTCTGCATGTCGCCGATCAGTGCGTAATCCTCGATGCGCCCGGACACGTTGCATCTCCAGTCGAACAGCCACGTCCGCCCCTGAGGGCGCTTGCAATGCGCGGATGCGCGGTCTCTTGTGTGTAGGGATCCCCGCGTCGAGCCTAGATTGCCGGACGTGGCGTGGTTACACCGTATGCCGGACTGCTCGGCGGCGATGTGCAGCGATATTCGAGCAGGATATGTCGGCAGACTAGTGATCTCCTTAAGCCCCGGGACAATACGACTCGGCCGAATGGGTGACCAGGGCGGATACCCCGGCCGGGTGGGTCCCAACCGGGGGCGGCGAGGGGTCGGCGGGCGTCGCCGGAGGCGGACCGGTCCGGGCGCTGATAGGCTGGTACCCCGTGGACCGGTGGTCTGCCTGTGCGAACCAGGAGCCCCGAAACCGCAGCTTCGGCGCCCCCTGAGACCCTTCCGGATCTCCGCGGGACGGCGCCGGACGCACCTCACCTCGCGACCACGGGAGCCCCCTCTTGGCTATGCCGCCCGCTGCTTTTCGAAACAGCACAGCCATGACGACCAAGCACATCTTCGTCACCGGGGGTGTCGCTTCGTCCCTCGGCAAGGGCCTGACGGCCTCCAGCCTGGGTGCGCTGCTGAAGGCGCGCGGCCTGCGGGTCACGATGCAGAAGCTCGACCCGTACCTGAACGTCGACCCGGGCACGATGAACCCCTTCCAGCACGGCGAGGTGTTCGTCACCAACGACGGCGCCGAGACCGACCTGGACATCGGCCACTACGAGCGTTTCCTCGACGTCGACCTCGACGGCTCGGCCAACGTCACGACCGGGCAGGTCTACTCCACGGTCATCGCCAAGGAGCGGCGCGGCGAGTACCTCGGTGACACCGTGCAGGTCATCCCGCACATCACCAACGAGATCAAGCACCGCATCCGGCGGATGGCGACCGACGACGTCGACGTCGTCATCACCGAGGTCGGCGGCACCGTCGGCGACATCGAGTCGCTGCCGTTCCTGGAGACCGTCCGCCAGGTCCGCCACGAGGTCGGCCGCGACAACGTCTTCGTCGTGCACATCTCGCTGCTCCCCTACATCGGCCCGTCCGGCGAGCTGAAGACCAAGCCGACCCAGCACTCGGTCGCGGCGCTGCGCAACATCGGCATCCAGCCCGACGCGATCGTGCTGCGCGCCGACCGCGAGGTCCCGACCTCCATCAAGCGCAAGATCTCGCTGATGTGCGACGTCGACGAGGCCGCGGTCGTCGCCGCGATCGACGCCAAGTCGATCTACGACATCCCGAAGGTGCTGCACACCGAGGGCCTGGACGCCTATGTCGTCCGCAAGCTCGACCTGCCCTTCCGCGACGTCGACTGGACGGTGTGGGAGGACCTGCTGGACCGGGTCCACAACCCCGACCACGAGGTCAAGGTCGCGCTCGTCGGCAAGTACATCGACCTGCCCGACGCCTACCTGTCGGTGACCGAGGCGCTGCGCGCCGGCGGCTTCGCCAACCGGGCCCGCGTCCAGATCAAGTGGGTCACCTCCGACGACTGCAAGACGCCGGAGGACGCCGCCGCGCAGCTCGGCGACGTCGACGCGATCTGCGTGCCCGGCGGCTTCGGCGACCGGGGCGTCAACGGCAAGGTCGGCGCGATCACCTACGCCCGCGAGAACAAGATCCCGCTGCTGGGCCTGTGCCTGGGCCTGCAGTGCGTGGTCATCGAGGCCGCGCGCAACCTGGCGGGCATCGAGGACGCGAACTCCACCGAGTTCGACGCCTCCACCCCGCACCCGGTCATCTCGACCATGGAGGAGCAGCTGGCCTTCGTCGAGGGCGCGGGCGACCTGGGCGGCACCATGCGCCTCGGCATGTACCCGGCCAAGCTCGCCGAGGGCTCGATCGTGCGCGAGGTCTACGGAGACCAGGCGTACGTGGACGAGCGCCACCGCCACCGCTACGAGGTGAACAACGCCTACCGCGGCGAGCTGGAGAAGAAGGCCGGCCTGGTCTTCTCCGGAACCTCCCCGGACAACAAGCTCGTCGAGTACGTCGAGTACCCGCGCGAGGTCCACCCCTACCTGGTGGCCACCCAGGCCCACCCGGAGCTCCGCTCCCGCCCGACCCGACCGCACCCGCTGTTCGCGGGCCTGGTGAAGGCCGCGGTGGAGCGACAGCAGTCGGCGAAGTGATCGCTTAAGCGCATAACGTAGGCAGCCGGGGCACGCGATCGTGCCCCGGCTGTCGCGTTTCTCCGGAAGGTACTGGGCATGGGGATGACCATGGACAACGACAACGGCATCGGCACCGGCATCGCGGACACACCGGAGTCCTGGGAGGTCGTCGCCTCGCGGACCCCGTTCCAGGGCGCGAAGACGGCGGTCCGCTCGGAGCAGGTGCGGATGCCGGACCGGGCGGTGGTCCGCCGCGACTACCAGGTCCACCCCGGCTCCGTGTGCGTCCTGGCGGTCGACGAGGAGCAGCGCGTCCTGATCCTCAGGCAGTACCGACACCCGGTGCGGCACAAGCTGTGGGAACTGCCCGCGGGACTGCTGGACGTGCCCGGCGAGAACCCGCTGCGCGCGGCGCAGCGGGAACTGTACGAGGAGGCGCACGTCGAGGCCCGGGACTGGCGGGTGCTGGTCGACTTCTTCTCCAGCCCCGGCGGCTCCGACGAGGCGATCCGGATCTTCCTCGCCCGGGACCTCGCGCAGGCCGAGGGGGAGCGCTTCGAGGTGTCCGAGGAGGAGGCCGACATGGAGTTGGCCCGGGTCCCGCTGGAGGAGCTGGTGGACCGCGTACTCGCGGGCGAACTCGGCAACCCCGGCCTGGTGAACGGGGTCCTCGCCCTGTCCGCCGCCCTCGCCCGAGACGGCGGGACCGACGCGCTGCGTCCGGCCCTCGCGCCTTGGCCGGCCCGCCCGTTCGAGGCGTAGGAAGCGGCCGCTGGGCCGGATGGGCCGCTGATGTGACGATCGGCTGATCCGATCGGGCGATCTACCCGCCGCGCTCCACACGGACCGTCGCTCTGCGTGAACTACGCTCGGCAACCCTAGGGCAGGGAGAGGAGCGGATCCGTGACGGATTTCGTCGGGCGGCGGCGTGAGCTCAAGGAGCTGCGCGAGGACATCGCGCGGACCGGACTCGACACCCTCTCGGGCCGCAAGGCCAAGGCCCCCCGCGCGCGGGTGCTCCTCATCGCCGGACGCCCGGGTTCGGGACGCACGGCGCTGGCCGAGGAGCTCGTACGGGAGGTCCGTGACCAGTACCCCGACGGGCTGCTGAAAGTACGGCTCACCCTGCCCGGCGGCGGAACCGTCGCCACCGAACGGGCGGTGCGGACCCTGCTGGAAGGGCTGGGGCGGCCCACCCCGCCCGGCGCCGGCGAGGACGACCTCAGCTCCGCCCTGCGCACCGCGCTCAAGGGCAAGCGGGCCGTCCTGCTCGTCGACGACGCCGCCGATCCGCACCAGGTCGACGCGCTGCTGCCCGATACCCCCGAGTGTCTGGTCGTCGTCACCGCCCAGGGGCCCCTCACCGGGATTCCGGATGTCCGCCCCTGCACCCTCGGAGGGCTCGACACCCCCTCGGCGGTCAAGATGCTCGCCGGTGGCATCCGGGACACCCGGATCACGGTCGATCCGCTCGCCGCCGAGGCCCTCGCCCAGGAGTGCGGCGGTCAGCCCGCCGCGCTGAAGCTGGCCGGTGGCTGGCTCGCCGCGCATCCGCAGGCATCCGTCGCCGACGTGGCCAAGCAGCTCCACGACATGCCGCCCGGCACCGACGGACCGCTCGGGCGGGCCTTCCGGCTCGTCTACGAGTCCCTGCCGCAGCCCGCCCAGCGCACCCTGCGGCTGCTTCCGCTCGCGCCCGCCGGGATCATCGACTCCCACACCGCCTCGGCCCTCGCCGGCTGCTCCGTCGCCGCCGCCCAGTCCACACTGGAGGACTTCGCCGGGCTGGGCCTCGTACGGCACGCCCAGGACGGACTGTTCCTGCTGCCGGGTTGCCTGGCGCCGCTGCTGCGGGCGCTGCTGGAGACCAAGGAGCGTCCGGCCGAGGTGCAGCTGGCCCGGGCCCGGATGCTGGAACGGACCGTACGGTTGCTGGGCTCCTGCCGGGCGATGGCCGCGGACGACGAGGACCACCTGCGGGAGCGGCTGGACGGGCTGCCCCGTGCGCTGCGCTTCCCCGACCGGCGTGCGGCGGCCACCTGGCTGGACACCCGGCTGCCCGCCCTGGCCGCCTCGGCCTCCCTCGCGGTGGCCGACGGCGAGCTGGACACCCTTGCCCGACGGCTGGTCGCAGCCCTCGTACGGGCCCTGGCCGAGCACCGCGGCACCGCCGCCGCCGCGCCCGAGCTGTACGGGCTGCACCGCCTGGTCCTGGGTGTCGCCGAGCGCCGGGGCCTGCACCGGGAGCGGGCCGCGGCGCTGCTGAACCTGGCCGATCTGGACGCCGAGACGGGCCGCACCCGGGAGGCCCTGGAGCGGTATCGGGCCGCGCTGGACGCCGGAAAGGCGGCGAACGACCCCTACGCGACGGGCCGCGCGATGGAATCCGTAGGGGGTGCCTACCAGGAGCTGGCGGACTGGCACCGGGCCTGCGACTGGTTCGGCCGGGCCCTGTCCCAGGCACTCGCCCGGGGGGAGCGCGCGGACGAGGCGAGGTTGTACGGCCGGCTGGGCAACGTACACACCTACGCGGGCCGGTACGGGGACGCGCTGCGCAGTTGGCGGGCGGCCGCGGCGGGGTACCGGAAGCTGGCCGATGTCCCGGGCCAGGCAAAGGCGTTGAGCGAGATGGCGCGCATTCAGGAGTACGCCGGCAGGCCCGCGGAATCGCTGCACACCTGCCGTCAGGCGGTGGAGCTGGCGCGCAAGGCGGGAGACCTGCGACTCCAGGCCGCACTTCAAGTCCGGCTGGCCGACACGCTCGACCGGCTCGGCGACCCGGCGGCCGCCCGACTGCACAGGTCCGCGGCTGACAGATTGCTCGGAGACGACCCCGCAGCCTGCGAAATCCGCAGTGATTCCGACTAAGATTATTTGTTTGCAAGGCTAGACAGCGCCTCATCCTTCATTAGACTGGCTTCACCACGTCATCTCGTGGTGCATCCCGTTGCGCGTTCTTGTGGGCGGGTATGTATGGAAGTGCCCGGTAATATCCCCTGAGTCAAGGACCGTGATCGACGATGAAGGTCGGCATCCCCCGCGAGGTCAAGAACAACGAGTTCCGGGTCGCCATCACGCCCGCCGGCGTGCATGAGCTGGTCCGTAACGGCCACCAGGTCTTCGTCGAGCAGAACGCCGGTGTCGGCTCCTCGATCACGGACGGCGAGTACGTCGCCGCGGGCGCCGAGATCCTCGGTACCGCCGACGAGGTCTGGCAGACCGCCGACCTGCTGCTGAAGGTCAAGGAGCCGATCGCCGAGGAGTACCACCGCCTCCGCAAGGACCAGACCCTCTTCACGTACCTGCACCTGGCGGCCTCCCGCGAGTGCACGGACGCCCTGCTGGAGTCCGGCACCACCGCCATCGCGTACGAGACGGTCGAGCTCGCGAACCGCGCGCTCCCGCTGCTCGCCCCGATGTCCGAGGTCGCGGGCCGCCTGGCCCCGCAGGTCGGCGCCTACCACCTGATGCGCTCGGCCGGCGGTCGCGGTGTGCTCCCCGGCGGTGTCCCCGGCACCCACGCCGGCGAGTGCGTGGTCATCGGCGGCGGCGTCTCCGGCTGGAACGCCGCGCAGATCGCCATCGGCATGGGCTTCCACGTGACCCTGCTCGACAAGGACATCAACAAGCTCCGCGAGGCCGACAAGATCTTCGGCACCAAGATCAAGACGATCGTCTCCAACGCCTACGAGCTGGAGAAGGCCGTCATCGAGGCCGACCTCGTCATCGGCGCGGTGCTGATCCCGGGTGCGAAGGCCCCCAAGCTGGTCACCAACGAGCTCGTCGCCAAGATGAAGCCCGGAAGTGTCCTTGTCGACATTGCGATCGACCAGGGCGGCTGCTTCGAGGACTCCCGTCCGACCACCCACGCCGAGCCGACCTTCCAGGTCCACAACTCGGTCTTCTACTGCGTCGCCAACATGCCGGGCGCCGTGCCGAACACCTCCACCTACGCCCTCACGAACGCGACGCTGCCCTACATCGTGCAGCTCGCGAACCTCGGCTGGGTCGAGGCGCTGCGTCGTGACCCGGCGCTCGCGCTGGGCCTCAACACCCATGACGGCAAGGTCGTTTACGGCCCGGTCGCCGAGGCCCACGGCCTTGAGATCCTGCCGCTGAACACGCTGCTCGGCTGACCCGTCAACGACTGACGTCAATCTCACGTCTCCGGCCGGACCTTGCCCGCAAGGTCCGGCCGGACGCGTTTGCGCGGTGCGCGGGGGCGTCGTTCAACTCGCCTCGAACGTAACCCTTTAGCCCTTTCGCACACCCGCGAAACTTCGTAGTGACAGCTCGTACGCCCTTGACAGAGTGGTGTTCGGTTGCCGACACAACGCGGCGGGTCCGGCGGATTGTGTTGCCGCTGAGTGGTGACACGCCATAGAGTCGCCAACCGTCGGCATGGTGCCACGCTGACCTATCGATAAGTGTCCTGGTCACGTCCGAGGAGGTAAGACGACTTGTGAATGAGTCGACATTTGCTCCTGGGGGTGGTCGAGCAGGAACGCCAGAGCGGGGCCGAGGTTCCGCCGGGACCGAGGCTGTCGGCTCGGTCGCAGTCCGCACCTTCGCAAACCACCAGCACATGACGACGCCCCGAAAGAGCATGGACGGCCTAGACGTGAACTCCAGGGCCGGCGACCCGAGCGGCGAACAGCCCGTGGGATTCGCCGACTACGACCAGGTGCCCGAAGGGCACTTCTACGACCCCGACGCGGAGTACGAGCCCGACCCCGAGTACGCGGCCACTCTCGCCCCCGACGCTGCCCGCCAGCGCCGTGAGCGGATCGGCCCGACCGGACGGCCGCTGCCGTACTTCCCGATCCCGGGCCCGCTGACCGACCACGGTCCCGCGACGATCATCGCGATGTGCAACCAGAAGGGCGGCGTCGGCAAGACCACGTCGACCATCAACCTGGGCGCCGCGCTCGCCGAATACGGGCGCCGCGTGCTGCTCGTCGACTTCGACCCGCAGGGCGCGCTGTCCGTGGGCCTCGGCGTCAACCCGATGGAACTCGACCTGACGGTCTACAACCTGCTCATGGAGCGGGGCATGTCGGCCGACGAGGTGCTGCTCAAGACGGCCGTTCCCAACATGGACCTGCTGCCGAGCAACATCGACCTGTCCGCCGCCGAAGTGCAGTTGGTCAGCGAGGTCGCGCGCGAGTCCACGCTCCAGCGGGCGCTCAAGCCGCTGATGCAGGACTACGACTACATCGTGATCGACTGTCAGCCGTCGCTCGGCCTGCTGACCGTGAACGCCCTGACGGCGGCTCACAAGGTGATCGTGCCGCTGGAATGCGAGTTCTTCGCGCTGCGCGGTGTGGCACTGCTGACCGAGACGATCGAGAAGGTGCAGGAGCGGCTCAACCCCGAGTTGGAGCTCGACGGCATCCTCGCCACGATGTACGACTCCCGTACGGTGCACAGCCGCGAGGTGCTGGCGCGGGTCGTCGAGGCGTTCGACGACCACGTCTACCACACGGTCATCGGTCGCACGGTGCGCTTCCCGGAGACCACGGTCGCCGGTGAGCCGATCACCACGTACGCCTCCAACTCCGTCGGCGCCGCCGCCTACCGCCAGCTGGCCAGGGAGGTGCTCGCCCGGTGTCCCGCCGAGTGAGTCTGCCCGGAGCCGACGAACTGTTCCGTACGACCGGGGGGATGGCGCTCCAGTCGTCCTCGCCGAGACGGGGCGTGGAGGAGCCGGCGACGACGGGCTCACCTTCGTCTTCGTCCTCGCCGGAGCACACGGCGGGCGAGGGCCGGGGCGGCCGGGAGGCCGGGGAACCCGCGGTGGGCGCGCAGCGGCGGCCGCAGGAAGGTTCTGCCACCGCCTCCGGGGCGTCCTCGCCCCGGGCCGGCAAGGGGCAGGGTCGGGGCGCGAACCGGCGCCCCAGCGGGCGCGAGCGGCACGACGAGAAGATCACGGTCTACGTCTCCGCCGAGGAGCTGATGGACCTGGAGCACGCGCGGCTGGTGCTGCGCGGGGAGCACGGCCTGGCGGTCGACCGCGGGCGCATCGTCCGCGAGGCGGTGGCGGTGGTCCTGGCCGATCTGGAGTCCCGCGGCGACGCCAGCATCCTGGTCCGCCGCCTCCGCGGTCGTTGAGCCGACCTTCGCGGGCCTTGGCCCCTGAACCGTGGCGGGCCGCCGCGTGCCGCTCTGGATGTCGGCGAGGCGGCCCCGAGCCCCACACCCGGCCGGGTGGCGCCCTCCGCCGGTGCTCCGCTTGCTGCGGCTGCCCGGCCCGGGGGCGTGGGTGACCGGCTCCGGTCTCCCTTCACGTGCGGGCGCTGCGGCCCGTCGGGCATCCGTACCGCCCTCCGGGGCGGACCGCCGGCCGCCCGGTCGGCGGCTTGCCGCGCCGACGTAGCCGGCAGCGAGCCGCGCTTCGTACGCCGCGCCGCTCAGGTCGGCCGGGGGGCCTGCCCGCGCGGGTGTGGTCCCGGCCGCGCACCGAGGCGCCCGGCCACGGACCGGCCGGTCGCCGGGGTGGGGGCGGGGCGGTGGCTAGGCTGCTGGCACGCTCGTCACCGCACCACCGCGAACCTGGACACCGATGCCCTCTCCCGCCGAATCCGGCCGCCCGCCCCGTCGCCACCTGGGGCGAGGCCCGGGTGGCGCTGCCCCGAAGAGCCTGCGGAGGGACGGCGCGGAGGCCGAGGGGCGCGGACCCGATGATCCGGAGACGGGCGGCACGGAGCCGCCCGAGAACCCCGACTCGGGCCCGTCCGGCACGGCAGTCGCGCACGGCCGGGGGCCCGGGCCTCGTGGCGCCGAAGCTCGCACAGGAACCGGGGTCGAGGCGCCGGACGATGTCCACCGCCTCGGGCCCTCCCGCCCGGCGGGCCCGGTCGTGGTCCCGGCCGCGGGGGGTTCCGTGCCGCGCGACCCGGAGGCCTCGGACGCCGGCGAGGCGAGTGGGTCGGTCGCGCACCGCAGGGGCCCCGGGCCGCTGAGCCCCGAGGTGCCCGCGGCCCCGGCGGCGAGGGAAGGCGGAGCCGGCCGCCCGGAGCACGCCGCGACGGACGGCGGGGGGGAGCGGCGGTTCACCCTGAGATTGGCGAACTTCGAGGGGCCGTTCGACCTGCTGCTCCAGCTGATCTCCCGGCACAAGCTCGATGTGACCGAAGTCGCCCTCTCCCAGGTCACCGACGAGTTCATGGCGTACATCCGGGCCATGGGCCCCGACTGGGACCTCGACCAGACCAGCGAGTTCCTCGTCGTCGCCGCGACCCTCCTCGACCTCAAGGCCGCCCGCCTGCTCCCCGCCGCCGAGGTCGAGGACGAGGCGGACCTCGCCCTGCTCGAAGCCCGGGACCTGCTCTTCGCGCGGCTGCTCCAGTACCGCGCGTACAAACAGGTCGCCGGGCTCTTCCAGGACTGGTCGCGGCAGGAGGGCAAGCGGTACCCCCGTACCGTGGGCCTGGAACCCCACCACGCCGAGCTGCTGCCCGAGGTCGTCATCAGCATCGGCGCCGACGGGTTCGCCCGGCTCGCCGTCCAGGCCATGCGGCCCCGCGCGGAGCCCCAGGTGTACGTCGAGCACATCCACGCCCCGCTCGTCAGCGTGCGCGAGCAGGCCGGCCTCGTCGTCGCCCTGCTCAAGGCGCGCGGCGAGGCCACCTTCCAGGAGCTCACCGAGGGCGTCGCGGACACCCTCACCGTCGTCGCGCGCTTCCTGGCCCTCCTGGAGCTCTACCGGGAGAAGGCCGTCGTCCTCGACCAGGAGCAGGCCCTCGGGGCGCTCACGGTGCGCTGGAGCGGCGGGGACGGAGACGGCATGCCGACGGTGACGGACGAGTTCGATCAGATCGTGGAGGCGCAGGAATGACCGAGCCGGTCCAGGAGGCGGGGGTGGCGGGGCTCGCCCTCAAGGGCGCCCTGGAGGCCGTCCTCATGGTCGTGGACGAGCCCGCGACCGAGGAGCACCTCGCCAAGGTGCTGGAACGCGGCCGGCGCGAGGTGGCGGACGCCCTGCGCGAGCTCGCGGACGACTACACCGTCCAGGGGCGCGGATTCGAGCTGCGGCCGGTCGCCGGCGGCTGGCGGTTCTACAGCCGCGCCGAGTACGCCCCAGCGGTCGAGGCGTTCGTACTGGACGGCCGGCAGGCCCGCCTCACCCAGGCGGCCCTGGAGACCCTGGCGATCGTCGCGTACCGCCAGCCGGTGAGCCGGTCGCGGGTCTCGGCGGTCCGCGGGGTCAACTGCGACGGGGTCATGCGGACCCTGCTCCAGCGCGGTCTGGTGGCCGAGGCGGGGACGGAACCCGAAACAGGTGCGATCCTGTACAGGACGACGAACTACTTTCTGGAGCGGATGGGCCTGCGCGGCCTGGACGAGCTCCCGGAGCTCGCGCCCTTCCTCCCCGAGGCGGACGCGATCGAAGCCGAGGCGCAAGAGGGTGTTCCGTCGTTCGATCCGGATGCACCGGATACCGATGAAGACGACAAGACGACGGAACTTTGATGCGAAGCAGCGGTAACGGCAACGGCGGCGGCAACAGGAACAGCGGCGGCGGTGGTGGCGGACGCGGGAACTCCCGCGGCGGCAGCTCCGGCGCGGGCGGTGGCTACCGCGGCGGCGGCAGCGGTAGCGGTAGCGGCTCGAGCGGTGGCTACCGCGGCGGCGGCTCGGGCGGCAGCGGTAGCGGCTCGAGCGGTGGTTACCGCGGCGGCACCGGCTCAGGTTCGAGCGCGGGCGGCTTCCGCGACCGTGACCGCGACCGTGACCAGGCCCCCCAGCGTCCGCGCAACCCCCGCCCCGAGGAGCGGCGCTACGACGTCGGCCCCGAGGGTGAGCGGTCGGGCCGCAGCGGCCCGAAGGCGGGCGGCGGCGGTGCCCGCGGCGCCTCCGACGGCGGCCGGGGCGGTGCGCGCGGCACGGCCGCGCGCGGCGGCGCCAAGGGCGGCCCCAAGACCTCCAAGACCCCGGGCATCGGCGGGGCCGGCGGCCCGCGCCGCGGTCCCGGCAGCCGCAGCGGCCAGTCGCGCCCCCGCGAGCTGGACGCGCGGATCGAGGAGCGCGTGCGCGACCGGTACGCCGACAAGCCCGTGATCAAGACCCCGAAGACCTTCCCGGGCGCCGAGGAGGAGGGCGAGCGTCTGCAGAAGGTGCTCGCCCGCGCCGGCATGGGCTCGCGCCGCGCGTGCGAGGAGCTCATCGAGCAGGCGCGTGTCGAGGTCAACGGCGAGATCGTGACGGAGCAGGGCAAGCGCGTCCAGCCGAAGGACGAGATCAAGGTGGACGGCCTGACCGTCGCCACGCAGTCGTACCTGTTCTTCGCGCTGAACAAGCCCGCCGGCGTCGTCTCCACCATGGAGGACCCGGACGGCCGGCAGTGCCTGGGCGACTACGTCACCAACCGCGAGACGCGGCTGTTCCACGTGGGTCGGCTCGACACCGAGACCGAGGGCATCATCCTGCTCACCAACCACGGTGAGCTGGCCCACCGCCTCACGCACCCCAAGTACGGCGTGCAGAAGACGTACGTCGCCGCGATCACCGGCTCCCTGCCCCGGGACATCGGCAAGCGCCTCAAGGAGGGCATCGAGCTGGAGGACGGCTACGCCCGCGCCGACAACTTCCGCGTCCTGGACCAGGTCGGCAAGAACTACATGGTCGAGGTGACCCTGCACGAGGGCCGCAAGCACATCGTCCGCCGCATGCTGGCGGAGGCCGGCTTCCCGGTCGACAAGCTCGTGCGCACATCCTTCGGGCCGATCGAGCTGGGCGACCAGAAGTCCGGCTGGCTGCGCCGTCTGACCAACACCGAGGTCGGCATGCTCATGCGCGAGGTCGGCCTGTAGTCCGTCGTCCC
Organism: Streptomyces sp. NPDC046557; assembly: GCF_040645975.1. Classification (NCBI taxonomy): domain Bacteria; kingdom Bacillati; phylum Actinomycetota; class Actinomycetes; order Kitasatosporales; family Streptomycetaceae; genus Streptomyces; species Streptomyces sp. NPDC046557. Next base: position 34,019 of record NZ_JBEYZH010000009.1, read on the forward strand.
TCCCGCACGGCAGTCCGTCCCGGACGACTTCCGGCGACACGACACCCTCGAGAGAACCCGCGGTGCCTTCGGGCGCCGCGGGTTCTCTCGTTCGCGGGTTTCCGCCGCGGCTCTTCCCTTGCCCACCGGCGCCCCGATGTTTATAGTCATCATGACTATAAAGGGAGTGGGGCTGTCATGGGCTGGAACACGAGCTGGACCGAGATCCTCGGGTCGGCCACAGGTGCCGCGTGCGTCTGGCTGGTGGCCCGGCAGCACATCGCCAACTGGCCGCTCGGCATCGCCAACAACGTCTTCTTCATCGTGCTGTTCGCCGGCAGCGGCCTCTACGCCGACGCCGGCCTGCAGTTCGTCTTCATCGCCCTCGCCGCGTACGGCTGGTGGTCCTGGACCCACGGGGGTGGACCAGGAACCGTCCGGGCCCTGCCGGTGCGCCGCACCACGCGCGCCGAATGGGCCCTGCTCGCCGCGGCGGGGGCGGTGGGGGTGCTCGGCCTGACGCTGTTGCTCGGCCGGGTCACCGACTCCACCGTGCCGTTCTGGGACGCGCTCACCACCGCGCTGTCCCTCATGGCCACCTACGGACAGTGCCGAAAGCTGCTGGAATCCTGGTGGCTGTGGATCGCCGCCGACCTCGTCTACGTCCCGCTGTACGTCTACAAGGGGCTCTACCTGACCTCCGTCCTCTACGGCGGCTTCCTCCTGCTGTGCGTGGCCGGGCTGGCGGGCTGGCGTCGCGAGCTGTCGACCGGCCGTGGCGCCCGTACGGCCGCGGAGGCGACGGCGTGAGCGGCGCGAAGCGGTACGGGCACGGGCTGGTGCTGGGCAAGTTCTATCCGCCGCACGCCGGCCACCACCACCTGGTGCGCACCGCCCAGGACCAGTGCGAGCGGCTGACCGTCCTGGTCTGCGCGGCCTCCGTGGAGTCGGTGCCGCCGGCCGACCGGGTCGCCTGGATGCGCGAGGAACACCCGGGCGCCCATGTGGTCGGCGCGGTCGACGACATCCCCGTCGACCTGCAGGACCCGGAGGTCTGGGAGGCCCACATGGCGATCTTCCGGGCCGCGGTGCCCCGGCGCGTGGACGCCGTCTTCACCTCGGAGGCGTACGGGAGCGAACTCGCCCGGCGCTTCGGCGCGCACGAGGTCCTCGTGGACCCGGAGCGGACGCTGTTCCCGGTCTCGGGTACGGCCGTACGCGCCGACCCGGCCGGCTGCTGGGAGTTCCTCGGGCCGGGCGTACGGGCCGCCCTGACCCGGCGGGTCGTCGTCCTGGGCGCGGAGTCCACGGGCACGACGACGCTGTCCCGGGACCTGGCGACCCACTACCGGCGCCGCGGCGGGGTGTGGTCGAAGACCGGCTGGGTCGCCGAGTACGGGCGCCGGTACAGCGAGGAGAAGCTCGCGGCGGCGCGGGCCGGGCACCCGGACGCCTCCTGGGCGGACGTGACGTTCGCCTCCCGGGAGTTCCCCGTGATCGCCCGGCGCCAGGACGCGGAGGAGGAACGGGCCGCGCGACTCGGCTCGCCGGTGCTGTTCTGCGACACCGACTCCTTCGCCACCGGGATCTGGCACGAGCGGTACCTGGGCGAGCGCAACGAGGAGGTCGAGAAGATCGCCGCCCTGACCCGGCGCGACCTGTACCTGCTCACGGACGACGCGGACGTGCCGTTCGAGGACGACGGCCTGCGCGACGGGGAACACCTGCGGCCGTGGATGACGGGCCGGTTCCGGGAGGAACTGGAGCGGACGGGCAGACGTTTCCTCGTCATGCGCGGCGACCGCGACGCGCGGCTGACGGCGGCCGTGACGGCGGTCGACGAACTGCTCGCGGAGGGCTGGTACTTCGCGGACCCGCTGCCCGAGAACGTACGGAGCCCCGACGGCGTGGGTTCGGAGGACCGGTGACCGCGCCCTACGACCCGTACGCCTTCGAGCCGTTCGCCGTGACGGTCGACCTCGCCGTCCTCACCGTGCGCGGCGGCGCCCTGCACGTGCTGCTGATCCGGCGCGGCCGGGAACCGTACGCCGGCGCCTGGGCGCTGCCCGGCGGCTTCATACTGCCCCGCGAGTCGGCGGAGACGGCCGCCCGCCGGGAACTCGCCGAGGAAACCGGTCTCCCGCCCGACCTGGTGGCGGCCCTGCACCTCGAACAGCTCCGCACCTACAGCGAACCGGACCGCGACCCCCGTATGCGGGTGGTCTCGGTGGCGTTCACCGCGCTGGTCCCCGACATGCCCGAGCCGGCGGCCGACGGCGGCGGGGACGCCGACGGGGCCCGCTGGGTGCCCGTGCAGGAGGCGGTCGGCCTCGCGTTCGACCACGCGGCGATCCTCGCGGACGCCCGCTCCCGGGTGGGCGCGAAGCTGGAGTACACCTGCCTGGCCACCGCCTTCTGCCCGCCCGAATTCACCCTCGGTGAGCTCCAGGCCGTCTACGAAACGGTCTGGGGCACCCCCCTGGACCGCCCCAACTTCCGCCGCAAGGTCCTGACGACGCCCGGCTTCGTCGAGGTCGTCCCCGGAGCCGCCCGGTTGACCGGCGGCCGGGGCAAACCGGCCGCGCTCTACCGCCCCGGGCCGGCGACGAACCTGCACCCGCCCCTGCTCCGCCCCACGGAAGGACCCCAGCGATGACGCAGACGACGACCGCGACGCCGGCCAAGGCCCCGGCGACGAAGCGTGCCGCGACCGGCTCCCTGATCGGTCTGGCCCTGGGTGATGCCCTGGGCTTCCCGACGGAGTTCCACGACCTGCCGTCGATCCTCGCGAAGACCGGCCCGTGGCGGGAGATGCGGCTGCCCCGACCGGCGCTCGTCACGGACGACACCCAGATGACCCTGGCCCTGGCGCGCGGTATCCGGACGGCGGCGGACCGCGGCCCGATCGGCCCGCTGCGGCTGACGCGCCCGGTCCGGGAGGAGTTCGTCGACTGGTACCACTCCCCGGAGAACAACCGGGCGCCCGGCAACACCTGCCTGCGGGCCTGCCGGCTGCTGGACGAGCCGGTGCGGGACTGGCGCGACGCGAGCCAGATCGGCTCCAAGGGCTGCGGGGCGAACATGCGGGTCGCCCCCGTGGGCCTGGTGCCCGGCTGGACCGACGAGGAGCGGGCGGGCGCCGCCCAGCTCCAGTCGGCCCTCACGCACGGCCACCCGACGGCGCTGGCCGCCTCCGACCTGACGGCGCGTGCCGTCCACCTGCTGGCGCGCGGAGCCGAGCCCACCGGGCTGGTCGGCCTGTTGCGCTCCTACGCCCTGGACAACCGCACCCGCTACCACGAGCGCTGGCTGGGCGACCTGTGGATGCGCACGGCCTCGGACGCCAGCCCGGAGTCCTTCATGGCGCGGGGATGGGACGACTGCCTCGCCGTCCTGGACCGCCTCGCCGCGGCCCTGCGCGACCCGTCCCCCGAAACGGACCCATGCCTCACGACGGGCGACGGCTGGATCGCCGAAGAGGCCCTCGCGACGGCCCTGCAGTGTTTCCTCCTCTTCCCCGAGGCACCCCTCCTCGCCCTGCGCCGCGCCGCCTGCACCCGGGGCGACTCCGACTCCCTCGCCTGCCTCGCCGGCGCCTTCGCGGGCGCCCACCTCGGCGCGTCGGCCTGGGCCGCCGACTGGCAGGACCGGATCGAACACCGCGACGAGCTGCTGGAGTTCGGCGCGCTCTGGGACGCCTGAGCGGCGCTACCCGGCCGACGCGCGGCGGGCGCGGTGCAGGAAGTCCGCCACGCGGGCGGTGTCCGGCTCGGCCGGAAGCGGGCTGGTGGCGAGGGCGGACTCGCACTCCTCCGTGAGGCGGGACATCCAGTCATCGGTCTCGTCCCAGGTCAGCTCGCCGCGCTTGACGGCGAGGAGCCGGCCGCGGTGCGGGCCCATGTCGATCGTCAGCCGGCCCGTGCGCAGCAGGTGAAGCTGGTGTGGGCCCGGAGGGAGAGGAAGGCGGGGCGCAGGGACAGCAGCTCCTCGCCCACCGGGGAGAGCCGCTCCACCAGCGGGGAGTGCAGGCATTCCAGGACGTTCGGGTTGGAGCGCAGGGCGAGTTCGCAGAAACGTTCCAGCTCCCAGGAGAACTCCTCGTCCCGGGGCCCCTCCACATGTCTGGGCGGCTGCTCGAACCGCCAGAACAGCGGCGTCGGGGCGAGGTAGACACCGCGCCGGTCGGTGTCGCTCGCCTCCGTCGCCAGGCCGAACGCCCGGGAGCCTCGGGTACCCCCGGACGAAGTCTGGGGGAGCACGCGTACACCGTGTGGTCGGGTACGAGTGCGAGGTGGGTCTCCTCGGGCGTGATCGGCTCGTGCATCCCCGGAGCGTAGGCGGGGGAGCCGCCGTTACGCGAGGGAGATATTGCCGTCCGGGGCCACGGTGATCTGCTGCTCCGCGAGCGGACGGGTCGCCGGGCCGTGGGCCACCGCCCCGTCGGCGATGTGGAACTTGCTGCCGTGGCAGGGGCAGTCGATGGTGCCGTTCGCCACCGTGCCCACGATGCAACCCTCGTGCGTGCACACCGCCGTGAAGCAGCGGAAGGAACCCGCCGTCGGCTGGGTGACCACCAGCTTCTCGGCCTTCAGGATCGTCCCGCCGCCGACGGGCACGGCCGAGGACTTCAGCAGGGCCTTGCCCGCGCCACCCGACGAGGGAGCGGCGGAGGCGGCGGTCTGCGGGGCCGGGGCGCTGCCGGACTGCCCCTTGGGCTTGTCGTCACCGCCGCAGGCCGCCAGGGCGCCGCCGGCCAGGGCCACCGCCCCTGCCGCCAGAACGGTGCGCCGGGCGGTGGGTGTGGGCTCGCTCATGGGACGTTCTCCTCGCTTCGTGGGCCGCTGGGCGAGCAGCATCCTGGCGTGACCCGGCCCCCGAGAGAAGCCCGCCGCGCCATGCTGTCCGCCGTGCCTCAGGTTCCCGGCCGCCAAGGGGCCAGTGAGGCTGGACGGCCTGGTGTGCGTACGACTTCCCACACGAGGCTCACCGCGTCCCGGTTCAGCGGACCGTGGACGTGCGGATAACGGCCCCCGGATTCACCCTCACGGCGGACCTCCGGGAGCAGCGCGCCCTCGTCGAGCTCCACGGCCAACAGGGTCCCGGGCGTCTCCCGGTAGTGGGAATCGACGATCGCGAGGACGGTCGCCCGGTCCGCGGAACAGTGCACGAACCCCTCCGAGGCGAGCGAGGGCGGGGCGTACGGCACGTCGGGAGCGGCGGTCCAGTCGGCCATCGGGACGATGTGGAAGATCATGCCGCCCGTTCTACCGCAGCGGGCGGCGGGTCCCCTCCCGCCGGGGCCGGCTACCCTGAGTCAGGCCCGCCGTCACGCGATCACCCTGGAGCACCCGTGAGAACCGCCGTCGTCATCGGAACCGGACTGATCGGGACCTCCGCGGCGCTCGCCCTGACCGCCCGGGGGATCACCGTCCACCTCGTCGACCACGACCCGGCGCAGGCCCGTACGGCCGCGGCCCTGGGCGCGGGCACCGACGAGCCCCTCGAAGGCACGGTCGACCTGGCGATCGTGGCCGTGCCCCCCGCGCACGTCGCGGCGGCGCTGGCCGACGCGATCGGACGCGGCCTCGCGCGGGCCTACGTCGACGTCGCGAGCGTCAAGGGCGGCCCCCGACGGGAGCTGGCGGCGCTCGGAGCGGACGTGTCGGCGTACATCGGTACCCACCCGATGGCCGGCAAGGAGCGCTCGGGCCCCCTCGCGGCGACCGCCGACCTGTTCGAGGGCCGGCCCTGGGTGCTCACCCCGACCCGGGACACCGACCACGAGGTGCTGAACCTGGCGCTGGAACTGGTGGCCCTCTGCCGGGCCGTCCCCGTGGTGATGGACGCCGACGCGCACGACCGGGCGGTGGCGCTCGTCTCCCACACCCCGCAGCTGGTGTCGAGCATGGTGGCGGCGCGGCTGGAGGAGGCGGACGAGACGGCGGTCAGGCTGTGCGGACAGGGCATCCGGGACGTGACGCGCATCGCGGCCTCCGACCCCCGGATGTGGGTGGAGATCCTTTCCGCGAACCCGGGGCCGGTCGCCGACGTACTGGCAGGGATCGCCGCCGACCTGGAGGAGACCGTGGAGGCCCTGCGCGGACTCCAGTCCGGTGACGAGGCCAAGCGGCGCGGCGGCGCGGCCGGCATCGAGGACGTCCTCAAGCGAGGCAACGCCGGCCGGGTCCGGGTCCCGGGCAAGCACGGGGCCGCGCCCATGGCGTACGAGACGGTCGGGGTGTTCATCAGCGACCGCCCGGGCGAGCTGGCCCGCATCTTCGCCGACGCCGGCCGGGCCGGGGTCAACATCGAGGACGTACGGATCGAGCACGCGACGGGCCAGCAGGCGGGCCTCGTGCAGCTCATGGTCGAGCCGAGGGCCGTGCCCGTCCTGGAGGCCGAGTTGCGCGAGCGCGGCTGGGCCCTGCGCCAGCAGTAGCGCACGGGCCGGCCGCGGCGCACGGGGACGGTGGGGCGCCGTCCCCGGAGGGCGGCCCCCGGCCGAGCGGTGGGGGCGCTGGAAATGCCCGGTAACCTGGGGGAGGGGCGCTCTTGGCGCGCCCGGACACGTACGCGCAACCAGGAAGGTGCCCGCACCGTGGAAACCGCAGCTCCGGCCGCCGTGATCGTCGCCATCGACGGTCCCTCCGGCACGGGCAAGTCCAGCACGTCCAAGGCCGTGGCCGCCAAGCTCGGGCTGCGCTACCTGGACACCGGTGCCCAGTACCGGGCCATCACCTGGTGGATGATCACCAACGGCGTCGACACCGACGACCCGCACGCGATCGCCCTCGCGGCCGGCAAGCCGGCCATAGTCTCCGGCACGGACCCCGGCGCGCCCACCATCACCGTCGACGGCCTCGACGCCTCCGGCCCGATCCGCACCCAGGAGGTCACCTCCAAGGTCAGCGCGGTGAGCGCCGTACCCGAGGTGCGCGCCCTGATCACCGACCTCCAGCGCGCCATCGCGGCCGAGGCCGCCCGCGACGCCGACGGCATCGTCGTCGAGGGCCGGGACATCGGGACCACCGTCCTGCCCGACGCCGACCTCAAGGTGTTTCTCACCGCCTCCGCGGAGGCCCGCGCCGCCCGCCGCAACGGCGAGCTGCGCGGCCAGGAATCCGCCGACCTCGCGGCGACCAAGGAAGCCCTGATCAAGCGGGACGCGGCCGACTCCGGGCGCAAGACCTCCCCGCTGGCCAAGGCCGCCGACGCCGTCGAGGTGGACACCACCGAGCTGACGTTGGCGCAGGTCATCGAATGCGTGGTCACCCTGGTGGAAGAGAAGCGGGCGGTACGCAGGTGAGCGATACGCCCTCCCTCAAGGGTGCGGCGATCGGGCGGCGGATCGGCATCGGGCTGATGTACGGGCTGTGGAAGCCGCGCGTACTGGGCGCCTGGCGGGTGCCGGCCACGGGCCCCGTGATCCTCGCCGTGAATCACTCCCACAACATAGACGGGCCCATGGTCATGGGCACCGCGCCGCGGCCCCTGCACTTCCTGATCAAGAAGGAAGCGTACGTCGGCCCCCTCGGCCCCTTCCTGGAAGGGATCGGGCAGGTGAAGGTGGACCGGAGCGGAACCGACCGGACCGCCGTCAGCCGCGCCCTCGGCGTCCTGGAGAACGGCGGCGCGCTCGGGATCTTCCCCGAGGGCACCCGCGGCGACGGCGACTTCGCCTCGCTCCGCGCCGGACTCGCGTACTTCGCGGTACGCGGCGGCGCGCCCATTGTGCCCGTCGCCGTCCTCGGCAGCACCGAGAGCCGCGGCAGGCTCGTGAAGGGACTCCCCGCCCTCAAGAGCCGGGTGGACGTCGTCTTCGGCTCCGCCTTCGACGCCGGGGACGGCACCGGCCGCCGCACGCGCACCGCGCTGGACGGGGCCACCGTACGCATCCAGGACCGGCTGACCGCCCACCTGGCCGACGCCAAGCGCCTCACCGGGCGCTGAGCGAGACTTGACCTAGTAGTGGAACCGCGCTGCGCGGTTGCCACCGATCACCACGGACGACGAGGAACGGACTTCATGAACGACCAGCACGACCACGGAGCACTTGGCGACGCCGAGTACGCGGAGTTCATGGAGCTCGCCGCGGAGGAAGGCTTCGACCTCGAAGACGTCGAAGGCGCGATCGAGGAGGTCGGCCACGGCCCGCTCCCCGTCCTCGCCGTCGTCGGCCGCCCGAACGTCGGCAAGTCGACCCTGGTGAACCGCATCATCGGCCGCCGCGAGGCGGTCGTCGAGGACAAGCCCGGCGTCACCCGCGACCGCGTCACCTACGAAGCCGAATGGGCCGGGCGCCGGTTCAAGGTCGTCGACACCGGCGGCTGGGAGCAGGACGTCCTGGGCATCGACGCGGCCGTCGCGGCTCAGGCCGAGTACGCCATCGAGACCGCCGACGCGGTCGTCTTCGTCGTCGACGCCAAGGTCGGCGCCACCGACAGCGACGAGGCCGTCGTCAAGCTGCTGCGCCGGGCGGGCAAGCCCGTCGTGCTGTGCGCCAACAAGGTCGACGGCCTGAGCGGCGAATCCGACGCCGCCTCCCTGTGGTCCCTCGGCCTCGGCCTGCCGCACCCGGTCTCCTCCCTGCACGGCCGCGGCACGGGCGACATGCTCGACGCCGTCCTCGACGCGCTGCCCGAGGCGCCCGCCCAGACCTTCGGCGCCGCCCCCCTCGGCGGGCCGCGCCGTATCGCGCTGATCGGCCGCCCCAACGTCGGCAAGTCCTCCCTCCTGAACAAGGTCGCGAAGGAGGACCGCGTCGTCGTCAACGAGCTGGCCGGCACCACCCGTGACCCGGTCGACGAGCTGATCCAGCTCGGCGGCGTGACCTGGAAGTTCGTCGACACCGCCGGCATCCGCAAGAAGGTCCACCTCCAGCAGGGCGCCGACTACTACGCCTCCCTGCGCACGGCCGCCGCCGTCGAGAAGGCGGAGGTCGCGGTCATCCTGATCGACTCGACCGAGACCATCAGCGTCCAGGACCAGCGCATCATCACCATGGCCGTCGAGGCGGGCCGCGCCATCGTGATCGCGTACAACAAGTGGGACGAGCTCGACGAGGAGCGCCGTTACTACCTGGAACGCGAGATCGAGACCGAGATGCAGCAGGTCTCCTGGGCACCCCGGGTGAACGTCTCGGCGCTCACCGGCCGCCACATGGAGAAGCTGGTCCCGGCGATCGAGACCGCCCTCGCGGGCTGGGAGACGCGCGTCCCCACCGGCCGGTTGAACGCCTTCCTCGGCGAGGTCGTCGCGGCGCACCCGCACCCGATCCGCGGCGGCAAGCAGCCCCGCATCCTGTTCGGCACCCAGGCGGGCAGCAAGCCGCCGCGGTTCGTCCTCTTCGCCTCCGGCTTCCTGGAGCACGGCTACCGACGCTTCATCGAGCGCCGGCTGCGCGAGGAGTTCGGCTTCGAGGGCACCCCGATCCACATCTCGGTCCGGGTGCGCGAGAAGCGCGGCGCGCAGTACAAGAAGAAGTAGGCGCACGCGATGACGTGCCGCCGGGGTCAGTATCCCCGGCGGGGAGCGGGCGGCAGGGCCGCCGGGATGTGGTGCATCCCGGTCTGGTGCTGCCGCCCGCTGCCGTTGGCCTCGTAGCCGCCGGAGCCCGGGCCGCCGCCGCTCCCGGCGTACGCGTACGAGGGCTGCGGCAGCGGCTGGGGGGCCGGGGCGTACGAGGGCTGCCAGGCGTCCGCCGGCTGCCAGGAGGAACGGGTCCAGCCGCTGCCGTACGAACCGGCGCCCGCGCCGCCGGAATACGGGGCGCCGGTGGAGGTGGTGCCGTAGGAGAACGCGGTGAAGCCCAGGTCCTCCTCGCCCGACCGATCGCCCGGCAGGGCCCGGAAGGCGCGCAGGTACTCCGTATACAGCAGGTCGTAGATCGGGGTGTGCGAGGCGGCCGGTGCGGCGTCCGGGTCCCGGGACGGGCGCATCGGGGGGACGCTGCTCGAAAAGGACGGGGCGCGGGAGGGGTCGTATGAATGCACGTATCAGCCAACGAACCCGAAGCCCTGCGGATGCGGGCTGACCGGGGCGAATACGCGGCTCGCCGGTGGGGTGCCGGTACGGCGCACGGCCGCCCGGCCCCTGGGGAGAGGGGCCGGGCGGCCGTTGCGGCGGGTGGGGAGCGCGGGCGTCAGGCGCCCGGCGTACCGGCCAGGGGCATCGACGCGGCGACCAGTTGGCCGTCGGCCGCGGCCTTGTCGAGGGCGTCGCGGAGCAGGTCCTCGCGGGGCTGCTGACCGATGGAGCCCACCGGGGCGGCGTAGATCAGGACGCGCTGCGTCTTGTTGACGGCGGCCCTCCAGCCGTCGGTCACGGACAGCGCCTGGTGGGCCTGCCACCAGTGGATGGGGCTGCCGCCCTGCGGGCCGGGCTGGAGCACGGCGTGCAGCTGACCGGCGGCGAGCAGCACCGACCAGCCGTGCAGCGGGGAGGGCAGCTCGCTGGTGTCGGTGACGGGGATGAAGCCCTGCTCGATCAGGAGCGGCAGGAAGTCGTCGCCGGGGCCGGTCGAGCCGGGACGCGCGATCGGCGCGGTCGGCTCGACGACCAGCGCGGGGTGCAGTTCGCCGCCGATCAGGACCAGGCCGCTGGTGATGCCGAGGACGGCCTGGCCGCCGGGTACGGCCTGCGGAGCCTCACCGGCCGCGGCCGCGGCCGCCGGCGCCGGGCTGTCGCCCGTGATGGAACGGACGGCGCCCTGGAGCTGTTCCTCGGAGACGGAGACGACCTGCGAGGGGATGCAGTTGGCGTGCGCGAAGGCGAGGACGGCGGTCTCCTCGCCGACGAACAGCACGGTGCTGGTGGGTTCGCGCTCGGGGTCGCCGGGCGTGCGGCAGGAGGTGCAGTCGTAACTGCCCGGCGCGTCGTCGCCGACGAGCAGCCTGTCGGCTTCTTCGTCACCGATTTCGGCGCGTACCTCATCACTGACGTCGAGCATGCGCGGCACGGGGTGGCTCCTCGGACTAGGCGAGCGGGCGCCGGGGGTTCCCGGCTCGCCGGGCACAACGCGGGAGCGGTGCGCGGGGTCACGCCGTTTGAGGGAACGGAATCGAACCGGCCACCCGGGAGGGTGAACGGCCCCGCGAGCGCTTCGGATTTGGGGCAACTGTCGCCCGGTTGCGTCCAGTTGGTGGTCGAAGCCGGCCGTTTCGCGAGGCGGGTGGCGGGTCGGCCGTCCGGGTGGGGCGCGGACGCGTGCCGCGTGGCGGGGCGGGGCCGGGGCGGGGGCGTGCGTAGCGTGACCCGATGCCCGACCTCCGCACCCGGTTGGCCGCGTCGGCGGCCGTGACCGCCGCCGCGCTGGTGTTCGTACTCCCCTCCCGCGCGACCTCGGCCCCGCCGCCGCCGGCGCCCGGGCCCGCGGGGGCGGCGCAGCCCGGGTCGCCCGGGGTGATCGGGCAGGGGCCGGGGGACTGCGGGCCGGGCGGGGAGTGGCCCTGGGACTGCGTGGCCGACTGCGAGAGCAGCGGGCGCTGGGCGGTCAACACCGGCAACGGGTTCTACGGGGGGCTGCAGTTCCGGCAGCCGACCTGGGAGGAGTACGGCGGCCTGGTCTTCGCGCCGCGGGCCGATCTGGCGCGCCGGGAGCAGCAGATCAGGGTGGGGGAGGAAGTGCTGGGCACGCAGGGGTGGGAGGCGTGGCCGGTGTGCTCGAAGCGGTACGGGTTGGCGGGGCGGATGCACGTGGTGCGGGAGGGGGAGTCGTTGGACTCGATCGCGCGACGGCGGAAGGTGGCGGGGGGTTGGAGGGTGCTGTACGAGGCCAACCGGGGGGTGATCGGGGGGAAGCCGGAGGCGGTGGCGGTGGGGACGATGCTGGTGTTGCCGGTTGCTCCACCGGTGGCTCCGCCGGTTGGGCCGGGGGTGGCTTCGCCGGGGCCGGTGCCGGTGCCGGGGCCGGTACCTTCGGCGAGTGGGGCGGTACCGGCGGGGGCGGCCCCGCGCTGACGCCCCGACCGGGCCCGACCGGGCCCGCGCCTCAAACGCCGGCGAGGCTGGAGTGTGCGGCCAGGCTGGAGTGTGCGGCGGGGCTGGATGGTGCGGCCGGGACAGGGCTGGGGTTCCGGGGCCGGCCCCGGCGCTCACGTGGCGGCCAGGCTGACGGCAGACTTCGGGGATGCTTGAGACCTCCGCGCGGTTGTTGCGTCTGTTGTCGTTGTTGCAGGCCCATCGGGAGTGGACCGGGCCCGCGTTGGCCGAGCGGCTCGGGGTGACACCGAGGACCGTGCGGCGGGACGTGGACCGGCTGCGGGAGCTGGGGTATCCCGTCAACGCCAGCCCCGGCACGGGCGGGGGCTACCAGTTGGGGGCCGGGGCGGAGCTGCCGCCGCTGTTGCTCGACGACGACGAGGCCGTCGCGGTGGCCGTGGGCCTGCGTACCGCCGCCGGGAACGGCGTAGAGGGGATCGGGGAGGCATCCGTACGGGCCCTCGCCAAGCTGGAGCAGGTGTTGCCGTCCCGGCTGCGCCGGAGGGTCTCGGCGCTCAACGAGTTCACGGTCCCCATGCTGCGGGGCCCGCAGGGACCCACCGTCGACCCCGCCGTGCTCACCGTGCTCGCCGCCGCCTGCCGGGACAGCGAACGGCTGCGCTTCGACTACCGCGACCACGACGGCGCGGCCACCCGCCGCACCGTCGAACCGCACCGGCTGGTCTGCACCGAGCGGCGTTGGTACCTCGTCGCCTGGGACCTCGACCGGGAGGACTGGCGGACCTTCCGCGCCGACCGGATCGAGCCCCGGCCCCCGCACGGCCCCCGCTTCACCCCCCGTCCGCCCCCGGCCGCGGATCTCGCCGTGTACGTCTCCCAGGGCGTGTCCCAGCGCGCGTACGCCGCGCGGGCGCTGGTGCGGCTCAAAGTGTCGGCGGAGGAGGCCGCCCGGACCGTGGGGCCGAGCGACGGGACCCTGGAGCCGGTCGACGCGCGGAGCTGTCTGCTGCGCACGGGGGCGGTGAACCTCGATGTCCTGGTGATTCACCTCATGATGCTCGGCTGTGAGTTCGAGGTGGTCGAGCCGGTGGAGCTGACCGGGCGGATCCGGGGTCTACGGGACCTTCTCGACCGATCGGTGAAGGAGTTGTAAGGAAACTGAGGGGGGCTCAGCCGGCGACGCGCGGCGCAATTCCCCCCTGCGGAATAGACCGGTTCGGGGGGCGGCGGAAGGAATTGCCGAAGGCGCCTTCCGAACCCGTGGGAATCGTCCTCCGCGCCGCTCCTTTTCCGGGCCCGGTCGCGATGCCGCGGCGAACGGCTTCGGCGAGGAACTGTCGACAATTCGTGACCCAAGCGTGACCCGGTACGGAGGAACGTCCCGGCGTCGGGCTGACGGGCTGGGCATATCAACGACAACGGCGGGCCGGTTCGGTGAACCGGCCCGCCGTCGCGGAGTCGTGGCGCGGGGTGGCGGTGCGTACCGTCCCGCGGGACCGGGTGGCTCAGCCGCCCGCGACCGGTCGGGCCGCCGTGCTCCGGGCGGCAGTCCGTTCGGTGTGCGCCGGACGGCGGCTGCCGACCGGGGTGACCGGGGTGCGCTCGGACCGTATGACGTGCGGCCGGGCGGCGCCGTGCGAAACGACGGGCCGCGACGCGGGGGCGTGGCCGGCGGACGCCCCGGCCGGGGCCGGCACGTCCTCGGCGCGCCGCAGCCGCCACTTGCCGCCCGCGGAGACCAGGGGGACGAGCGCGGCGGCGACCGGCTCGGCGACCCGCCCCTCCTCCAGGCGGCTGCGCAGCCGCTCCCGCACCTCGAAGACGTACGCCTCGGACCGGGCGATCAACGGCTCGAACCACGGCAGGCCCAGCAGCACCAGCAGGCCGGCGGTCCAACCGAGCAGGACGTCGCTGACCCAGTGGGTGCCGAGGTACACGGTGGTGGCGCCGACGCTCAGCGAGACGATCGCCGACACCAGCGACAGCACCCGGCGGGTGACCACGGTGGAGGCCAGGTAGGCCAGGATTCCCCAGGTCACGACGGCGTTGGCGGTGTGGCCGGAAGGGAATATATCGCCGCCGGCGAAGAGCTCGGCGGAGCCGATCTGGGTGGCGTAGTGCGGACCGAGCCGCCCGAGGCCGAGCTTCACGGAGCCCACGGTGACGTTCAACAGCAGCAGTGCCACGCCGAGCGTGATCAGCGGGCGGAGCGTGTGCTGGCGCCAGGACCGCCAACCGAGCCAGGCCGCCACCATGACGGCGGTGGGTCCGCGCTGGCCCAGGACCACGAGGTAGTCGAGGAAGGCGTGCAGCTGCGGCCACTGCTCGTAGGGCCGGAAGAACATGATCTGCCAGTCGAGCCGGACCAGCCAGGACGTGGTGAGTACCGCCACCACGATCGCGATGTAGAAGGCGAGGGTCGACGCGAGGAGCACGACGCGATGCCGGCTCATCCGCGGAGTTTGCAGATGGGCCGGTCGCTCTGGTTCCCGGTCCAGCCGGGCGAAGACCCGCTCCAGACGGGTCAGGATTTGGTCGGTACGCACTCAATCGACGTTACCGCGCGTCGAAGGGCGGCCCGGGCGAATCGCGGGCTTTGTGATGACCATGTGATGTGGAGTTGGTCTCACGCGGGCTTAATTACCGCTATTCAGGCTGCGGTTGGAACTCTCGCGCGGCGATTATCCGCACACTTACTCGTCGTTTATCGCCGCGGCTCAATCACTTTGCTCAAACATGGATCGGAATGATCCATTCCGTGATCACCCCGTCTCCGTGATCGCCCGTCGGCCGGCGGCTCTTACGGGGGCCCCGACCCGTTCAGCCAGAAGGCCCCGTACACCGCCGACACCAGGACCAGAGCTCCGAGGACGCCGGCCGCCCGGCCCGTCCGCCACTTGGCCAGCGCCACCGCCACGGGCAGCAGCAGGGGGAACGCGGGCAGCAGCAGCCGCGGCTTCGAGCCGAAGTACCCGGACGCGCACAGGGCCAGCGCCACCACGATCCCGCAGTACACCAACAGCGCCGCGGGCTGTCGCTGCCGCACGCACAGCCCGTACAGCCACAGCACCAGCAGCACCCCGGCGATCAGCCCCAGCCCGGCCGCGAACGCCGAAGACGCCAGCCGGCCCCCGATGAACCGGGCGAAGGCCAAGCCGCCGTCGAAGCCGTTGCCCCAGCCGGCCTGCACGTCCAGGTAGCCGAGCAGCCCGGTTCCCGTGCGCGCGCCGACCCACAGGACGTACGCCGCCGCGCCCATCGGCGCCAGCAGCGCCCCGGCCGCCATCCCCCACGACCGCTCGCCGCGCCGCAGGGCCAGTACGGCCGTCACCCACACCGCCGCGACCACCGCGGCCCCGACCGGGCGGGTCAGCCCCGCCCCCGCCGCGAGCAGCCCGGCCGTCAGCCACCGCCCGCGCAGTACCGCGTACAGGGCCCAGGCGGCCAGCGCGGTGAACAGCGACTCGCTGTACGCCATGGACTGCACGACGGCCACGGGCAGCGCCGCCCACAGCGCCACGGCGATCACCCCGGCCCGGCGACCGTAGAGGAGGGCGGCGACGGCGAAGATCCCCCAGGCCGCCGCGAACCCCGCCACCAGCGACACCACCAGGCCCGCGGAGCCGTACGACAAACCGGTGGGCGCGGCGACGAGCCGCTCCAGCCAGGGCAGCAGCGGGAAGAACGCCAGGTTCGAGTGAACGCCGCCGTTCGGCAGGACCACCTCGTACCCGTACCCCTCTGCGGCGATCCGGGCGTACCAGAGGGAATCCCAGCGGGCCGAGAGCAAGGTGTGCGGGCTGCTTCCGACCGCCGCCCCCCACACGGCGAGCGCGGCCAGCCCGAGCAGGCGTATCGCCGCGAAGGCGGTCAGCGCGGGCGCGACCCGCCGCAGTACGAGATGGTTCACGGGCACGATTATCGACGCCGCCGACCCCCGGCCACGGACCGGAACCACCGGCGGCGGGCGCACGCGCGGTGAGGTGGAAAGGGGAGTGGCGCACACCACACGGGGGCCGTCACCGCGATGAGAGCTTGGCCACGTGTCGGGCAGACGAACTCGCGTACGCTGACCCTTCACTCGCGCGAGTCGATGCCGGACCCCGCAGGACGCCGCAAGCGCACCACCCTCCGCGGCTCCGCAAGACGCTGGTCCGCCGAGTGCGAGGGAACACCTGGGAGGTACATGCATGTCGGGGACGAACACGACCGGCGACGGTGAGCGCTCTCCGGTTCCCCCCACGTCTCCCCGGCAACGGATCAGCGCCGGCTCCGGCGGCACCAACCGCTGGCCGGCGCTGGGCGTGCTCTGCGTGAGCCTCGTCCTGGTCGCGCTCGACGCGACGATCCTGCACGTCGCCGTCCCCTCCGTCACCGAGGACCTGCGCCCCGGCGCGGTGGAACTCCTGTGGATCGTCGACGCCTACCCCCTGGTGTGCGCGGCGCTGCTGATCCTCTTCGGCACCCTCGGCGACCGGGTCGGGCGCCGCCGGATACTCCTGCTCGGCTACGGACTCTTCGGCATCGCCTCCGCGATCGCCGCCCTCGCCGACAACGCGCAGGTCCTGATCGCCGCGCGCGCCCTGCTCGGCGTGGGCGGCGCGATGATCATGCCCGCCACGCTGTCGATCCTGCGCCAGGTCTTCCCCGACAGGCGCGAGCGGGCGCTCGCCATCGGGATATGGACCGCGGTCGCCGCGGTCGGCGCGGCGAGCGGTCCGGTGCTCGGCGGGTTCCTCGTCCAGCACTTCTGGTGGGGTTCGGTCTTCCTCATCAACATCCCGCTGATGGCACTGATCCTTCCCGTCGGCCGCCGGCTGCTGCCCGAGTCGAAAGGTTCCGCCGACGGACCCTGGGACGTACTCGGCGCGCTGATGGCGGCCGGCGGGGTGCTGGGGGCGGTGCTCGGGGTCAAGCGGTTCGGCGCGGAGCGGCAGCTCGCCGACGCGCAGGCGCTGCTGCCGCTGGCGCTCGGCGTGGCGCTGCTCGTGCTGTTCGTGCGGCGCCAGAAGCGGCGGACACATCCGCTGATCGACATGCGGATGTTCTCCCGCGCCGCCTTCTCGACGTCCGTCGGCTGCATCGTGCTCGCCATGCTGGCGCTGGTCGGGCTGGAGCTGATCGCCGTCCAGTACCTCCAACTGGTGCTGCACCTCACCCCGCTCCAGACGGGGTTGCGGCTGCTGCCGCTGACCTTCGCGGCGATGGCCGCGGGCGCCACCGGCTCGTACACCCTCCAGCGGGTCGGGCCGCGCACGATGGTCTCGCTGGGCTTCGTGCTGACCGCCTGCGCGGTGCTGCTGCTGACGCTGATGGGACAGCAGGACCGGCCGGTGCTGCTGACCGTCGGATTCGTGCTGCTCGGCTTCGGGCTGCAGACGACGCTGTTCGCGGCGTACGAGTCCATGCTGAGCGAGGTGCCGGCGACCAAGGCGGGCGGGGCGGCCTCGATGGGGGAGACCTCGTACCAGCTCGGGGCGGGCATGGGCATCGCGCTGCTGGGGAGCGTGATGAACGCGGCCTACGCGCCTGGGCTGGAGCGCGTTCCGGGCGTGTCGGCGACCGACTCGGGGAAGGCGGCGCATTCGCTGGGCGAGGCGTACCAGATCGCGGCGCGGCTGGGCGGGCCGGCGGGCGAGTCGCTCCACGCTGCGGCGCGGCACGCGTTCGTGCACGGGTTGCACGTGACACTGGTGGTGAGCGCGGGGCTGTTGTTCGCGGGGGCGGTGATGGCGTTGAGGCTGCCGAGGGCGATGGAGTGCGGGGACGCGGTGGGGGACGCGTCGGAGGCCGGCCGGATGCCGGTGCCGGCGCAGGGGCGGTCGGGTCGTGCGCAGGCGGAGCGTGACGCGGTGGTGCGGCGGGGCTGACCCGGCCCGCGCCGGCGCCCCCGGCTGGTGGGGGCTGGAAAAGAGGGCGGTTGGGGGAGAAACTTGCGGCGCTAGGTTTCTTCCAGGCCGCCGGGAGGCCACGTGTCCTTCGTACCCACCGATCCGCTCGGGCTCGACGATCTGCTGAGCCCCGAGGACCGCGCCGTCCGTGACACCGTGCGCGGCTGGGCCGCGGACCGGGTGCTGCCGGAGATCGCCGACTGGTACGAGCGCGGGGAGCTGCCCGGGATCCGGGAGCTGGCCCGCGAACTCGGCGCGATCGGGGCGCTCGGGATGTCCCTCCGGGGCTACGGGTGCGCGGGGGCCAGTGCCGTGCAGTACGGGTTGGCCTGCCTGGAGCTGGAGGCCGCCGACTCCGGCATCCGGTCGCTGGTGTCCGTACAGGGCTCGCTTGCGATGTACGCGATCTGGAAGTACGGCTCCGAGGAGCAGAAGCAGCGCTGGCTCCCCGGCATGGCGGCCGGCGAGCTGATCGGCTGCTTCGGGCTGACCGAGCCTGACGTCGGCTCGGACCCGGCCGCGATGCGCACGTACGCCAAGCGCGACGGCACCGACTGGGTGCTGAACGGCCGCAAGATGTGGATCACCAACGGCAGCGTCGCGTCCGTCGCCGTGGTCTGGGCACAGACCGACGAGGGGATCCGCGGCTTCGCCGTCCCCACCGACAGCGCCGGTTTCTCCGCGCCGGAGATCAAGCACAAGTGGTCGCTGCGCGCGTCGGTGACGAGCGAGCTGGTGATGGACGACGTACGGCTGCCCGCGGACGCGGTGCTTGCGGGCGTCACCGGGCTCAAGGGACCGCTGGGCTGCCTCAGCCACGCGCGGTACGGGATCATCTGGGGTGCCATGGGCGCGGCCCGCGCCAGTTTCGAGGCCGCGCTCGACTACGCGAAGACGCGGGAGCAGTTCGGCAAGCCGATCGGAGGCTTCCAGCTCACCCAGGCCAAGCTCGCGGACATGGCACTGGAACTCCACAAGGGCATCCTGCTCGCCCACCACCTGGGCCGACGCATGGACGCGGGGACCCTGCGGCCGGAGCAGATCAGTTTCGGCAAACTCAACAACGTCCGCGAGGCCATCGACATCTGCCGCACCGCGCGGACCATCCTGGGTGCCAACGGGATCTCGCTCGAATACCCCGTCATGCGGCACGCCACCAACCTCGAATCGGTCCTCACCTACGAGGGAACCGTCGAAATGCACCAGTTGGTGCTGGGCAAGGCGCTCACCGGGCTCGACGCCTTCCGGTAGGCCGTGGGCCGGTGATGGCCCTGCTCAGCTCTGGTTGAAGAAGTCGCGGGCACGGCCGCCCGCCTCGCCGCTGACGATCTGGGTGTCGGCCGGGGTCAGCAGGAAGACCCTGGTCGCCACCCGCTCGATCGAGCCGCGGAGTCCGAAGGTCAGACCGGCGGCGAAGTCGACCACGCGCTTCGCGTCGGCCGGTTCCATGGACGACAGGTTCACGATCACCGGGACGCCCTCGCGGAACAGCTCGCCGATCCCCCGCGCGTCACGGAAACCGTCGGGCGTCACGGTCGCGATCCGCCGGCCCTGCTCGACCGCGGACTCGGAGGCCACCTTGACGCGCGGGTCGGTGACCCACTGGTCCCCGGGGCCGGACACCGAACCGCCGTGCTGCCGCTCCACGGCCTCCGCGTAGTCGTCGTCGTAGTACCGCTCGTCGTCGTTGTCCTCCACGAGACCCAACCAGGCACTCGCCTTGCGCACCGAACCCATGGACGCCTCCTTTCACCGCGGTCAGTTGTCTTCTCTTCCGCTGCCCCTATGGTCGTCCATGATGCTGACAACGCGCCAAGTGGATAGTCGGCACGCACGGGTTTCGTGACGGTACTGGTGCAGAACATCCGTTGCACCGTCAAGCTTCCGAGCGCCTGCCGCTGCTGACTGAGTGAAAATACGACTGCGGGCGCCGTCCGGGTGAGCCCTGCGGGCGTACGGGTGAACGAGTGGGCTCGATACCATGCCCGCCTGGCACACGTATGACACGGGGGAAGCGCACTTGTTCGGCATCGTCAGACCTTGCACGCACCGGCTGGGGGAGCGGTTCAAGACCGAGTGGATGGCCCATCTGTGCGGGCTGTGCCTGGCACTTCGAGGCGACCACGGTCAGCTCGCCAGGATCGTCACCAATTATGACGGGCTGCTGGTCTCCGTTCTGACGGACGCTCAGTCGGGGCCCGCCCCCGGCTCGCGGCGCACCGCCGGGCCGTGCCCGCTGCGCGGGATGCGGACGGCCGCGGTGGCCGACGGGCAGGGTGCCCGCCTCGCCGCCGCCGTCTCCCTGGTACTGGCCTCCGCGAAGGTCCGGGACCACGTGGCCGACCGGGACGGGTTGTTGGCGCGCGCCCCGATCGCGGCCGCCGCGCGCAAGGTCGCCCGGGGCTGGGACCGGGCCGGTGCCCGTACCGGGGCCTCGCTCGGCTTTGACACGGCCGTGCTCGTGGACGCCGTCGACCGGCAGGGCGGCATCGAGGCCCTGGCCGGTCCGGGCACGCCGGTGCTGGTGGTCACCGAGCCGACGGAGACCGCGACGGCGGCCGCCTTCGCCCATACCGCGGTCCTCGCCGGACGGCCCGGCAACGCCGCCGCGCTCGCCGAGGCGGGCCGCTACTTCGGGCGGCTGGCGCACCTGCTGGACGCCGTGGAGGACCGGGCCGCCGACGCCGCGGCGGGCGCCTGGAACCCCCTCACGGCCACCGGCACCCCTCTCGCCGAGGCCCGGCGGCTGTGCGACGACGCCCTCCACGGCATCCGGCTCGCCCTGCGCGAGGTGGAGTTCGCCGACGCGGGCCTCGCCCACCGGCTGCTGGTGCACGAGCTGCGCACCTCCGTGGACCGCGCCTTCGGAACCGGTGGTTGCCGCCATGCCGGGATGAACTCCGCCGGGCAGGGCGGCTTCGGGGCGCCCCCGCAGGGTTACGGGGCCCCGGGCGCGGGCGGAACCCCGTACGGGAGCGGCGGCCCGTACGGGAGCGGCGGCGCGTACGCCCCGTACCCGCCGGGCGGGCCGGGTGCGGCCCCGCCGATGGGTCCGGGTGGCCCCGGGGGGCCCGGCGGGCCCGGCTGGGGCCGTGGGGGCGGTGGGGGCGGACTGCCCCCGCAGAAGCCGCGCCGCGGGTTGCTCGCGGGCTGCGCGGTCGCCGTGGGGCTGTTCTGCACGTGCCGACTGTGCTGTACCGACCACGAGGGCCCGTGGTCGCGCAAGAAGCGGGACGCGTGGTGCGACGACTGCGACTGCGGCGACTGTGGTGGTTGTGACTGCGGCGGTTGTGACGGGTGCGACTGCTGCTGTCCCTGCGACGGCTGCTGACCTCCTGTCAGGTGACCCGAGCGCCCGGACGGAGTACCGGGCGGTTCCCCCCACCGCCCGTGTGGAAGGGCTGAGGGCCATGAGCGATCACGAAGCGGGCGGTCACGCGGCGGACGACCCGGACACCGCCTGGAAGCAGTGGCACGAGCGCCGGCTGGCCACCGTGTCCGCCCCTTACGGACCCCTCTCGCTGACCGGCACCCACTGGCTCGCCGACTTCCCGGACGGTCGAATTCCGGCCGTTCCGGGGCGCTGGCGCGTCGCCGACGGCGGGGTGGCCCTGAGGGCCGGACCCGAGGACGGCCTCAGCCTCGACGGCGAGCCCTTCACGGGGGACGCCGTACTCGCCGCCGACGAAGGTCCGGCCTCGCGCGCGCGGGTCGCGGTCGGGGACGTACGCCTCGTGGTCATCCTGCGCGAAGGGGATTGGGCGGTCCGCGTCTTCGACCCGGCCGCCGGGGCGCGGCGCGCCTTCGGCGGTATCGAGGCGGGCCCCTACGATCCCGACTTCGTGCTCGCGGGCCACTTCCGCCCCTACGGCGAGGACCAGACCGTCCAGGTCGAGAACGTCGACGGGCGGGTCCGGGGGCTGGGTCTCGGCGGTGAGCTGTCCTTCGTCCACGGAGGCGTGGAGCACACCCTCCAGGTCGCGGTGGACGGCGTGGACGGCAGCCTCTGGGCCGTCTTCGCCGACGCCACCAGCGGCACGACCAGTTACCGTTTCCGTTTCCTGCGGCCCGGTACCCCCGCCGCGGACCGCTCCGTCACCGTCGACTTCAACCGGGCGCTGCTGCCGCCCTGCGCCTTCGCCGATCACTTCATCTGCCCCTTCCCGCCGCCCGGCAACACCCTGCCGTTCGCGGTGGTGGCGGGTGAGCGAAGGCTGAAACGCGCCCTTGTTCCAACAATCTGACGCCAGGACACTCCCGTCAGCGTCTCTCCAGGGACTTGTCAGGGGCACGGCGAACGTTGAAGCGTCCGCCGTGCCCCCGGCCGCTCCCTCACAGGCACCGGCACCCCCACAGCCGCCGGGCCCCGATCCCTTACCGGGAGGACGAAGTGAGGACCAAGATCACCCGTACCAGGCTGCTCGCGGCCGCCGTCGGCGCGGCTGCCGTCGCCGCGCTCGCGCTGCCCACGGCCGCCAGCGCGGACACCAAGGACAGCGGCTTCAGCGCCGCCCGGCTGGCCTCGGCCGAAGCCTCGGTCCTGCGGGCCGACGTCGCCGGCACCGCCTGGAACACCGACCCCGCCACCGGGACCCTCGTGGTCACCGCCGACTCCACCGTCACGGCCGCCGACATCGCCAGGATCCGCCGCGAGGCCGGGGCCGACGCCCCGGCCCTGCGGATCGAGCGCACCTCCGGCAAACTGCGCAAGCTGCTCTCCGGCGGCGACGCCATCTACGCGTCGAGCTGGCGCTGCTCCCTCGGCTTCAACGTCAGGAGCGGGTCCAACTACTACATCCTCACCGCCGGGCACTGCACCGACGGCGCGGGCACCTGGTGGACCAACTCCTCCCACAGCAGCACCATCGGAACCACCGTCGGTTCCAGTTTCCCCACCAATGACTACGGCCTGATCAAGTACGCGAGCAACTCGCCCACCCCGCCCGGCACCGTCGGCAGCCAGGACATCACCAGCGCCGTCGACGCCACCACCGGCATGTCCGTCACCCGTCGCGGCTCCACCACCGGCGTCCACGGCGGCACGGTCACCGGCCTCAACGCCACCGTCAACTACGGCAACGGCGACATCGTCTACGGCATGATCAAGACCAACGTCTGCGCGGAGCCCGGCGACAGCGGCGGCCCGCTCTACTCCGGCAGCCGCGCGGTCGGCCTCACCTCCGGCGGCAGCGGCAACTGTTCCTCCGGCGGGACCACCTTCTTCCAGCCGGTCGTGGAAGCCCTCAACGCCTACGGCGTCAGCGTGTACTGAGCCACCCGCGCCCTTCGTACCCCTGGACGTCCTCCCGCCTTCTGGGAGGATGTCCAGGGCGTGCGTGTTTCCGGGGGGAGGCAGGTTTCCGTATGAAACGCATCGGGGTGACCGGGCACCGGTCGATTCCCGTCGAGGCGCTCGCCGACGTCAGGCAGGGCCTGCGGGGCGTCCTGTGCGGCCGCGAGGGACCGTTGGAGGTGTTCTCCAGCCTCGCGGAGGGCGCGGACCAACTCTTCGCCGGCATCGCCCTGGAGTGCGGCGCGGACCTCACCGTGGTGATCCCCAGCGAGGACTACGAGGACGACTTCGCGGACGCCGAAGCCCTGGCCCGCTACCGCCGGCTCAGGCGCCGGGCCGTCCAGGAAGTGCGGATGGGCTTCGCCCGCTCCACCGACGAGGCGTACTACGCCGCCGGCACCTACATCGCCGAATCCTGCGACCGCCTGGTCGCCGTCTGGGACGGTCTGCCGGCCCGGGGCCACGGCGGCACCGGCGAGATCGTCGCCTACGCCCGGGCGCTCGGCAAACCCGTCACGGTCCTCTGGCGCGAGGGCGTGACCCGGGAATGAGCCACGCCCCGGCCGGGACCGCGATCAACTGCTGTGCCGCGCCAGCCAGTCCGTGTGCTGCGGAGAGACGTACCGCTCCGTCTCGTACACCGCGGACGGCCACTGCGCCTCGGTGATCGTCGTCTGCATCACGACCATCATCGCCGACAGGTCCTGCTCGATCAGCGTGTGCGCTTCGATCAGCGGATGGTGGCGCCGCACCTCGTTCCAGGCGATCGCCGCCGCCGCGGACGCGCTCAGCAGCGCCGTGAGCGCCGGACCCGGCCCCGAGCCGAACGCGCCGAGCAACGCGAACAACAGGGCCACGCAGGTCAGCAGCACGATCGTCCACGACCACAGCGCCGTCGCCCGCCGGGACACCTCCGTCTTGCGCTGGTACCAGTTGCGCTGCTCGATCAGCCGGTCCCGTACGTACGTCTCCCGGCGGACCTGGTAGCCCAGTCCGCGCAGCCGCTGCATCGCCCCGGTGATCTCCCCGCCCTCCGGCACGAGACCCGCGGCCCGGGGATCCTCCCAGCCCATCTTGCGCAGCTCGTCCAGCCCGGCTTCCAACCGGGTCCGGTACGTCGCCTGCGGGGCGTCGACATCACTGCCGAACGGCGCCCCGTGCACCGCGTACCGCCAGGCCAGCGACTTGATGAACTCCGCCGCGCTCCGGTTGAGCTGCCACTGCGGCCGGGCCCGGCGCCGGGTCGCCCGTACGCCCACCGCCAGCACCCCGGCGTAGGCCAGGGCGCTCAGCGCGCCGAACAGGTGCAGCGGGCCCGCGGCGGGCGCGGCGGGCAGGGTCGCGGCGGCCGCGGCCGCGACGAGCAGCATCAGCTGCCGGCGCGTGGCCCGGGTGGACTCCCGCTGCCGGGAGATCGCCGCCTGGTCGGTGTGGTGGAAGAGGGCCGGCAGGTCCTCGTTCCGGAACGTCATGCTGTCGCTCACAGCAACCCCCCAGGTCTGCTGTAGGGGCGGAGGGCGGCCCGTGCGGGGGCCGCCCTCCGTCGGATCACACGGCGAGCGGCTCCAGGTCCCGGTGGACCCGTCGCTCGTCGCGGGCGTAGCGGGTCAGGCCGTGGTCCTCGCCGAGCAGACGCGTCAGCTCGGCCACCGTCTCCGTCCGGACCCGGGCCGCTTCCTCCTTGCGGCCCATCATGTCCAGGCTGACCGCCATGTTCGAGGCGGCCGCCAAGGTCTCCGGGTGGTGCGTCCCGAGCGCCTCGCGCAGCCGCAGCACCACCAGCCGCTCCAGCTCCAGCGCGCCCTCCGGGTCCCCGAGGTCGGCGAGGGCGTTGGCGAGGTTCAGGTTGCCGAAGATGGTGTGCGGGTGGTTGTCGCCCAGCACCTCGCGCATGTGCCGGATCGTCTGGCGCAGCATCGGCTCCGCCGTGTCCGCGGAGCCCGTGCCCCAGTGGAACACCGCCAGGTTGTTGACGGCGGCCAGGGTGTACGGATGCCGCTCGCCCGGCACCTTCACGTACTCGTCCACCACCTCCTGCGCCAGGTCGCGCGCCGCGCCCGGGTCACCGGTCGCGAACAGGTCGGCCGCCAGGTTCAGTTCGCAGGCCAGCAGGTCCGGGTTGACCGAGGTGTACTTGGCGCGGTAGCGGTTGCGGGTCGCGGTGGTCAGCCGCAGCGCGTCCTCCAGGTCGCCCGCCCGGCGCAGCGACACCGCCAGGTTCTTCGCCGCGGACAGGGTGCCCGGGAAGGCCCGGCCGAGCGTCCGCTTGTAGATGTCGTACGTCCTGCTCAGCAACTGCACCGAATCGTCGTACCTGCCCACCTCGCGCAGGTCCCGCGCCAGGTTCTGCGCCGAGGACAGGGTGTACGGGTGGTCCGGGCCCAGCACCTCGGTGCGCCGGTCGAACACCTCCTGGTCGATCTCCCTGGCCCGGGAGTACTGCCCGACCATGCGCAGGTTCAGGGCCAGGTTGTTCGCGGCGGCCAGGGTGCGCGGGTGCGCCTCGTGGAAAATCTGCCCGAAGCCCTCGTGCGCGGCCGTCGCCAGCTCCATCGCCTCGCCGTAGCGGCCCAGCGCCCCCAGGTCCATCGCCAGGCCGCTGGTGGTCATGTACGTGTGCGGGTGCGAGGGGCCGAGCGCCGTCCGCTGCCGCTCCAGGGTGACCTCGTCCAACTCCTTCGCCTCCACGAACCGGCCCTGCGAACGCAGGATGTTCGACAGGTGGAAGCGGAGGTACAGGTACTGCAGATCGCTGTCGCCGAGCATCTCCTTCCACACCTCGCGCAGCTCCTCGCCGAGCTGGTAAGCGGCCTTGAAGTCACCCCGCTTCCACAGGTAGCGCACCCGGTCGATCAACAGCCTGCGGGTCTCCGGCTCCTTGCAGAACCGGGCCTCGGAGGGCGTCAGGTGCGGCCAGATGGTGTTGAAGCGGGGCCAGGTGGCCGGGTTGTCTATCGGCTCGTCGTCATCGGGCCGGGCGCCCGCCAGGATGCGGTGTACGGCGTGCCGGGCCTCGCGCTGCTCCTCCTCCGACAACTGCGCCCGGATCACGGCCTGGACGAGGCGGTGCACCTGGATGCTGTTGCCGACCTGGTCGACCTTGGCCATCGCGAACCGGCCGATCTCCCGGATCACCCGGCCCAGCATCAACTTCTCCTGGAGCGAGGAGTCGTACGGTTTGAGGGCGTTGATCATCTCCTTGCTGTAGAGCAGGTTCGCGGATATCGGCTCCGGTGCGAAGAAGGCGCACAACTGCAACAGCCGTACGGCGGCCGGGGAGCGCGACTGGAGCCGCTCGATGGAGACGTTCCAGGTCGCCGCGACCGGCTCGGGGTAACCGGCCGGCTGGTTCAGCCCGAGCACGCTCGCGGCCTGCTGCGCCAACTGCTCCAGGTACGCCGACACGGGGGTGGCGGTCTCCGCGATCCAGGCACCCGCCTGCTCGACGGCGAGCGGCAGGTCACCCACCGCTATGGCCACCTGCTCGGCGTCCTCGTGGGAGAGTCCGGGCGCCCGCCGCTGGAGGTGCTCGACGGACTCCTCGCGCAGGAACACGTCCACCGGCAGGGCGTCCCCGTACTGCGACCAGGACTGGTTGCGGGAGGTGACCAGGACGTGCCCCGGCCCGCCCGGTGGGAAGAACCGCTTGAGCGTCTCGGGATCGTCGGCGTTGTCGAAGACCAGCAGCCAGCGCGAGGTGGGCACACCGCGCCGCAGCAGGTCGATCGCCTCCTGGGAGGCGGCCGCCATGTCCTCGCCCGTCTGCGCCCC
Source organism: Streptomyces sp. NPDC046557 (assembly GCF_040645975.1). Taxonomy (NCBI): domain Bacteria; kingdom Bacillati; phylum Actinomycetota; class Actinomycetes; order Kitasatosporales; family Streptomycetaceae; genus Streptomyces; species Streptomyces sp. NPDC046557. The sequence goes on from NZ_JBEYZH010000009.1 coordinate 60,893, forward strand.
CAGCCGTACCGCCAGCTCGGCGAGGGCCGCGACCACGTCGTCGGTCTGCTCCGAGGAGATCCACCAGACCAGGTCGTAGTCCGCCATGAACCGGTGGACGTACTCCAGCGCCACCTGCGTCTTGCCGACGCCGCCGAGCCCGTAGAGGGTCTGCGGCTGCGGCAGCACCACGGTCATGCCGCCGCCGAGCTGGTTGCGCATCCGCTCCAGCACGATGCTGCGCCCGGTGAAACCGGTGTTGCGGGGCGGCGCGTTCCAGATCTTGGGTACGGTCCCGGGGAAGCGGGGACCGGGCTGGGAGGCACTGTTGACCGTGTCGTTCAGGGCCATGGGCCGCTCCACCGCGCGCAGCAGGGCGGTCGTCGCGTGCACCTCGTCGAGGCGGAAGAGGTCCACCGGATTGCGGTCGATGTACGGGGTCGCGAGCCGTACGTCGCCCACCCGCAGCGGCACCAACTGACGCCGGCCGCCCGTCGGGTCCTCGGCGGCGGCCCGGTTCCACACCTCGACGGCGCGCGCGGACTTGAGGAAGGCGCTGGAGAGCAGCACGACCGTGCGGGCGGCGTTGTCGACGCTGATGCCCGCACCGCCGAGCGTGTCCCCGGACCCGGACCCGGACCCGGACCCGGACCCGGACCCGGACCCGGACCCGGACCCGGACGTCGGGGCGGGGGCCACTTCCGCCGACACGTCCTTGGGCACCACGCGGAAGCCGGCCCGGGTGAGCACTGACTCGATCCAGTCGGCCCACATCCTGTTCTCGGCGACGTAGCAGAGGAACAGGTCCGCGGGCAGGGCCGGCCGGCGCCGGGTGAAGGCGTCCCGGATACGCATCCGGACGTCCTCGGCGATGGCCGGCATCGAGGTGATCTCGCCCTCGGTGACCACGGCGGTGAGCCGCTCGAACGCAGAGAGCAGGGAGTTGGTGAGCCCGGCCTCGTCGCCGAAGGTGGCCAGGGTCTCCTCATAGGCGTAGTAGGGCCGGTACGGGATCTCCACCGCGCCCCAGTAGGAGGTCAGGTCGTCCCCGACCAGGCCGCCCGGGAAGCGGTCGAACTTGATCCGCGCCAGTGCCCGGCCCGCGTCCGCCTTCTCCTTCTCGCCCTCGTCGATGCGCATCGGCACCGGGTAGATCTTGATGCCGCGGTCGTTGAACCGCTCGTCGATCTGCCGGGCCACGGAGGCGGCGCCGTCGATGGACTGGTCGGAGAGGGTGAAGCAGTCGACCAGGACGTCCGGCAGGTGCACGGTGCAGATGTCGGCGATGTCGGACAGGCCGGTACGGCTGTCGATCAGCACGTAGTCGTAGTTCCGCTTCATGTCGGCGCGTAACGCGTCGAAGAAGAGGCCGCCGCCGAGGCGGTCGTAGAAGTTGTCCCAGTCGAAGGTGGACACGGTCGCCGAGTACTCGCGGTTCTGCCGGCCCGCCGAGACGAAGTCGAGCGTGCCGCCGTCGGGGAACTCCCAGCCCAGCGTCTCCGGGGTGAGGGACACCGCGTGCGGCTGTATCCGCGCGTAGTCCTTGTGCCAGTCGTCGGCCCGCTGCACCGGGCTGGTGGCGGCCCAGGCGTACTCGCTGATCAGGTCGATGACCCCGGTGGTGGCCCCGAGCGTGGAAGGGTCCAGGAAGGGGTGGAAGAAGCGGTGCAGGCCCGGCGCCTCCAGGTCCCAGTCCACGGCGAGCACCCGCTTGCCGTTGGCCGCCAGGATCCAGGCGGTGTTCGCCAGCGCCATGGTGCGGCCCGTTCCGCCCTTGTACGAATAGAAGGTGACGATGCGTCCGCCACGGCTGTCACGACCGGCTGTCATCCGTGTCCCCCCGCTCTGTGTCGCTGACGTCGTTGGTGTCGGTCCCGCCCGGTGCGCCGCCGCCCGCCTCGGTGTCGGGCGGGAAGGGAACGCGCGGCGGCAGTGGGGGCTCGTCCATCCCCATCGGCCCGACCAGCCGCGGCCGTTCGGTGTGGGTGCCGCCCGCCGGCGGGTACACCTGGGCGTGTCTGAGGAACTGCTGGGCGGCGGCCTCGACCACCTGGGGCAGGATCTGCCCGAGCATCTCCATGTTGGCGACGCCGTTCGCGGCCGCCCGGCAGGCGGCCCGGCCCTGGCTCATCTTGACGGGCATCGTCCCCTCCAGCCGGTCCGCCAGCTCCCCCTCCTTCGCCCGGCTCTGGTGGTCGTACCGGTTCCAGGGCACGACCACGTTGATCCACGGCCGGTGTTCCTGGTCGAAGGCGGCCAGGCGCTGTCGGCGCTGCTCGTCCTCCACCGCCCAGCGGTCGACGATCAGGATCTCCGGGCGCGTCGGCGGCTGCTTGCTGTCGAAGTGCCCGGCCTCGTCGTCGAACGAGCCCAGGCTGGTCTGGTAGTTGAGGTTGCGGATCACGTCCTCGGCCACGTAGGCGATGGGTCGCTGCGCCACCGGGTGGTACGGGTTCCACTCCAGGGCGTTGTCCCCGTAGTACTCGGGGCTGCGGCCCTCCGGCAGGTCGTGCCGGGAGGCGGCGGCCACCGTGATGTGCAGGGTGCGGGCCGGGTTGCCGCCGTTGCCGCCGAATGCGCTCGGCACCACCCGGTAGTCCAGCGGCTTGATCGGGTCGATCCGCACCGTCTCGGCCACGTGCACGATGCGTTTGGCGAGTTCGTACACGGCCGCCTCGTACTGCTCGGCGTAGCTTCGGAGTTTGATCAGGCCGTACAGGCCGTCGGTGACGTAGCGCTCGCCGAAGGTGTTGTGGTTGAACTGCAACCGCGAGGCGGGGCCCGGCATGTGGGTGGCGGGCACCGGCACCCACAGGGCCGGCACGATGGCCTCCGGCGGCGGCTCGTTGTGGCGCGCCCCGTGCTGGATCGCGCGCTGCGCGAAGGCGAACCACTCCTTGCCGCACATCTCGCTGGCGAAGTAGCGCGGCGAGAACAGGGGGACGAAGACGCGGCAGGTGGCGAGCGCCGCCGCGAGCCGTTCCGACCAGCCCTCGCCACTGCGTATCTCGCGGTCCATGAAGCCGGCCTCGGAACCGGCGGGGAGATCGGTCAGCGCCATCACGTGGTTGCAGAGATCACGGAAGAGCCGCTCGACCCACATGTCGGGGTCGGGCCCCCCGGCCCCGAATCTCGGCGTATGCGCATAACTCAGAAAGAAGTACGGCTGCACTGATGCGGGCACACGACCCCCGTCCCGAAGATGCGAGCGAAGAAACATCATTCCGGAGCTGCTTCGCCACATCCCCTCATCGTTCAGTCAATCAGCGTCTGTTTTCGGTCATCCAGTCGATTGCGTGTCCCACGGCGTCGGGAATCGAGAAGAGCACGGCCCGTGCCCCTCCCAGCCGACCCCTGCGCAACCGTGAATCCGGGAACGCGTCGCCGATCTCCGCGAAATCGCTGTCGTCCAGTGCGACGTCCTCGTACGTCGTCCACCCCTCCCCCCACCGTCCCCCCGGAAGGTTCACCTTCACCACACAGTCGTACATGCGCAAGGGGGGCTTCGGAATTCGGTACTCCGCCAGATGGAAAGCGGTGCAGACCGAAAATCCCACATTGATCATGAGTACCTGGCCGCCCTCCCCGCACATTCTTCCCAGGGGCGACTCCTCGCCCAGGTGGCATTCGAGGCGGTGACCGGCGCACAGCCGCCGCGCGTCCTTTCCCAGCGCCGCGAAGGAGGTCTGCGGGTGCCCGCTGCGCGCGGCGCCCGGGGAGGTACGGACCGTCTCGGCGAAACGCCCCACGCCCTGGCTCGGGGTCCGCCGCGGGTCGAACGCCGGCATCCGGGCCCGGAACTCCCGCACCTGCGGCTCCGTAAGACCCGCGATCCGCTCCAGGTGCGCCGTGGAGGTGCGGGAGTTCTCCGACGTGAAGGCGGGCACCACCAAGGTGCCGTCCCGCCCCAGCACGCCCCTCAGCGCGTCGCGCAGCGACTCGGTCCGCAGACCGGTGCCGCCGAGCGCGGCGTGCACCAGCAGCGACGCCCCGGGGCGCACCCCGAGCCGGCGTAACTCCCCGGCCAGCGCGAGCGTGCCCGGGCCGCCGGGCGACGTCACGCGTCGACCGCCTTGGACTCCCACCGCAGCTCCGCCACCAGCCGCTTGCCGGTACTGGTCAGCTCGGCCGCACCGGCCAGCCGGTCCAAGGCCCGCTGGATCCGGTCCGAGGCCCCGGGCTCGGGGGCCGCCGTCGCCCGCCGGTACGCCGCCACCGCCACCCGCTCGTGTACGTCGGCCAGCAGCCGGGACACCGGCACCGGGCGCTCCCGCCAGGGCGAGGGATGCTGCCACTGCCCGTCCAGCGCGTACAGGTCGGCCACCTCGGCCAGCGCCCGCAGCCGGGCCCGACGCCGCCCCGTCAGCAGCGCGAGGGCCGTCTCCCGGACCCCGGCGCCGTACGGCACCCCGAGCGCCCCGGGCCCGTGCCGCCCGGCCTCGCCCCAGCCGGGGGCCCGGGGACCACCCGCGAGCGGGGTCAGCGTCGTCAGCCCCGCCGCGGCCGCCCGGGCGAACTCCGGGACGGCGGTGTGCAGCAGCGCCCAGGCCGCGTCGAGCCTGCCCCGCCACTCCTCGGCCTCCCCGGCGCCCAGTCGCAGCCGGGGCGGGCGGGCGAAGCAATTGCGGTAGGAGTCGAGGTCCTCCAGCGCCACCGGGGCGGCGTCCGGCCCCGGCGGCGACCAGCTCCGTACGGGCAGCCAGCGCGCGTCCCCCGCCGCCGGACCGAAGCGGTGCTCGGCGCGGCCGTCGCGCACCGCGTACCCCGTCCCGGTGGCCCGCACCGCGGCCCGCCCCCGGGTGCCGGGTTCGCCCAACCGCAGCAGCCCCAGTGTCGGCAGGTACACCTCGCCGTCCCGGTAGGGCACTTCGGCCGGCAGGTCGAGGCCGCCCCGCAGCACGGCCGCGGCGGCGAGCGCGGCCAGCCTGCGCGCCGCGCCGTCGCCGTCGGGGCGCCCGTCCCGCCCGGCGTCCAGGGCCTCCAGGACCCAGGTGCGGGTGAAGGGGTGGTCCAGTACGGCCCCCAGCGCGTTCGCGCCCGGTTCCCCGGACCGCTCCACCCGGGCCAGCAGCTCCCAGGACCGCGCCCAGTCGGGATCACCCGTACGGTCGGCGTTCAGGCGGGCGAGCAGGACCCGGGTCAGGCGCTCCTGGGAGCGGGCCAGTTCGGCCGGGTCGGTGAGTTCCGGCGCGGTCTGCCGGGACGCGGTGCGGCCCTCGACCCCGTCGATCAGCTCGCGCAGGTCGGTGCAGTACACGGAGGGGTGGTCGAAGCCGCCCCCCCCGTCCGGGTCGGCCCGGTAGCGGTGGGTGTAGAGGCCGCCGCCGCACGAACGTACGACGGGGCACCGGCGGCACGTGGCACTGACCCCGGCCAGGCCCAGCTGCCGGGCCCGCACCCCGGGGTGGGCGGCGACCTCGTCGAAGGAGTGGCCGAAGACGTCGAAGCCGGTGGCGGCGGCGCCCTCGTAGGCGCTCTTGAGGGAGTCGACCTGCTCCAGCGTCCCGTCGGTCTCCACGACGACCAGGTCGGTCGGCGCGAGTCCCAGCGACTCGGTCAGGCTCGGTCCGCCGCGCAGGGTGGACAGCAGGGACTCGAAGAGCCGTACGGAGACCGGTCGCCCGAGGCGCTCCCAGTGGTCGAAGACCCGCAGCAGCCAGCGCGCGTACGCGTCGGGGGCGCCGTCGGGGCGGACCGGCGGGTTTTCCCAGGTGGCGTGGGGGAGCAGGAAGTCCACCCGGGGCGGTTCCAGCTCCACGAGCGCGTCGAGCACGGCGACGGGGTCGTTGGCGACGTCCACGGTGCAGAGCAGGCCCTGGTAGAGGCGGCGGTACGGCTCCGAACGGAGCAGGGCGACGGCGGCCAGGACCAGGGGGTGGCTGGTGCGTCCGTCGGCGAACCGGCGGTGGCGGTCGTTCGCGGCGCGGTCCCCGTCGAGGGAGATGCCCACGCGGACGCCGAACTCGGCGAAGAGGTCGAGGTAACGACGGCTGAGCTGAAGCCCGTTGGTGTGGATCCGCAGGTCCAACGCGGCGGTGCCGGCGAGCGCGCGGGTGAACTCCTCGCACACCAGGCGTAGTCGGGCGGTGCCCGCCAACAGGGGTTCCCCTCCGTGGAGAATCACCGTGACGGAGGGGAGTGCATGGTCACGGGCATGTTCGGCGAGCCGCGACGCGGTCTGTGAAATGACCTCGGAGGAGATCACTTTCGGCCGGGCTCGCCAGCTCTGATCAGCGTGTTCATAGACATAGCAATGATCACAAGCGAGATCGCATCTGCTGTGAACCTTGAGGACGATCTCGCGGAAAGCGATCAGGCCGGTCATTCCACCAGTCTAGAGCGCGGGCTCCGGTGTCAGAGCGCGGAGTTGAAGATCGGTGCCTGAACGTGACGGCCGTTTTCCGAGGGCAGGACACGTCCGAGTGTCTCGGCCGTCGCGGTGCTGTGGACGTCGATCCGGTCGAGCGGGACCAGGGGGGTCTTGACCGTGCTGGTCGCGGGGGTTGCGGAAGTGTTCACGACACCGTCCTCGGGGAGGCCATGCGAAATGGGCAGGGGAGCGGCACCAGCGGACCTGCTGGTGTCAAGCGTGGACTTTACTCGTCCACACCTTATTGGCAACCGAGACATGACGCCTGGTCAAGCGTTCCATGGAAAGGCTGCCGCAATTCTCGAGGTGCGGTAATCGGCCGTTTGCCGTACAGCAAGATCCTTTCTCCCTGACGCCGGGTCACCCGCCATGTGGATCACCCGGTCCGTGGCATTTAGCATGTCCACGCCACCCCCCTGACCTGCCGTTCGGCCGAAAGCACCCTCATGCGCTTCCAGCGGACCCTTGCCGCGACCGCCGTCCTGATCGCCCTCCCCGCCCTCGCCGCCTGCAAGGGCGACCCCGCGCCGCCCGCCGGCCGTGCGGGCGCGAGCCCCTCCCCGTCCGTCGCGGGGCCGTCCGCCGGCGGCTCGATCATCGAAGCGCAGCAGTACGTACGGAGGCCCTGGTCGAGGGCTGTGTCCTCAGCGACTTCGTCAACAGCTCGGACGGCTCCGGGAGTCCGAACCTGGAGACCCCGCAGGACCCGGGCGGCGAGAAGCCGGGGCAGCCGGCCCAGGGCAGCCTCGGTCTGGCTCGGGCCGCGAGCATGACCGAGCTGAAGAAGTTGGTGGCGTCGAGCGTGGACTGCTCGCACTTCTCCACCGACCCCGACACGGTGGCGATCCGGTCGATCGACTACGCACCCGTGGTCGACGGCAACCCGCTCGACTGGGGCGTGAGCGGTCGGGCCCTGTGCGGCGAGCCGGCGGGTGCCCAGCGCGCCCACAACCTCAACTGGCTCGACACGGTGGGCGACATGAAGAAGCTCCAGACCAAGGCGAAGGCCGCGCAACTGGCCGACTTCGAGGACGACGGGAAGCTCAAGGCCACCGCGAGCCTGCTGCTCGTCGGCGACGGCATCGCGGTGGAGACGAACGACCCGAGCGCCCGGTTCGGTCTGTACCAGCAGCAGTTCCTCTACCTGAACTGCACGCCCGGCTTCGCCGCCCCGACCGGGTACCGGCTGGAACGGTCCCAGGTCGAGGGGTGCGTCCTGACCAACTACCAGCCCGAGCACCCGGTCGTCGGCGGGCGCTGACTCCCGTCGGCCCCCGCTCAGGCGGGCAACTGCTCGCCCAGCGGGGGCACCGGCAGGTCGCGCAGCAGCCAGGTCAGTACGTCGGGCAACGCCCGCAGGGCCGCGAAGTGGGCGGCCGCCGGGTCGAAGGTGGTGGTGGCGCCGGGGATGCGGCGGGCCAGCCAGCGGGAGTGTCCGACGGGCGAGAACACGTCCAGCTCGCCGTGCCAGATCAGCACCGGGCAGCGGATGTCGGCTGGGTCGAAACCCCACGGGCCGCTGAACGCCATCGCGTCGTCGATCCACCCGTACGCCGAAGTGCGCACGCCCTCACGGTAGTTGCGCAGCAGCATCGCCCGCAGGCCCGCGTCCGCGACGATCATGCGGTCGTTCTCCGTCAGCTCCCGGCGCAGCTCCTCCAGCAGTCGGCGGGGGTCCTCGCGGATGCCCTCGGCGCGGGGGATCAGCCGGGCGGCGAACCCCTCGGGGTCGTCATGGGCCCTGGTGTACTCCTCTACGTTCGAGGCGGCCATGCCGTCGAACCAGTCGAGGTCCTCCGCGTCCCGGGGCGCGAGCGTGACCAGGGCCGCCGTGCGGGTGACCCGGTCCGGGAGCAGGGCGGCGCAGGCCAGCGCGCCGGGGCCGCCGCCGGAGCGGCCGGCGACGGCGAAGCAGTCCAGGCCGAGCGCGTCGGCGATCGCGGCCACCTCCCGGGCCACGTCGGCGACGGTGCGGCCGGGGTGACGGTCGGAGCCCCCGTAGCCGGGACGGTCGTAGGCGATGAGCTGTACCCGCCGCTGGTAGAGGACCATGCCGCGGGGGGCCGGTCCCAGGCGGCTGCCGGGGGTGCCGTGGAGCAGGAAGACGGGCTTGCCGTCCGGGTCCCCCCAGCGCTCCACCATAAGGGCGCGGCCGTCGGCGGTGCGCACCAGGTCGCGCACGCGCTCCCTCCCTCACGTTCGACGCGAGCAGTCAGGGTGATTGTGCGCTTCGGGGCAGGGGTGCGGTAGGGCGCGCCCGCCGGCAATTTCCCGGCTCACCCGGGGGCGCCATGCCGTCCCCGGCGCCTGCGCTCCCGCGGGCGGCGGCCACGGCACAGTGGGCACATGAACGCAGACGACGAGAACGTGTTGGCCCGGGGACGCGTGGCGACCCGGCTCCCGGCCGCGGACATGGACCGCGCGCGGCGCTTCTACTCCGAGCGGCTCGGACTGGAACCCGTGGACGAACGCCCCGGTGGGCTGCTGTACCGGTGCGGTGGCACCGAGTTCGCGGTGTTCCGGTCGACGGGGGCCTCGCCCGGCACCTTCACCCAGATGGGGTGGGAGGTCGACGACCTGGAGACGGCCGTGTCGCAGCTCAGGCGGCGGGGCGTGGTGTTCGAGGAGGTCGACGTGCCCGGGTTCCGGACGAGGGACGGGATCGCGGAGATCGAGGGGAACTACCCGAGCAGGGGCGCCCGGGGCGAACGCGCCGCCTGGTTCCGCGACAGCGAGGGGAACCTGCTGGGCATCGGCGAGCCGGTCGCCTAGGCGTACCCCGGCGCGGCGCGGCGCGGCGCGGCGAGTCGGGGGTTGGGGGGCGGGGGGCGGTCAGGGTCCCGGCGTCCGGGCGGCGGGACCCGTCGTGGTGCCGCTGCCCACCGCCGGGCCGCCCCTGCCGCGGTGGAGGACCGCGCAGACCACGGTGACGGCCGCGCCCAGGACCGCCCAGGCCGCCAGCACCAGCATGGCCGGACCCGTGTCGTTGCCCCGGAAGTACGTGATCGAGCGGGCGGCGTACGTACCGGCGCCCGGGGGCAGGGCAGGCCCGATGGCCTTCCAGAACGGCGGGAGCAGCGGATACGGGTAGGCGCCGCCCGCGCTCGGGTTGCCCAGGACCACCACCAGCAGGATCGCCAGGCCGATGCCGACCACCCCCGCCACGCCCTGGAACGCCAGGGTGATCGCGCCGACGGCGAAGACGACCAGGGTGCCCAGCCCCCACAGGGCCATGACGTTGCCGGGCAGCGCGCCCAGGATCGGGCCCGCGATGACCGTGCCCAGCAGCCCGGCGGCGATCGAGTACAGCAGCAGGGCGCCGAGCCGGATGACGGCGCGGGCGGAGTTCGCGGGCCGCGCCCCCGCGCTGATCGCCAGGATCGCGGCGCACAGGTAGCCGCCGACGCACCAGCCCACCACCAGGTAGAAGGAGCTCAGGCCGCGGGCGTCCCCGTCGGCGGCCGGAGCCACGTCGACGATCTTCACGCCGCGCCCCTGGGTCGCCTCGGCGCGGCTGATGATCCCCACGAGTGCCTGGGAGAGCGAGGCTCCCGCGCCGCTCGCGACCAGGAGCCGGTCGGTCTTGCCGGCCGGGTCGACGATCAGCGCGCCGTCCACCTCCCGGTTCCTGACCCACGCGAGCGCCGCCGCCTCGTCCGGGGCGGTGCGGGTGTCGAGCGGGCCACCGGGCAGGGCGCCGAGGCGCCGCGTGGTGCCTGTGGCGACCTGTTCGGCGGGGGCGGCCACCGCGAGGGTGATCCCGTTCGGCTCGGGGTGGTGGAAGGCGCCGATGTAGGAGGTGATGAAGGCGAGCTGGAGCGCCAGTACCCCCAGGACCAGCAGGAAGGCCCGGGTGCTGACGGCGTCCTTGAACTCGGCGAGGAAACCGCCGGAGGGACCCGCGGGTGTGTCGGTGGTGGGCTGGGTCATGTCCCACACGCTCGGCGGACCGGGAGTCGGGCGCAGCAGGGGCGGGCCGAACGGGGGACGGGGAGCCCCGGAACGGACGCGGATGGATGATCGAACAAGTGTTTCGCACGGATATTCGAATTGCTCTATGGTGGAGACGGGGCGGAAGGAGCGTTGCGAAGCATCGAGGGAAAGCAGGAGGCGGCGGGTGCCAGGTTTCACGCATCTGCACACCGTTTCGGGGTTCTCCATGCGCTACGGAGCCAGCCACCCGGAACGGTTGGCGCAGCGCGCCGCCGAGCGGGGCATGGACGCCCTCGCCCTCACCGACCGTGACACCCTCGCGGGCACGGTCCGTTTCGCGCGGGCGGCGGCGGAAGCCGGGGTACGGCCCCTGTTCGGGGTCGACCTGGGGGTCGCCACAAGTCACGCGGCCACCGCCCGCGCCGCGTCCGGTGAGGCGTCCTCCCGGCGGCGCAACCCCGTCCGGGGCGGCGCCTTCGTCGACGAGTCCGCCGCCCGCGCCGTCTTCCTGGCCCGCGCCGGTGCCACCGGCTGGGCCGAGCTGTGCCGCATGGTCACCGCCGCCCACGCGGGCGGACCCGACGTCCCGCTCCTGCCCTGGGAGGAGCTGCGCGGCGCGAGCGGGGTGTACGTCCTGCTCGGCCCCGGCTCCGAAGTGGGCCGGGCCCTCGCCGCCGGCCGGCCGGACCGGGCCGCGCGGCTGCTCGCGCCCTGGCGCGAGGTCTACGGGGACGACCTGCGCCTGGAGGCCGTCCACCACGGCCGCGCCGGCACCGGGCCCGGCTCGCTGCGCCTGGCCGCCCGTACGGTCGGCTTCGCCGCCGAGCAGGGCGTCCCGGCCGTGCTCAGCAATGCCGTCCGGTACGCCGACCCCGGTCAGGGGCCCGTCGCCGACATCCTCGACGCCGCCCGCCGGTTGGTCCCCGTCGATCCCCGCAAACCCCTCGACAGCGGTGAGCGCTGGCTCAAGGACCCCGCCGCCATGGCCGAGACCGCCGACCTGGTCGCCCGGGCGGCCGGACTGCGCCCCGCCGACGCCCGCCGGCTGCTCGCGCAGACCCGGCGGACCGCCGAGGCGTGCGTGGTGGATCCCGAGGACGACCTGGGCATCGGTTCCGTCCACTTCCCCGAGGCCCGACTCGTCGGCGCCGCCCACCGCACCGCCCAGCGGGTCCTCGCCTCCCGCGCGGCGGCGGGCATGGTGCTGCGCGGCTACGCCGGCGACCGCCGCTACTGGGAGCGGATGCACGAGGAACTCGACATCATCGCCTACCACGGCTTCGCCTCGTACTTCCTGACGGTCGCCCATGTAGTGGACGACGTACGGGAGATGGGCATCCGGGTGGCGGCCCGCGGCTCCGGCGCGGGGTCCCTCGTCAACCACCTCCTCGGCATCGCGCACGCCGACCCGCTCGCCAACGGCCTGCTGATGGAACGCTTCCTGTCCAAGCGCCGTCGGGTGCTGCCCGACATCGACATCGACGTGGAGTCCGCCCGGCGGTTGGAGGTCTACCGGCGGATCATCGACCGGTTCGGCGCCGAACGCGTCGCGACCGTCTCCATGCCCGAGACCTACCGGGTCCGGCACGCCATCCGGGACGTGGGCGCCGCCCTGTCCATGGAACCGGCCACCGTCGACCGGCTCGCCAAGGCGTTTCCGCACATCCGGGCCCGTGACGCCCGCGCCGCGCTCGCCGAGCTGCCCGAACTCCATGACGTACGGGGCGAGTCGCACGGGCGGCTGTGGGAACTGGTCGAAGCCCTGGACGGACTGCCGCGCGGGATCGCCATGCACCCGTGCGGGGTGCTGCTCTCCGACGCGACGCTGCTCGCCCGCACCCCGGTCGTGCCCAGCAGCGGCGAGGGCTTCCCCATGTCCCAGTTCGACAAGGACGACGTGGAGGAACTCGGGCTGCTCAAACTCGACGTGCTGGGCGTACGGATGCAGTCCGCGATGGCGCACGCCGTCGCGGAGCTGCGGCGCGCCACCGGGCAGGAGCTCGACCTGGACGACCCGGCGCAGGTGCCGCCGGGCGACGGGGCCACGTACGAGCTGATCCGCTCGGCCGAGACGCTGGGCTGCTTCCAGATCGAGTCCCCGGGTCAGCGAGACCTGGTGGGTCGGCTCCAGCCCGCCACCTTCCACGACCTGGTCGTGGACATCTCGCTGTTCCGCCCCGGTCCGGTGGCCGCCGACATGGTGCGGCCGTTCATCGAGGCCCGGCACGGGCGGGCCCAGGTCCGCTTCCCGCACCCGGACCTGGCGGACGCGCTGCGGGAGACGTACGGGGTGGTGGTCTTCCACGAGCAGATCATCGAGATCGTGCACGTCCTGACGGGTTGCGGCCGCGACGAGGCAGACCGGGTGCGGCGCGGGCTGTCCGACCCGGACTCGCAGGGTCGGATCAAGGTCTGGTTCGCGGCGACGGCGCGGGCGCGCGGCTACTCGCCCGAGGTGATCGCCCGGACCTGGGAGATCGTGGAGGCGTTCGGCTCGTACGGGTTCTGCAAGGCGCACGCGGTGGCCTTCGCCGTCCCCACGTACCAGTCCGCCTGGCTCAAGGCCCACCACCCGGCCGCCTTCTACGCCGGACTGCTCACCCACGACCCCGGCATGTACCCGAAGCGGCTGTTGCTGGCGGACGCGCGGCGGCGGGGCGTGCCCGTGCTGCCGCTGGACGTGAACCGGTCCTCGGTCCACCACCGTATCGAACTGGTGTCCGAGATGCCGCCGCTGTGGGGGCTCCGGCTCGCGCTGGCCGACGTCCACGGCATCAGCGAGGCCGAGGCCGCCAGGATCGAGGCCGGGCAGCCCTACGCCTCCCTGCGCGACTTCTGGGACCGGGCCCACCCGGGGCGGCCCGTGGCCGAACGACTGGCCCAGGTCGGGGCGTTGGACGCGTTCGGCGCGAACCGCCGCGACCTGCTGCTGCACGTGAGCGAACTGCACGGCGCCCAGCGCGCCGCCGACGCCAGGGGAAGCGCCCAACTCCCGCTCGGCGGGGGGCGGTCCACCGCCGCCGTCGGACTGCCCGACCTCAGCGAGGCCGAGCGGCTCAGCGCCGAGCTGGGCGTCCTTGGCATGGACGCCTCGCGGCACCTGATGGCGGACCACCACGCCTTCCTGGCCGAACTGGGCGTGGTGCCGGCCCGGCGGCTGCGCGACGCCGAACACGGGCGGACCGTGCTGGTGGCCGGCGCCAAGGCGGCCACCCAGACCCCGCCCGTCCGCTCCGGCCGGCGGGTCATCTTCACTACCCTCGACGACGGCACCGGCCTGGTCGACCTGGCCTTCTTCGACGACAGCCACGAAGCCTGCGCCCACACCGTCTTCCACTCCTTCCTGCTGCTGGTGCGCGGAGTGGTGCAACGGCGCGGCCCGCAGAGCCTGAGCATCGTCGGGGCGGCGGCCTGGAACCTCGCCGAACTGGTCGAACTGCGCGCGGAGAGCGGCCTGGAGGCCGTCACCGCCCGGCTGTCCGAATCGCCGCGCGAAGCCCCCGCGCCCGCCGGGCCCGCCGGCCCCGCCGTCCCTGGCGCACCCGCCGACCCCGGCCGCCGGATCCACCTGCCGACCGGCTACGAGATGAACCCGTGGGCCGACCTCCAGCCGCCCGGCACGGGCCCCGCGACCGGCCGCAAGCTCTGGCACTCCAGCCCGGGGAGCGCGGGATGACCGGCGCGGTCCTGCACGTGCGGTGCGCCCCGACCCTGACCGGCGAGGGCTACCGGGAGGTCCTGGAACTGCTGCGGGAGTTCTCCCCGGTGGTGCAGGCCCTGCCGCCGCGCGCCGCGCTCGTCCAAGTGGGCGGGGCGCTGCGCTACTTCGACGCGGACGCCGCCCGCATCGCCGAGGTGGTCCGGCTGCGCGCGGTGGCCCGGCTCGGCACCGACGTCCGGATCGGGGTCGCCGGCACCTGGGCCGTGGCGGCGACGGCCTCCGCGCGGGTGCCCGGCCCCGGCGGCGTCCTGGCCGTCACCGAGGAGGAGGTGCCCGGCTTCCTCGGGCCGTTGCCGGTGGAGGCGCTGTACGGGATCGGCTCCCGCCAGGCCGAGGCGCTGCGCGGATACGGGCTGCATACGATCGGGGCGCTCACCGAGGTGTCCCCGGGGGTCGTGGAGCGGATCCTCGGCAAGCGGGCGGGCCGACTGGTCGTGGAGCGCGCCCACGGGATCGACCCGCGCCCGGTGACCCCGAGGGACCTGCCCTCCTCGGCCGCCGTCCGCGCCCGGTTCCCCCGGGAGGAGCTGGACGGACCGCACGCCCGGGCGGCGCTGCTCGCCCTGGTCGTCCGGCTCGGCGCCATCCTGCGCGGGCGCCGCCAGGCCGCGCGCGCCCTGACCCTGACCCTCCAGTTCGCCGGCGGCACCCGCTGGGAGAAGACCCGGCGGCTGACCGAACCCTCCGCCCACGACGAGGACCTGCGCGCCATGGCGTACCGGCTGATGGACGCGGCCGGCCTGCAACGGGCCCGGCTGACCGGCGTGGTGCTCCGGGCCGAGGACCTGACCGGCGTCGAGGGCGTGGCCCGCCAGCTCACCCTGGACCCCGTCCGCGAGTCCCGTCTGACGGTGGAGGCGGCCATCGACCGGGCCAACGCCCGCTTCGGCCCGGGCACCGTCCGCCCGGCGGCCACCTTCGGCAGGGCCTCGTAGACCTCCCGGCCCTGCGGCTCCCTGTCGACCGGTCTCCCGACCTCGCGGTCTCGCGGTGCACCGGAGGGCGGCTCGACACGCGAGTTTTTACCGACGCGTAACTTCCAAGTCTTGCTACTCACCCGTAATTTATCGACAGCAGCTCCCCCTTGTGATCCGGATCACGGGACAAACCCCCCGCACCATCCCCATGACGCAAGGAGATCACCCGATGCTGCCCTGGCGCCGCCTGCTCCGCCCGCTGGCCGTCCTCAGCCTCGCCGCCGCCGCGCTCGTCGCCCCCACCGGCACCGCGCAAGCCGCCTCCGCCCCCAGCAGCGGCTGGAACGACTGGACCTGCAAGCCGTCCGCCGCGCACCCCCGTCCCGTCGTGCTCGTGCACGGCACCTTCGGGAACTCCGTCGACAACTGGCTCGGCTTCGCGCCGTACCTCGTCCACCGCGGCTACTGCGTCTACTCCCTCGACTATGGACAACTCCCCGGCCAGAGCTTCTTCAACGGCCTCGGGCCCATCGACAAGTCCGCCGTCCAGCTCGGCGCCTTCGTCGACCGGGTGCTCGCCTCCACCGGCGCCGCCAAGACCGACATCGTCGGCCACTCCCAGGGCGGCATGATGCCCCGGCAGTACCTCAAGTTCCTCGGCGGCGCCTCCAAGGTCGGCGCGCTCGTCGGACTCGCCCCCGACAACCACGGCACCACCCTGTCCGGCCTGACCCAACTGCTCCCGTACTTCCCCGGAGCCGAGGACCTCATCAGCTCGACGACCCCGGGCCTGGCCGACCAGATCGCCGGGTCCCCCTTCGTCACCAAGCTCAACGCGGGCGGCGACACCGTCCCGGGAGTGGCCTACACGGTGATCACCACCAAGTACGACGAGGTGGTGACCCCGTACACCAGTGGATTCCTCGGCGGGTCGAACGTCCGCAACGTCGTGCTCCAGGACCTGTGCGCCCTCGACCTCTCCGAGCACGTGGCCATCGGCCTGACCGACCGCATCGCCTGGCACGAGGCGGCCAACGCCCTCGACCCGGCCCACGCAGAACGCACCACCTGCGCCTCGGTCTTCGAGTGACCGACCGCGCCCCGGCCCGACCCGTGACCCAGCACTGTGACCGGAAAGGTCCACCGCGCTAGCGGCCGTGGCGGCCCGGCGTCGAACGGCGGCGGGCCACGGCGAAGAGCACGGCCGAGCCCACGGCCAGGGTGGCCGCCCCGGCGATCGCGATCACCGGGGCGGAGCCGTCGCCGCCGGTCCGC
Organism: Streptomyces sp. NPDC046557; assembly: GCF_040645975.1. NCBI lineage: Bacteria > Bacillati > Actinomycetota > Actinomycetes > Kitasatosporales > Streptomycetaceae > Streptomyces > Streptomyces sp. NPDC046557. The sequence goes on from NZ_JBEYZH010000009.1 coordinate 77,088, forward strand.
GCGAGGTCCCCGGCCGCCGCGCCCACCGCCGTCGCCGAGGACGGCGAGGCGAACGGGGACTCGGCGGTCGAACCGTTCGTGTCGGGGTCGTTGTCACCGTGGCCGCCGTGTTCCACCGTCGACTTGGACGCGCCCTCGGAGATCTGCTCGTCCGTCGGCGGCTTGGCCACGGGCCCCTTCGACGGCTTGGCGCTCGCGGCGTTGTCGCCGGCGCTGCCGGTGCCGCTCGGCTTCGCGCCGGGCTTCCCACCCCCGGTGTCCTCGCCGAAGACCACGTCCGAGCAGGTGTAGAACGCCTCCGGGCTGTCCGAGCGCTGCCAGATGCTGTAGATCAGGTGTCGGCCGCTCTTCTTGGGGACCGTGCCGGAGAAGACGTAGTCACCGCCCTTCATCCCCGGGTCGGTGACCTTCGCGAAGGGCTCCGGCTCCAGGTCGGCCCACTTCAGCGGCTTCGCCGGGTCGTAGCCGTCCTTCGTCACGTACAGCTCGAAGGTGCCCCTGGGCGGGGCCGTGCCCTTGTAGCGGAAGGTGTGGGGGCCGGACGTCAGCGCACTGGCCGGCCAGTCCGCGCGGGCCAGGTCCAGGCCCCGGTACTTGTCGTTGCCCGCCGAGCACAGTTGCCCGTTCGGTATCAACGCCCGGTGGTTGCCCGCCGCGTTGGCGATGTTCACCGCGTTCCAGTCGTAGAACGCCTGGGCGCCGCCCGCCGCGACCGCCGCCTTGCAGGCCGCCGACCGCGGGGACTCGGGGCCTTCCGCGTAGCAGGTCGCCACCCGACTGACCGGGTCCGTCATCGAACCGTGCGCGGCCGCCGGAGCGGCGGCGTACGCGGCCACCGCGAGCGGGGCGAGGCCGGCGGCGGCGATGCGGCCGACGGTGCGGATGGCGGTGCGCATGGTGGATCCTCCGGGCGGCGACGACGTCGGGTACGCCAGGGGGGCCGGCCGGCGCGTCCCCGGACACGAGGTGTCTCCGACGCCGTTCCGGCCCTCCCTGGCCACGCCAACCTAACCGCCCCGACCTGCGGTTCCGCCCGGATCGGGGCCCGGAAGCCGATCCTTAGGCTCCGCTTAAGGCGGGGGTAAGCGGCCCCTCAGGAAGAGGGGTCACTTCACGTTGACCGCGGTCCAGGCCGCGGCGACCGCCTGGTACTCGGTGCCACCGGTTCCGTACAGGTCCGCGGCGGCGTTGAGGGTCGCCGTCCGCGCCCCCGCGTAGTCCGTCGAGGACGTCATGTAGACCGACAGCGCCTTGTACCAGATCTTGTACGCCTTGGTCCGGCCGATGCCGGCCACGGTGGCGCCGTTGGCGGTCGGGGAGTTGTAGCCGACGCCGTTGATCGTCTTAGCGCCGCTGCCCTCGGACAGCAGGTAGAAGAAGTGGTTGGCGACTCCGGAGGAGTTGTGGACGTCCAACCGGCCGACGTTCCTGTCCCAGTAGTCGGCGGAGGCGCCGTCGCGGCTCGGCTTGTCCATGTACCGCAGCGGCGTGCCGTTCCCGTGGATGTCGATCTTCTCGCCGATGAGGTAGTCGCCGGGGTCGGCGGAGTTGGCGGCGTAGAACTCGACCGACGTGCCGAAGATGTCGGAGGTCGCCTCGTTGAGGCCGCCGGACTCACGGGTGTAACGCAGTCCGGCCGTCGAGGCGGTCAGCCCGTGCGACATCTCGTGGCCGGCCACGTCGAGCGAGGTGAGCGGCTTGGTGTTGTTCGCGCCGTCGCCGTAGGTCATGCAGAAGCAGCTGTCGTCCCAGAACGCGTTGACGTAGGCGTTTCCGTAGTGGACGCGGGAGTACGCCGCGCCGCCGTCGCCGCGGATGCCCAGCCGGCCGAGCTCGTTCTTGTAGAAGTCCCACGTCACGGCGGCGCCGTAGTGGGCGTCGACGGCGGCCGTCTGGCGGTCGGCTGGGGTGCCGTTCCCCCAGGTGTCGTCGGCGTCGGTGAACAGGGTCCCGGTCCCGCTGGTGCCGCCGGCGAGGTCGTAGGTCTTGTGTCCGCCGCGGGCGGTGTCGTTCAGTTCGAACTGCGAGCCGTTGGACTTGGTGCCGACGGTGACCGAGCCGCTGTACTCGCTGGCGCCGATGCCCGTCTCGATGGCGTCGTAGGAGTAGATCACCTTGCCGGTGCGGGCGTCGGTGACGGTGTGCAGCTTGCTCGGCGTCCCGTCGTCGCCCACGCCTTCGGTGACGCTCTCCCAGGCGAGCACGGACGCCCCGCCGACGGCCCAGACGACCTTCCGGGCGCCCTTGGGGGCCGCGAGCGAGGCGGCCTTGGTGTCCACGGATATCCGGGCCTGGGACGCCTTGGTGGTGGAGCGGGCGCCGCTCTTCGAGGCGTGCACGACCAGGTCACCGCCGAGTACCGGCAGGCCGGCGTAGGTGCGCTCGTAGCGCGTGTGGACGGTGCCGTCCGCGTCCTTGACGACGTCCCGGGCCACGAGCCCTTCCTGGTCGCCGAGACCGATGGCCTTGGCGGTGGCGGGGGCGTCGTTCTGGGCCTGCGCGATCGCGGAGGCACGCGCGGTTCCGGTCAGCGCGACGGCCGTGGCGCCGGCCTCACGCTCGGCGGCGGCGTTGGCGGGACCGCTCTGGACGGCGAGGGCGACCATCGCAGCCGAGGCGACGAGAGCGGCGGCGCGAAGGACGTGAACACGGCTGCGGGAGGTGGGGGTTGAGGACGTGGGGTGAGTCACTCGTGGCTCCTTGACTGGCCGGTGGGGGCAGTGGAGGAGACAGTGCCGGCAAATCACCCGGGATTGGCAGGTGCGCAACAAGAATTTGACCTTCTCGTTGTCCGGAGAGCGTGTGGCGGTGTCCGCTCGGCGGTGAAACCGCCCGGTATCGGAAGGAATTCCTCCGCTACCGGGCGCCCCTGATCCGTCAGGCACCCCTAGGCGAGCAGGCCCGGGAGGCCGGTCGACGTCATGGCCTCGGCTTCGAGGGCGTCGAGGGCTCGTACGGCCTGCGCGGCGGCTTCCGGATCGCGTGCGGCGAGGCCGCTCGCCGCGAACTCGTCCTCGTCCAGGCGCAGGACGCTCGTCCCGTCCGCGGACACCCACAGATCGAGGTCCAAGTCCTCCACGACGATCTCGCCGTCCCGGACCACGGCGGGCCGGGTCACGTCGCAGTACCACCCCTTGAGCCGACCGTCGCCCGCGCGCACCTCCTTGACGGCGTACCAGCGGCTGCGCCAGAAGTGCTCGGTGAACACGTCGCCCGGCTCGAAGCGCACGAAGCCGAAGTCCCGTACGCCCTCGGCCGCCCAGGGCGCGCGCACGGTCAGTCGGTCGCCCGTGTCGGCGACCAGGTCGGCCGGATAGCGGATCTTGGTGCGGCCGGCCTTGACGAGGGCGACGGTGAGTCGGTCGGTCACGCCGTCACTTCCTTCGGATCCGTGTGGGCGGCGAGTCGTTTCGCAAAGCGGGTCTCGGTGGCCCGGATCTCGTATCCGAACCACTTGTTGACGGCGAGCATCGCCGCGTTGCCCGCGTCGTTGCCGGTCAGTGCCTCGGTGCAGCCCGCCGCGAGGGCCCGGTGCAGGGAGGCGGTCTTGGCCAGCTTGGCCAGACCCCGGCCCCGGTAGGCGCGGCGCGTGCCGGTCATCGCGGAGCCGTAGCGACCCGCCCCGTCGGTCCGCGCGGCCGAGAAGGCGGCCACCACGCCGTCGACGAGGACGACCGTCGTCAGGTCGTGGTCGAGCGAGGGCTCGCGCCACACCTCGCTGAGCCAGTTGTCGTAGTCGTCCAGTTCCACCGGCAGGTCACCCGGCTCGTCCGACGAGACTTCGGCGTCGGCCTCGTACAGCGGGCGCGGGTCGTCCGCGAACGCGGAGGCGGGACGCAGTTCGACGCCGGGCGGCAGGACGGCCGGCGCGGGCGGCAGGGTGTCCGACGACAGCTCCAGGCGCAGGAAGTGCGCGGAGCGGCCGGCCCGGTAGCCGTGCCGTGCGGCGAAGGAGTGCTCGGCGGCCCCGTCCAGGACCCAGGCGTACGCGGTCACGGCCCCGGCGGCGGCCAGGTGCTCCTCCGCCGCACGCAGCAGGGCGCTTCCGACGCCGAGGCCGCGGTGGGCGGGATGCACCTGGAGGTTGACGTACCCCTGCCCGGGCTCGGGGCTCTCGTGCGCGATGCCGACCTGGGCGGTGGCGACGGCCGGGCCGCCCGCGCGCTCGGCCAGCAGGATGCGGTACCGCTTGTCCGGGTGGGCGGAGGCGACCTCGTGGGCCACCCCCGCCGAGGTGCTGATCATGAACGGGAGGGCGGACCGGCGCAGGCGTACGACGGCCTCCGCGTCCCCCCGATCGCCGGGGCGCAGGTCGCGGATCGAAACGGTCATGAGGCCGACGCTAGGCGCCGGACCGCCCTCGGCGCCTGCGAATTATCGGGGCGGTGGGGGAGAATCGGCCCCGTGACCCCGACTTCGACCCACCTCAAGATCAAGATCGACGGCGCGGCCGGCGCCGCGGCCCCCTACGAGCAACTGCGCGCGCAGATCGCGGACGGCGCCCGCACCGGGCGGCTGCCGGTGGGGTTCAAACTGCCGACGGTGCGCGGGCTGGCGGAGGAACTGGGGCTCGCGGCGAACACCGTCGCCAAGGCGTACCGGGCCCTGGAGGCGGACGGCGTGATCGAGACGCGGGGGCGCAACGGGACGTTCGTCGCCGCCGCCGGGGACTCCGCCGCGCGGGAGGCCGCCGCGGCGGCCCAGGCGTTCGCGGAACGCGTCCACCGGCTGGGCCTGACCCGGGACGAAGCGGTGGCCGCGGCGGGGGAGGCCCTGCGGGCACGGTACGGCGCATGAAGCCCACTCGGTAGGCGTGAAGCCCCCACCGCAGGAGCGGACCCCCTCACGCCGTGCGGGAGCGGAGCCGCGCCATCAGGTGGTGTTGCATCGGCTGCCCCATGGCCTCCATCTCCTGCACCACGACCAGCTCCCCGCCCTCCAGGGTGTACCGACGGCGCATCCCGGTCACCTCCTTGGCCCGCGGGGTCAGTGACACGCTCCGGGTCGCCATCTCGAACTCCGTACCGGACGCCCGGCCGACGTACGTCTCCACGATCCCGGTCGGGTGGGCCAGCACCACCTCCAGGGAGGCGTCGGGCATCACCCGCCACCAGCCGACCTCCCGCCCCGACGGGCGCAGGGCCGCGCCGGACGCGTCGATCAGCCAGGCGCGGGACTCGTAGCGCAGGAAGGGCCGTCCGTCGTGGCTGAAGGTGACCTCCTGTTCGTACCGGAACCCGTGCTCCAGGGTGGGGTACTCACCGCTTCCCCGGCCCTGCCAGCGCCCGATGAGCGCCAGCACGGGGCGCAGCTGCGGGTGGGGCTCCGGGCCCTCGCCGAGGACGGAGGTGTCGGGGAAGGGGTTCTCCTGCGCCGGTTCGAGCACGTGGACTCCTGTTCGGTGTGCCCGGGGGCACCGGGCACGGCGGGGCGTGGTCGTCCGCGCCATTGTCGTCGTCCCGGGTCCGCCGGGGCGGGACCTACAGGTAGAGCCCCGGCTCCGCGCCGTGGCCCTGTGGCGGCAGGAGGGCCGCAGTCGGGCCCGTACCGCGGCGCAGGGCGAAGAGTTCGGCCAGCGTGGCGCCCTCGCGGGAGACGCCCTCGTCGGTGCCGAGCCAGTCCGCCGCCTCACGGCGCGTCAGCCGCCCCACCTCGATCCGGGCCAGGCAGCGGCCCGGCCGGACCACCGCCGGGTGCAGCCGCTCCAGGTCCTCGTTGGTCGTCACCCCGACCAGGACGTTGCGGCCCTGGCCCAGCAGGCCGTCCGTCAGGTTCAGCAGCCGGGACAGCGCCTGTCCGGCCTGGTGGCGGGCTTCGCCGCGGATCAGCTCGTCGCAGTCCTCCAGCAACAGCAGCCGCCAGCGGCCCTTGGCCGTGCCCTCGTCCTCGCCGATCGCGATGTCCATCAGGTAGCCCACGTCGTTGAACAGCCGCTCCGGGTCCAGGACGCAGTCCACCTGGCACCACTCCCGCCACGACCGGGCCAGCGTCCGCAGCGCGGAGGTCTTCCCCGTCCCCGGCGGCCCGTGCAGCAGGAGCAGCCGGCCCGCGATGTCGTCCGGGGTCACCTTCATCAGCCGGTCCATCGCCTCGGCCACCGGCGCGGTGTAGTTGGGTCGCACCTCCGCCCAGGTGCCCGCCGCGATCTGCCGGGTCGTGCGGTAGGGGCCGCGGCGCGGGGAGACGTACCAGAAGCCCATCGTGACGTTCTCCGGCTGCGGTTCGGGCTCGTCCCGCGCCCCTTCCGTCGCGTCGCCGAGCACGCCCGCGGCCAGTTCGTCGCTGACGGCTGTCACCGTCACGTCCGCGCCCCGGCTCCAGCGCGACACGAGCACGGTCCAGCCCTCGCCCTCCGCGAGGGTGGCGCTGCGGTCGGTGTCGCGCGCCGAGCGCAGCACGGTCGCGCCGGGCGGCAGCAAGGTGGCCTCCGCCTTGACCCGTTCGATGGAGACGCTGTGCGAGTACGGCTGCTCGCCGGACGCGAACCGGCCGAGGAACAGGGCGTCGACGACATCCGACGGCGAGTCGCTGTCGTCGAGGGTGAGACGGATCGGCAGCGCGTCGTGCGGGTTGGCTGACATGGCGCCCATGATCCGGCACGAACTGCCCTCCCGCACCCGTGTTTCGCCGGAACGGGTGCGCGGGTCGGGTCTTCAAACCCCTCGTCGGTGAAGGTTCGGAGCGGACTCCACTCCGAACATTCTTGGCATGAACACTTCCAGCCAGGCCGTGCTCGTTGTACCAACGACTCAGGAGTAACCCCCACTAGGAGCCGCACACATGAGCAAGAGCCTGTCGCGCTTCGCCACCCTCACCTCCGCCCTCTTACTCGCCGCGGGTGCCACCCTGTTCGGCGCGGGCCAGGCGGCCGCCTCCGCCCAGGCCGACTTCGGCTACGTAGCCCTCGGAGACTCGTACTCCTCCGGCGTGGGCTCCGGCAACTACGACAGCGGGAGCGGCGACTGCAAGCGCACCTCCCGCGCCTACCCGGCCCTGTGGGCCGCCGCCCACTCCCCGCAGACCTTCTCGTTCGTCGCCTGCTCGGGCGCCCGGACGGGTGACGTCCTCTCCGGCCAGCTCGGCCCGCTGAACTCCGGCACCGACCTCGTCAGCATCACCATCGGCGGCAACGACGCCGGATTCTCAGACGTCATGACGACCTGTGTGCTCCAGTCGGAGTCCACCTGCGTCAACCGCGTCAACCAGGCCAAGGCGTACGTGGACTCGACCCTCCCCGGCCAGCTCGACCAGGTCTACAACGCCATCACCGGCCGCGCCCCCGCCGCCCACGTGGTGGTCCTCGGCTATCCCCGCTTCTACCAGCTCAACGGCTCCTGCATCGCGGGACTGACCGAGGGTGAACGCAGCGCCATCAACGGCGCCGCCGACTACCTCAACGCCGCCATCGCCAAACGCGCCGCGAACCACGGCTTCACCTTCGCCTCGGTGACCAGCGCCTTCACCGGACACGAGATCTGCTCCGGCAGCGCATGGCTGCACAGCCTCAACTGGGCGGATATCGGCGAGTCCTACCACCCGACCGCCACCGGGCAGTCGAGCGGCTACCTGCCCGTCTTCGCCGGCAAGGCGTAACGCCCCGATCGGCCGCTACGGCGTGCTCCCCGGGTCCGGTGTCCGGCTCGGGGAGGCGGAGGGGGCCGGTGGAACGGAATGAGGAGGCGGTCCGCGCGCCGCCGGCCTCGTAGGTGACGCCCTGCCGGCCGGCGTCCGAGCCGGCCTCGCCGCGCGTCACGCAGCGGTACTCCACCTCGGCGCGTCCGGCCGCGCCACCGGACCGCCCGGGTCGCGTAGGGTCCCACCCGCGCCGATCACCCGTAGCATCCGGGTGGCCTCCGCCGCCGACAGCCGCCCGGCCGGGTCCTTGCGCAGCAGCCCCTCCAGTACGGGCGCCGGCGGCCCGGCCCGGCGCGGCGGCGGCAGCTCGTCCTCCACCACCGCCCGCAGTGTGGTCAGCGGGGTGTCCCGGCGGAACGGCGAGGCTCCCTCGACGGCCGCGTACAGCAGCACGCCGAGGGACCACAGGTCCGGCGACGACACGCCCGTCCCCATCCACGTTCCCGCTCACCGGAGCCCCCCGTGTCCGTCACCGGATGATCACTCGGAGTCAGCGCAGCGGGCGCGCGTGGACACGGGTGGTGACAGGACTGCCGCGAGGAGGCCCCGGAGACGGGTCAGGCATCCTCCAACCTGTGCGGAGAGTGATCGCCGACTGCACTGAGTAATCGTCAACTCCCCGTAGGTATAGGGGTAATTCACACCACCGGGATACCCGGGGGCGACCCGGGGGCGATAGGGTTAACCTGCCCGGGCCGGGTGCCCTCGTACGGGTGGGGAGAGACATGGAACAGATAGCAATGCGCAGCAGGCCGCCCCGCGTGCCTGCCATCACCTGCGGCAGTAGTGCGACCAGCTCGCGCCTCGACCGCCACCTCGCCGTGCTGGGCGGACCCGCCGTCCCGCACCACGAGACCGCGGAGGCGACGCTGCTGATGCGCGAACTCACCTTCCGCGACCACACGCACGTCCAGCGGAGCCGGAGCGCGCGCGTCGCGCTGTTCGCGCCGCTGCGCCGGCTGCGGCGCACCCTCTTCGGCAGCCGCCGCTCGTAACCGTCCCCGCGAGGCGGCCGGTCGGCCCGGCCGCAACCCCCCGGCCCCGTCTTGTCCACGGCTCGTCCATGGCGCGCTCCGGTCGCTCGGCGCCCCGGTGTTGCCGATGTCCCGGTGTCCCCGCGCGTGCTCGCGCCGGGACGCCGGGACCCGCTGTCGCGAGGCCCGCGGCCGGGCCGCCGTCCCCGTCAGGCGATCACACCGTCCCGGCGCAGCGCCGTGATCCCCTCGTCGGCCATCCCCAGTTCCCGTAGCAACGCCTCGGTGTGCTCACCCAGCGCGGGCACCGCGCCCATCCGGGGCGGCGGGCCGTCCGGCAGCCCGATCGGGGGCAGGAGCGCCCGCAGTGGGCCGACCGGTGACCCCACCTCCCGCCAGCGGTCCCGGGCGGCCAGTTGCGGGTGCGCGGCCACCCGTGCCACCGAGTTGAGCCGCGCGCAGGCGATGCCCGCCGCCTCCAGGCGCCCGATCGCCTCGTCCGCGTCCAGCCCGGCCAGCGCCTCGGCCACCACCGCGTCGGTCTTCTCCCGGCCTCGGGTGCGCGCGGCGTTCGTCGCGTACGCCGTATCGTCAGCCAACTCCGGTCGCTCCAGAACCTGTTCGGCGAGGCGGCGCCACTCGCGATCGTTCTGTACCGACAGCAGGACGCGGTCCCCGTCGGCGGTCGGGTAGGCGTCGTAGGGTGCGATGACCGCGTGCGCGAGGCCGGTCCTCACCGGCTGCCGCCCGCCGTGCATCGTGTGGTGCAGGGGGTGGCCCATCCACTCGGCGAGCGCGTCCAGCATCGACACCTCCACCCGGCCCCCGCGCCCGGTGGTCCCGCGGCGCAGGAGGGCGGCGAGCACCCCCGAGAAGGCGTACATGGCGGCCGCGATGTCGGCGGCCGGAATACCCGCCTTGACGGGCTGCTCCGGGGTGCCGGTCACCGACACGAGCCCCGCCTCGCACTGCACGAGCATGTCGTAGGCGCGCTTGTGGGCGTACGGGCCCTCGGGGCCGTACCCGGAGATGTCCACGGCGATCAGCCGCGGATAACGGGCGCACAGGGCGGCCGAGTCGAGGCCGAGCCGGGCGGCGGCGCCCTGGGCGAGGTTCTGGACGAAGACGTCGGCGCCGTCCAGCAGGCCGTGCAGGACCTCCCGCCCCCGCGGATCCTTGAGGTCCAGCGCGATCGACTCCTTGCCGCGGTTGGCCCAGACGAAGTGCGAGGCGAGGCCCTGGGCGGTGGTGTCGTAGGCACGGGCGAAGTCGCCGCCGTCGGGGCGCTCGACCTTGACCACCCGTGCTCCGAGATCGGCGAGCTGGCGGGTGGCGAAGGGGGCCGAGACGGCCTGTTCGACGGCGACGACGGTGACGCCGTCGAGGGGCAGCGGATCGGCGGCGGGCGGCGCGGGGTGCGTATCGGGAGCCATGACAGCCTGCCTACCGGCTGGGACCCGGGCCTGTCATCCCGCACAGTGCCGAGATCTCGGGAGTTCCGGCGCCCGGGTTGCCGAGGGCGGTTGTCGGCCGTGGTCGGTCCCGGCCGCTGTCGGTCCCGGTCGTGGGCGGCCCGGGTCGGGGGGTCAGTCCCGGCCGCGGGCGAACCGGCGGGCGGCCGCCGGCGCCGACAGCGCGAGCAGTACCAGGGACCAGAGCACCGCCCCTGCCACCGGATGTGCCGCCGGCCAGGCGGCGCCCGCCGCGGCCTCGCCGCCCGCGTTCCCGCACAGCGCGCGCACCGCGCTCGCCACCGCGCTGATCGGGTTCCACTCGGCCACCGCCCGCAGCCACCCGGGCAGCCCGGCGGTCGGCAGGTACGCGCTGGAGAGCATCGGCAGGACGAAGGTCGCGCTGCCCAACTGGCCCGCCGCCTCCTCGCTCTTGCTCAGCAGCCCCAGGTACGTACCCGTCCAGGCCATGGCGAAGCGGAACAGCAACAGCACCCCCAGGGCGCCGAGCGCGCCCGGCAGGCCGTTCTCGACCCGCCATCCCATCGCCAGCCCCACCAGCATCAGCGGCACCATCGACAGCGCCGTCGTCAGCAGATCGGCGGCGGTCTGCCCGAGCGGTACGGCGGCCCGACTCATCGGCAGCGTGCGGAAGCGGTCCATCACCCCGCGGTGGGCGTCCTGGGCGGCCGTGAACATGCCGGTCATCAGGCCGTTCGCCGCGGTGGCGGCGAGCAGCCCCGGCACCAGGAACTCCCGGTACTCGGAACCCGGCATGGCGAGCGCGCTGCCGAACACGTAGCCGAAGAAGAGCAGCATCGTGATCGGCATCGTCTGGGTGAGGATCAGCAGCGCGGGCGCGTGGCGCGCCTTCTGCAACTGTCGGGTGAAGACGGCGCCGCCGTCGGACAGCAGGGTGCTCATGCCGCGTTCTCCTTCGCGTGCTCGGTGATGGTGGCGGTACGGACCCGGGTGAGGCGCAGGAACACCTCGTCGAGGGTGGGCGGGCGCAGGGCGGCGTCGGTGAGCGGGATGCCGGCGGAGTCGAGGGCGCGGATGATCCGGGGCAGGGTCAGGTCACCGTCCAGCACCGTCACCCCCACCGTGAGGCGCCCCTCGTCCACGACCGGACTGCCGCCCGTGAGCTGGTCGAGTACGACGGCCGCGCCGGCGAGGGCCGCACGGTCGGTGACGGTGACCTCGGCGCGGGCGCCGATACGGGCCTTGAGCTCGGCCGGGGTTCCGCCGGCCACGGCCCGGCCGCCGTCGACGACCACGATGTCGTCGGCGAGCCGGTCGGCCTCCTCCAGGTACTGGGTGGTGAGCAGGACGGCGGTGCCCTCGTCGGCCAGTTCCCGTACGGCCGTCCAGATGTGCTCGCGGGCCGCCGGATCGAGGCCGGTCGTCGGTTCGTCCAGGAACAGCACCCGGGGGCGGTTGATCAGCCCGGCGGCCAAGTCCAGGCGCCGTTTCATGCCGCCCGACCAGGTGGAGGCGACCCGGTCGGCCGCCCCGCCCAAGGCGAAGCGTTCCAGCAGTTCGTCGGCCCTGCTCCGGCCGGCGGCACCGCGCAGCCCCGCCAGGCGGGCGAAGAGCCGCAGGTTCTCGCGGCCCGTCAGGTCCCCGTCCACCGAGGCGTACTGCCCGGTGACCCCGATGGCGCGGCGCACCACGACCGGCTCGCGGGTGACGTCGTGGCCTGCGACCAGCGCGCGGCCGCCGGTAGGGGCGGTGAGGGTGGCGAGGACGCGGACGGCGGTGGTCTTGCCCGCGCCGTTGGGGCCGAGGAGGCCGCAGACCGCCCCGTACGGCACGGCCAGGTCCAGCCCGCGCAGGGCGTGGACGTCCCCGTAGCTCTTCTCCAGACCCTCACTAAGTACAGCGTACGTAGTAGTCATGTGCCAGACCCTACCGCACTGCGTACGCTGTACGTAACTACGATGGGGCGATGGATCAGGTGACGGTGCGATGGACGAGGTCGAGCGGATGACACCCGGCGGCGGACGCCCCGCCGAACCCCAAGTGATCTGGGCCCGCCCGCAGCGCGCGGGTCGGGGCCCGCGGCCCGCGCACAGCCGTGACTCGATCGCGGCCGAAGCGGTGCGGATCGCGGACACGGAGGGGATCGACGCCGTCTCCATGCGACGGGTCGCGGCCGGTATCGGTGCCGGGACGATGTCCCTCTACAACTACGTCCCGCGCAAGGAGGACCTCTACGAGCTGATGGTCGACGCGGTGAGCGGCGAGTACTCCTACGTCCCGCCGACCGGGGACTGGCACGCCGACCTGCTGGCCCTGGCCCGCCAGACCCGGGCGCTCATGCACCGCCACCCCTGGCTGCCCCGGCTGCTGAGCCCGGTCCACGGGTTCAGCCCCAACGCCCTGCGGTACCTGGAGCACGGCCTGGCCTGTCTGGCGCCGCTGGACCTGCCGGACGGGGAGAAGCTGGAGCTGATCGCCGCCGTCAACGGCGCCGTGGCCACGTTCGTGTCGAGCGAACTGGCCCTGGCCGAACGCGCGCGCACGCTGCCCTGGAGCGAGGCCGACGAGCAGGACGTACGGACGGCCTGGCTGACCTCGCGCATCGCGACGGGGGAGTACCCGAGGCTGGCCGCCGCCCTCGCGGGATGGACGGGTATCCCCGCCGACCTGGGCGAGGCGTTCGACCGCTCGGTGTCGCGACTGCTGGGGGCGTGGGGGAAGTAGTCGCTACGACAGGCGCTGTCACAACAGGGCGAACTGGCCGCCCGGCCCCTCCTCCCGGTGGTCCAGGACCGAGGCCGGGCGCCGGGCCCAGCGCGGCGGCGGCAGCACCCCGGCGGCTGTGAGAGCGTCCATCGACAACGAGGGCCCCGGCTCGAACGCCGCCCGCAACGGGGCCAGGTCGGCGAGCAGCGCCAGCGTCGTCACCAGCGACAGCAGCTCCGAGGTCCAGGCCTGCGGCCACTCGGCAGGGCCCAGCGCCTCCAGCCCCGCCGCCTCCGGCCCTTCCGTCCCCGCCGCCGCCCGGTGCGCGGTGCGGGCGTCGAACCAGGTCTCCAGCGCCCGCGTGCCCTGCGCCTCGTACTCCCACGCGCCCGCCGGTACAGGGGAGATGCTCCCGTTCCCCAAGGACAGCGTCTCGGCCTCCGGGTCGTACGCGAGCGCGCCCGGCCACGTCGTGACCGCCGAGCGGACGTACGGCCGGCGCCCGCCCGGCAGCCGGGGCGCGTCCCCGCCCCGCGCGCCGCGCACCTGCGCCGCCAGCAGCCGGTGTCCCAGTTCCAGCCCGGCGCGCCAGCGCTCCGGGTCGGCGGCGAGCGGGACCTCGTACGCCCCTCGGGGCCCGGGGCGGGCCGCCGCCAGGATCCAGCACAGGACGTCCTCCGGGCCGACCCGGCCGCCGTACCGCTCGCCCAGCAGGGCCGGCAGCCCCGGAGCGATATTGGGCTCCGTGCCGCCCGGACGTCGGTGCAGGGGGCGCACGCGGCCGAGCCGGCCGACCGGGAGGTGGGCGGTGACCAGCGGCTCGGTGGCCTCGACGAGGAACAGTTGCCGATCGTCGCGGACCCGCCACAGCTCGGGGCGGGCCGCGTCGATGAGCCGTTGGTCCGGCAGCAGCCACTGTTCGTCGAAGGGGGCGCGCAGGATCCGTACGGGCTGCGGGCAGGAGCCGGGGGCGACGGCGAAGGGGGCGGTCTCGGAGCGCTGCCCGGGCAGGGCGGCCGCCCCGGTGGCGGGCGTACGGCCCCGGGCGGGCCGGAACAACCGCTCCCGCTCCGCTCCTTCGGCGGCCACGAGCGCCGTCCACCGGGACCGCAGGGTGGCCGGGTCGGGCGCGGCCACCCAGTCCCGTCCCAGGCGCGGGGGGCGCACGGCCCAGGGCATCAGATCGTCCAGCAGCGGGTTCTGCGGCGGTACGTCGGTGCTCACGCGGCCGATGGTATCGACGGCGAGCGGCGGCCGGGCCCGGTCCCGGCCGAAGCGTTACGCTCCTTGTGTACGCCTATGGAGGCGTTTGGGGAGCATTTCCGGTAGGAGGCGGTCATGAGTCAGTACGACGAATACTCGACCCCGTCGCAGGCCGAGGGCGAGCGCCTCGACGAGGACATGGACGAGAAGGAGAAGGGACAGCGGCACCCGCAGACCATGCGCGGAACACCGTCCCAGGCGGAGGGCGAGCGGGGCGCGGAGGAAGAGGAGCGGAAGCGCTGACAGCGGTGGGGCTGTGCTCGGGGATCTTCGGGCGCTGGTGACGCTTGGGACGCTCGGATCAGGTGGCGTCGACGGTCACCGTGAACGAGAACCGGTCACCCCGATAGCGGATGCGCGCGACGTCCACGACCCGCCCGTCCGCGTCGTAGGTCACGCCCGTGTAGTGCAGGATCGGGCTGAGCAGCGGGACCCGCAACAGCTCGGCCGTCTCCGGATCGGCGAGCCGCGCCTCCACCGTGTCGGTGATCCGGCTGATCTTCACGCCCACGATGTCCCGGATCACCTTCGTCATCGGCCAGCGTTCCAGGTCCGCCGGATCGATGGCGGAGGCCAGCTCCGGCAGGACCGCGTTCTCCGCCCAGTTGCTCGGCTCGCCGGTCTCGCTGTCGTGGCGCAGGCGCCGGTACGTGACCACCTCCGCGGTGTCCGGGAAGTGCTCCAGCAGGTCCCCGGCCACCACCACGCGGGCGTGGCCGAGGATCGTCGTACGTTCGCCCGACTGCTGGGCCACGATCGCGTCCACCGAACCGAGCAGCCGGACCGGGGCCCCGCGTCGGGCGCCCGGTTCGATGAACGTGCCGCGCCGCCGGTGCCGGCTGATCAGGCCCTCGCCCTCCAACTCCTTGAGCGCCTGGCGCATCGTCAGCACGCTCACCCCGTAGTGCTCGGCCAACTGCTCCTCGGTGGGCAGCCGCAGCGAGGCGTCCGGGGTGCGGCCCAGTATCGAGGCGCGCAGCGACTGGGAGACCTGGTACCAGAGCGGAAGCTTCCGGTTCAGTACCAGCGAGTCGGGGGCGAAGGCGGTCACGGTGTTTCTCCGTACGGGCGGGAAGTGGTCGGGACTTCGACGGCCGACGACCTCTAGGCGCGGAAGTGGCGCTCCAGACCCTGCCACACGTCGTCGTACCCGCGCTGGAGGTGTTCGGCGCCGGCCGCCTGCGCGGTGGCGGTGACGGGCCAGCGCGTCTCGAACATGAAGGCCAGGCCGTCGTCGATCTTCTGCGGCTTCAGCTCCGCGGCGCTCGCCCGGTCGAACGTCTCGCGGTCCGGCCCGTGCGCGGACATCATGTTGTGCAGCGAGCCGCCGCCCGGCACGAAACCCTCCGCCTTGGCGTCGTAGGCGCCCTCGATCAGGCCCATGTACTCGCTCATCACGTTCCGGTGGAAGTACGGCGGGCGGAAGGTGTCCTCCCCGACCAGCCAGCGGGGCGCGAAGACGACGAAGTCCACGCCGGCGAGCCCCGGGGTGTCCGAGGGCGACGTGAGGACGGTGAAGATCGACGGGTCCGGGTGGTCGAAGCTGATGGAGCCGATCACGTTGAAGCGGCGCATGTCGTACACGTACGGGGTGTGCGTGCCGTGCCAGGCGACCACGTCGAGCGGCGAGTGGTCGTAGGTCGCCGACCAGAGGTTCCCGCAGAACTTGTTGACCACCTCCGTCGGCCGCTCGACGTCCTCGTACGCGGCCACGGGAGCCCGGAAGTCCCGCGCGGCGGCGAGGCCGTTGGCGCCGATCGGGCCGAGGTTCGGCAGCTCGAACGGCTGCCCGTAGTTCTCGCAGACGTAGCCTCGGGCGTCCGCGTCCAGCAGCTCCACGCGGAAGCGGACGCCGCGGGGGACCAACGCCATCTCGCCCGGGCGGGCGCTGAGCAGACCGAGTTCGGTGCGCAGCAGCAGACCACCGCGCTCGGGGACGATGAGCAGCTCGCCGTCGGAGTCGCTGAACACCCGGTCGGTCATGGGGGCGTTGGCGGCGTAGAGGTGGATGGCCATGCCGGTGCGCTGGGTGGCGTCGCCGTTGCCGCCGAGGGTCCAGAGGCCGGCCAGGAAGTCGGTGCCGGGGGCCGGGTCGGGGAGCGGGTTCCAGCGCAGACGGTTGGGGTCGGGGGCGGTCTCGGTGAAGGGCGCGGTGCGCAGGGCACCGTTGTCCGCGCGGGTGAAGGGCGGGTGCGCGGCCGAGGGGCGGATCCGGTAGAGCCAGGAGCGGCGGTTGTGGGTGCGCGGCTCCGTGAACGCGCTGCCGCTGAGCTGCTCGGCGTAGAGGCCGAGGGGGGAGCGCTGGGGCGAGTTCCGCCCGCGGGGGAGCGCCCCGGGAACGGCTTCGGAGCTGTGCTCGTTCCCGAAGCCGGTGAGGTACGCCAGCCCCTCCGCGATCTTGGAGGCCCGCTCGCTGGTGCTGCCGTCGTCACTCATGCAACGCTCCCGTGTCTGACGAAGGAATCCTATGCCTGACAGTAGGATTCTCCCCCGTCCCCCGTCAACGCCACCGGGGCGCGGGCGGGGGCCTGGGGTCGAGGTGGGGCGCCGGCGCCTGGGCGTGGGCGCCGGGGCCGGAGCCGGGGTGGGGGGCGGGGTGGGGGCGGGGCGGCGCCCGGCGCCCGAGCGTCTGGGTAGCGGGGCACCTTGGCGGTGCGGCCCGGCGCGGGCGCACGCCGGGGCGGTTGCTCCTCCATGCGTGCGCCCGCAGTCACCTCGGTGGCCGAGGCGCACCTCGCAGCGGTACCCGACGGGGAAGGCGAGGGCGGAGCCCGATGCGCAGCGGGGCGGCCGGGATTGCTCAGGCGGGATCACGTACGGCGTCATGCACCGCCCGGCGGCCCCTGCCGCGCGGCGCACCCCCGTCAGCCACGTCGGTGGCCCGCCACCCCGAGCATCGACTCACGCCCGGCCACGCCCCTCTGGCCGGACTTCGGTGTGATTCGCGCCCGAGGGGATCCGAAAAGATGAACATTGCTCTACTCTCTCGCGCATGCCGTGGACCCGCAGGATTCCTGCCGTGCCGGCGGTGCTCCCCGCCGCCCTCCTCGCTCTCCTGTCCCTCCTCGCCGCCGCGCCCTCCGCCACCGCGCACGAGGAGCGCCCCGTCACCCTCCCCGACGGAACCGGCTCCGTACCCGAGTACCGCACCGCCGAGCCCGACCTGCTGGTCTGCAAGACGGACCGACCGGACTTCGAGCGCCGGATATCCGCCTTCCCCGCAGACCTCAAGCAGCGCAACCTCACCCTCTACGAACGCTGCGAGAAGACCGGCTACCGCCACCTCCAGGACGCCGTCGACGCCGTCGACCGGGCCGGGGTGAACATCGCGATCCTGCCCGGCCTGTACGAGGAGGAGCCCTCCCTCCCCAAGCCGACGGGGGAATGTGCCCACCTCAAGGCCCCGAACTCCGCGCTCGGCTACCAGATCCTGTCCTACGAGCAGCAGGAGCAGTGCCGCCACAACCAGAACCTGGTCGCCATCCTCGGCAAGACGAACCTCCAGATCGAGGGCACCGGCGCCTCCCGCCTCGACGTGGTCATCGACGCCAAGTACCAGAAGCTCAACGCCATCCGCGCCGACAAGTCCAACGGCATCTACTTCCGCAACTTCACCGCCCAGCGCACCACCTTCAACTCGCTCTACGTGCTCGCGGGCGACGGCTTCGTCATCGATGACGTCCTCACCCGTTGGAACGACGAGTACGGCTTCCTGACCTTCGCGAGCGACCACGGCCTCTACAAGAACTGCGAGTCCTACGGCAACGGGGACTCCGGCATCTACCCCGGCAGCGCCTCCGACATCAACGACGGCCGCGGCTACGACGTCCCCCGCTACTCCATCGAGATCACCGGTTGCCGCAGCCACCACAACATGGTCGGCTACTCCGGAACCGCCGGGGACTCGGTCTGGGTGCACGACAACGAGTTCGACCAGAACATGGGTGGTGCCTCGATGGACAGCGCCTTCCCCGGCCACCCCGGACTGCCGCAGAACCACGCCAAGTTCGAGCGGAACCTGATCCACGACAACAACGCGGACTACTACCCGAACGTCGCGGACGGCACCTGCGCCAAGCCGCCCATCGAGCGCGGCTACGAACAAGGCGTGGTCTGCCCCCAGATCTCCATGCCCCCGGGCACGGGCATCATCACGGCGGGCGGGAACCGCAACCTGTACGAGAACAACTGGGTGTACGGCCACCGACGCGCGGGCTTCTTCCTCAGCGCCGTCCCCGCCTTCATCCGCGGTGAGGAGGCGTGGTCGAAGCAGGCGGACACCTCCCACCACAACCGGTACGCCGGCAACATCCTCGGCAAGGACAAGTCGGGCACCTCACGCCCCAACGGCATGGACGTGTGGTGGGACGGCCAGGGCACCGGCAACTGCTGGCAGGCGGCCCCGGACGGATCGACCCCCGGCACCCTGCCGGAGTGCGGAGACCGCCGCGGCTCGGTCTCGGGCGGTTCCGCGCGCCTGGCCGGTGAACCGGTCAAGCTGGTCCAACTGCTCGTCTGCGCCGACTACAACGTCCAGGCACGCAAACTCCCCGCGGGCTGCGACTGGTACGGCGCCCGCGGCCTGGAGCGGGTGCAGACCCAGATCGCACTCGCCGTCGCCGCCGTACTGCTGCTGGTCGGCGGAGTGCTGTGGTGGCGCCGCCTTCGCCACTCACGCCTCGGGACGGCCGCTTCCCTGCTGGGCGCGGCCGGGCTGGTGCTGGACGTCGCCGGCTCCACCATGACGCTCGAAGCCACCTTCGTCCCCGCCCTCGCCCTGCTGCTCCTCGGCCTCTGGTGGACCGGAGCCGGGGCGGCACTGCGGTCGAACCGGCCCTGGCTCGCCCGGCTGACCCTGCTGCTGGGCGCGCTCACCCTGCTCGACGCCTTCGACAAGGCCGTCCTGATGATCCCCTGGATACCCCTGAGCCCCGCCTGGATACGAGGTCTCGTGGCGGTGCTCTGGATCCTGTGGGCGGTCGTCGCCTCCGCCCGCCCGGGCGCCGCCCCGGCCCGCCCCGCCGGTCCCGGCGGTGACCCGGACGGTGACCGTGTCCCCGTCCCGGCAGGCCCGGCCCCGACCCTGAGCGCCGCTGTCACCCCGGACTCACCGGACCCCACCGGAGGCCCCCAGTGAGCGACCACCCCGCCGGCCACCAGGCCGACCGCGTCACCTGCGACGTCTGCAGCCCCCTTCTCCGCGTCGCCCCCCTCCTTCCTGTCTCCCCCCTTCCACGCCCCGCCCCCCTCTCCCCTCCCCTCCCGCGCCCGCCCCGCCGGACGGCCCACACCGCCCGGACCACCGCCCTGGTCGCCCTCCTCCTGCTGCTCGTAGGCGGTGCGGCGGCCGGCTGCGGGGGCCGTGCCACCACCCACCACAAACCGGGCACCAGTCACGAGCAGGCATCCGGCAACGTCGGCACCCTGCTCCCCGCCCAGGACGGCGAAGGCCACCACTGGCGCGAGGTCCCGGCCGAGGGCGCGCCCCAGGTGCGCCTCACCGCGCGCCCCGACTCCGAGGACGGCTGGAACCTCCAGCTGACCGTGTCCCGCTTCCGCTTCACCCCCGACAGCACGGGCGGCGCCGCCCTCCCCGGCGCCGGCCACGCCCACCTGGAACTCGACGGCCGCAAGCTGGCCCGGGTGTACGGCCCCTGGTTCCACCTGCCCGCGGCGCAGGTACCCGAGGGCCCGCACACCCTGACCGTCCGCTTGTACGCCGATGACCACACCGTCTGGGCCGTCGGCGGCAAGGCGGTGGAGGCGTCCGTCCCGCTGACCGGCGCCGGCCCCGGCGAAGCCGGCCACACCCACGCGAACTCAACCCCGCCGCCGGCGACCCCGCAGGCGGACCGGACGGTCACCCTCACCGTGCGGGACGGCAAGGTCACCCCGGCCCCGGGCCGGATCGAGGTGACACATGGCGAGCGCGTGGCCCTTCGGGTCACCAGCGACCGCGCGGACACCCTCCACGTGCACGGCTACGACAAGGAACTCGCCCTGCCCGCGGGCCAAGAGGCCACCTTGGTCCTGATGGCCGACCGTGCCGGCCTGTTCGAGGTCGAGACCCACGAGTCCGGTCTCGTCCTCACCCAACTCCTCGTCCGGTGACCCCACCGCGACCGTTCCTGGCGCCCGCCCTCTGCGCGGGAGGTGACTGCGGAGGCCGGGACGTGGTCCCGCACCCGGCCGATCCGGCCGTCACCTTCCTCGCGCACGGGATCGGATCCCAGCACGATCTGCCCATATCTCCCTTCTACGCCTTCGCCGGTGCCTTCGCCGCCCTGTTCGTCTCCTTCCTCGCCCTCGGTCTGCTCTGGTCCACCTCCCGCTTCCGCGGCGACCGCTCCGGCCTGGCCCTGCCCGCCGGGCTCCAGCGGGTGGCCGACGCGCCGGCCACCCGCACTACCCTGCGCGGACTCGGTCTCGCCGCAGCCCTCTCCGTACTCCTCCACCTCCTGTTCGGTCCCGACGATCCGGCCCGGAACCCCGCTCCCGGCGCCGTCTACGTCCTCCTCTGGGTCGGACTCGTCCCCGCCTCCCTCCTCTTCGGCCCCGTCTGGCGCCTCCTCAACCCCCTGCGCACCCTGCACCGGCTGCTCGCCCGGGCCCTGCCCCGCCCGGGGCCCGGTCGACCGCTCCCGGCCAGGCTCGGCCAACGGCCCGCCGCGGTCGGACTGTTCGGCTTCACCTGGCTGGAGCTCGTTTCACCTGATCCCGCATCAACCACCACCCTCCTGATCGCCCTCGGCTGCTACACCGCCGTCCAACTCGCCCTCGCCGCCCGCTTCGGCGAGAACTGGTTCGCAGACGCAGATGCCTTCGAGGCGTACTCCACCCTCCTGGCCGGCCTCTCCCCCCTCGGCCGCCGTGACGACGGCCGCCTGGTCCTGCGTAACCCCTTCCACGGACTCGACGCGACGCCCGAGCGGCCCGGACTCGTCGCCACCGTCTGTGTCCTGCTCGGTTCCACCGCCTACGACGGCTTCGCCGTCAACCCCTCCTGGATCAACGCGATACAGACCTCCCCCCTGGGCCGCATCCCCACGGCCACGCTCGGACTCCTCGGTTCCATCAGCCTCGTCGCCACGCTCTACTGCCTGTGCGCGGCGGCCACCCGCCTCGTCAGCGGCCCGCACCCCGGCCCGCTGACCGCCTTCGCGCACTCACTCGTGCCGATCTCGCTCGGCTATCTCACCGCCCACTACTTCTCCCTTCTCGTCACCGAAGGACCACGCACGGTAATCATGACAGTGGGCACTGACAACGCCCCCGAACCCTTGCCGCCACTGGGCCCCGGCGGACTCGCCACGCTCCAAGTCGTCGCCGTCGTCACCGGCCACGTCCTCGGAGTCATCGCGGCCCACGACCGCTCCGTACGCCTCTTCCCGCCGGCGAAAGCCGTCGCCGGCCAACTGCCGCTGCTCGCGCTGATGATCACGTACACCGTCGGCGGGCTCGGCCTCCTGCTGAACTGAGGCCGCCGACCCCGGCACCCGCCAGGAGCGGCATGATGGACCCCGTGCCCCCCGCCCAGCCCATGCGCCGGACCCCGATCCAACAGCGCAGCGCCGACCGCCTCGCCCGCATCCTCGACGCCTGCGCCGAACTGCTCGACGAGACCGGGTACGAGAACCTCAGCACCCGCGCCGTGGCCCAGCGCGCCGGAGTGCCCATCGGATCCGTCTACCGCTTCTTCGGGAACAAGCGGGCCATGGCCATCGCCCTCGCGCACCGCAACCTCGACCGTTACGCAGAGGGCATCCAGGAGCGGCTCGCCGAGCTCCCGAGCACCCACTGGCGGCCCGTCGTGGACGCGGTGCTCGACGAGTACCTGGCCATGAAACGCAGCGTTCCCGGCTTCGCCCTCGTGGACTTCGGCGTGCCCGCGCCACCCGCCGAGGGGCCCGCTGCCGACCCGAACCACCTGGTCGCCGCCCGGCTCACCGAGCTGCTCTCGCGCCACCTCGGGCTCGCCCCCGACGCCGCCCTGGAACGTGCGGTGCTGATCGCCGTCGAAGCCACCGACGCGCTCATACAGCTCGCCTTCCGGACCGACCCGGCCGGGGACCCGGGCATCGTCGCCGAAACCCGCGCCATGATGCAGGCGTACCTGGCCAGGGTGCTGGACTGACACCACCGCCGACCGCCTCGCAGTCGGCGCTCGTACCCCGCCGGTGCCCACGGGGGCGGGCTCGAACCGGCCGGAGCCCAACCGGGGCGCACCCCTCCCCAACCTCCCTACCGGTCGGTATGCTCGGTGCCCGTCGGCCCGCCGCCGCGGGCCTGCCGCCCCCAGGAGGGTCCATGCCCCGCACCGCCCTGCGCATCTGCCCCCTCTGTGAGGCCACCTGCGGCCTCACCCTCACCATCGAGGGCGCCACCGTCACCGGCGCCCGGGGCGACCGCGACGACGTGTTCAGCCGGGGCTTCATCTGCCCCAAAGGAGCCTCCTTCGGCGCCCTCGACGCCGACCCCGACCGGCTGCGCACCCCCCTTGTCCGCCGCGACGGAGAGCTCCGGGAAGCCACCTGGGAAGAGGCGTACGACGCCATCGCCGCCGCCGTGCCCGCCCTGGTCCGGGAGCACGGAGCCCAATCCGTCGGTGTGGTCCTCGGCAATCCCAACGTCCACACCATGGCGGGCGCCCTCTACCCCCCGCTCCTCCTCAAGGCCCTCGGCACCCGCAACCTGTTCACGGCCAGCACCCTGGACCAGATGCCCAAACACGTCTCCAGCGGTCTGCTCTTCGGCGACCCCTTCGCCATCCCGGTGCCCGACCTCGACCGCACCGACTTCCTCTTGCTGCTCGGCGCCAACCCCGTCGAATCCAACGGCTCGCTTTGCACCGCTCCGGACTTCCCCGGGCTGCTGAAGGCGCTGCGCGCACGCGGGGGCAAACTGGTCGTCGTAGATCCGCGCCGCACGCGCACCGCACGGCTCGCCGACCGGCACCTCGCCCCGCGCCCCGGCAGCGACGCCCTTCTCCTGGCCGCGCTCGCGCAGACGCTGCTCGACGAGAAGCTGACGGCCCCCGGAGTCCTCGCGGAACACACCGACGGTCTCGGGGAACTCGGCGTCGCCCTCGCGAGTTTCACTCCTGAGGCGGTCGCCCCCGCATGCGACCTCCCCGCCGCCGAGATCCGCGCCCTCGCCCGCGAACTCGCGGCGGCGCCCACCGCCGCCGTGTACGGGCGGATCGGGAGCTGCACCGTGGAGTACGGCACCCTCGCCAGTTGGCTGGTCGACGTACTGAACATCCTCACCGGCAACCTCGACCGCCCGGGCGGAGCCCTCTTCCCGCTGCCGGCGGCCGGCCCACGGCCCCGCCCCGCGGGGCCGGGCAAAGGGTTCACCACGGGCCGGTGGCACAGCCGGGTCAGTGGCCACCCCGAGGTCAAGAGCGAACTGCCCACGGCCGCGCTGGCCGAGGAGATCGAGACACCGGGGGAGGGGCGCATCCGGGCCGTGATCGCCATCGCCGCCAACCCGGTGCTGTCGGCCCCCGACGGCCGCCGCCTCGACGAGGCACTGGCCGGCCTCGACTTCATGGTCAGCGTCGACCCCTACCTCAACGAGACCTCGCGCCACGCCCACGTGGTGCTGCCCCCGCCGCCGCCCGCCCAGAGCGCGCACCACGACTTCGCCTTCAACGGCTTCGCCATCCGCAACCAGGTGCGCTACACCCGACCGGCCGTCCCGCTCGAAGTGGGCCGGCTCGACGAGTGCGAGATCCACGCCCGTCTCGTCCTCGCCGTCTCCGGCATGCACGGCAGCGCCGAGCCGTCAGCCGTCGACGAACTGGCCATCCAGACCACCCTCGCCAAGGAGACCGCCGCTCCCGACTCACCGCTGCACGGAGAGGACCCGGCGTGCCTGGCCGGCCTACTCACCGGCGAAACCGGCCCGGAGAGGAGGCTCGATCTGATGCTCCGACTCGGGCCGTACGGAGACATGTTCGCAGCCGACCCGGGCGCCGCCGCCGACCGGCGGGAGGGTACGAGCGCGCCCGCACACCGCACCCAGGGCGCGCCGGAGGTCGGCCTCAGCCTGGAGCGGGTACTCGCGCACCCGCACGGCATCGACCTGGGTCCGCTGCGCCCCCGGCTTCCGGGCGTGCTGAGGACCCGCAGCGGCAGGATCGAGCTGCTGCCGGACCCGATCGCGGCCGAGCTGCCCAGGCTGCGCGCGGCGCTCGCCGAACGCCCCGCCGCCTTGGTGCTCGTGGGCCGCCGCCATCTGCGGTCGAACAACAGCTGGTTGCACAACGTCCCGGCCCTGGTCGGAGGTTCCAACCGCTGCACCCTCCAGGTTCACCCCTACGACGCGGACCGGCTCGGGCTCACCGACGGCGGCAGGGCCCGGATCACCGCCGACGGCGGCGCCCTGGACGTTCCGGTCGAGGTCACCGATTCCATTCGCACCGGAGTCGTCAGCCTCCCGCACGGCTGGGGGCACGACCGTGCGGGCTCCCGGCTGTCGGTGGCCGCCACCGACCCGGGAGTCAACGTGAACCAACTGCTGGACGGCACCCGACTGGACCCGCTGTCCGGCACCGCCGTCCTCAACGGGTTCCCCGTCGAGCTGTCACCTCTGCCCTGAGCTGGGGTTTTGCTCGTATTGCTCACGCGCGCACGTCTTGTTGGCGCAAGGAGGCGGCGCCTACGTTCCCTGCATGCTGACTCTCCTCGGCTTCGCCATGATCGGGACGTTCCTCGTCCTGATCATGATGAAGAAAATGTCGCCCATCGCGGCCCTCGTCCTCATCCCCGCGCTCTTCTGCGTCTTCGCCGGGAAGGGCGCCCACCTCGGCGACTACGTCATCGACGGCGTGGGCAAACTCGCGCCGACCGCGGCCATGCTGATGTTCGCCATCGTCTACTTCGGCGTGATGATCGACGTCGGCCTTTTCGACCCGGTCGTGCGGGGCATCCTGCGGTTCTGCAAGGCCGACCCGATGCGTGTCGTGGTCGGCACGGCGGTGCTCGCCGCCGTCGTCTCACTCGACGGCGACGGCTCGACCACCTTCATGATCACGGTCTCGGCCATGTATCCGCTCTACAAGCGGCTCGGGCTGAGCCTGGTGGTGATGACCGGGGTAGCGGCGACCGCCAACGGCGTCATGAACACCCTGCCCTGGGGCGGCCCCACCGCCCGCGCGGCCACCGCCCTCAAGCTCGACGCCGGCGACATCTTCGTGCCGATGATCCCGGCCCTCGCCATGGGGCTGGTGTGTGTGCTGGTCCTCGCCTACGTGCTGGGCGTGCGGGAACGCCGCCGCGTCGGCACCCTCGCGCTTCCCGGCCCCGGCGCGCACGAGGACGCACCCGAAGAGGCGCACGCGGACGTGCACACCGCCGCGCTCGTTGCGGAGCCCGCGGTGGCCCCGGCCCTCACGGTCGGCACCGGCACCGGCGAAGGCGCGTCCCCCGCGTCGTTCCCCACCTCGCCCCCCATGTCGACGTCCACGTCCACGTCGACGTCCGCACCGGCCGCGAACCCGTCCGCCGGGGAAGGGGACGCCGACGACATGCAGGGGCTCGACCCGAACAGGCCGACCCTCCGCCCCCGCCTCTACTGGTTCAACGCCGCCCTGACCGTCGCCCTGCTCGCCGCGATGATCATGGAGTTGCTCCCCATCCCGGTGCTGTTCCTGCTCGGCGCGGCCCTCGCCCTCACGGTCAACTTCCCGCACATGCCCGACCAGAAGGCCCGTGTCGCCGCCCACGCCGACAACGTCCTCAACGTCGCCGGAATGGTTTTCGCGGCCGCGGTCTTCACCGGCGTCCTGACCGGCACCGGCATGGTCAAGCACATGGCCGACTGGCTGGTCGGTGCCATACCCGACGGCATGGGCCCCCACATGGCGCTCGTCACCGGAGTTCTGAGCCTGCCCCTGACCTACTTCATGTCGAACGACGGCTTCTACTTCGGCGTCCTGCCGGTACTGGCCGAAGCCGGCGCCGCCCACGGCGTCTCGCCGCTGGAGATCGCTCGCGCCTCCCTCGTCGGCCAGGCCCTGCACATGTCCAGCCCACTGGTTCCGGCCGTCTACGTACTCGTGGGCATGGCCAAGGTCGAATTCGGCGACCACACCCGCTTCACCGTGAAATGGGCGGCACTGACCTCCCTGGTGGTCCTCGCGGCAGGGATGCTTTTCGGCATCATCTGACCCCGGCCCACCCTGGCGCCGGTAAAACTACCGTTGCTAATTTGTAGGCTGTCCGCGAGGTCGGCGTCTACACGCTCGCGCGTGCTCGGGAGGAAAGCCATGAAGGCCCACGACGGGATGTACATCGGCGGCGCATGGCGGCCCGCCACGGGGCACGACCGGATCGAGGTCGTGAACCCCTCCGACGAGCAGGTCATCGGAGGGGTCCCGGCCGGCACCGCCGACGACGTGGACGCCGCGGTACGGGCGGCCCGCGCGGCGCTGCCCGGTTGGGCGGCGACGCCCCCGGCCGAACGGGCCGCCCTGATCGGCGCCCTGCGCGACGTACTGGTCGCGCGCAAGAGCGAGATCGCCGAGACGATCACCGCCGAACTCGGTACCACGCTCGGCTTCGCGGAAGCCGTCCACGTCGGCGCGCCGATCGGGGTCGCCGCCTCCTTCGCCGAACTCGCCGCCGGCTACGCCTTCGAGGAGCGTCTCGGCAACTCCACGGTGCTGCTGGAACCGGTCGGCGTGGTCGGGGCCATCACACCCTGGAACTACCCGCTGCACCAGATCGTTGCCAAAGTGGCACCCGCTCTCGCCGCCGGCTGCACCGTCGTCCTCAAGCCGGCGGAGGACACCCCGCTGACCGCACAGCTCTTCGCCGAAGCCGTGCACGAGGCGGGCATCCCGGCCGGAGTCTTCAACCTGGTGACCGGCACCGGTCCGGTCGCCGGACAGGCGCTGGCCGCGCATGAGGGAGTCGACCTCGTCTCCTTCACCGGCTCGACCGCCGTGGGCCGGCAGATCGGCGCCACCGCCGGCGCCGCGATCAAGCGCGTCGCCCTGGAACTGGGCGGCAAGTCGGCAAACGTCATCCTGCCCGGAGCCGACCTCGCCAAGGCCGTCTCCACGGGCGTGGCCGACGTCATGCGCAACTCCGGTCAGAGCTGCAACGCGCTCACCCGCATGCTCGTCCACCGCGACCAGTACGACGAGGCCGTCACCCTCGCGGCCGCCGCCGTCGCCAAGTACCCCACCGGCGACCCCACCCAGCCGGGCACCCGCGTCGGTCCGGTCGTCAACGCCAAGCAGCGCGACCGCGTCCGCGCGTACATCGTCAAGGGTGTCGAGGAAGGCGCGCGCCTCGTCGCGGGCGGCCCCGAGGCGCCCCACGAGCAGGGGTACTTCGTCGCCCCGACCGTGTTCGCCGATGTCACGCCCGAGATGACCATCGCCCAGGAGGAGATCTTCGGCCCCGTGCTGTCGATCCTGCGCTACGAGGACGAGGAGGACGCCCTGCGCATCGCCAACGGCACCGTGTACGGGCTCAGCGGCGCCGTCTGGGCCGCGGACGAGGAAACCGCGGTCGCCTTCGCCCGCCGTATGGACACCGGCCAGGTGGACATCAACGGCGGCCGCTTCAACGTGCTCGCGCCCTTCGGCGGCTACAAGCAGTCGGGGGTCGGCCGTGAACTGGGCCCGCACGGCCTGGCCGAGTACCTCCAGACCAAGTCCCTGCAGTTCTGAGAACGGCCGCGCCTCGCCGCTACCCCGCCGTCACAACGCCCTGCCCCGCCCACGCCCCGAGAGACGGAAACGACCATGGTCCGCGCCGCCATCCTGCCCGCCGTCGGAGCTCCGCTGGAGATCCGGGACATCGTGCTGCCCGAACCCGGTCCGGGCCAGGTCCGGGTGCGGCTCGCCGCGGCCGGCGTCTGCCACTCCGACCTCTCCCTCACCAACGGCACCATGCGGGTCCCCGTCCCCGCGGTGCTGGGCCACGAGGGCGCCGGAACGGTACTGGCCGTCGGCGAGGGCGTCACGCACGTCGCCCCCGGGGACGGGGTGGTGCTCAACTGGGCTCCGTCCTGCGGCGCGTGCCACCACTGCCTGATCGGCGAGGTATGGCTCTGCGCCAACGCCCTCACCGGAGTCGGCGCCGTCTACGCCCACGACGCCGACGGCACCGAACTGCACCCCGGGCTCAACGTCGCCGCCTTCGCCGATGAGACGGTCGTCGCGGCGAACTGCGTGCTGCCCGCGCCCGCCGGGATCCCGCTCACCGAGGCCGCCCTGCTCGGCTGCGCGGTGCTCACCGGTTACGGCGCCGTCCACCACAGCGCCCAGGTCCGCCCCGGCGAGTCGGTGGTCGTCTTCGGCGTCGGCGGCGTCGGACTGGCCGCCCTCCAGGCCGCGCGGATCGCGCAGGCGGGCCCGATCGTCGCCGTCGACGTCTCCCCGGCCAAGGAGGAGCTCGCCGGGGCGGCCGGAGCCACCGAGTTCGTCCTCGCGTCCGACACCACCGCCAAGCAGATCCGCGCCCTCACGGCCGGCCAGGGAGCGGACGTCGCCATCGAGTGCGTCGGCCGGGCGGACACCATCCGGGGCGCGTGGGAGTCCACGCGTCGCGGCGGCCGCACCACCGTCGTCGGCATCGGCGGCAGGGAGCAGCAGGTCACCTTCCACGCGCTGGAGATCTTCCACCTCGCCCGCACCCTCACCGGCTGCGTCTACGGCAACAGCGACCCGGCCCGCGACCTCCCGGTGATCGCCGACCACGTCAGGGCCGGCCGCCTCGACCTCGGGGCCCTCGTCACCGACCGCATCGGCCTCGACGGCATCCCGGGCGCCTTCGAGGACATGCTGGCCGGCAAGGGCGGCCGTTCCCTGGTCGTCTTCTGACGCCCGGCCCTCGGGGAACCCGGCCGCCCTCCGGGGCGGCCCTGCCGGCGGCCGTCGTCACGACGGCCGCGGCAGCGCCTCGTACTGGAGGGCCAGGCCGTCCAGCAGGGCCGACAGGCCCGTCTCGAACGCGCCCTCGTCCACCTCCCGCTGCCGCTCCGCCAGCAGGTGGGCCTGCCCCAGGTGCGGGTAGTCGCCGGGGTCGTACGCCGTCCGGTCGTCCACGAAACCCCGCGCGAAGGACGCGACCGCCGAGCCCAGGATGAAGTACCGCATGAGGGCGCCGATCCGCGTTGCCTGGGCCGGTGGCCACCCGGCCGCCGTCATGGCGCCGAAGACGGCGTCCGCCACCCGCAGCCCA
The DNA here is from genome assembly GCF_040645975.1 of Streptomyces sp. NPDC046557. Lineage (NCBI taxonomy): Bacteria > Bacillati > Actinomycetota > Actinomycetes > Kitasatosporales > Streptomycetaceae > Streptomyces > Streptomyces sp. NPDC046557. The sequence continues at coordinate 106,299 of NZ_JBEYZH010000009.1, forward strand.
GCCGGCCGACGGCCGGGTCCGCGCGCCAGCACCGGCACGATGTTCGGATGGTCGGCCAAGGCGGCCCGGTAGGAGTGCGCCCAGTCGTGCAGGGCCTCCCGCCATCCGCGGTCCCCGTCGAACATCGACAAGTCGACCCGGCCGCTCACCGAGTCCGCCACCGCCTCCAGGATCTCGTCCTTCGTCCGGAAGTGGTTGTAGAGCGAGGGTCCGCTGACCCCGAGTGCGGCCGCCAGCCGCCGCGTCGACACCGCCTCCAGCCCCTCCGCGTCCACCAGCGCGCCCGCCGCCTCGACGATGCGGTCTCTGCTCAGGAGGGGCTTGCGCGGTCTGGCCATGCGCCACATAGTAGGGCCTGACCCCGTTAAACTAGCGCTGCTAATTTACCCCGACGCCCGCCCACGGAGGCCCCGGTGAATCTGGAGCTCAGCGAGGAGCAGACCGCCGTACGCCGGCTCGCCCGCGAGTTCACCGAGCGCGAGATCGCCCCGTACGCCGCCGACTGGGACCGCGCGGAAAGCGTCGACCGGTCCATCGTGAAGAAGCTCGGTGACCTCGGCTTCCTCGGCTTGACCGTCCCGGAGGAATACGGCGGTTCCGGCGGAGACCACCTCGCGTACGCGCTGGTCACCGAGGAACTCGGCCGGGGCGACTCCGCCGTCCGCGGCATCGTCTCGGTCTCCCTCGGCCTCGTCGCCAAGACCATCGCCGCCTGGGGCACGGAGGAGCAGAAGCGGGCCTGGCTTCCCCGCCTGTGCTCCGGCGAGGCGCTCGGCTGCTTCGGCCTGACCGAACCAGGCACCGGCTCCGACGCGGGCAACCTCACCACCCGCGCCACGCACGAGGGGGACACGTACGTCCTCAGCGGCAGCAAGATGTTCATCACCAACGGCACCTGGGCCGACGTGGTGCTCCTCTTCGCCCGCACCAACGACGAGCCGGGCCACCGCGGCGTCTCCGCCTTCCTCGTCCCGGCCGACAGCCCGGGTCTGACCCGCCGCGAGATCCACGGCAAGCTCGGCCTGCGCGGCCAGGCCACCGCCGAACTCACCCTCGACGGCGTCCGCGTACCCGCCACCGCGATGCTCGGCCCCCAGGGCAAGGGCTTCTCCGTCGCCATGTCGGCCCTGGCCAAGGGGCGGATGTCGGTCGCGGCAGGTTGCGTCGGCATCGCCCAGGCGGCGCTCGACGCCGCCGTCGCGTACGCCGGACAGCGCGAGCAGTTCGGCAAGCCGATCGCCCGGCACCAGTTGGTGCAGGAACTCATCGCGGACATATCCGTCGACGTCGACGCGGCCCGCCTGCTGACCTGGCGGGTGGCCGACCTGATCGACCGGGGGCAGCCCTTCGCCACCGAGGCGTCCACGGCCAAGCTCTTCGCCTCCGAGGCCGCCGTGCGCGCCGCGGGCAACGCGCTCCAGGTGCACGGCGGCTACGGCTACATCGACGAGTACCCCGCCGGGAAGCTGCTGCGCGACGCCCGCGTCATGACCCTGTACGAGGGCACCAGCCAGATCCAGAAGCTCCTCATCGGCCGTGCCCGCACCGGGGTCTCCGCCTTCTGACGGGTCGTCGGAGGCGGCGCGGGCGCCGGGGCCGCCGGCCTGAGTACGTACGTGAGTACGCGCGCGGATGCGCCGCCGGGCGCCCCGCCGCGACGCTGGACCCATGAACGAGACACCGGTCAAGCAGCAGAACACGGGGGCGTACTACGGCCAGGCCGTCGCCTCCTTCGCCATCGCCCTCGCCGCTGTGGGGCTGGGCATCTACAACATGGACGCCGACGGCTGGGTCCGCGCCTTCATCGGCATCGCGGTCCTCTACCTCACCACCTCCGCCTTCACCCTGGCCAAGGTCATCCGTGACCGCCAGGAGGTCACGCAGATCGTCAGCCGGGTCGACCAGGCCCGAATGGAGAAGATCATGGCGGAGTACGACCCCTTCTCCCCGAAGCAGACCCCCGAACGCCCGGCGGCTCGCCCCTGAGGGAGTCCGGCGGATCGGGGCGGGACAGCCCTAAGCGCTTGCTCACCCTCCGGTAAGGTGTTGGTTCCTACAAGCCGAAGAGGGTGAGCGAGCGATGGACAGTGCCGGCGCGGCCGAGACCGGCGGCTACCAGCCGTGGTCGGAGGTCACCCCCGACGCCGCCCGGCGACTCCTGGTCGCCGCCGTCGAGACCTTCGCGGCGCGCGGCTACCACGCGACCACCACGCGGGACATCGCCGCGCGCGCCGGGATGAGCCCGGCCGCCCTCTACATCCACTACAAGACGAAGGAAGAGCTGCTCCACCGGATCAGCCGGATCGGCCACGACAAGGCGCTGGAGATCCTGGAGACGGCCGCGGACCGCCCCGGGACCGCAGCCGAGCGCCTCGACGAGGCCGTGCGGTCCTTCGTGCTGTGGCACGCCGCGCACCACACCACGGCGCGGGTGGTCCAGTACGAGCTCGATGCTCTCGCTCCGGAGCACCGCTCCGAAATCATGGCGCTGCGCCGGCAGAGCGACGCCGCCGTCCGACGCATCCTCGCCGACGGCGTCCGGTCCGGGGAGTTCGACGTCCCCGACGTCCCGGGCACCACCCTCGCCGTGCTCTCCCTGTGCATCGACGTGGCCCGCTGGTTCAACGTCGCAGGACGGCGCACGCCCGACGAGGTCGGCGCGCTCTACGCCGACCTCGTGCTGCGCATGGTGACGGCGAAACCCTGACCGGCGGCCCCGCGCGTCCCGGCAGCCTCAGAAGTAGTAGCGGGACACCGACTCCGCCACGCACACCGGCTTCTCGCCGCCCTCGCGCTCGACCGTCACGGTCGCGGTGACCTGCACCCCGCCGCCCGCCTCCCGGACGTCGGTGACCACGGCGGTCGCGCGCAGCCGCGACCCGACCGGCACCGGAGCCGGGAAACGCACCTTGTCCGTCCCGTAGTTGATGCCCATCCGCATGCCCTCGACCCGCATGATCTGCGGCACCAGGCTCGGCAGCAGCGACAGCGTGAGGTAGCCGTGCGCGATGGTCGAACCGAAGGGCCCGGCGGCCGCCCGCTCGGGGTCCACGTGGATCCACTGGTGGTCGCCCGTGGCGTCGGCGAAGAGGTCGATGCGCTTCTGGTCCACCTCCAGCCACCCGCTCGGGCCCAGCCGCTCGCCGATACCGGCGCGCAGCTCCTCGGCGGACGTGAAGATCCTCGGTTCGGCCATGCCCTGCCCTGCCTCTCGCTGATCAAGCTAATAAGCGCTTGCTCAGCATGCTGGGACCGCCCGCCCCTGTCAACGCCCTCCGCCCCCGTTCCCCGGCCGCGCCGACTACTCTCGGGCAGGTGCCGCAGATTCCCGGAAACGTCCACGAACTCACGGTCGGCCAGCTGTCCGCGCGCAGCGGCGCCGCCGTCTCCGCGCTCCACTTCTACGAGGCCAAGGGCCTGATCAGCAGCCGCCGCACCTCCGGCAACCAACGCCGCTACACCCGTGACGCGCTGCGCCGAGTGGCCTTCGTACGCGCCGCACAGCGGGTCGGCATCCCGCTCGCGAGCATCCGCCAGGCACTGACCCGGCTCCCCGAGGAACGTACGCCCACCCGCGAGGACTGGGCGGCCCTCTCCGAGGCCTGGCGCACCGAACTCGACGAGCGGATCAAGCAACTGACCCGGCTGCGCGAGAACCTCTCCGACTGCATCGGCTGCGGCTGTCTGTCGCTGACGACCTGCGCGCTGTCCAACCCGGACGACGTCTTCGGCGAACGCCTCACCGGCTCCCGGCTGTCGCTGTAGCGGCGCGCCCCCACTCGCGGACGGCGGCCGCCACCAGCTCGGCGTTCGAGCGGGCCTGCCGCCCGTCCGGCAGCAGCAGCACATCCCCTACGCCGATGCGCACACCCGCCCCGTACCGCGCGGCCCGCCGCAGCACCGGCCACGCGGCCGCGTCCCGCCCGAACAGCGTCCACGGCACGGCCGGCGGCCACCGCAGCGCCGCCTCCAGCGCCTGACCCGCCCCCGCCGCCTCACCCACCAGCCGGACCCGCCCGGCGTGGCCCGCCGCCCAAGCCGCCGCGCCCGCCCAAGCCGCCTCCCACCCGACCCCGCCCGACGCTTGCGGCCCGCCCAGCCGGACCACCGCGTCCACCGCCGCCCCGCGCGCCAGCAGCGCCGACGCCAACTCCCGCGCCCCCGGCTCCGCCGAGCGCACCACCGCCCGCTCCGGCAGCACCGTCCACGACCGCACCCGCTCCAGTCGCCCCACCGGATCGGACTCCGTCGCCACGCTCACCGGCACGCCCAGCGGTACGCGAACCCCCGCGCCCCGCAACGCCTCCAGCACCGGCCCCACCACCCGGGGCGACAGGCTCTCCCGCCCGCACGGCGTCCGCGGATGGACCAGTACCTCCCGGGCCCCCGCGGCGACCGCCCCCAGCGCCGACTCCGCCAGCGCCCGCGGGGACACCGGCACGGCCGTCCCGTCACACGCGCCCCGCGCGCCGTTCAGCGCGACCTGGATCCGCGGCCCGTCCGCACCCCCCGGCCCGTCCGCACCCCCCCGCCCCGGCCGCCCCACCGCTCACGCCGCCGACGCCGGATACGCCGGCGCGTCCGCCAACGCCGGTCTGGGCACCACGATCCCGCAGCCCCCGCACACCGGCCCGTCCCACGCCCACGCCCCGGCCCACGGCCCGCGCGCGGACCCCATCGAGGACCAGTGCAACTCCTGTTCCCCGCAGACCGGGCACGACGTCCCCGGCTCCGACTCCAGCGCCTTCACCAGCCGCCGCAGCACCTCGCCCAACGTCCCGTCCGGCCGCACCCCCGGGTCCGCGCACCGCACCACCGCGTCCCCGCTGCCGCCCCACGCCCACTCCGGCCGGCGCAGCCCGTCGTGCTTCTCGCGCCGTCTGCGCTCCGCGAACTGGCGCTCGTACTCCAGCCAGACCGCCCGCGCCTCCTCCAACTCCTCCAGTGCCGCGACCAGCCGCCCCGGATCGGCCGCCCGGTCCTCGGGGGCGATCCCGTGCCGATCGCACAGGTGCCACCACGTCGCGCGGTGCCCGTACGGGGCGAACCGCTCCAGACAGCGGCGCAGCGAATGGCGCCGCAACGCACGGTCGTTGCGCCCATCACGCACCTGGTAGGCCAGACTCCGGAATCCCGCCATGACACCCTCACCTCCGCCGCGCCCACGCCCACACCGACGTCGAGACGCCGTACGAGGTGAACGTCGTCCTACGTCCCGACGTGCCCAACATGCCCGGAGGGACGCGGGCGCATGCGGGGCGGTCGAGGCGTGCGGGTGGCACATGGCCGGAAGTCAGCGCCCCATGCGCCCCGCCGCCACCACGATCCGGGCCAGTTCCTCGTGGCAGATGTCGCTGTGCGCCCCCGTCGGTGCCCCGCCCCTGCGCACCACGGCGCCCGCGTCCACGCTGACGCAACCGGACGTCGGCAGCCCGTCGCGCAGGGCCGCGGCCAGGGTCAGCCGGGGCGCGCCCGGCACCGCCTGTACGCCGTCGTGCCCGACCGCGCCCCACCGTTCGTCCAAGCCCAGGACACCGGCCGAATCGCCCGCCATCCGGGAGGCCAACGGGTAGAACACCTTGAGCGCGGTGTCGTAAGGCGAGTGGCAGGCGACCACCGGGCCGTCCACCATGCGCTGGAGGCCGTGCAGCATGCCGCCGCGGCTCTTGTCGTGGGGGAGGCGGTCGGTGAAGGCGTAGTGGGAGAAGGCGCCTTGGAGCAGGGTCAGGGACTTCACGTACCGGGCACTGCCGGGCACCGCCCGCAGGCAGAAGGACACCACCCGGCCGCCGAAGCTGTGCCCGATCAGGTGGACGCGCAGGGTCGGCCGGTGGGCGGCCAGTCGGGCCAGTACCGGTCCCAGCCCCCGCTCGCCGATCACTCCCGCCCGCTTCTTCATCTCGTAGTACGTGGCCTGGCGCAGCACTTCCTTGGCGCCTCCCCACAAGGCGCGCAACCCGCCGCCCAGGGACAGCTCCGCCCCGCCCGGCTCGCCCCCGGCCCCGCCCGCCGCCCCGCCCGCCTCGATCAGTGCCTCGGTGAAGCGGCGGCAGACGTCCAGGACGTCCTCGGTGAACATCGCCGGTACGTCCTCACCGCCGGCCGTGGACACCGAGGCCACCCCCGCCAACTCCCGGACCAGCGCCCCGAACTCGACGAACGCGGCCTCCGACTCCGGCCGGTCCTCCAGCAGTTCCGCGATCCGGTCGAGTTCCGTCCGCCGCCCCGGCCAGAACTGCCCGAGGGCCCGCCTGGTCCCGGGGTCCAGCGCCGTCCCGAGACCCGGCTCGGCGAGCGCGCCCGCGAGGCCGCGCGGGTCGAAGTCCGGTATCGGCTCGTCCGCGAAGCGGATCGAGGGCCAGAGGACCCCCGCGTACCCCAGCCGTACCTCCGGGCCCACCAGGCCCGGGAACGGTGCGAAGAACCGGTCGTAGAGCAGCGTCGAGGTGGTCGGTTCGCTGTTCCAGCCGTGCGCGAAGACCAGCAGGTCGGTGGCTTCCATCCCGTCGAGTGCGGTCCCGGTCCCCGGGGCGGGGTCCCCGTCCGCGTCGAAGACCAGCTCCGCGTACGGAGCCACCCCGACACCCGTTCCCCACGCCGCTCCACCCGACATGACGCCCCCTCCGGGTCCTGTCACCGCCGATCGGCATCCCGCGGCCCGGCCCGCCCGACCGATCCCGCGCCGACCCCGAACCCGATCCCGCTCTGCCTCACCGGTACAGGAGGTACCCCTCCCGGACCGCGGCGAACCGGGCCAGCCCCGCCGCCCAGTCGCCGGCGATCTCCTCCACCCCGGCTCCCGCGTCGACCATCGTCCGCACCCGGTCGGAACCGGTGAGCCGATCGATCCAGTGGTCCGGCCGCCAGGCGAACCCGCTCCACGTCCGCCGCGCGGTGACCAGCAGCCCGATCCCCGCCCGCACCGGATCGAAGGCCGCGCGGTCGTGCACGAGCAGCCGGACCCCGCCGCACACCTTCCCGGCGTGCTTGGAGGAGACCGGCGTGAACCACGCCTCCCGGAACCACACCCCGGGCAGGCCCAGCGCGTTCGCCGCCTGCGCCCACCTGCGGTCCACGCCCTCCGCGCCCAGCACCTCGAAGGGTGTCGTCGTGCCCCGCCCCTCGGACAGGTTGGTCCCCTCGAACAGGCAGGTGCCCGGGTAGACGAGGGCGGTGTCCGGGGTCGGCATGTTGGGGCTCGGCGGCACCCACGGCAACCCCGTCTCCCCGAAGAAGGAGCCCCGGTGCCAGCCCGACATCGGTACGGTGCTCAGCGCGAGGGAGCGGCCGGTCGGGAACTCCCCCTGGAACAGCAGCGCCAGTTCGGCGACCGTCATGCCGTGCGCCAGCGCGATGGGCTCGCGGCCCACGCCGCTCGCGTACGGCCGTCGGAGCACGGGCCCGGACGCCCGGAGGCCGCCGATCGGATTGGGCCGGTCCAGCACCACCACCGCCTTGTCGGCGAGCGCGGCGGCGCGCATGCAGTCGTACAGGGTCCAGATGTACGTGTAGAACCGCGCGCCCACGTCTTGGATGTCGAAGACGACCGTGTCGATCCCGGCCGCCGTGAACACGTCCGCGAGGGCCTGACCGCTCTTGCCGTACGTGTCGTACACGGGCAGTCCGGTGGCCGGGTCCCGTGCGGAGCCCTCGGAACCACCCGCCTGCGCCGTCCCGCGGAAGCCGTGCTCGGGCCCGAACACGGCGACCAGGTCGACCCGCTCGTCGCCGCGCAGGACATCCACGAGGTGGCGGGCGTCCGCGGTGAGACCCGTCGGGTTGGTGACGACCCCGATCCGCTGCCCCGCGAGCGCCCGGTAGCCGTCGGCCGCGAGCCGCTCGAACCCCGTACGCACCCGCCCCGGCGCGGCGACCGCGCTCCCCGCCGTCACCGTGACCCCCGCCGTTCCCACGGCGCCCGCCAGTCCCAGCACTCCGCGTCGTGACAGCGTCATCCGCACAAGCTAGGCCGAGGCCCCCTTCCGATTCGACATACCGACTGGTTAGTCTGCCGGGATCGGCGATACCCCGGCAGCGGCGAAAGGCATTCCCGTGAGCGCGTACCAGGACCAGCGAGTCGTCGTCACCGGCGCGGGCGGCGGCATCGGGGCGGCTCTCGCCCGGCGTTTCGCCGCCGAGGGGGCCACCGTCGTGGTCAACGACCTCGACCCGGCGAAGGCCGCCGCCGTGGCCGAGGGGATCGGCGCCCGCGCGATCGCGGTCCCCGGCGACGCCTCGGCCGTCGTGGAGCGGGCCCGCGAGGCCCTCGGCGGCACGGTCGACGTCTACTGCGCAAACGCCGGGCTCGCCTCGGGCGGCGACGCCCTCGTCGACGAAGGAGTCTGGGAGGCCGCCTGGGACGTCAACGTCATGGCCCACGTCCGCGCGGCCCGCTCCCTGCTGCCGCAGTGGCTGGAGCGCGGCAGCGGGCGCTTCGTCTCCACCGTCTCCGCCGCCGGACTGCTGACCATGATCGGGGCGGCCCCGTACAGTGTCACCAAGCACGGCGCCCTCGCCTTCGCCGAATGGCTCTCGCTGACCTACCGCCACCGCGGAGTCCAGGTCCACGCGATCTGTCCGCAGGGCGTGCGCACGGACATGCTGACCGCCGCGGGATCGGCGGGCGAGCTCGTCCTGGCGCCGACCGCGATCGAGCCGGAAGCGGTCGCGGACGCCCTGTTCGACGGCATGGAGAAAGGCCGGTTCTTGATCCTCCCGCACCCGGAGGTGGCCGACTTCCACGCGGCCCGCGCCACCGACCCCGACCGCTGGCTGTCCGGCATGAACCACCTCCAGCAGAAGTGGGAGGCCCGGTGACCGCGAGCCCCCGCTACGCCGACCGGCCCTGGCTGGGCCGCCTCACCGCCGCCCAACGGGCCCCCGTCACACCCCCGCCCAGCGTGCTGCACGCCTTCCGCGCGGCCGTCGCCCGCGCCCCCGGCCGCCCCGCGCTCGCCTACTTCGACGGCCGGCTCACCTACGCCGAGACCGACGCGCTCTCCGACTCGGTCGCCGGACACCTGGCCGACCGCGGCATCCGCCGCGGCGACCGGGTCGCGGTCATGCTCCAGAACACCCCGCACTTCGTGCTCGCCGTACTGGCCGCCTGGAAGGCCGGGGCGGTCGTCGTCCCGCTCAACCCCATGTACAAGGCGGGGGAGGTCGGGCACATCCTGCGCGACTCCGGGGCCGGCGCGCTGATCTGCGACGCCCGCGCCTGGCCGGCGTACCTGCGCGAAGCCGCCCGGGGGAGCGCCGTACACACCACCCTCACCGCGCACGACACCGACTTCCAGACCCGTGACGACGTACGGGTCCTCACGCCCGGCCGCCGGCCGGGGACGACCGCCCTCCCCACGGTCCCGCGCCAAGGCCACCCGCACGCGCCCGCCCCGGCCGGCGCCGGCCGGGAACAGGACGTCGCCGACCTCACCACCGTCGCCCGCCGGGGCCGCCCGGCCCCGCCCGACCCCGACCTCACCGCCGCCGACACGGCCCTCATCAGCTACACCTCCGGCACCTCCGGCCGGCCCAAGGGCGCCATGAACCCGCACGGCGCCCTCACCCACAACGCCGTCCGCCAGGTCACCGGCCATCCCGTCCCCGAAGGCGCCGGTTACTTCGCGCTCGCCCCGCTCTTCCACATCACCGGCATCGTCTGCGAACTGGCCGCGTGCGTCGTCAACGCGGGCACCCTCGTCGTGGCCCACCGCTTCGACGCCGGCGTCGTCCTCGACGCATTCCTCGAACACCGCCCCGCCTACGCCGTCGGGCCGGCCACCGCCTTCATGGCCCTCGCCGCCCACCCCGCCGCCACCCCAGACCACTTCGCCTCCTTCCGGGTGCTCTCCTCCGGCGGCGCGCCGCTCCCGCCCGCGCTCGTCGAACGCCTGCGCGCCGACTTCGGCTTCTACCTGCGCAACGGCTACGGGCTCACCGAGTGCACCGCCCCCTGCGCCTCCGTACCGCCCCACCTGGAAGCCCCGGTCGACCCCGTCTCCGGCACCCTGTCGGTCGGCGTCCCGGGCGCCGACACCGTCGTGCGCATCCTCGACGAGCAGGGGGTCGAAGTCCCCTTCGGCGAGACCGGCGAGATAGCCGTCCGCGGCCCCCAGGTCGTACCCGGCTACTGGAACCTGCCCGACGACACCGCGAAGGCGTTCCCCGACGGCGAACTGCGCACCGGGGACGTCGGGTTCATGGACCGCGACGGCTGGCTCTACGTCGTCGACCGCAAGAAGGACATGATCAACGCGTCCGGCTTCAAGGTATGGCCGCGCGAGGTGGAGGACGTGCTCTACACCCACCCCGCCGTACGCGAGGCGGCCGTGGTCGGCGTCCCCGACCCCTACCGCGGGGAGAGCGTCAAGGCGTACGTCAGCCTGCGGCCCGGCGCCTCGGCCGAGCCCGAGGAACTGTCCGCGTACTGCGCCGAACGCATCGCCGCATACAAGTACCCGCGCCAAGTGGAGATCCTGCCTGTCCTTCCGAAGACGACCAGTGGCAAGATCCTGCGACGGGAACTGCGCGAACGCGGCTGAAAACAGTCGGACGGTCGCACCACGCCCCGACGGGCGAGGGAACAGAGAGGAAGGCGAGCGCCATGGCCGCCAGAACCACCACGGAGCCGGAGGGCGCCGCCCGGGAGACCCCGGTGCCGCAACGGCTGCTGGCCGTCGCCACCCGGCTGTTCGCCGAACGCGGCTACGACCGCACCTCCGTCCAGGAGATCGTCGAGGCGGCCGGGGTCACCAAGGGCGCGCTCTACCACTACTTCGGTTCCAAGGACGACCTGCTGCACGAGGTGTACGCGCGCATGCTGCGGCTCCAGCAGCAGCGCCTCGACGTGGTGGCCGATTCCGACGCGCCGGTCGAGGAACGGTTGCGCGCCGCCGCCGCCGACGTGGTCGTCACCACCATCGAGAACCTGGACGACGCGGCGATCTTCTTCCGTTCCATGCACCAGCTGAGTCCGGAGAAGTTCAAGCAGGTGCGGGCCGAGCGCCGGCGCTACCACGAGCGCTTCCGCGCGCTCGTCGAAGAGGGCCAGCGCGCGGGCGTGTTCTCCGACGCCACGCCCGCCGATCTGGTGGTGGACTACCACTTCGGGTCCGTGCACCACCTGTCCACCTGGTACCGCGCCGACGGCCCGCTCACGCCGCAGCAGGTCGCCGATCACCTGGCCGACCTGCTGCTGCGCGCGCTGCGCCCCTGACCCGGAGGGGCCCGTACGAGCCCGCAGGAGTCCGGCGGTACCGCGCTCGCTCAGCGGTACCGCTTCAGCTCCCGGTGCGCCAGCGAGCGCTGGTGCACCTCGTCCGGGCCGTCCGCCAACCGCAGGGTTCGCGCCGCCGCCCACAGTTCGGCCAGCGGGAAGTCCTGGCTCACCCCGCCCGCGCCGTGCAACTGCACCGCGTCGTCCAGGATGCGCACCACCGCGCGCGGGGTCGCGATCTTGATGGCCTGGATCTCGGTGTGCGCCCCCCGGTTGCCGACCGTGTCCATGAGCCAGGCCGTCTTGAGGACCAGCAGGCGCAGTTGCTCGACGGTGACCCGGGCGTCCGCGATCCAGTTCTGCACGACGCCTTGTGCGGCCAGTTCCTTGCCGAAGGCGGTCCGGCCGATCGCGCGCCGGCACATCAGCTCGATCGCCCGCTCCGCCATGCCGATCAGCCGCATGCAGTGGTGGATCCGGCCCGGCCCGAGCCGCGCCTGGGCGATCGCGAAGCCGGACCCCTCCTCGCCGATCAGGTTCGCCGCCGGGACCCGGGCTCCGTCGAAGACGACCTCGGCGTGACCACCGTGGTCGTGGTCCTCGTACCCGTACACCCGCATCGCGCGCCGGACCTGCACGCCCGGCGTGTCCCGCGGCACCAGGATCATCGACTGCTGGCGGCGCGGGTCGGCGCCGTCCGGGTCGGTCTTGCCCATGACGATGAAGACCTTGCAGTCCGGGTTCATGGCACCCGAGATGTACCACTTGCGGCCGGTGACGACGTACTCGTCTCCCCCCGCGGAACGCTCGATGCGGGTCTCCACGTTGGTCGCGTCCGAGGAGGCCACCTCGGGCTCGGTCATCGCGAAGGCCGACCGGATCTCCCCGGCCAGCAGCGGCTCCAGCCACTGCTTCCTCTGCTCCTCGCTCGCGAACTGCGCGAGCAGCTCCATGTTGCCGGTGTCGGGGGCGGCGCAGTTGGTCGCCATCGGCGCCAGGTGCGGGCTGCGGCCGGTGATCTCCGCCAGCGGGGCGTACTGGAGGTTGGTCAGTCCGGCGCCGTACCGCACGCCGGGCGTGCCGTGCTGGTCTACGAAGAAGAGGTTCCACAGGCCCTGACGGCGCGCCTCGGCCTTCAGTTCACCGAAGACGGCCGGGGTGTCCCAGGGCGAGGCCAGCCGTGCGCGCTGCTCGGCGGCGACGGGTTCCGCCGGGTAGACGTACTCCTCCATGAACGTGGAGAGCCGTGCGCGGAGTTCCTCGGTACGGGCGTCGAATGCGAAGTCCATGCGGGTGCCTCAGCCTTCCTGGAGGGTGTTCAGGCCGTGTTCGATGAAGACCGGGACGAGTTCGCCGATCCGGTCGAAGCCCGCGCCGACGGTCTGGCCGAGCGTGAAGCGGTAGTGGATGCCCTCCAGGATCACCGCGAGCTTGAACCACGCGAACGCCGTGTACCAGGAGATCGCCCCGGTGTCCCGGCCCGAGCGGGTGGCGTAGCGCTCGATCAGCTCGGCGGGCGAGGGATGGCCGGGCGCGCCGCTCGTCGTGCTGACGGGGGAGTCGGTCAGCCCGAGGTCGGCGCTGTACATGGCGAGCAGCCCGAGGTCGGTCAACGGGTCGCCGAGCGTGGACATCTCCCAGTCCAGCACCGCCCGGATGGTGTCGTCGGGGCCGCCGATCAGCACGTTGTCGAGCCGGAAGTCGCCGTGCACCACGGTGGGGGCGGGGGAGTCGGGCAGGGCCCGGCCGAGCGCGCCGTGCAGTTCGTCGATCCCGGAGAGGTCCCGGCCCCGGGAGGCCGCGAGCTGCTTGCCCCAGCGGCGCAGCTGCCGGTCGAGGAAGCCCTCGGGGCGGCCGAAGTCGCCCAGACCCACCGCCTCCGGGTCCACCGCGTGCAGGTCGACGAGGGTGTCCACCAGGCCGAGGACGGCCCGGCGGGTGCGCTCGGGTCCGAGGGCGGCGAGCTGGTCGGCCGTCCGGTAGGGGACCCCGTCCACGTACTCCATGACGTAGAACGGCGCCCCGAGCACCGCCTCGTCCTCGCACAACAGCACCGGTTCGGGCACCGGCACGGCCGTCCCGTGCAGGGCCCGGATCACCCGGTGTTCGCGCCGCATGTCGTGCGCGGTGGCCAGGACGTGGCCGAGCGGCGGGCGCCGCACGACCCAGCGGGCGGACCCGTCGGTGATCACGTACGTGAGGTTCGACCGGCCGCCCTCGATCAGTCGGCCGCTCAGCTGCCCGGCCACGAGCCCGGGGCGCGCCACGTCGAGGTGGCCGCGCAGCCGGTCCAGGTCGAGGCCCCGTGGGCCGGCCGGCGGCGGGGCGGGTGCTGAGGTCATGGGGCGCACCTCCGTGCGGAGTGGACGACGGTGGGACGGACGGGAGCCATCATGCCGACCAGTCGGTATGCCGTCCAGTGTCCCGGGTCGGGAAATGGCGCGGCGCGGGCCCCGGACACCCCCGCGGCCCGCGCGTCAGGCCGCTTCAGGCGTGGCAGAGTATCGGCGTCCCGCCGTTCATCACGGTCATGTCCTTCAGCACGGCCAGGATGTCCAACGGCGCCCCCTCGGGCTCCCCGGCCAACTCCGCGTAGGCCCGGTGCAGGTTCGCCACCAACCGCTCGCTCTCCCGCCAGGCGGCGAACTCGCCCAGCTCGGCCTCCCGCGCCACCTCCAACGGGGTCAGTCCCTTCGCCCGTCCCTCCCGGGCGAGTTCGACGACGTGGCGCAGGTACCGCTCGGTGGCGTCGTACGCCGACGCGTCCGTCAGCGGCCCGTGGCCCGGTACGACGGTCTCCGCTCCCAGCGAGCGCAGCAGCTCCAGCGCCCGCAGGGACCCAGCCAGCGAGCCCATCGCGAGGAACGGGGTGCCCTCCGCGAAGACCAGGTCCCCCGTGAAGACGACCCGCTGCCGGGGCAGCCAGACGATCGAGTCCCCGGTGGTGTGCGCGACGCCCGGGTGGATGACCCGGACCTCGGTCTCCCCGACGTGCAGGATCATCCGGTCGCTGTACGTGAGGGAGGGGGCGGTGATCTCTATGGCGCCGAAATCGGTCGCGGGCCAGATCATCTCCAGCTGGTGCCCGGCCGCGAGCTGCTCGGAGCGCGCGTTGTCGTGCCCCAGGACCAGCGCCTCGGGGGTGAACACGCCGTTGCCGTAGGTGTGGTCGCCGTGGTGGTGGGTGTTCACCACGGTCCGCGGCAGCGGTACGCCGGCCGCCACGACCGCGTCCCGCAGGGCCAGCGCCCGGCGCTCGGTGGCGGCGGTGTCGATGAGCAGCGTCCGGCCGCCGTCGCTGACGAACCCGGCGTTGTTGAGACACCAGCCGCCGTCCGGCTGCACGTAGGCGTACACGCCGGGCGCCGGCTGGACGAGGTACGGCTCATCGATGGTCATGCGTGCTTCCCCCGGGGTCGCTTGACAGCAAATCAGCATCCTGCCGGCCGTCGCGGCGCCGGGGGAGGGCGGGGTCTACCTGCCGACGGCCGGGTCAGTGGTCGTCGTAGTGGCCCTCGTGCTCGGCGTGCCGGTGCCCGTCGTGCAGGTAGTCGACGTGGTCGCCGTGGGGCACGCTCTCGTGTCCGCACGCGGGGCCGTGCTCGTGTCCGTGGTCCTCGTGCGCCGTGTGTCCCCGGGTCTCGCACTCGTCCCAGTGCCCCGAGTGCTCCCGGTGCAGATGGCCGTCGTGCGCGTAGTCGACGTGGTCGCCGTGGAGCACGCGGGGGTGGCCGCAGTCGGGGCCGTGTGCGTGCTCGTGCAGGGGGTGTTCCTGGTGGAGGGTCGTCATGGCCCCGACGTTAGTGCGGATCATCCCCATATGTCCGGCGCGTCCCCGATGGCGCGGAGAAGGCGGATCATCCGACCGTCCGATCAGGTGATCACCGTCGCGGCGAACGCCGCCAGCGCCACCACGCACAACACCGCCCCCAACGCCACCCGCGGCGCCAGCACCGGCGGACGGCGCGCCTCCAACTCCCGGATCCGCCGGTGCGCCACCCCCAGGAACGCCAGCCACACCAGTACGATCACGGCCGCCCCGCCCACCTCCAGGGGCGCACCCGATCCGCGCAGCGCCTGGCGCAGCGCGAGGAGCGCCGCCACCGAACAGGCCAGCGTCGTACGCCGCCACGCCAGCCGGGTCCGTTCCGGCTGGAGCCCCGCGTCCCGCCCCTCGTCCGGCCCCGGCCCCGGCACCGCCCTCACCGCCCGTTCGTCAGGCCCAGCAGGACGACCACCACCATCGCCCCCGCGACCAGCCCCACCCCCAGGCCCATCACCAGCGGGAACCGGGACACCGGCAGGTCCACGCCCCGCCGCATCGCCCGCTCGCACCGCATCCAGTGGTTCACCGCCCGCAGCGCACAGGCCGCCCCCACCGCCAGCAGCGCGAAGGCCATCCCGACCCGCACCCCCCACCGCAGGTCCGGCAGGAACTGGTCCACCGCGAACCCGGCGCCCACCAGTGCCAGCGCGGTCCGGATCCAGGCCAGGAACGTCCGCTCGTTGGCCAGCGAGAACCGGTAGTCCGGGGTCTCGCCCTCGTCCTTCAACCGCTGGGGGGCAAACCAGAGGCGCACGTCCTTGACCAAGTCGATCACCCGGTCAATCTACTGGCGCCGCCCCTCGCGCGCGCAGCCGCCGGTACGCCTCCAGCCCGTCCGGCACCCACGCCCAGGCGCCCTCCGCCACCCGCTCCGCCAGTTCGTCCTCCGACAGCCACGTGTGCCAGGCCACCTCGGACTCCTGCGGACGCACCGGCAGCTCACACCGCACCTCGTGCACATACGACCACCAGGCGCCGCCCGGCCCCTCGTAGAGGAATTTGAACAGCGGCCGCGGCTGCTCCAGCCCCCGCACCCCCAACTCCTCCTCCGCCTCGCGCAGCGCCGCCCGCGCGTAGTCCTCCCCGGCACCCAGCACCCCGCCCACGAACATGTCGTAGTGCGAGGGGAAGACCAGCTTGGAGGCGGTCCTGCGGTGCACGAAGACCCGCCCCGCCGCGTCCCGGGCCCGCACGAACACGCACCGGTGGATCAGGCCGCGCGCGTACACCTCACCGCGCGGCGCCCGCCCCGTCACCCGGTCGTCCCGGTCCACCACGTCCAGTACCTCATCGGCAGCGCTCACACGATCCATCCAACACCTCTGTTGACGGGTTACCGGTCCGTAGCAAAGGATCTGCCCCACCACCGACCAAGGACGGGCAGCCCATGACGTACGACGCAGACGTGATCGTGATCGGAGCCGGACTCGCGGGTCTCGTGGCCACCGCCGAGCTCGTCGACGCGGGCCGCAAGGTCATCCTGCTCGACCAGGAGCCCGAACAATCGATCGGCGGCCAGGCGCACTGGTCCTTCGGCGGCATGTTCTTCGTCGACTCGCCCGAACAGCGCCGGATGCGGATCAAGGACAGCCGCGACCTCGCCCTCCAGGACTGGCTCGGCACCGCCGGCTTCGACCGCGAGGAGGACGCCTGGCCGCGCCGCTGGGCCGAGGCGTACGTCGACTTCGCGGCCGGGGAGAAGCGGCCCTGGCTGCACGCCCAGGGCGTCCGTTTCTTCCCCGTCGTCGGCTGGGCCGAACGCGGCGGCTACGACGCCGGCGGCCACGGAAACTCCGTGCCCCGCTTCCACATCACCTGGGGCACCGGCCCCGGCCTGGTGGCCCCGTTCGAACGCCGGGTCCGCGCCGGCGTGGCCGGCGGCCTGGTCGAACTGCGGTTCCGCCACCGCGTCACCGGCCTCTCCCGCACGGCCGGCGCGGTGGACACGGTCAGCGGCGAGATCCTGGAACCCTCCGACGCCGTACGGGGCTCCGCGAGCGGCCGGGAGAGCATCGGCACCTTCTCGCTGCGCGCCCAAGCGGTGATCGTCACCAGCGGCGGCATCGGCGGCAACCACGACCTCGTCCGCGCCCAGTGGCCGGAGCGCCTCGGCACCCCGCCCGAGCGGATGCTGTCCGGGGTCCCGGCCCACGTCGACGGCCTCATGCTCGGCATCGCCGAGGAAGCCGGGGCCAGCCACATCAACAAGGACCGGATGTGGCACTACACCGAGGGCATCGAGAACTGGGATCCGATCTGGGCCCGGCACGGCATCCGCATCCTGCCCGGACCGTCCTCGCTCTGGCTCGACGCCACCGGCAAACGGCTGCCCGTTCCGCTCTTCCCGGGCTTCGACACGCTCGGCACCCTCGACCACATCATGAAGACCGGCCACGACCACACCTGGTTCGTGCTCAACCAGCGCATCATCGGCAAGGAATTCGGCCTCTCCGGCTCGGAACAGAACCCCGACCTCACGGGCAAGTCGGTCCGCGACGTCATAGACCGCGCCCGACAGGCCGTGCCCGGCCCGGTCAAGGCGTTCATGGACCGCGGTGCGGACTTCGTCGTGGAGCGGGACCTCGCCTCGCTGGTGCGCGGCATGAACGCCGTCACCAAGGAGAACCTGCTGGACGAGGCGACCGTCCACGAGGCGGTCGTGGCCCGCGACCGGGAGATGGCCAACCCGTTCTCCAAGGACGCCCAGGTGACCGCGATCCACGGAGCGCGCAAGTACCTCGGCGACCGGCTGATCCGCACCGCCGCGCCGCACCGCATCCTGGACCCGAAGGCCGGCCCGCTGATCGCCGTCCGGCTGTCCGTCCTGACCCGCAAGTCCCTCGGCGGCCTGGAGACCGACCTGTCCTCCCGGGTGCTGACCGCCGCCGGCGAGCCGCTCCCCGGCGTGTACGCGGCCGGCGAGGCGGCGGGCTTCGGGGGCGGCGGAGTCCATGGCTACCGCGCCCTGGAAGGCACCTTCCTCGGCGGCTGCGTCTTCTCGGGCCGCGCGGCGGGCCGCGCCGCGGCCAAGGCGGTGGCCTGACCGCCCCGCGCCTTCCCTCCCAGGCGCCCCCTGCGCCGCCGACCGGGAGGGCCCGTACGGGGAGGGCCGACGCGGGAATGCCCGTGCCCGGGCGCCTGTACGGGGATGCCCGCCCGGTATCACCCGTACCGCCACGGCCCGTACGGCCGCCCCCGCACGGGTACCCGGGCGAGGCACTCCGCGTACCGACGCCCTACCGCCCATCGCCGCGCTCCCGTACGGTGATCGCCCGCGCGGCACCGCCCGTACCGGGAGTGCCCGCGCGGGGCGCCCGTGGGGCAGGTCGGCACGGGTGCCCCAGGCGGCGCACTTGGCGTACAGCCGCCCCGCGGCCCGCACGCCGACCGCCCGCGCGGCACCGTCCGTACCGGAGTGCCCACCCGGGGATGGCGGCCCGTGCAGCACCGCCCGTACGGGAAAGCCCGTACGGCAGTTCCCGCATGACCCCGGGCGAGGGGCTTCGCGAACCGACGCGCTGCCGCACCGCCCGCCCGGACCGCGCAGGGGCCCGAGAGGCACCGCGCCGACCCGGGATCGCCATTCGGCCACTGACCCTCGGACGCTTCCTTTCGCCGGCGCGCCGCCCGGGCCCGCGCCAGGCGGCCCCGGCGCTTCCGCGCCCGTCACCTCGACGACAGCCCCCGGACAGCCGGCCGGGCCCGCTCCCGGCGTCTGTGGGGCCGCCGCGGGCGGCGCCGGGCCTCGCGGTCGCCACGCGTACCGCGTTCGCGCCGCCACGGTCTTCGCGCAGGTCGCCGCACCCGCCGCAGCCCCCTCGCGGCGCGGCCCGGGCAGAGCGGACCGGCCCCCGGAAGGAGCGTCGCCGGTCGCCGAGGGGCCATCGCGGACGGCCCCCGGCCGACGCCGCGACGGTACGGTCAAACCGGAACAAGCGCCTCAACTCTCCCCTGGTGCCATGCACTTGAAACCCGCCACGCCCCGGGCTGGACCTTGACGCGGAGCTGTGCTCACCGGTTTGCTGTGCGTGATCATCCGGTCGTCGACCGGCGCGATCCAGCCGCACCACCCACACCAACCGCACCACCCGGGCCACTTCAGGCCCACCGCATCACCGGCACCACCCCGAACCGTCCCCGCGCGTGCTGCCCGCACGCCGTCCACCCGCGTCCGTGTCCAGGAGGGAACCCGCGGATGTCCCCGCCTCCGCCGCCCCTCGGCCGCGCCCGCAAGCGGGACGCCCAGCTCTTCGACCCCGCCCTCTGCGACGCCGAACTCGTCGACGTCCGCGCCCAGTTCACCCAGGGCCGGTGGGCCAAGGCCCGCTCCCTCCTGGTCGCCACCGGCGACGACTGGGACCGCCGCGGCCACCGCGTCGTCGTCCTCGCCCAGACCCCGGCCGCCACCGCCTGGGCCCGCGAATGGCTGCTCGCCGAACCCGAGAGCGCCGACGCCGCCACCCTCCTCGCCTGCGCCGCCGTGTTCACCGCCCTGCGCCGCAAGGGCGCGCCCGAGGCCGCCGACGAGGCATGCCGCCGGGCCGCCGCGCTGCTCCCCGCCGACCCCACGCCCTGGCTCGGCCTGCTCCTCCTCTCCCGCGCCTTCGGCACCGAAGAAGAGTTCAGCCGCCACTTCGACCAGGTGCGGGCCCGCCACCGCGAGCACCACCACGCCCACCACCTCATGGTCGCCAAGCTCGCCGAACGCAACCCCGCCGCCGGGCACGACCCGCTCCACGAGGTCTACGACTTCGCCGCCTGGGCCGCCGAGGAGTCCCCGGCCGACTCACCGCTCGCCGTGCTCCCCGTCATCGCACACGCCGAGCGCTACCGCGTCCTCGCCGCGATCCACGGCCGCAGCCCCGAGGCGGCCGCCGCGCACTGGTCCGGCCGCCGGGCCCGCCAAGTGCTCCGCTCGGCCTTCGACTGGTGGCTGGAATGGGAGCGCGAGGACCACCCCCGCAACCGGGTCGACCTCAACTTCCTGGCCCACGCCAAGCTCTGCGAAGGCCGCCCCGCCGAGGCCGCCGCCCTCTTCCACCGCATCGGCAGCCACGCCACCCGCGCCCCCTGGTCCTACCCCGACCTCGACCCGCACAAGGCATTCCTCGCCGCGCGCAGCGCCGCGCTCGGCACCGCTTGACCCCTCGGGGATCCCCCGGTCCCCGACGTCCCCCGGCGTCCCCGACGCCACCGCACTTCCCGAAAGGACACCCGCCATGCCGACGGGCAGATCCACCACGCTCACCGACGCGTCCGAGATACGGACGTACAAGGGCCAGGACCGGGCCCTGCGCGCCGACCGGCTCGGCACCGCCGGCCTGCTGCTCTCCGTGCTCGCCGCCAGCGCGCCCCTGATGGTCGTCGCCGGCGTCATGCCCACGATCTTCGGCGTCATGGGGATCGTCGGCCAGCCACTGCTGTACGTAGTCCTCGGCGCCGTACTCGCCTTGTTCAGCGTCGGCTACGCCGAGATGAGCCGTCACGTCCACAACGCCGGTGCCTTCTACGCGTACATCGCCCGCGGTCTGGGCCCCACCGCCGGCTCGGCGGCCTCCTTCGTCGCCCTCATCGCGTACAGCGCCATGCAGGTCGGTGTCTACGGCATCCTCGGCTTCGAGATCTCCGGCCTCTTCGCCACCTACCTCGACGTCGAGCTCGCCTGGTGGGTCCCGGCCATGATCGCGGTCGCGGCGACCGGCGCGCTCGGCTGGCTGAAGATCGACCTCAACGCCAAGGTGCTCGGCGTCCTGCTCCTCATCGAATGCGTCCTCGTCGTCGTCTTCGACCTCGCAGCCCTCGGCAAGCCCGGCCCCGAAGGGCTCTCGCTGCACGCCTTCGACCCCTCGACGCTCGGCGGAGCCGGCCTCGGCACCGCCCTGTGCTTCTGCATCGCCGCCTTCGTCGGCTTCGAGCAGTCCCCGGTCTACGCCGAGGAGACCAGCAAGCCGCACATCGTCGTCTCCCGCGTCATGTTCCTCGCCGTCGGCTTCGTCGCCCTCTTCTTCGCGCTCAGCGCCTGGGCACTCACCGTCGCCACCGGACCCGGCGACGTCGTCAAGGCGTCCGCCGAAGCGGGCCCCGGCCTGCTCTTCCAGCTCACCGAGAGCCGCCTCGGCACCGCCTTCACCGACGTCCTGCACGTCCTGTTCGTCACCGGCATGTTCGCGGCCATGCTCAGCTTCCACAACGTGGTCGCCCGCTACGCCTTCGCCATGGGCCGCGAGGGCCTCCTCCCGGCCCCCTTCGGCCGCACCAACGCCGGCACCGGCGCCCCCGCCACCGGCTCGCTCCTGCAGACCGGCATCGCCGCCGTCGTCGTCCTCGCCTTCGCGGTGACCGACGACAAGCCGGCCGGCGACCCGACCGCACCCGTCCTGCACCTGTTCACCTGGATGGGCAGCGTCGGCGCCCTCGGCGTGACCCTCCTCATGGCCGCGGCCTCCTTCGCCGTGATCGCCTTCTTCGTCCGCCGGGGGACGGCCGGCGCCCAGGTCTGGCGGCTCGTCGCGGCCGGCGCCGCGGGCCTCGCCCTGCTGTTCATCGCGGTCTACACCGTCAAGGACTTCACGGTCCTGGTCGGCGCGGAGGAGGGCTCCGCCCTCAGCTGGGTGCTGCCCGGCATCATCGCCGTCGCCGCGCTCGCCGGCCTGGTACACGGCCTGCTGCTGCGCTCCCGCCGCCCCGAGGCGCACGCCCGGATCGGGCTGGGCAACGAGGCGTTCCGCCTCGACCAGGCGGCGGAGTCCGCCCCGCGCGCCTGACCGAGGCACACCCCTTTCGAGCGCCTACGAAGCCCCCGGCACCCCTTTCCATGGTCGCCGGGGGCTTCGGCGCACATGAACGTGTTTTTGGCGGGCAGCCGAGCCTCATGGTCTCCTGGGGCCACCAACCCTCCGGACCGCGGCACAGGTGAGACCACCCAGCTCCCCTGCGTGGCGGCCGGGACCTGCCTGTCCCACCCACGAAGGCGAAGTCATCCCATGAGTGACAGCACCTTGGCCAAGGCCCCCAGCCCGCCGTCTTCCCCGCACGTCGACGCCGGCGACGAGGGCTACAGCAAGGACCTCAAGTCCCGCCACATCAACATGATCGCGATCGGCGGGGCGATAGGCACCGGCCTGTTCCTCGGCGCCGGAGGCCGGCTCGCCGGCGCCGGACCCTCCCTCGCGATCGCCTACGCGGTGTGCGGGATCTTCGCCTTCTTCGTCGTCCGGGCCCTCGGCGAGCTGGTTCTCTACCGCCCGTCCTCCGGCGCCTTCGTCAGCTACGCGCGCGAGTTCATGGGCGAGAAGGGCGCCTACGCGGCCGGCTGGCTCTACTTCCTGAACTGGTCGACCACCACGGTCGCCGACATCACCGCCGCCGCCACCTACGCCCACTTCTGGGCGATGTTCACCGATGTCCCCCAGTGGGTGCTCGCCTTCATCGCCCTCGCCGTCGTCCTCACCGCGAACCTGATCTCGGTGAAGTACTTCGGCGAGATGGAATTCTGGTTCTCCCTGGTCAAGGTCGCCGCCCTGGTCGTGTTCCTGGCCGTCGGGATCTACCTCGTCGCCACCGGCCACCCCATCGACGGCCACACCCCGGGCCTGTCCTCGATCACCGACAACGGCGGGATCTTCCCCGTCGGCATGCTCCCGATGCTCCTGGTCATCCAGGGCGTGGTCTTCGCCTACGCCTCCGTCGAGCTGTGCGGGGTAGCCGCCGGCGAGACCGAGAACCCCGAGAAGATCATGCCGAAGGCGATCAACTCGATCATGTGGCGCGTGGGCCTTTTCTACGTCGGCTCCGTCGTCCTGCTCGCGCTGCTGCTCCCGTACACCGCGTACTCGGCCGACCAGAGCCCGTTCGTCACCGTCTTCGACAAGCTCGGCATCCCCGGCGCCGCCGGCGTCATGAACCTGGTCGTCCTGACCGCCGCGCTCTCCAGCCTC
Organism: Streptomyces sp. NPDC046557; assembly: GCF_040645975.1. Lineage (NCBI taxonomy): Bacteria > Bacillati > Actinomycetota > Actinomycetes > Kitasatosporales > Streptomycetaceae > Streptomyces > Streptomyces sp. NPDC046557. The sequence continues at coordinate 129,277 of NZ_JBEYZH010000009.1, forward strand.
AACTCCGGCCTCTACTCCACCGGCCGCATCCTGCGCTCGATGGCCATGTCCGGCTCCGCGCCCAAGTTCACCGGCCTGATGAACAAGGGCAAGGTCCCCTACGGCGGTGTCCTGTTCACCGCCGCCTTCGGCGTCGCCGGCGTCGCCCTGAACGCCTACATGCCGAAGGACGCGTTCGAGATCGTCCTCAACTTCGCCTCCCTCGGCATCCTCGGCACCTGGGCGATGGTCATGCTCTGTTCGCTGCACTTCTGGCGCCGGGCCAAGCAGGGCCGCGTGGAGCGCCCCGCCTACCGGCTGCCCTGGGCCCCGTACACCCAGATCGTCACGCTGGCGTTCCTGCTCACCGTGCTCGTCCTGATGTGGTGCGACGGCGGAGTGGGCCGCACCACGGTCCTCTTCGTACCGGCCATCGCCGCGGCCCTCGTGGGCGGCTGGTTCCTGGTCCGCGGCCGCGTCGCCGCGATCGCCGCCGCGCGCGACTGACCACCCCGCCACGACGAAGGACCCCGCCGAGGCGGGGTCCTTCCGCGTTCCGGGGGGCGACGGACCGGCCCCGCGCCCGATCGGCCCGGAAACGCAGAAGACCCCACATGACGTGGGGTCTTCTCGCTGGTGTCCGAGGGGGGACTTGAACCCCCACGCCCGATAAAGGGCACTAGCACCTCAAGCTAGCGCGTCTGCCATTCCGCCACCCGGACAAGGTGTCTGTCTCGCGGCCCTGCGGCCGTTCCGACGTGGAAAACATTACCAAACATTCCGGGGCCCTCGATCACACCCCCGGTGACCGGGGAACGCCCTTGGGGACGGCGGCCCGGGGCGGGAGGATGGGGGAGGCATTCGGTACCGATCAGTGGGAGGAACACGTGAGCGAGTCGAGCGCGGGCAGGACCGTCTCCGGTGAGGACGAGGTCGTCGACCTCTGCCGGGACCTCATCCGGATCGACACCAGCAACTACGGGGACCACTCGGGCCCCGGCGAGCGCAAGGCGGCCGAGTGGGTCGCGGAGAAGCTGGCCGAGGTCGGGCTGGAGCCGCAGATCTTCGAGTCGCACAAGGGACGGGCCTCGACGGTCGCCCGCATCGAGGGGGAGGACCCCTCGCGTCCGGCGCTGCTGATCCACGGGCACACCGACGTGGTTCCCGCCAATGCCGCCGACTGGACGTACGACCCCTTCGCCGGTGAGATCGCCGACGGGTGCCTGTGGGGGCGCGGCGCAGTCGACATGAAGGACATGGACGCGATGACGCTGGCCGTCGTCCGCGACCGCATGCGCAGTGGCCGCAAGCCCCCGCGCGACATCGTCCTCGCCTTCCTCGCCGACGAGGAGGCGGGCGGCGTCTACGGGGCCCGGCACCTCGTCGACAAGCACCCCGGCCTCTTCGAGGGCGTCACCGAGGCCATCGGCGAGGTCGGCGGTTTCTCGTTCACCGTCAACGAGAACCTCCGCCTCTACCTGGTGGAGACCGCCCAGAAGGGCATGCACTGGATGCGGCTCACGGTGGACGGCACCGCCGGTCACGGCTCCATGACCAACAACGACAACGCGATCACCGAACTGTGCGAGGCCGTGGGCCGACTCGGACGCCACCAGTGGCCGGTCCGGGTGACCAAGACCGTTCGATCCTTCCTCGACGAACTCTCGGACGCCCTCGGAACCCCGCTCGACCCCGACGACATGGACGCCACGCTCGCCAAGCTCGGCGGCATCGCCAAGATGGTGGGCGCGACGCTGCGCAACTCGGCCGCCCCGACGATGCTGGGCGCCGGCTACAAGGTCAACGTCATCCCCGGCCAGGCCACCGCGCACGTCGACGGTCGTTTCCTGCCGGGCTACGAGGACGAGTTCTTCGCCGACCTCGACCGCATCCTCGGCCCGCGCGTGAAGCGCGAGGACGTGCACGCCGACAAGGCCCTGGAGACCGACTTCGACGGGAAGCTCGTCGACGCGATGCAGGGCGCGCTCACGGCGGAGGACCCGATCGCCCGAGCGGTCCCCTACATGCTCTCGGGCGGCACGGACGCCAAGTCCTTCGACGACCTGGGCATCCGCTGCTTCGGCTTCGCGCCGCTCCAACTGCCGCCCGAGCTGGACTTCGCGGGCATGTTCCACGGAGTGGACGAGCGGGTCCCGGTGGACGGGCTGAAGTTCGGTGTTCGCGTACTGGACCGATTCATCGACAACGCCTAACGCCCTGGAATCGCGAAGGTGTGCGGATTCCACTGAGAAGAGTGAATGCGCTCATACGCTCGTAGCCCTGGTGATCCCTCCTCGTTACAGGTGGTGCGGTCCGCGGCTGGGACCGCACTTGCCTACTAGGAGGAACAATGCTCAAGAAGGTTGTCGCCGCTGCGGCTGCTACCGGTGGTCTGGTTCTCGCGGGTGCGGGCATGGCCGCCGCCGACGCGGGCGCCCAGGGTGCGGCCATCGGCTCCCCCGGCGTCCTGTCGGGCAACGTCGTTCAGGTCCCGATCCACGTCCCGGTCAACGTGTGCGGTAACACCGTCAACGTGATCGGCCTGCTGAACCCGGCCTTCGGCAACACCTGCGTCAACGGCTGACGCGTCTGAAGTGCTTGGCCCCGGAACGCACTCCAGCGTTCCGGGGCTGCCGGGCTTTCGGGCCCGCTTCTTCTTTCTATTCGGCGTCGCGGGCGGGGGAGCGTGTACGGCCTGTACGCCGACCGAACGTACACAGCATGGGGACGAGTACAGATGCGACGACCCGTAGTACAAATCACCAGGAAGACCCTGATCACCGTGGCGGCCGCTGGGGGCGCGCTGGCGCTCGGCGGTGGCTACGCGCACGCGGACGCCGGGGCGGCGGGACACGCCGTGAACTCGCCGGGCGTGCTGTCCGGCAACAACGTGCAGGCGCCCGTGGACGTCCCGGTGAACGCCTGCGGCAACACGGTCACCGTGATCGGGGGCCTCAATCCGGCCTTCGGCAACCGCTGCGTCAACGCGGGCGGCCCGACGCAGCCCGACCACCCGGGCCACCCGGGCCACCCGGGCAACCCCGGAACGCCGGGCCACCCGGGCAACCCCGGAACGCCGGGCCACCCGGGCAACCCCGGAACGCCGGGCCACCCGGGCAACCCCGGCCACCCCGACGAGCCGTGCGACGACGACCACCCGGGCCACCCGGGTCATCCCGGGACTCCGGGGCACCCGGGGAACCCCGGGACTCCGGGGCACCCGGGCAACCCCGGCACCCCGGGGCACCCGGGCAACCCCGGGACTCCGGGGCACCCGGGCAACCCCGGCACCCCGGGCCACCCGGGTACGCCCGGCACCCCGGGCCACCCGGGCACGCCCGGCAACCCCGGGACTCCCGGGAACCCCGGGAACCCCGCGGCGCCCGGCCAGGGCCATGGTGGGGGGCTCGCGGCCACCGGGTCCGGTGACGTCCTGACGGCCGGCCTGCCGCTCGCCGGCGGCCTGCTGCTCGCGGGCAGCGTGCTCTACCGGCGCGCCCGCAACGCCGCCTGACGGCACGGACGAACGGCCGGCCCGCACGGCACACGGCTACCTTTGACGCGGGCCCCCCGCCGGGGGCCCGCGTCACCACGTGGCGCGGACCTGACGGATGATCCGGCGGCGCAATCGCACGCGGCGACTGCCGTCCCGGAGCAGCGTCAGCCGGTCGAGCTCCCAGTGCCCGTACTCGGCGTGGTCGGTCAACAGGCGAGTCGTCTCCTGGCGGGGCACCCCTCGGGGCACGTACAGGTCGACAAATTCGTATTCCGGCATCGCATCTATTGTGCGGGCAGAGGCCCGCTACGGATAGCGTCTGCACTATGTCTGATGCCGCTCTGCCCACTGTTGCCGAGGTACGCGCCGCCGCCGAGGCGGTCAAGGCCGCGCTCGACCGTCACCTCGCCGCGGTCGAGAGCAGGATCGGGGACGACGACCCGGCCGTCTACGCCGCGTTCAACGAGCTCGCCTCCGCCGCCGACGAGTACGACGAACTGCTCTACGACCGCTACGACGAGGTCACTCCCTTCGAGATCCCCACCCCCGAGGACGGCGTTCCGTACACCGGGCCCGCCGAGCCCGCCGCGTTCAGCGTGCTCATCCGCCGCGACTACGCGGTGGTCGAACCACAGCGTCTGATCGCCCAGGCCGACCGCGTGGCCGCGCACGACCCTGACGCCGAGCCCGTCGAGGACGGCGGCACCGCCGGAGCGCTGGGCGTCCTCTTCGGGGAGTACGAGCCCGACGAGATCCATTCCCGCTACCGCGAGTTCGGCCTGGAGGAGGGCGACTCCACGCTGTGGATCGCCGCCGCGGAGGAGGTCGCGGAACCGGGGGAGTGGCTCGACTCGCCCTTCGAGCACGCCGACGCGCAGAACGTACTGCACCGGTTCGACGTGAGTTCCGTCTTCGACGAGGAGCCGGACGAGTTCGAGGACGACGACGCGACCGACGGGGCCGCGGCCCCGGGGCTCACCCCGGCCTGATCGCCCTTGACGGAATGGGCCCCCGTCCCCGGCGGCCGGGGGCCCATCCGGTCACCACGCCCGTTACCGAGGCTGTTCCCCGGCGGCCGCCGCGAGGGCCCGCAACAGACCCGTCAGACGTGTCGTGCGCGGCTTGGGCGGTACCCCGGCCACCGCGCGCGGCAGCGCCTGGTCGACTCCGTGCACCACCGAGAGGTGCCGCTCGGCGCGGCCGAACGCCGTATACACCCAGTCCCGGGACAACGCGTCCGCCGCGTCGCCGGGCAGCACCACGACGACCGCCGGCCGGCGCAGCCCTACGGCCTGGTGCCCGGTCACGGCCCAGCCGTGGCGCACCGCCGACTCCACCCGCTCCTTCGGTACGACGATCCGCGCGCCCGCCGCCTCCAGGTGCAGCCCCTGCGCGTCGGCCGACACCATCCGGGCCGGCAGGGCCCGGCCGGGCGCGGCCACGTACACCACCTGGTCCCCGGGGTCGAAGCCGCCGAAGCGGCCCGGGCCGGGGTTCAGCCGCTCCTTGAGGGCCGCGTTCAGTGCCCGGGTCCCCGCCGAACCGCCGTGGCCGGGGGTGATCACCAGTACGTCCCGCGCCGGAATCCCGAAGGCGCGCGGCACGGACTCGGCCACCAGCTGGACCGTGCGGTGGACGGCCTCGCCCGCCTCCCGCACCGGCACGATGACGACCTCCTTGCCGGGGGCGTCGACCTGGTTCAACTCCCCGACGCCGATGCCGGACACCAGCTCGCCCAGTGGTCCCGGGTCCGGGACGCGGGAGACGATCCGCGGGTACGTCTTGGCCGCCAGCACATCGGCGAACACCCGGCCGGGCCCCGCGGAAGCGAGCACGCCGGGATCCCCGGACAGCACCAGGCGGGCCCCGTCCGGCAGCGACTCCACCAGCGCGGCCGCGCTTTCCACGTCCAACTGGGGCGCGTCGAGGACGATGAGCAGGTCCAGCGCGAACTGTCCGTCAGCATCCCGCCCGGGCCCCTCGCTCCCGTCGAGCAGACCGGCGACGGTGACGGCGCCTTCCGCCGGGGTGTGCGCGGCCAGAGCGGCCCGCAGGCCGAGCCGGCGGGCGGCCTCCAGCAGGGCCCGCGGTTCGGTGCGGGCGGCCTCGCCTCCGGTGTGGGTGACCACGCCGTGGCCGGAGACGGCCCGGACCAGCTCGGCGCCGACGCCGCCGGCCGCGGCCTCCGCCTCCCAGTCGGCGGGGCCGGCGAAGGTGGTGGCCAGGCGGGCCAGCCCGTCGGCCAGGCTCTCCTCGGCCAGCGCGTGGCCCTCCAGCCCCACCAGGACCGTGCCGGGCTGCTCGTCATGCTCGTCATGCCCGTCCTGGTCGCCTTCCGCGGCCTGCCCGGACCCCACGGCCTTCTCGGAGTCGGCGGACCCGGCGTCGGCCGACGGTTCGTGGAAGACCAGCACGGCGCCCTCGCCGATGGCCTGTTCCAGGGCTCCGGCCGGGTCCGGTACGCCGTACTGGGCCAGCGCCTTCTCCAGGACCGGGGCCTCCAGTGCGGTGTGCCCCTTGAGCGCGGCCTGCGTCAGCAGCCAGCCGACCAGGGCGCCGCCGCGGCGTTCGTCCCCGGGGCCGGCCCCGGCTCCCAGCAGGGCGCGGGCGAAGCCGTCGGCCTGGGTGGGGCGTACCCCGGCCACGGCCAGCAGCCGCCAGGGGTTCTCGGTGAGCTGTTGGGCGGCCCCCTCGCCGAGCGCGGAGGCCGCCGTCCCGGCCAGCGCCTCGGGGGCGCCGCCCCGGGCCAGCACCGCCCGTACGCCCTCGATGTCGCCGGGCGCGGCGGCCGGCGCGGGTGCGCGGGGCTGCTGCGGGGGAGTGGGGGTGGCGGCCTTGCGCGGCGCGGCCGGGGCGTCGTCGAAGTACGCGGCGGGGGGTTTGGCGCCGCTCTCGACCGCCCGGACCGCCGCGAGAAGATCGGCGGCCGTGCCGCTGAGCTTCGCGCCCGCCTCGACCGGTGCCTCTCGCTCCGCCTTGCGCCGGGCGATCCGCTCCCGCTCGATCCGCTGCGCGGCCAGCTCGGCCTGGGCCTCGGTCAGCTCGGGCTTGGCACCCTCGGCCGTCGTCCCGTCCTCCTCGGCCGTCGTCCCGTCCGCGTCCCCTGGGGCGTCGGACTCCCCTCCGTCCGCGCCCGCGTCGTCCTCCGGGCCCGGGCCGGACTCGCCGGCGGAGGTGTCCGACGCCCGCTGTGCGGGTTCCCCGCCGGAAGGCTCAGGGGCACGCGTGCCCTCGACCGCCCCGGCCTCCGGGCCGGGGGTCTCCGGTTCGTCCGCGTCGGCGGTGGCGGCGGGCTCGGTACTCACAGCGTGCTCCAGTCCTGATCGGGGTAGCGGTGCACGGGCGCCGACACGTCGTCCAGCGCCCGGCAGATCTCCTCCGGAAGACTAAGGGCCTCCACCGACAGCGCCGCCCCGAGCTGCGCCGCCGTACGCGCGCCGACGATCGGCGCGACCACCCCCGGCCGGTCCCGCACCCACGCCAGCGCCACCTGGAGAGGGGTCACCGCCAGCCCGTGCGCGGCCGTCGCCACCGCGTCCACGATCCGGCCCGACGCCTCGTCCAGGTACGGGTCCACGAAGGCCGCCATGGTCTGCGACGCGGCCCGCGAGTCCGCCGGGGTCCCGGCGCGGTACTTCCCCGTCAGTACCCCGCGCCCCAGCGGCGAGGACGGCAGCAACCCCACGCCGAGGTCCAGCGCGGCCGGCAGCACCTCCCGCTCCACGCCCCGCTGGAGCAGCGAGTACTCCATCTGCGTGGAGGCGAGCCGGGTGCGGGTGCCGGGCGCCGCGAGCTGCCAGGTCGCGGCCTTCGCCAGTTGCCAGCCGCTGAACCCCGTCACCCCCGCGTACCGGGCCCGGCCGGCGGCGACCGCCAGGTCCAGCGCCTGGAGGGTCTCCTCCAGCGGGGTGTGCGGGTCGAAGGCGTGCACCTGCCACAGATCGACGTAGTCGGTTCCCAGCCGGGCCAGGGACTCGTCCAGCGCCGCAAGCAGGTGCCCGCGCGAGGCGTCGCACCGCCGGTCCGGGTCCCGGACGGAACCCGACTTCGTCGCGATCACCAGTTCCCGGCGCGGCACCAGCTTGTCGACCAGTCGCCCGAGGAGGTACTCCGCCTCCCCGCCCCCGTACACGTCGGCGGTGTCGACGAGCGTGCCGCCCGCCTCCCAGAAGGTCTTCAACTGCTCTGCGGCGCCCGCCTCGTCCGGTCCCTCCGCGGACCGTCCCCAGGTCAGGGTGCCGAGGCCGATCCGGGACACGCGCAGGCCGGTGCGGCCGAGATGCCTCTGCTCCATGAGCGCTGAGACTACTGGGGCACTGCCGCCGACGACCGGGGCGCGCTACAGTCCCCGCAGACCTACGTTACTGATCGGTAAACCGGTAAGGGGACGACTCATGCGGCTCGGCATCAATCTCGGTTACTGGGGTGCGGGCATGGACGGCGACAACCTCGCCGTCGCCCAGGAGGCCGACCGCCTCGGCTACGACGTCTGCTGGGCCGCCGAGGCGTACGGCTCCGACGCCGCCACCGTGCTGGCCTGGGTCGCCGCCCAGACCGAGCGCATCGACGTCGGCTCGGCGATCTTCCAGATCCCGGCCCGCCAGCCCGCGATGACGGCCATGACCGCCGCCACCCTCGACTCCCTGACCAAGGGTCGCTTCCGGCTCGGCCTCGGTGTCTCCGGACCGCAGGTGTCCGAAGGCTGGTACGGCGTGAAGTTCGACAAGCCGCTCGCCCGGACCCGCGAGTACGTGGAGATCGTCCGCAAGGCCATGAGCCGTGAGCGCCTCTCCTACGAGGGGCAGCACTGGACCCTCCCGCTTCCCGGCGGCCCCGGCAAGCCGATCAAGCTCACGGTCCACCCCGAGCGCGAACACATCCCGCTCTACATCGCCGCCATCGGGCCGAAGAACCTGGAGCAGACCGGCGAGATCGCCGACGGGGCGCTGCTGATCTTCCCGGCGGCCGAGCACCTGGAGGAGACCGCCCTGCGCCACATCCGGGCGGGCCGCGAGAAGGCCGGGCTGACGATGGACGGGTTCGACGTCTGCCCGACCGTCCCGCTCGCGGTCGGCGACGACGTCAACGCCCTCGCGGACACGTTCCGCCCCTACACAGCCCTGTACGTCGGCGGGATGGGCAGCCCGAAGCAGAACTTCTACAACCAGCTCGCCCAGCGCATGGGGTACGAGAAGGAGGCCGCCGAGATCCAGGCCAAGTACCTGGGCGGCGACAAGTCGGGCGCCGCCGCCGCGGTCCCGCACTCGCTGATCGACTCGACGACCCTGCTCGGCTCCGTGGAGCGGATCGCGGACGGGATGCGCGCTTACGCCGACGCCGGGGTCACCACCCTGACGCTCGCCCCGGCCGGGTTCACCCTCGACGAGCGGGTCACCGCCCTGCGGGCCGGCGTCGAGGCCCTGGAACACGCCGGTCTGGCCTGAGGAACGCCCCGCGGCGCCTGAGGAGCGCCCCGCGGCCGTGGTGGGGGCTCGGGGGGTCTTCCCCGCCACGGCCGACACAGCCAACAACGCGCGCGGCGGCCCCGGGGTTACGCCCTGGGGCCACCGCCTTCACTTCGTTCATTCGGCCGAGTCCCCTCACGTATCGGTTGCCCGGTCACCACATCCGTCCTTGACTCGGAACATGTCCTCTGCCCGCAGCCTGTTCCAGGAGATCGTCGACAACGACGACTCCTTCCAGCTGTTCTGTTCCATCGCCGCCAGCGGGGAATCCCAGGGCGGCTGGGAGAACGGCCGGATCGCCGCCCTCGTGCCCGACGGCATGCGCCACCTCGCGCCCAAGATCACCCGGCACGGCGCCGACGAGGACAAGCACGGACGCATCTTCAGGGCCCTGCTGCGCAAGCGGGGGCTGCCGGCCGTCCCGGTCCCGCCCGAGACGGACTACACGATGCTGCTGGAACGCCGGGGCATCGGCCTCGCGCACGACAAGCTGCGCCGCGACGAGCCGCTGACCGAGGAGGACATCGTCGTCTACCTCGCGCACAGCCGCGTCACCGAACAGCGTGCCGCCGACCAGATGGACATGCTGCTCAGGCACTTCGGGGACCACCCCGAGGTCGGCAAGGCCATCCGCATGATCAGCCACGACGAGGACAACCACCTCGCCTACTGCCACGAGGAACTGCTGGCCCTCGTCCGCGCCGGCCACGGCCGCACCATCCAGCGGGTGCTCCGCGACAGCGCCCTCGCCGAGATCGCCGTCTACCGGGACGTGAGCCTCGCCGTCATGGACCACATGGGACGGCTGCTGCGCTGGCCCGGGCCCAAGGCGGCCACCCTCGCGGCCGGAATCCGCGGGGTGTACGCCTACGAGCGGTTCAGCGGCTGGCACCGGATGGTCAGCCTGCGCATGCCCCGGCGGCGCGACGCGCTGGGCGGCGTACCGACGGCCACCGCCGGCTACGCCTGACCGCCCCGGACACCCCTACAGCCAGCCGCGGCGCTTGAACAGCCGGTGCAGCCCGAGGCAAGCGGCCACCATGACCACCAGCACCGCCGGATAGCCCCAGCCCTGCCGGAGTTCCGGCATGTGGTCGAAGTTCATCCCGTAGATCCCCGCCACCATCGTCGGGACGGCCGCCATCGCAGCCCACGCGGAGATCTTGCGCATGTCGTCGTTCTGCCGGACGCCCATCTGCGCCAGGTGCGCCGACAAGGCGTCCGACAGCAGCCGGTCCAGTCCCTCGATGTACTCGTTCGCCTTGGTCAGGTGATCGGCGACATCGCGGAAGAAGGGCTGCGAGCGCTCGTGCACGAACGGCACGTTGCCGAAGGCGAGCCGGTCCATCGGCCCGAGCAGCGGGCTGGTGGCCCGGCGGAACTCCAGCACCTGCCGTTTGAAGCCGTAGATCCGGGCGGCCGTGGTCTTCGTGTGCCGGCTGTCAGAGGCGTTCGGCGCGAAAACCTCGGCCTCCAGCTCCTCCAAGTCCGCCTGCAGCTCCGCCGCCACCTCGATGTAGTGGTCCACCACCGCGTCGGAGATCGCGTACAGCACCGCCGTCGGCCCGTGCCGCAGCACCTCGGGATCCTGCTCCAGGCGATGGCGCACGGCGGCCAGCGCGGCCCCCTCGCCGTGCCGGACCGTGACCACGAAGGAGTCGCCGATGAACACCATCAGCTCGCCCGTGGTCACCGTGTCGGTGTCGTCGTCGTACAGGACCGGCTTGAGGACGACGAAGAGCGAATCGTCGTAGACCTCCAGCTTCGGGCGCTGATGCGCGGTCAGCGCGTCCTCCACCGCCAGCTTGTGCAGCCCGAACTCCCGGCTGACGTGCTCGAATTCGTCCTCCGTGGGCTCGTGCATCCCGATCCACAGGAAGGCGTCACCCGTCGCCCGCGCCTCGTCGAGGGCATCCGAGAAATCCTCGGGGGCCTCGGAGCGGCGGCCGTCCCGGTACATCGCGCAGTCGACTATCACGCCGGGCATTCTCCCTTGACCCGCCCCCGTCCCGCACACCGCCACCAGCCCTTAGGGTGGCCCCATGGCCACGCTGATCCTCGTACGGCACGGGCGGTCCACCGCCAACACCGCGGGCTTGCTCGCCGGATGGACCCCGGGAGTGAGCCTCGACGAACGCGGCGCCGAACAGGCCGCCGCACTGCCCGGGCGCCTCGACGGGGTGCCGCTCGCCGCCGTCGTCAGCAGCCCGCTCCAGCGCTGCCGGGAAACCCTCGCCCCGCTGCTGGCCGCCCGCCCCGGGCTGGAGCTGCACACCGACGAGCGGATCGGCGAGTGCCACTACGGCGACTGGTCCGGGCGCAAACTATCCGAACTCGCCGACGAACCCCTGATGAAGATCGTCCAGCAGCACCCCTCCGCCGCCGCCTTCCCCGGCGGCGAGAGCATGCGCGCCATGCAGGCCCGCGCCGTGGACGCCGTACGGGAGTGGAACGCGCGGATCGAGGAGCAGCACGGCGCCGACGCCGTCTTCCTCATGTGCTCGCACGGCGACATCATCAAGTCGCTCGTCGCGGACGCCCTCGGCATGCACCTCGACCTCTTCCAACGGATCCACGTCGACCCCTGCTCCGTCACCGCCATCCGCTACACCCCGACCCGCCCGTTCCTGTTCCGCCTCGGCGACACCGGGGACTTCGCCGCCCTCGTGCCGCGCAAATCGCCCGAAGACGGCGGGGACGCCGTCGTGGGCGGCGGCGCGGGCGCGGCCTGATCGAACGGCGCAGTAGGGTGGACGGGCCGACACAGGCTGCCCGCCCACGCCCCGCCCCTGCAACCGACACTTGGAGACTGGACGTGCCCCGTCAGGTGTTCCTTTACGACCCGCCGGACCGCTTCGTGGCCGGTACGGTCGGTCTGCCTGGACGCCGTACGTTCTTCCTCCAGGCTTCCTCCGGCACCCGCGTCACCAGCGTCTCCCTGGAGAAGACCCAGGTCGCGGCGCTGGCCGAGCGGATGGACGAGCTGCTCGACGAGGTCGTACGGCGCACCGGGGGCAACGCCCCGGTGCCCGCCGTCGCCTCCACCGAGGCCGCCGACACCGCCCCGCTCGACGTCCCCGTCGAGGAGGAGTTCCGCGTCGGCACCATGGCCCTGGCCTGGGACGGCGAAGAACAGCGGATGATCGTCGAGGCGCAGGCGCTCGTGGAACTCGACGCCGATTCTGACGAGGACCTCGCCGAAGCCGAGGAACGCCTGCTCCAGGACGAGGAGAACGGCCCCCCGATGCTGCGCGTGCGCCTCTCCGGCGCCCAGGCCCGCGCCTTCGCCAAGCGGGCCCTGGACGTCGTCAACGCCGGCCGGCCGCCGTGCCCGCTGTGCAGCCTGCCGCTCGACCCCGAAGGGCACGTGTGTCCCCGCCAGAACGGCTACCGGCGCCAGGTGTGAGCGTCGTGAACCCGACCGAGGAACTCCTCGCCAAAGGCGAGCTCACCGTAAGGGGCCGGATCGCGGAGGCGTCCAACGCCGTCCTGCTCTGCACCGTGACGTACGAGGGCGTCAGCGCCGAATGCGTCTACAAGCCCGTCAAGGGCGAGCGGCCGTTGTGGGACTTCCCCGACGGCAACCTCGCCCAGCGCGAGCGCGCCGCCTACCTGGTGTCCGAGGCCACGGGGTGGGGGCTGGTACCCGAGACGGTGCTGCGCGAGGGGCCTTATGGCGAGGGCATGGTCCAGCGGTGGATCGACGCCGGCGAGGCCCCCGAGGCGGAGCTGCTGGCGCTCGTCGAGGGCGACGAGGCCGGGGAGGGCTGGAAGCCGGTCGCGCTCGCCGAGGTGGGGGAGGGGCGGACCGCCCTGCTCGTGCACGCCGACGACCCGAGGCTGCGCCGGCTCGCCGTCCTGGACGCCGTCATCAACAACGCCGACCGCAAGGGCGGGCACCTGCTGCCCGCCCCCGACGGCCGGCTCTACGGCATCGACCACGGAGTGACCTTCCACGCCGACGACAAGCTGCGCACCCTGCTGTGGGGCTGGGCCGGAGAGCCCCTGACCGGCGAGGCCCGGACCGTACTGACCTCCCTCGCCTCCCAGCTGGCCGACGGAGGCCCCCTCGCCACCCGGCTGGCGGAACTGATCACCGCCGATGAGCTGGCCGCCGTACGGGCCCGGGTGGACCTCCTGCTGCGCGAGGGGACGCATCCCCGCCCGTCGGGGCAGTGGCCCGCCATCCCCTGGCCGCCGGTCTGAGCCGCCCGCGCGCCGCCCATGGCCCCACGCACAGAACCGGCCAGACCGCAAGGGTGGCGATCAAGCCAACAGTGCTGGTCCGGTTCGATGACGGAACATCCGTCCGGTTAGGCTCGAAGCATGCATGCCTGGCCCGCTTCTGAGGTCCCCGCCCTGCCTGGCAAGGGCCGCGACCTCCAGATCCACGACACCGCGACCCAGGGGACGGTCACCCTCGACCCCGGTCCCGTCGCCCGTATCTACGTCTGCGGCATCACGCCGTACGACGCCACCCACATCGGTCACGCGGCCACCTACAACGCGTTCGACCTGGTGCAGCGTGTGTGGCTCGACACCAAGCGGCAGGTCCACTACGTCCAGAACGTCACCGACGTCGACGACCCGCTGCTGGAGCGGGCACAGCGCGACGGCCACGACTGGACCGAACTCGCCGAACGCGAGACGGCCCTCTTCCGCGAGGACATGACCGCCCTGCGGATCCTGCCGCCCCGGCAGTACATCGGCGCCGTCGAGGCCATACCCGGCATCGTGCCGCTCGTCGAGCGGCTGCGGGACGCGGGCGCCGCCTACGAGCTCGAAGGCGACGTCTACTTCTCGGTGGAGTCCGACCCGCACTTCGGCGGTGTCTCGAACCTGGACGCCGAGGCCATGCGCCTGCTGTCCGCGGAGCGCGGTGGCGACCCCGAGCGCCCGGGCAAGAAGAACCCGCTGGACCCGATGCTGTGGATGGCCGCGCGGCCGGGCGAGCCGAGCTGGGACGGCGGCTCCTTGGGCCGCGGCCGGCCGGGCTGGCACATCGAGTGCGTGGCCATCGCCCTGGACCACCTGGGCATGGGCTTCGACATCCAGGGCGGCGGCTCCGACCTGGCCTTCCCGCACCACGAGATGGGCGCCTCGCACGCCCAGGTGCTGACCGGCGAGTTCCCGATGGCCAAGGCGTACGTGCACGCCGGCATGGTCGCGCTCGACGGGCAGAAGATGTCCAAGTCCAAGGGCAATCTGGTCTTCGTCTCCGCGCTGCGCCGGGCGGGCGTCGACCCGGCCGCGATCCGGCTCGCGCTGCTGTCGCACCACTACCGCGCCGACTGGGAGTGGACCGACGCCGTCCTGGAGGAGGCGGTGGGCCGCCTGGAGCGCTGGCGCGCCGCCGTGTCCCGTCCGGACGGGATCCCGGCGGACGCCCTGGTCGAGGAGGTTCGCGAGGCCCTGGCGAACGACCTGGACGCCCCGGCCGCGCTGGCGGCCGTCGACCGGTGGGTCGAGGCGCAGATCGCCTCCGACGGAGACGACGAGTCGGCCCCCGGGCTGGTCTCCCGCACGGTGGACGCGCTGCTGGGCGTGGCCCTGTAAGCCGCGCCGTCGTCGTCGGGGCGCCGCCTCGGCCCGGACGCGGCGGGAGTGAGCCGACAACGCCGGACCGGCCGCACAAGCGGCCGGTCCGGCGTTGTTGTCGGCTCCGTCGGCCGCGGCTCGCGCGAGCGGCCCCGGGCTGCGCCCGGGCTTTGTGGGGCTCCGCCCCACACCCCGCGCCTCAAACGCCGGCGGGGCTGGTTTTGCCGGTGCCTCAGACGCCGGCGGGGCTGGTTTTGCCGGTGCCTCAGATGCCGGTGGGGCTGGTTTTGCCGGTACCTCGTCCGCATCGCGGGGCTCGGTTTGCCGGTGCGCCGCCCCCTGGCGGGGCCGGGTTTGGCGGTACCCGGCCCCCGGCGGGGCGGGGTTCGGCTCTCGCCCCAAACGCCGGCGTGGCTCGGTCTGCCGGGGCCGCGCGTCACCGGCGGGGCTGGTTTTGGCGGCGGGTCATGCCTCCGGGGGCGTGTCCTCCTCCGGCGGCGCCGCCGGAGGGTCCTCCGGGGGCTCCGGGTCCGGCCGCAGTCGCGGCTTCGTGCGGCCGCTGGAGGTGTCCCGCAGGTACGACCCGTCACCCGGCTCCGCGGTCGCGGAAGGGTCCCGGCGCCGCAGGTACCGCTCGAACTCGCGGGCGATCGCGTCCCCCGACGCCTCGGGGAGGTCGGCCGTGTCCCGCGCCTCCTCCAGCGTCTGCACGTACTCCGCCACCTCGCTGTCCTCGGCGGCCAGTTGGTCCACGCCCAACTGCCACGCCCGCGCGTCCTCCGGCAGTTCGCCCAGCGGGATGCGGATGTCGAGCAGGTCCTCCAGCCGGTTCAGCAGCGCCAGCGTCGCCTTCGGGTTCGGCGGTTGCGACACGTAGTGCGGCACCGCCGCCCACAGCGACACCGCCGGGACGCCCGCGTGCGTACACGCCTCCTGGAGCACGCCCACGATCCCGGTCGGGCCCTCGTACTTCGTCTCCTCCAGGTCCATCGTCCGCGCCAGGTCCGCGTCCGACGTCACCCCGCTCACCGGGACCGGCCGGGTGTGCGGGGTGTCCCCCAACAGGGCGCCCAGGATGACCACCATCTCCACGCCCAGCTCGTGCGCGAACGCGAGGATCTCGTTGCAGAACGAGCGCCAGCGCATGGACGGTTCGATGCCGCGCACCAGCACCAGGTCGCGCGGCTTCGCACCGCCGATCCGGACCACCGAAAGCCTGGTCGTCGGCCAGGTGATCTTCCGAACCCCGTTCTCCAGCCACACCGTCGGCCGGTTGACCTGGAAGTCGTAGTAGTCCTCGGCGTCCAGAGCCGCGAAGACCTCGCCCTTCCACTCCCGGTCCAGGTGCGTGACAGCACCGGAGGCGGCGTCACCCGCGTCGTTCCAGCCCTCGAACGCGGCCACCATGACCGGGTCGATCAGCTCGGGCACGCCCTCAAGCTCGATCACCCAGGTCTCCTTCCGAAGTTCCCTTGCGTACGTGGGTCAGCCTAAGCCTTGGAGGGACGCCGGCCACAGCCCACGACAGAGGGGCGGTTCCCTCCGGAACCGCCCCACTTCCCGCCGCGGCGACGGCTACGCCTTGCCGCCGTCCAGCATCTCCTCGACGCGGGAGCGCACCTCGGCGTTGTCCAGGCCGCGGACCGTCACCGTCGTGCGCCGGCGCAGCACGTCGTCGACCGTCTCGGCCCACTCGTTGTCACGGGCGTACGCGACCTGCGCCCAGATCTCCGGTCCGTCCGGGTGGATCCGCTCGGCCAGCGCCGGGTCCTCGTTCGCCAGCCGGGCGATGTCGAAGGCCAGCGAGCCGTAGTGCGAGGCCAGGTGCCGGGCGGTCAGCGGGTCCATCCGCGTCCCGGGCTCCCGGTCCACCAGCAGCCGGTGCGCGACCGCGTTCGGGTTGGCGACACCGGGCAGCGGGACCCGGCGCACCAGGGACTTCACCGGCTCCATGTCCTCGGTCAGCGGGCTACCGGGCAGCTTGGCCAGCTTGTCCATGACCACCCGGCCGATGTGGCGGTACGTCGTCCACTTGCCGCCGGCCACCGACAGCATGCCGCCCGCGCCCTCGGAGACGACCGTCTCGCGCTTGGCCTTCTCGACGCCGCCGGGGCCGCCGGGCAGCACCCGCAGGCCCGCGAAGGCGTAGGTCATCAGCGAGCGGTCCAGGTCCGCGTCCTTCACGGAGAACGCCGCCTCGTCCAGGATCTGCCGGATGTCGGCCTCGGTGGCGCGCACGTCCGCCGGGTCGCCCTCGTAGACCTCGTCGGTCGTGCCCAGCAGGAGCTGGTCCTCCCACGGCAGGGCGAAGGTGATGCGGTACTTGTCGATCGGGGTGGCCATGGCGGCCTTCCACGGCGACTTGCGCTTCATGACGATGTGCGCGCCCTTGGACAGGCGGATCGACGGCATCGCGTGCTTGTCTTCCATGCGCCGCAGGTGGTCCACCCACGGGCCGGTGGCGTTGAGCACGACGCGCGCGTCGACCCCGAACTCGGTGCCGTCGAGGCGGTCCTTGAGCTCGGCGCCGCTGACCCGGCCGCGCGTCATGCGCAGGCCGGTGACCTCGGCGTGGTTCAGGACGACCGCGCCCGACTCGACGGCCGCGCGCACCGTCATCACGGCGACGCGGGAGTCGTTCATCTGGTGGTCGTAGTAGACCGCGACGGCCTTCAGGTTGTCGGTCTTCAGACCGGGGTTGTCGGCGACGGCGCGGGCCGGCGATATCACCTTGCCGATGCCGTCGCCGAAGGCCGACAGGGCGGAGTACGCGAAGACGCCCGCGCCCAGCTTCGCGGCGCCGACCGGGCCGCCCTTGTAGACCGGAAGGTAGAAGGTGAGCGGGTTGACCAGGTGCGGGGCCACGTCCTTGGCCAGGACCCGGCGCTCGTGGTGGTTCTCCGCGACCAGCTTGACCGCGCCGGTCTGCAGGTAGCGCAAGCCGCCGTGGACCAGCTTGGAGGACGCCGAGGAGGTGGCGCCGGCGAAGTCGCCGGCGTCCACCATGGCAACCCGCAGACCCGACTGCGCGGCGTGCCAGGCCACGGACGTGCCCAGGATTCCACCGCCGATGACCAGCAGGTCGTACGTGGCCTTCGCCAGCTGCTCACGGGTCTCGGCGCGGCTCGCGTTGGAGCCGGCGGTCGGGTGCGAACCCAGTGCGGGAACGCTCTGCAGGGTGCTCATATCTCTTAGCTCCTCGTCGATTGACTCAGCTGAATGCGGTCAGCTGGCGTCTTCGTCGTCGATCCAGCCCATGGACCGCTCGACGGCCTTGAGCCAGTTCTTGTACTCGCGGTCCCGCTGCTCGGCGGGCATCCGCGGGGTCCACTCCGCCGCGCGGCGCCAGTTGGCGCGCAGGGCGTCGGTGTCGGGCCAGAAGCCGACGGCCAGGCCGGCGGCGTAGGCGGCGCCGAGGCAGGTGGTCTCGGCGACCATCGGGCGCACCACGGGGGCGTCCAGGAAGTCCGAGAGCGTCTGCATCAGCAGGTTGTTGGAGGTCATGCCGCCGTCGACCTTGAGGGCCGCGAGCTCGACGCCCGAGTCCTTGGTCATGGCGTCGGTGATCTCGCGGGTCTGCCAGGCGGTGGCCTCCAGTACGGCACGGGCGATGTGCGCCTTGGTGACGTACCGGGTGAGGCCGGTGATCACACCGCGGGCGTCGGAGCGCCAGTACGGGGCGAACAGGCCGGAGAAGGCGGGCACGAAGTAGGCGCCGCCGTTGTCCTCGACGGAAGAGGCCAGCGTCTCGATCTCGGCGGCCGACTTGATCAGGCCCATCTGGTCGCGCATCCACTGGACGAGCGAGCCGGTGACGGCGATGGAGCCCTCCAGGGCGTAGACCGGCTTCTCGTCGCCGATCTGGTAGCCGACCGTGGTCAGCAGGCCGCTGTAGGAGTTGATGATCTTGTCGCCGGTGTTCATCAGCATGAACGTGCCGGTGCCGTACGTGGACTTCGCCTCGCCCTCGGAGAAGCAGGTCTGGCCGAACAGGGCGGCCTGCTGGTCACCGAGCGCCGAGGCGACCGGGACACCGGCGAGCACGCCCTCCTTGACGTGGCCGTAGACCTCGGCGGAGGACCGGATCTCGGGGAGGACGTTGAGCGGGACCTCCATCGACTCGGCGATCCGCTCGTCCCACTCGCGGGTGTGGAGGTTCATCAACATGGTGCGCGAGGCGTTGGTGACGTCGGTGACGTGCACACCGCCCTCGGTGCCACCGGTCAGGTTCCAGATGACCCAGGAGTCCATGGTGCCGAAGAGGATGTCGCCGGCCTCGGCGCGCTCGCGCAGGCCTTCGACGTTGTCGAGCAGCCAGCGGACCTTGGGGCCCGCGAAGTACGAGGCGAGCGGCAGGCCCGTCTCGCGGCGGAAGCGGTCCTGGCCGACGTTGCGGCCGAGCTCCTTGCACAGGGTGTCGGTGCGGGTGTCCTGCCAGACCAGCGCGTTGTGTACCGGCTCGCCGGTGTTCTTGTCCCACAGGAGGGTGGTCTCGCGCTGGTTGGTGATGCCGACGGCCTTCACGTCGGCCGACGTGAAGCCCGGAATGTCCTGGCCCGCCTTGGCGATGGCCCCCGCGACGACCTCCTGGACGTTGGTCCAGATCTCGGTGGCGTCGTGCTCGACCCAGCCCGGCTTCGGGAAGATCTGCTCGTGCTCCTTCTGGTCGACGGCGACGATGCGGCCGTCGCGGTCGAAGACGATGCAGCGGGAGGACGTGGTGCCCTGGTCGATCGCGGCGATGAAGGGGCCGGTGCTGCTGGTCATGGTGGCTGCTCCTGGCGGCTCTGGTTGGCGGAATCAGGGGGCGGTGCGGATCTTGCGATACGTGCCGATGCTGATCAGACGAACGCGATGTTGTACAGACCACCGGCGACGACGGCACCGACGAGCGGGCCGACGACCGGGATCCAGGAGTATCCCCAGTCCGAGCCGCCCTTGTTGGGCAGCGGCAGCAGGGCGTGGACGATGCGGGGGCCGAGGTCGCGCACCGGGTTGATGGCGTAGCCGGTCGGGCCGCCGAGGGAGAGGCCGATACCGACGACCACGAAGGAGGTGATCAGGACACCGATGACACCGAGACCCTTGCCGTCGTCCTGGAGGCCCTGGGTGAGGATCGCCAGGATCAGGACGGCGGTGCCGATGATCTCGGTGAGCAGGTTCTGGACGACGTTGCGGATCTCGGGTCCGGTGGAGAAGATCCCGAGCACCGGGCCGGCCACGTCGTGCGGGTGCGGGTCCTCGGGGCCGAGCTTGGCGTCACGGATGTGCTCCGGGTCCGCCAGGTGGGCGAGGAACTGTCCGTAGTACGTGGCCCACATCAGCACCGCGCCGATCATGGCGCCGAGCAGCTGGCCCGCGAGGTAGACCGGCACGTCGCCCCACTCGCCGGTCTTGACGGCTATGCCGACGGTGACCGCGGGGTTGAGGTGCGCGCCGGACAGGGGCGCGGAGACGTATGCGGCGATCATGACGGCGAAACCCCAGCCGAAGGTGATCGCGAGCCATCCCGCGTTGCGGGCCTTGGAGCTCTTGAGCGTGACGGCGGCGCAGACGCCACCGCCGAGCAGGGTGAGCAGGGCGGTACCGATGGTCTCGCCGATGAAGATGTCGGAGCTGGACACCCGCGACTCCTTTGTCTTACGTCCAGGGGGTGGGCGGACACCGGGTCCCTCCGGTGGTCCACCGCACTCGGTGAGTGCTACACCGGTCCTTGGCCTCGTCACACCCTAACGCGTATTGCCGGTAGGTGTTCGACAATGCCGACCGATGAACGGCAGTTTTCCGCCCTGGTGAAGAACGCGTCAAGGGTTGGGCGGGTCACAGATCCGGATCGTTACCGCTCGGTGTGATCGCCCAAATTCGGCCAACTCATGATCGAAAAAACGCCAAATGCACCCAGATAACGACCAATGTGGTCCTGGGTGCACTCAAAGCAAGGTCAGAACCGGCCCGCGCCGAGGTCGCGCGAAACCGACCGCGCACAGTCGCGCACCGACGCGACCAGACTCGCCCGCGGCTCCCCGCCGTCCCCGCACACCCGCTCCACGGCCCCGGCCAGCGCCACCGCGCCGACGGGCATCCGCCGCCGGTCGTGGATCGGGGCGGCCACCGAGGCGATGCCCTCCCACGTCTCCTCCACGTCGGAGGCCCAGCCGCGCGCCCGGGTCAGGTCCAGGATCTCCTCGAAGCCGGCCGCGTCGGTGACCGTACGGGGCGTGAACGCCTCCCGCTCCACCTCGACCGCCTCCGTGTGCGCCACCGGGTCGAACGCCGACAGCACCTTGCCCAGGGCCGTGGAGTGCAGCGGCTGCATGGCCCCCACCTCCAGCACCTGGCGGCTGTCGTCCGGCCGGAACACGTGGTGCATGATCAGCACCCCGCTCTTGTGGAGCACCCCCACGTACACGCTCTCGCCGCTCGCCCGAGCCAGGTCGTCCGTCCACACCAGCGCCCGGGCCCGCAGCTCGTGCACGTCCAGGTAGCTGTTGCCCAGGCGCAGCAACT
Organism: Streptomyces sp. NPDC046557; assembly: GCF_040645975.1. NCBI lineage: Bacteria > Bacillati > Actinomycetota > Actinomycetes > Kitasatosporales > Streptomycetaceae > Streptomyces > Streptomyces sp. NPDC046557. Next base: position 150,262 of record NZ_JBEYZH010000009.1, read on the forward strand.
CCGCGCCCAGCTGATAGCGGCCGGAGGCCGGGTCCTGCTCCACGAAGCCCTCCGCCTGGAGGGTGCGCAGGATGCCGTGCGCCGTCCCCTTGGCGAGCCCCAGCGCACCGGCCACGTCCGACAGGCCCAGCCGGCGTTCGCCGCCCGCCAGGAGCCGCAGCATCGCAGCGGCTCGTTCGAGCGACTGGATGTTCCGTGCCATCGTGCAGCCTCCTGCTGACGTAGTTCGACAATGCTGAACACTATCGGCCGATGTCGACCTTGTGCATGCTCGGGGAAACTCTTCGGGTCGTCGACGTGCCGCCCACCACCCTTGGAGCCCCGGCGGAGCCAGGCCAAAGAATGCAGTCCGCCACGTGGGACAGCCCCACCGGGTCCCGGTGCACACGGTTACGCTGACCGCGTGCGCCCTTGACACAGCGAGGGCGCAAAGCCGACAGCCGTCGCATCCCAGGGAGCTTGACCATGGCCTCGTTGCCGAACCCGCCCGCAGACACCCAGACCCGGGCCGATGCCCTCCGAGAGGCGCTCGCGACCCGTGTGGTCGTCGCCGACGGAGCCATGGGAACCATGCTCCAGGCACAGGACCCGACGATGGAGGACTTCCAGCAGTTGGAAGGCTGCAACGAGGTCCTCAACGTGACGCGCCCCGACATCGTGGCAAACGTGCACCGGGAGTACTTCGCGGCCGGCGTCGACTGCGTGGAGACCAACACGTTCGGGGCGAACTTCGCGGCGTTGGCCGAGTACGACATTCCCGGGCGCAACTTCGAGCTGTCGGAGTCCGGTGCCCGCATCGCCCGCGAGGTCGCCGACGAGTTCACCGCCTCCACCGGCCTGCAGCGCTGGGTGCTGGGCTCCATGGGCCCCGGCACCAAGCTGCCGACGCTCGGCCACATCGACTACGCGACGATCCGCGACGCCTACCAGATCAACGCCGAGGGCCTGATCACCGGCGGCGCGGACGCGCTGCTGGTGGAGACCACCCAGGACCTCCTCCAGACCAAGTCCTCGATCATCGGCGCCCGCCGCGCGATGGAGGCCCTGGGCGTGTCCGTGCCGCTGATCTGTTCCGTCACCGTCGAGACCACCGGCACCATGCTGCTGGGCTCCGAGATCGGCGCCGCGCTGACCGCGCTGGAGCCGCTCGGGATCGACATGATCGGCCTGAACTGCGCGACGGGGCCGGCCGAGATGAGCGAGCACCTGCGCTACCTGGCCCGCAACGCGCGGATCCCGTTGTCGTGCATGCCGAACGCCGGCCTGCCGGTGCTGGGCAAGAACGGCGCCCACTACCCGCTCTCCGCGCCCGAGCTCGCCGACGCGCAGGAGACGTTCGTGCGCGAGTACGGCCTGTCCCTGGTCGGCGGCTGCTGCGGCACCACGCCCGAGCACCTGCGCCAGGTCGTGGAACGCGTCCGCGACCTCGCCCCGGCGGAGCGCCGGCCGCAGCCCGAGCCGGGCGCGTCGTCGCTGTACCAGACGGTGCCGTTCCGCCAGGACACCTCGTACATGGCGATCGGTGAGCGGACCAACGCCAACGGGTCGAAGAAGTTCCGCGAGGCGATGCTGGAGGCCCGTTGGGACGACTGCGTGGAGATGGCCCGCGACCAGATCCGTGAGGGCGCGCACATGCTCGACCTGTGCGTCGACTACGTGGGCCGGGACGGGGTGGCCGACATGAAGGAACTCGCCGGCCGCTTCGCGACGGCCTCGACGCTGCCGATCGTCCTGGACTCCACCGAGGTTCCCGTCCTCCAGGCCGGCCTGGAGAAGCTGGGTGGCCGCGCCGTCATCAACTCGGTGAACTACGAGGACGGCGACGGCCCGGAATCGCGTTTCGCGAAGGTGACCGCCCTGGCGCGCGAGCACGGTGCGGCGTTGATCGCGTTGACCATCGACGAGGAGGGCCAGGCCCGCACCGTCGAGCACAAGGTGGCCATCGCAGAGCGGCTCATCGCCGACCTGACCGGCAACTGGGGCATCCACGAGTCGGACATCCTCATCGACACCCTCACCTTCACCATCTGCACCGGCCAGGAGGAGTCCCGAGGCGACGGCATCGCCACGATCGAGGCGATCCGCGAGCTCAAGCGCCGCCACCCCGACGTGCAGACCACCCTCGGCCTGTCGAACATCTCCTTCGGCCTGAACCCGGCGGCCCGCGTCCTTTTGAACTCCGTCTTCCTCGACGAGTGCGTGAAGGCGGGCCTGGACTCGGCGATCGTGCACGCCTCGAAGATCCTGCCGATCGCCCGTTTCGACGACGAGCAGGTCCAGACGGCCCTGGACCTGATCTACGACCGGCGCGCCGAGGACTACGACCCGTTGCAGAAGCTGATGGCGCTGTTCGAGGGCGTCAACACCAAGTCGATGAAGGACGGCCGCGCCGAGGAACTCCTCGCGCTGCCGCTGGACGAACGCCTCCAGCGCCGGATCATCGACGGGGAGAAGAACGGCCTGGAGGCCGACCTCGACGAGGCGCTCGCGACCCGCCCGGCCCTGGACATCGTCAACGACACCCTGCTGGAGGGCATGAAGGTCGTCGGCGAGCTGTTCGGCTCCGGCCAGATGCAGCTGCCCTTCGTCCTGCAGTCCGCCGAGGTCATGAAGACCGCCGTCGCCTACCTCGAACCGCACATGGAGAAAGTCGCTGACGGCGAAGAGGCAGTCGGCAAGGGCACCATCGTGCTGGCCACCGTCCGCGGCGACGTCCACGACATCGGCAAGAACCTCGTCGACATCATCCTCACGAACAACGGCTACGACGTCGTCAACATCGGCATCAAGCAGCCCGTCTCCGCGATCCTGGAAGCCGCCCAGGAACACAGGGCCGACGTGATCGGCATGTCCGGCCTCCTCGTGAAATCCACCGTGATCATGAAGGAGAACCTGGAGGAGCTCAACCAGCGCAAGCTGGCCGCCGACTACCCGGTCATCCTGGGAGGCGCCGCCCTGACCCGCGCCTACGTCGAGCAGGACCTCCACGAGATCTACGAGGGCGAGGTCCGCTACGCCCGCGACGCCTTCGAGGGCCTGCGCCTGATGGACGCCCTGATCGCCGTCAAGCGCGGCGTCCCCGGCGCGGAACTGCCGCCCCTCAAGCAGCGCCGCGTCGCCAAGCGGGACACCCCGGTGCTCCGGGAGGAGGAGCCCGAGGAGCCGGGCGGCCGCTCCGACGTCGCCGTCGACAACCCGGTCCCCACCCCGCCGTTCTGGGGCACCCGTGTCGTCAAGGGCATCCCGCTCAAGGACTACGCCTCCTGGCTGGACGAGGGCGCCCTGTTCAAGGGCCAGTGGGGCCTCAAGCAGGCCCGCGCCGGCGGAGCCACCTACGAGGAGCTCGTGGAGGCCGAGGGCCGGCCCCGGTTGCGCGGTCTCCTGGAGAAGCTGCACACCGAGAACCTGCTCGAAGCGGCCGTCGTCTACGGCTACTTCCCCTGCGTCTCCAAGGGCGACGACCTGATCATCCTGGACGAGCAGGGCAACGAGCGGACCCGCTTCACCTTCCCGCGCCAGCGCCGCGGCCGGCGCCTGTGCCTCGCCGACTTCTTCCGGCCCGAGGAATCCGGCGAGACCGACGTCGTCGGCCTCCAGGTCGTCACCGTCGGCTCGAAGATCGGCGAGGCCACCGCCAAGCTGTTCGAGTCCGACTCCTACCGCGAATACCTGGAACTGCACGGCCTGTCCGTCCAGCTCGCCGAGGCCCTCGCTGAGTACTGGCACGCCCGCGTCCGCGCCGAGCTCGGATTCGGCGCCGAGGACTCCGCCAAGGTCGAGGACATGTTCGACCTGAAGTACCGCGGCGCGCGCTTCTCGCTGGGCTACGGCGCCTGCCCCGACCTGGAGGACCGCGCCAAGATCGCCGACATGCTCCGGCCGGAGCGCATCGGCGTCCACCTCTCCGAGGAGTTCCAGCTCCACCCGGAGCAGTCCACCGACGCCATCGTGATCCACCACCCCGAAGCGAAGTATTTCAACGCACGCTGACGCAGACCGGCGTACACTGGTCGGTCCCATACAGGCCGGTCACCTGTTCTCCCGGGCACGCCCCGGGAAGCGAGGTGACCGGCCTTCTCGTCCCCCGTGAGAGGTGTGCGCATGACCAGCACCGTTCCAGCCGCCGTCACCCGTACGACCGACGGCCCGGCCCTGCAGGCGGTACTGCTGGACATGGACGGCACCCTGATCGACACCGAGGGCTTCTGGTGGGAGATCGAAGAGGAGATCTTCGGCGAGCTCGGCCACCGGCTGGAGCAGACCTGGCGGGACATCGTCGTCGGCGGCCCCATGAGCCGCAGCGCCGCCTTCCTGATCGAGTCCACCGGCGCCGCCATCGGCCTCGCCGAACTCAGCGTGCTCCTCAACGAACGCTTCGAGGCCCGCATCGCCGACCAGGTGCCCCTGATGCCCGGCGCCGAGCGACTGCTGGCCGAACTGGCCCGGCACAACGTGCCCACCGCCCTCGTCTCCGCCTCCCACCGTCGCGTCATCGACCAGGTCCTGCTCACCCTCGGCCGCGACCGCTTCACCATGACGGTCGCCGGCGACGAGGTGCCCCGGACCAAGCCGCACCCCGACCCCTACCTGATCGCCGCCCAAACCCTCGGAGCGCATCCCTCGCGCTGCGCCGTGATCGAGGACACCGCCACCGGCGTCGCCGCCGCCGAGGCCGCCGGCTGCCGGGTCGTCGCCGTGCCCTCCGTGGGCATGATCCCCGCCGCCCCCGGCCGCACCATCGTCCGCTCCCTGGAGGAAGTGGACCTCGCGTTCCTGCGCTCGCTCATCACTCCCCTGAACTGAACGCGCACACTGCGTACCGAACAGCAGGGGGGGGCACTGCCGGGAACCGGCGGGAGAATCTTCCGCCCGGCGCTGCGGAGGCCGAAATTCCATCCCCGTGCGGCCAGTTGCGGCAGGTGAGCTTGGTCACCCGACGGAACCGCGCCGGGACCTCCCACACGCCCGGAACCGTTCCCTTGTGTCCGGATTGATCAGCTCCTGACCCCCTCTGCGCCCACTCTGCGATGAACGGTCAGTCCGCGCCCATAACCGTCCGGTTACGCCCCAACTCCTGCCAGTTCCAGCCATCCCGTCCCAGGCCACTAATGTCGACGCCGGGCACCTCGCCGCACCTCAGCAGTACCGGAGACACACCCCCGTGCCGGTACCGCGTGGACCGATCGTCACACACCGGCCCGATCGTTCCGCCCTGAACGGGCGACCGTCGCGAAGTGCCCTCTACGCCGCTTTGAAGCAAGTGCCGGGTGAGGGAGTACTTCCAGCATGAACCGCAAGACCATGGTGTTGACGGCCGCGATCGGCCTGCTCACCCCCGCGCTGTCCGCATGCGGCAGCGCGAGCGGAGGAGGAGCGGGATCCGGGGCGATCGTCGTCGGCACCACCGACCGGTTCGAAGCCGCCGACTACGCCCCCGCACCCTTCGACCCCGCCTACGCCTACGACGCCGGCGCCTGGAACGTCCTGCGCCAGACCGTCCAGACGCTGATGCACACCCCCCGCGGCGGCGGCCGACCCGTCCCCGAAGCGGCCTCCGACTGCCGCTTCACCGACAGCGGCAACGAAAGCTACCGCTGCACCCTGCGCCCCGGACTCACCTTCGCGAGCGGTGACCCGCTGACGGCCAAGGACGTCAAGTTCTCCATCGACCGAGTCCTCGCCATCAAGGCCGAGAACGGTCCCTCCTCGCTGCTCTCCACCATCGACACCGTCGAGGCCAAGAGCGCCGACACCGTCGTATTCCACCTCAAGACCGCCGACGCGACCTTCCCGTACAAGCTGTCCACCCCGGCCGCCGGCATCGTCAGCGCCAAGGACTACGACGCGAAGAAGCTCCGCCCCGGCTTCGCCGTCGACGGCTCCGGCCCGTACACGATGAAGGCCGAAGTCAAGGGCAACCAGCTCGTCCGCGCGGTCTTCACCAAGAACCCGCACTACCAGGGCGACATCAAGCTCCGGAACGACAAGGTCGAGCTGCGCTCCTTCGCCGACTCCGACAGCATGGGCAAGGCCCTGCGCGACGGCTCCGTCCAGATGGTCTCCCGCACCCTGTCGCCCGCCCAGATCACCGATCTCTCCGCGAAGCCGCCCAAGGGCGTCAAGCTGGTACCGCTGCCCGGCCTGGAAATCCGCTACCTCGGCTTCAACACCGACGCCCCCGTCGTCAAGGACAAGGCCGTCCGCCAGGCCCTCGCCGCCGCCGTCGACCGCGACGCCCTGATCTCCAAGGTCTACGGCAAGGCCGCCCAGCCCCTGTACTCGCTGGTCCCCACCACCGTCACCGGACACGTGAACTCCTTCTTCAACAAGTACGGCGAGGCCAACACCGCCAAGGCCGCCGACCTGTTGAGGACCGCCGGGATCAAGACGCCCGTCAAGCTCACCCTCAACTACACCACCGACCACTACGGGGACGGCACCGCCGCCGAGTTCGACGAACTCAAGACCCAGCTGAACTCGACCCAGCTCTTCGACATCACCGTCCAGGGCAACGACTGGGCCGACTACCGGCCCGCGCAGAAGAAGGGCGACTACGCCGCCTACGGGCTCGGCTGGTTCCCCGACTACCCGGACGCCGACAACTTCCTCGCCCCGTTCCTGGAGCAGGACAACTTCCTGGGCACCCCGTACGCCAACGCCGCCGTACGCACCAGGCTGATCCCCGAATCCCGGCGCGCGGCCGACCGCACGGTCGCCGTACCCGCGATCACGGAGATGCAGGACATCGTCGCCGACGACGTCCCCGTCCTGCCCCTGTGGCAGGGCAAGCAGTACGTCGCCGCACGCGAGGAGATCACCGGGGCGGAGTGGTCGGTCAACGCCATCTCCGACCTCCAACTGTGGGAACTCGGCCGCGGCGTCGGCGGCTGAGCAAGGCACCAGCCGGCAGCGGGTGTCGCGGGCCGGCGCAACGGAACAGTACGACTGTGAAGGACGTTCGCGTGATGAGACGTAACCAGTGGTTGGCAGCCCCGCTCGGCGCCGCAACCGCCGCCGCGCTGCTCAGCGGTTGCGGGTCGCAGGATGGCTCTGCCGCAGGCAGCGGCAAGGGCGTTGTCATGGGAATATCCGACAAGGTGAAGTCCACCGACCCCGCGTCGGGCTACGACCCGGGTTCCTGGCTCCTCTTCAACAACGTCTTCCAGTCGCTGCTGACCTTCCCCAAGGGCGGCACCACCCCCGAACCCGACGCCGCCCAGACCTGCGGCTTCGAAGGCGCCGACAGCAAGGTCTACAAGTGCGTCCTGCGCGCCGGACTCAAGTTCAGCAACGGCGACAGCCTCACCTCCAAGGACGTCAAGTTCTCCTTCGAGCGCACCCTCAAGATCAATGACGCCAACGGCCCGGCCGTCATGCTCTCGTCGATCGCCGGCATCGAGACGCCCGACGAGAAGACCGTCGTCTTCCGCCTCAAGACCTCCGACGCGACCTTCCCCAGCAAGATCGCGGCAGGCGCCGGCGCCATCGTCGACCACACCCAGTACCCGGCCGACAAGCTCCGCACCGACGGCAAGGCCATCGGCTCCGGCGTCTACAAGCTGGACTCCATCAGCGACAAGAGCGCCAACTTCTCGGTCAACGACTCCTACAGCGGCAAGGCCAAGCCGAAGAACACCGGCGTGACCATGAAGTTCTTCAACGACGACCAGGCCGCCCTCAAGAAGGTCCTCGAAAGCGGCGACGTCGACTTCGCCTTCCGCGGCCTCGCCGCCAAGGACATCGCCACCCTCGCCCACAACACGGGCGAGCAGAAGGTCGAAGTCGTCCAGGGCACCGGCGCCGAAGTCCAGCACCTGGTCTTCAACATGAACGACCCGGTCGCCGGAAAGCTCCCCGTCCGCAAGGCCATCGCCTACCTCGTCGACCGCGAAGCGATCATCAAGGAGGTCTACGACGGCACCGCCACGTCCCTGTACTCCGTCGTCCCCGCCGGCATCGCCTCCCACAACACCGCCTTCTTCGACCGCTACGGCGGCAGCCCCCAGGTGGAGAAGGCCAAGAGCGTCCTGCGCGCCGCCAACCTCACCAACAAGGTGAAGCTCACCCTGAACTCGACGCCCACCCGCTACGGGCCGGCCACCGACCAGGAACTCCAACTCATCGCCAAGCAGCTCAACGAGAGCGGCCTCTTCGACGTCGACGTCAAGTCCGTCGAGTTCGAGCAGTACGAGAAGGACATCGAAGCCGGCAAGTACGGCGTCTACGTGAAGGGCTGGGTGCCCGACTACCCGGACGCCGACAACTTCACCCAGCCGTTCTTCGGCCCGGACAACGTCCTGCACAACAACTACGACAACAAGGAGATCAGCGGGACCATCATCCCCTCGACCTCCGCCAAGTCCGACCGCACCGCCGCCACCACCGACTTCACCCGGCTCCAGGACATCGTCGCCGACGAGATCCCGCTGCTCCCGCTCTGGCAGGGCAAGCAGTACGCCGTCACCCGCCAGAACGTGACCGGCCTCCAGTGGTCGCTCGACGCCTCGACCGTCTTCCGCTTCTGGGAGATCAGCAAGGGCTGACGTACACCGACGGGCCGGCAACCGCGTCACGCGGTTGCCGGCCCGTCGTCGTCCCCGCTACCTCGCCGCGCCGGACCGCCGACGCGCCCGGACTACTGGGCGCCCGGGCGGACCAGGCCGCTCTCGTACGCGTACACGGCGGCCTGGACCCGGTCGCGCAGGCCCAGCTTCGTCAACACGTGCCCCACATGCGTCTTCACGGTGGTCTCGCTCACGAACAGGTCCGCCGCGATCTCCGCGTTCGACAGGCCCCGCGCCACCAGCTTCAGCACCTCCACCTCGCGCTCCGTCAGCGTGCCCAAGGCGTCCGGGACGGCCTCCCCGCCCGACGGCAAGTGCCCCGCGTACTTGTCCAGCAGCCGCCGCGTGATGCTCGGCGCCAACATCGCCTCGCCGCCCGCCACCACCCGGATCGCCTGCACCAGCTCGTTCGCGGGAGCGTCCTTCAGCAGGAACCCGCTCGCCCCCGCCCGCAGCGCCTCCACCACGTACTCGTCGAGATCGAACGTGGTCAGCACCAACACCTTCGCCGGCCCGTCCCGCCCCGGCCCGGTGATCTGCCGCGTCGCCTCCACCCCGTCCATCCGCGGCATCCGGATGTCCATCAGCACCACATCGGGCTGCAGCGCACGCACCTGGTCCAGCGCCTGGAGACCGTCCCCGGCCTCACCCACCACCGCCAGATCCGACTCCGCCTCCAAGATCATCCGGAAGCCGGTGCGCAACAGCGGCTGGTCATCGACCAACAGGACGCGGATCGCCACAGGGGGTACCTCATCTTCGACATCTCGGAACGGCGGCTTCGACGGGCGCCGCCCATTCTGCCCTGACCCGACGATCAGGACGCCCCGGACCCCGTCCCCTCCGTATCCCGCCGCGAAACGATCTCCAACGGATACACCGGGGGAGTCCCACCGAACTCCGGACACACCGCCTGATGATCACACCAGCCGCACAGCTTCGTGGGCCGCGGCAGCCACACCCCCGACTCCGTCGCCTCCACGATCGCGTCCCACAACGCCAGCAGTTTGCGCTCCACCCGCTCCAGGTCCGCCACCACCGGGTCGTACGTCAGCACGTCCCCACTGCCCAGATACACCAACTGCAGCCGCCGCGGCACCACCCCCTTCAGCCGCCACACCACCAGCGCGTAGAACTTCATCTGGAACAGCGCGCCCTCCGCGTACTCCGAGCGCGGCGCCTTGCCCGTCTTGTAGTCGACGATCCGGACCTCGCCCGTCGGCGCCACATCCACCCGGTCGATGATCCCGCGCAACCGCAGCCCCGACTCCAGCTCCGTCTCCACGAAGAACTCCCGCTCCACCGGCTCCAGCCGCGTCGGGTCCTCCAACGTGAACCATCGCTCCACCAGCGCCTCGGCCTCCGTCAACCAACGCGCCAGGCCCTCGCCCTCGTCCCCCGCCGGGAACAGCTCCGTCAGCTCCGGCTTCGCCTCCAGCAGCCGGTCCCACTGCGCCGGGATCAACGCCTTCGCCCGCGGCGCCGTCCGCTCGTGCGCGGGATGATCGAACAACCGCTCCAGCACCGCGTGCACCAGCGTCCCCCGCGTCGCCGCCGCGCTCGGCTTCTCCGGCAGCTTGTCGATCACCCGGAACCGGTACAGCAGCGGACACCGCATGAAATCACCGGCCCGCGAAGGGGACAGCGAAGCAGGCCGCACCGCCCCCGCCGGCCCATCGGGCGCGGCGTCGGCATCGGCGGCGGCCACACCAGGAACAGGACCGGGACTCGTCGTCATGTGTAAAACCCTACGACCCGCCACCGACAGCACGCGCATACCATCGACTCCGAGCCCCTCGCACTGCATGATCAGAGCATCACACCGCGCTACCGCCCCACGACCCACCCGCGCAACCCCACGCCCCCCCACCGGCGGAACCGCCCCACCACACAGCACCGAACGAAGGACAGCCGTGCCAGACACCGACGAAACCGGCGAGCGCCCGCACAAGCGCTCCGACCCGGGCGGCGGACTCCTCATGGGCCGCCCCTTCGGCGTACCCGTCTACGTCTCGCCCAGCTGGTTCCTCGTCGCCGCCCTCATCACCTGGGTCTTCGGCAACCAGCTCGACCGCGTCCTGCCCGAACTCGGACCCGCCCGCTACCTCGTCTCCCTCTTCTTCGCCGTCGCCTTCTACGCCTCCGTACTCGTCCACGAACTCGCCCACACCGTCGCCGCCCTGCGCTTCCGCCTCCCCGTACGCCGCATCCGGCTCCAGTTCTTCGGCGGAGTCTCCGAGATCGAGAAGGAAGCCGAGACCCCCACCCGCGAATTCGTCCTCGCCTCCGTGGGCCCCCTCCTCTCCCTCGTCCTCGCCGGCGCCTTCTACCTCGGCATGGAAGCCGTCGACGCCCCCACCGTCCCCGGCGTCCTCCTCGCCGGCCTCATGATCTCCAACCTGCTCGTCGCCGCCTTCAACCTGCTCCCCGGCCTCCCCCTCGACGGCGGCCGCATGCTCCGCGCCGTCATCTGGGGCATCACCGGAAAACCCATGACCGGCACCGTCGCCGCCGCCTGGGTCGGCCGGGCCCTCGCCGTCACCGTCCTCATCGGCCTGCCCCTGGTCACCCAGACCGGCCTCCTCGGCAACCGAAGCCAGGAAATCGGCGGCATGGACACCGTCATGGACGCCCTCCTCGCCGCGATCCTCGCCGCCATCATCTGGACCGGCGCCGGCAACAGCCTCCGCATGGCCCGCCTGCGCCAGCACCTCCCCGAACTCCAAGCCCGCGCCCTCACCCGCCGCGCCATCCCCGTCGACAACGCCACCCCCCTCTCCGAGGCCCTCCGCCGCGCCAACGAAGCCGGCGCCCGCGCCCTCGTCATCGTCGACGGCGAAGGCGACCCCACCGCCATCGTCCGCGAAACCGCCATCGCCTCCGTCCCCGAACACCGCCGCCCCTGGATCGCCGTCAGCACCCTCTCCCAAGACCTCACCGACGGCATGAAGGTCTCCGCCGACCTCACCGGCGAAGACCTCCTCGACCACCTGCGCGCCACCCCCGCCACCGAATACCTCGTCCTCGAAGCCGGCGGCCGGATCTACGGCGTCCTGTCCACCACGGACGTCGAAAAAGCCTTCGTGAAGGCCATGGCGCGGCCCCAGTCCTGAAGCCAATACACTGGTCACATGTCCGAACCGACCGGTGCCGCCCGCCGACGCGGGCCCTTCGAGGTCGGGGACCAGGTTCAGCTCACCGACCCCAAGGGCCGCCACTACACCTTCACGCTCGAAGCCGGGAAGAATTTCCACACCCACAAGGGTTCCTTCCCGCACGACGAGCTGATCGGTGCTCCCGAGGGCAGTGTTGTCCGTACCACGGGAAACGTCGCGTACCTCGCGCTGCGCCCCCTGCTCCCCGACTATGTCCTGTCCATGCCCCGCGGTGCCGCCGTGGTCTACCCCAAGGACGCCGGCCAGATCCTGGCCTTCGCCGACATCTTCCCCGGCGCCCGCGTCGTGGAAGCCGGAGTCGGCTCCGGCTCCCTGAGCAGCTTCCTGCTGCGCGCCATCGGCGACCAGGGCATGCTCCACAGCTACGAGCGCCGCGCGGACTTCGCCGAGATCGCGACCGCCAACGTCGAGCGCTACTTCGGCGGTCCCCACCCCGCGTGGCAGCTCACGGTCGGCGACCTCCAGGACAACCTGTCCGACACCGACGTCGACCGCGTCATCCTCGACATGCTCGCCCCCTGGGAATGCCTGGAGGCCGTCTCCAAGGCCCTGGTCCCCGGCGGCATCCTCTGCTGCTACGTGGCCACCACCACCCAGCTCTCGCGCACCGTCGAGTCCATCCGCGAGTTCGGCTGCTACGCCGAACCGCAGCCCTGGGAATCCATGATCCGCAACTGGCACGTCGAGGGCCTCGCCGTCCGCCCGGACCACCGGATGATCGGCCACACCGGCTTCCTCGTCACCGCCCGCCGCCTCGCGGACGGCGTCGAACCCCCCATGCGCCGCCGCCGCCCCTCCAAGGGCGCCTACGGCGAGGACTACGACGGCCCGGGCAGCCAGAGCCGCGGCGGCGAGAGCGCCTGACCCGCCGGCCCGCCCGGCCGCGCCCACCCGGCACGGACCCCAACACGAAAGCGCTGTGGCGCAGTTCCCCCACCGAAACGGGAACTGCGCCACAGCGCCTTTTCGTTGACGGGGTCGACAGGACCGGACGCCGCCGACACCCGGCCGGACCCACCCGTTCCACCCCGGTGTGAGGTGTGGCACGATGCTGGCACCGCGTCACCCTTCGCACAGGAGACACCCCGCGTGCTGCACAGCCCCACCGAGCCGGCCCTCGCACTGGACACCCTGGCCCACGGTGACGCCAGACCCATCCACTGGGTCGCCACGGCCACCGCCATGGCCGCCGTCATAGCCGGCGCGGGCCTCCTCCAGCCGGAGCCCGCGACCGGGGCCTCGGTCACCGCCACCGCCGCAGCGGCCCCCGCGGCCGCCCCGGCCGCCGCCCCCGACGCACACGCCGTCACCTACCCGCTGGACTGCAAGGGCATCCCCCAGGCCGTCACCGCCACCGCCCAAGGCGACCTCGACGGCGACGGCATCCCCGAAACCGTGGCCGCCGTCCGCTGCGACGCGGGCTCCGGCACCCCGCCTCACGCCATCTACGTCCTCACCCGGGACAAGACCCCGGGCGCCCCGCCCCGCGTGGTCGCCACCCTGCTCGAAACCGCCCGACGACAGACCGCCACCGACCTCACCATCAGTGACCGCACCGTGACAGCACGTCTCCTCGGGTACTCCTCACCGTCGGTCCCGCGCTACAGCCCCGACGTCGAACAGCTCGCCAAGTGGCGCTGGACCGGCGGAAAATTCCGCCAAGAGCTTACCGACCCACGCCCCGGGAACGTGTGAACCGTCACTCCGCGTCAGGGCCGTACACCTCGACCCTGTCCGAAACACGGCGAACGTGAATGCAGTCACCCGGGCACTCCTTCGCCGAATCGACCACGTCCCGCAGCAACGTCAGCGGAACCGGAGTCGTCGCCCCCGGCGCCTGGAGGAGCTCGTCCTCCGCGCTCTTCACATACGCCAAACCATCGATGTCCAGCTCGAACACCTCCGGGGCGTACTGCACGCAGATCCCGTCGCCGGTGCACAGGTCCTGGTCGATCCACACCTCCAGCGACGCCTCGGCGTCGCCGGCACCCGCGGCCCGGTCGGACGTTGCCTCCTGCTGCACGGTCATATCTCCTGCCGTTCCCTGCACTGAGTGATCCACCCCGGTCACAACTCGCGACAAGTCGCGCGGGCCGTGACGGGTGTTGAACGCTTCGACCTTACAACCGGCTGCTTTCCGATGCTCCTGGGTGGGTATTTCCTTGGCGAGAGGGAGTACGCAAGGGTGAAGATCGGACACACCCCTACCGTCTTTGTGATCTAGGGGTTTCAATCACCACCAGCCCAGGTAGGGTCAGGAAGCGTCCAGCTCCCCTTGGAGGAGGTGAGGACCGTGGCAGCCCACGACGACGACATCAACCGCGGCATCCGGCCCGGGCGAGGGTCCGAGGACCCCGCCGGCCAGGTTGCCTATCTCGAGCAGGAAATCGCCGTCCTGCGACGCAAGCTCGCCGACTCTCCGCGTCACACGAGGATTCTCGAAGAGCGGATCGTCGAGCTCCAGACGAATCTGGCCGGCGTCTCCGCACAGAACGAACGACTGGCGAACACCCTCCGTGAAGCCCGCGACCAGATCGTGGCCCTCAAGGAGGAAGTCGACCGGCTCGCACAGCCGCCGGCCGGCTTCGGCGTCTTCCTGCAAGCCAACGAGGACGGCACCGTCGACATCTTCACCGGAGGGCGAAAACTCCGCGTGAACGTGAGCCCCAGCGTCGACCCGGAAGAGCTCCGGCGCGGCCAGGAGGTCATGCTCAACGAAGCGCTCAACGTGGTCGAGGCCATGGAATTCGAGCGCGCCGGGGACATCGTCACCCTCAAGGAAATCCTCGAGGACGGCGAGCGCGCCCTGGTCATCGGGCACACTGACGAGGAACGGGTGGTGAGGCTCGCCGAGCCGCTCCTGGACATCACCATCCGCCCCGGCGACGCCCTGCTCCTCGAACCCCGCTCCGGCTACGTCTACGAAGTGGTCCCCAAGAGCGAGGTCGAAGACCTCGTCCTCGAAGAGGTCCCCGACATCGACTACGACAAGATCGGCGGCCTGGGCGACCAGATCGAACTGATCCGCGACGCCGTCGAACTCCCCTACCTCTACCCCGACCTCTTCAAAGAGCACGAACTGCGCCCGCCGAAGGGCATCCTGCTCTACGGCCCCCCCGGCTGCGGCAAGACGCTCATCGCCAAGGCCGTCGCCAACTCCCTTGCCAAGAAGGTCGCCGAAGTCACCGGCCGCCCCACCGGCAAGTCCTACTTCCTCAACATCAAGGGCCCCGAACTCCTCAACAAGTACGTCGGCGAGACCGAGCGGCACATCCGCCTCGTCTTCCAACGTGCCCGCGAGAAGGCGAGCGAAGGCACCCCCGTCATCGTCTTCTTCGACGAGATGGAATCCCTCTTCCGCACCCGCGGATCCGGCGTCAGCTCGGACGTGGAGAACACCATCGTCCCCCAGCTCCTCGCCGAGATCGACGGCGTGGAAGGGCTGGAGAACGTCATCGTCATCGGCGCCTCCAACCGCGAGGACATGATCGACCCGGCCATTCTGCGCCCCGGCCGCCTCGACGTGAAGATCAAGATCGAGCGCCCGGACGCCGAGGCCGCGAAGGACATCTTCGCCAAGTACCTCAAGGCATCGCTGCCCCTGCACGCGGACGACCTGTCCGAACACCAGGGCTCCACCGCCGGCACCGTCCACAGCATGATCCAGACCGTCGTCGAGCAGATGTACGCCGAAAGCGAGGAGAACCGCTTCCTCGAGGTCACGTACGCCAACGGCGACAAGGAAGTCCTCTATTTCAAGGACTTCAACTCCGGAGCCATGATCCAGAACATCGTGGACCGGGCCAAGAAGATGGCGATCAAGGCATTCCTCGAACACAACCAGAAGGGCCTGAGGGTCGCCCACCTCCTCCAGGCCTGCGTGGACGAGTTCAAGGAGAACGAGGACCTGCCCAACACCACCAACCCGGACGACTGGGCCCGAATCTCCGGAAAGAAGGGCGAGCGGATCGTATTCATCCGCACCCTCGTCACCGGAAAGCAAGGCGCGGACACCGGCCGCTCCATCGACACGGTGGCAAACACCGGTCAGTACCTCTGACAAAGCGGGGCGGCTGCGGGTGCCCCACCGGGGGCACCCGCAGCCGACCGCTTTACCGACTGCTTTTCCAGCCGGTGGCAGGACAAATTCAATGACCGAAATGATCTCCCCACCAGCGCGGAGTGGTTCTAGGCTCTTCCGTACCGCAGGTCGCGCAGTGCGGGGACGGACGCCGCACACGACGCATCGGAGCACCAGCGGTACTTGAGCGCCGCTCCCGAACGGGAGCGCCGCCGGGCAAGGAGGGCCGCATGACCGTACGGCGAGTAATGGGGATCGAGACGGAGTACGGGATCTCCGTCCCGGGACACCCGAACGCCAATGCCATGCTCACCTCGTCCCAGATCGTCAACGCCTACGCGGCGGCGATGCACCGGGCGCGCCGAGCCCGCTGGGACTTCGAGGAGGAGAACCCGCTGCGGGACGCCCGCGGCTTCGACCTCGCCCGCGAGGCCGCCGACAACAGCCAGCTCACCGACGAGGACATCGGCCTCGCCAACGTGATCCTCACCAACGGCGCCCGCCTCTACGTCGACCACGCGCACCCCGAATACAGCTCCCCCGAGATCACCAACCCGCTCGACGCCGTCCTCTGGGACAAAGCCGGCGAACGGATCATGGCCGAGGCCGCCGAACGCGCCGCCCAGCTCCCCGGCGCCCAGCCCATCCACCTCTACAAGAACAACACGGACAACAAGGGCGCTTCCTACGGCACGCACGAGAACTACCTGATGAAGCGGGAAACCCCCTTCTCCGACATCGTGCGACACCTGACCCCCTTCTTCGTCTCCCGCCAGGTCGTCACCGGCGCCGGACGCGTCGGCATCGGCCAGGACGGCCGCGACCACGGCTTCCAGATCAGCCAGCGCGCCGACTACTTCGAAGTCGAGGTCGGCCTGGAGACCACCCTCAAGCGCCCCATCATCAACACCCGCGACGAACCCCACTCCGACGCGGAGAAGTACCGCCGCCTCCACGTGATCATCGGCGACGCCAACCTCTCCGAGATCTCCACCTACCTGAAACTGGGCACGACCGCCCTGGTCCTGTCCATGATCGAGGACGGATTCATCAACGTCGACCTCGCCGTCGACCAGCCCGTACGCACCCTCCACCAGGTCTCCCACGACCCAGACCTCCAGCACCTCATCACGCTGCGCAGCGGCCGCACGCTCACCGCCGTGCAACTGCAGATGGAGTACTTCGAGCTGGCCCGCAAGTACGTCGACGAGCGGTTCGGGACCGACGCGGACGAGCAGACCAAGGACGTCCTCACTCGGTGGGAGGACGTCCTTGGCCGGCTGGAGACCGATCCCATGAGCCTGTCGGGGGAGCTGGACTGGATCGCGAAACGGGAGCTGCTGGAGGGCTACCGCAGGCGCGACGGACTCGACTGGGATGCGGCGCGGCTGCACCTGGTGGACCTCCAGTACGCCGACGTCCGCCCCGAGAAGGGCCTCTACAACCGCCTCGTGGCCCGCGGCAAGATGAAGCGGCTGCTGGAGGAGCCGGCGGTGGAGCGGGCCGAGGGCAAGCCCCCGGAGGACACCCGGGCCTACTTCCGGGGCCGATGCCTGGAGCAGTACGCGGACGACGTCGCCGCGGCCTCCTGGGACTCGGTGATCTTCGACCTCCCGGGCCACGACTCCCTCCAGCGCGTGCCCACGCTGGAGCCCCTGCGGGGGACGCGGGCACACGTGAAGGAGCTCCTGGACCGCTGCCGCACGGCGGAGGACCTGGTACGGGTGCTGTCGGGCCGCTGATCCCGGCCCGCCCCCTTTCCGGGCCCCCGGCGGGGCCTGAAAGGGGCCCGGTCTGGGAATCATGGGAACACCCGGACGTTATGAAAGTGCGGGGACGAATGTCGGACCCTCCTTGTAGGGTCCGACATAGGGTCTGATCTTGGGAGGGGTCCCGGTCCGGGATCTCTCGACGTGAGCGTGCGAACCGAGCGGGGTGAGGTAGACATGGGGACCAAGGACACCGGCGGCGGACAGCAGAAGGCGACGCGCTCGACCGAGGAGGTCGAGGAGGCGGCGGTCGAGGAATCGACCGACCTCAAGGAGCGCCAGGAGAAGCTCTCCGACGACGTCGACTCCGTACTTGACGAGATTGACGATGTACTCGAGGAGAACGCCGAGGATTTCGTTCGGAGTTTCGTACAAAAAGGCGGCGAATAGCCTTCGAATCTGAGGCGAATCCGCCAGCCTGGGCCACATGTCCAAGGGGACGAAGTGGTGTCGCGGCTGCAGCCGGGACGTGCCACTGAGCGGATTCGCCTCAGATCGCACGCGGAGACGGCCTCCAGTCGCGGTGCCGAGAATGCGTAGCCGCCTACGACGCCCAGCACTACCGACGCCGCCAAGCGGCGATCGGCAGGTCGTCAAAGAGAAGGTGGAGGTCCCGGTGGGGTGGAAGCTCTGCCGGCTGTGCGGGGAGGTCAAGCCGCACAGTGAACGGCACAAAAACGCATCCGCGTCGGACGGCCTATCCACCCGCTGCAAGGCTTGCCGGGCCATTCAGGGTCGTGCGGGCCACCTCAAGCGCGCGTACGGCATGACCGAGACTGAGCGGGACGAAATGATCGCCGCGCAAGACGGTCTCTGCTGCATCTGTCTAAAGGCTCCGGCCGTGCATGTGGATCACTGTCACGAGACGGGTAGGGTCCGAGGCGTACTGTGCTTCAACTGCAATTCGGCCATCGGCAAGTTGGGAGACGATCCCGACACTCTGCGTCGGGCCATCTCATACCTGGAGGGACACGCGTGGAAGCCAACAATCGCGGCACAGGGCGTCTACCGGCAGCCTTCCTGACGCCGGGGTCCTCGTCCTTCATGGACTTCCTGGGGGCGCACTCGCCCGAGATGCTGCCGGGCAACCGGAAGCTGCCCGAGGGCGTCATCGAGGCGCCGCACGGGACGACCATCGTGGCCGCCACCTTCCCCGGCGGGGTCGTGCTCGCCGGTGACCGGCGGGCGACCATGGGGAACATGATCGCGCAGCGGGACATCGAGAAGGTGTTCCCGGCCGACGAGTACTCCGCGGTGGGCATCGCCGGCACGGCCGGTCTCGCCGTGGAGATGGTGAAGCTGTTCCAGCTGGAGCTGGAGCACTTCGAGAAGGTGGAGGGGGCGACCCTTTCGCTGGAGGGCAAGGCGAATCGGCTGTCCACCATGATCCGGAGCAACCTGGGGATGGCGATGCAGGGGCTGGCGGTCGTGCCGCTGTTCGCGGGGTACGACGAGGCCAAGGAGAAGGGTCGGATCTTCTCCTACGACGTGACCGGCGGCCGTTCCGAGGAGCACGGCTTCGCCGCGACCGGTTCGGGCTCGATCTTCGCCAAGGGTTCGATGAAGAAGCTGTACCGTCCCGACCTGACGGAGGAGCAGGCCACCACGCTGGTCGTGCAGGCGCTGTACGACGCCGCCGATGACGACTCGGCGACGGGTGGGCCGGACCTCTACCGTCACATCTATCCCATCGTCACCGTCATTACCGATGAGGGTTTCCGCAGGCTGAGCGACGACGAGTCGCAGGAAATCGCCCGTACGGTCACCAACCGTCGGCTGGAGCAGCCGGACGGCCCGCGCGCCGCCTTGCTCTGATCATCCGTCGCCCCGTAGGAACCGGAAGAAAGGGACGGACAGCCGGTGTCGACTCCGTTCTATGTGTCACCCCAGCAGGCCATGGCCGACCGGGCGGAATACGCCCGGAAGGGCATCGCCCGCGGTCGCAGCCTTGTCGTGTTGCAGTATGCCGACGGCATCGTGTTCGTCGGGGAGAACCCGTCCCGTGCGCTGCACAAGTTCAGCGAGATCTATGACCGGATCGGCTTCGCGGCCGCCGGCAAGTACAACGAGTACGAGAACCTGCGGATCGGTGGTGTGCGGTACGCGGATCTGCGTGGGTACACCTATGACCGTGATGACGTGACGGCGCGTGGGTTGGCGAACGTGTACGCGCAGACGTTGGGCACCATTTTCTCCAGTGCGGGTGAGAAGCCGTACGAGGTGGAGTTGGTGGTGGCGGAGGTCGGTGCGACGGCCGCTGGGGATCAGATCTATCGGTTGCCGCATGACGGTTCGATCGTGGACGAGCACGGTTCGGTCGCGGTCGGTGGCAATGCCGAGCAGATCAGTACGTTCCTGGACCAGCGGCACCAGGACGGGATGACGTTGTCCGAGGCGTTGAAGCTGGCGGTGCAGGCGCTGTCCAGTCAGGCGAACGGTGCGGACAAGTCGATTCCGGCGGAGCGCTTGGAGGTCGCGGTGTTGGACCGTACGCGGCCGCAGCAGCGGAAGTTCAAGCGGATCCGGGGTCGGCAGTTGGCGCGCTTGTTGGAGGCGGACGTGCCGGCGGCGGCGCAGGCCGACGCGGTGTCGAACGACGAGGGTCCTGAGGACGACGCGGAGTAGTGCGCTCGGGGGAGCCCCGGTCTGCCGTTAGCGGCGGGCCGGGGCTTCGTCGTGTTCAGGCTCGGGGGGCGGGGCCGGAGGAGTCGCGGACGACGAGCTCGACGGGGATGTCGGGGGCGGACCAGTCGGTGCCGTCGAGGACGGCGAGGAGTGCGGTCATGCCTTGGCGGCCGACGTGTTCGGCGGGGAGACGGACGGTGGTGAGTTCGGGTTCGACGGCGGTGGCGAGGGCGAGGTCGTCGAAGCCGGTGACGGAGAGGTCGTCGGGGACGCGCAGGCCGAGGCGGCGGGCGGCTTTGCAGGCGCCGGCGGCGAGGATGTCGTCGTCGCAGATGACGGCGGTGGGGCGGGTGCTGCCGGGGGTGGTGAGGGCGGCTTCGAGTGCGGTGCGGGCGCCGGTGACGGTGAGGGGGGCGCGTACGGTGCGCAGCTCGGTGGGGGCTTCGAGGAGGTCGGCGAGGGCGCGGGCGCGGATGTGGAAGGTCCAGGAGTCGACGGCGGAGGCGAGGTGGAGGAAGCGGCGGTGGCCGAGGGCGAGGAGGTGTCGGGCGGTTTGGCGCATGCCGTCGGCCATGTCGAGGTTGACGTGGGCGGCGGCGGTGTGGGCGGTGGGGTCGCTGTCGAGCATGACGAGGGGGAGGCTGTTGCCGCCGATGGCGTCGAGGGCGTCGGCGGCCATGGAGGAGGCGATGACGCCGTCGAGGGCGGCGCGGGCGGAGGCGAAGGGGTCGCGGGCGGGGCCGGTGCCGTCGGGGGAGGGGTAGAGGACGACGCCGAAGCCGTGTTCGGCGGCGACTTGGGCGGCGCCGGTGTAGACGCGGGCGAAGAATTCGTTGGTGAGGGCGGGGACGACGAGGAGGGCGGTGCGGGTGCTGCCGAGGCGGAGGTTGCGGGCGGCGAGGTTGGGGCGGTAGCCGATGTGGGTGGCGGTTTCGCGGACGAGGGCGGCGGTGCGTTCGGAGACGCGGCCGCGCCATTTGTCGCCGAGGACGAGGGAGACGGTGGCTTGGGAGACCCCGGCGGCGGTGGCGACGTCCCGGCTGGTGGGTCTCGTCACGCTGGGCTCCTGTTGTCCGAGGTCACGGGGGGTGTGGGGTCGGGTGGTGGTGGGGTCGTCTGGACTGGCGGGTTGTGGCCATGGTACGTATGGCGGGTCACGTTATACGTATTACTCCGGCTTGATCCGGGCAGGAAGGGGCGGACATGGCCGCGGGTTATGCGGAGCTGCTCAAAACCCGGCATGCCGCGAGGCTGCTGGTGGGGACGCTGATAGGGCGGTTGCCGAACGCGACGGCGCCGATCGCGATCGTGTTGTTCACGCGGTCGGAGGGGGGCGGTTACAGCCTGGCGGGGGCGTTGGCGGCCGTGTACGGGGTGGCGAACGCGGTGGGGCAGCCGTTGCTGGGTCGGGCGGTGGACGTGTACGGGCAGCCGCGGGTGCAGTTGCCGGCGGCGGTGGTGTCGGCGCTGGGGATGGTGTGGTTGGCGTTCGTGGGGACGGGGTCGGTGGCGGCGGCGTATGCGGCGGTGGTGGTGGCGGGGTTGTTCACGCCGCCGCTGGAGGGGGGCCTGCGGGCGCTCTGGCCGTCGGTGCTGGGGGGCAAGGAGGAGCGGGTCCATGCGGCGTACGCGATGGACGCGGTGGCCCAGGAGGTGATGTTCACGGTCGGTCCGCTGCTGGTGACGTTGTTCGTGTCGCTGTGGGATCCGGCGGTGGCCTTGGTGCTGCTGAACGCGATCGGAGTGCTGGGCGCCCTGTCGGTGGTGGTGTCGGAGCCTTCGCGGGCGTGGCGTTCGGCTCCGCGCGAGGCGCATTGGCTCGGCGCGTTGCGGTCGCGGGGTCTGTTGGCGCTGCTGGGGGCGTTCTTCTTCGTGGGTACGGCGTTGGGGTCGATCACGGTGGCGGGTGTGGCGTACGCGGACGGTCATGGTGGCCAGGCGGTGTACGGCCGGTTGATGGCGGCTCTGGGGTTGGGGGCGCTGGTCGGCGGGGTGCTGTACGGGGCCCGGCAGTGGACGGGGGCGCCGGAGCGGCGGCTGCGGCTGTTGGTGGCGTTGCTGGCGGTGTGTTACCTGCCGTTGATGTGGGTGCCGGGGGCGGTGGCCATGACGGCGCTGACGGCGTTGGCGGGGGTGTTCCTGGCGCCGGCGATCGCGTGTGCGTTCATCGTGGTGGACCGGCACGCTCCGGAGGGGACGGTGACGGAGGCGTTCTCGTGGTTGGTGACCTTCTTCGGGGTGGGGGCGGCGATCGGGACGGCGGCGGCGGGGCCGGCGGTGGAACTGGGTGGTACGGCGGCGGGTTTCGCTGTGGCGAGCGTGGCGGGTGGCGCGGCGTTGCTGGTGCTGATGGCCACTCAGCGGGTGTTGGCTTCGGCGGGGCGGGGTCGGGCGGTGGCGGGGTCCGTCGTGGAGGGTGCGGGACGGGTGCCGGGGCAGGCCGGCGCGGCTCGTGCGGACGGCGTGTCGGAGCCCTTCGCGGGAAACTGATCGGAACCCCGCTCTCGAACCCGGTTTCAGAAGAGGGCAGAAGGCGTAATGTTCAGTCATGGACCGCCGCATTTTCGGGCTGGAGAACGAGTACGGCGTCACGTGCACGTTCAGGGGACAGCGCCGACTGTCACCTGACGAAGTGGCGCGCTACCTCTTCCGCCGTGTTGTGTCATGGGGCCGCAGCAGCAATGTCTTCCTGCGGAACGGCGCCCGCCTGTACCTCGACGTGGGTTCGCATCCGGAATATGCAACTCCCGAATGCGACAACCTGACCGAACTGGTCACTCACGACAAGGCCGGCGAGCGCATTCTCGAAGGTTTGCTCGTCGATGCCGAACGTCGCCTGCACGAGGAGGGGATCGCGGGCGATGTCTACCTCTTCAAGAACAACACCGACTCGGCGGGCAATTCGTACGGCTGCCACGAGAACTACCTGGTGGCTCGGCACGGTGAATTCTCCCGCTTGGCGGACATCCTGATTCCGTTCCTCGTCACGCGCCAGCTGATCTGTGGTGCGGGCAAGGTCCTGCAGACGCCTCGGGGCGCGGTCTACTGCGTGAGTCAGCGCGCGGAGCACATCTGGGAGGGCGTCAGCTCCGCCACGACCCGGTCGCGGCCGATCATCAACACGCGGGACGAGCCGCACGCGGACGCGGAGCGCTACCGCCGGCTGCACGTGATCGTCGGGGACTCGAACATGTCCGAGACGACCATGCTGCTCAAGGTGGGTGCCACGGACCTGGTGCTGCGGATGATCGAAGCGGGGACCGTGATGCGGGACCTGACCTTGGAGAACCCGATCCGGGCGATCCGTGAGGTCAGCCACGACATCACCGGTCAGCGCAAGGTGCGCCTGGCCAGTGGACGTGAGGCGTCGGCCCTGGAGATCCAGCGCGAGTACTACGACAAGGCCCTGGACTTCGCCGAGCGGCGGGGGATCCGTACGGGTGTCGTGGAGCAGGTGCTGGAGCTGTGGGGTCGTACCCTCGACGCGATCGAGGCGGAGGACCTGGACCGGATCGGGACCGAGATCGACTGGGTCATGAAGTACCAGCTGATCGAGCGGTACCGGGGCAAGCACAACATGACGATGTCCAATCCGCGGGTCGCGCAGATAGACCTCGCGTACCACGACATCCACCGTCGGCGCGGGTTGTACTACCTGCTGGAGCGCAAGGGGCAGGCGGCTCGGATCTGCAACGACCTCAAGATCTTCGAGGGCAAGTCGGTGCCCCCGCAGACGACGAGGGCGCGCTTGCGCGGCGATTTCATCCGTCGGGCGCAGGAGCAGCGGCGGGATTTCACCGTCGACTGGGTGCACCTGAAGTTGAACGACCAGGCTCAGCGCACGGTGCTGTGCAAGGACCCGTTCCGTTCGGTGGACGATCGGGTGGAGAAGCTGATCGCCGGTATGTAGCTGCCGGTGGATGGCGGCAAAGTGTGACATCTCGCTGATCTTGGCCGGGGCCCCGTACGCGTCTCGTACGGGGCC
The DNA here is from genome assembly GCF_040645975.1 of Streptomyces sp. NPDC046557. Taxonomy (NCBI): domain Bacteria; kingdom Bacillati; phylum Actinomycetota; class Actinomycetes; order Kitasatosporales; family Streptomycetaceae; genus Streptomyces; species Streptomyces sp. NPDC046557. The sequence continues at coordinate 174,462 of NZ_JBEYZH010000009.1, forward strand.
CCGTCCACGCCTTAGAGTGGCGGGCGACCGCGTTGCCGTCTGAGATCTGAGGAACACGTGCGCCGACTTGCCGGCCTGCTGGTCGTACCCCTTCTGCTGCTGACGACGGCAGCCTGCGGTGACGACAGCGGCTCCGATTCCGCCCAGATGAAGAACGGGGTGCCCGCGATCACGAAGGGCGCCGCGTTCGGGGAGAAGCCGACCCTGTCGAAGGGGAAGGGTGACCCGCCGAAGCAATTGAAGGTGGTGGTCGTCAGCGAGGGCAAGGGCCCGGTGTTGAAGGCCAAGGACGTCGCCCAGGTCAATTACTACGGCCAGGTGTGGGACGGCAAGGAGCCCTTCGACGAGAGCTTCAGCAAGGGCAAGACCTTCGATGTGACGCTCGGCGCGGGCCAGGTCATCAAGGGCTGGGACCAGGGTCTGCAAGGTCAGAAGGTCGGCAGCCGGGTCGAGCTGGTGATCCCGCCGGACCTGGGTTACGGGGCGCAGGGTTCGGGCGACAAGATCAAGCCGAACGCCACGCTCGTGTTCGTGGTGGACATCGTCAAGGGCGCTAGCGTCCCGGTGTCCGCGACGGGCAAGGAAGTGGCGCAGGACGACAAGGACCTGCCGAAGGTCGGTACGAACACGGACGGCAAGGAAGTCTCCGTGACCGTCCCGAAGGACGGTGCCGTGCCGACGAAGCTGGTGTCGAACTACGTCCTGGAGGGCGACGGCCCCGTCGTGAAGGACACCGACACGGTCATCGTGAAGTTCAACGGCAAGACCTGGAAGGACGACAAGACCTTCGAGAGCACCTACGCCACCGACACGGTGGTGACGTGGCCGCTGTCGGATCTGTCGGTCAAGGGTCTCAAGGACGGCATCCTGGGCAAGAAGGCGGGCAGCCGCATTCTGCTGGTGATCCCGCCGGACCAGGCGTTCGGTGACAAGGAGCAGGGGACGATCCCGGCCAATTCGACCCTGGTGTTCAGCCTCGACATCCTCTCGGTGATGTAACACTGGTTCCGGTTTCCCCCGGCCGCGGCCGGGAGGCGCCCCCTGTTGGTTCGTATGAGGAGCAGTTCCGTGAGCGACAAGCTCGAGAAGCCCGAGATCGACTTCCCCGAGGGCCCCGCCCCGACCGACCTCGTGGTCGAGGACATCTGGGTGGGCGACGGCGCCGAGGCCAAGGTCGGCGCGTTCGTCAAGGTCCACTACGTGGGTGTGGCGTTCTCGACCGGCGAGGAGTTCGACGCCTCCTGGAACCGCGGCGCGCCGCTGGACTTCCAACTGGGGGTCGGCCAGGTCATCAAGGGCTGGGACCAGGGTGTCCAGGGCATGAAGGTCGGCGGCCGTCGCAAGATCACGATCCCCGCTGACCTCGCGTACGGTGACCGTGGCGCGGGCGGCGGCGTGATCGCCCCGGGCGAGACGCTGATCTTCGTCTGTGACCTGATGGCCGCCTGATCGACCTCGCGTCACAGCTGTGGGCCCCCGCCGTGAGGCGGGGGCCCTCGCTTTTGCCGGGGCCCTTCGGGGCGGTACGGTCAACGGTCACGGGTCTGTACGCCGGCGGGTGTACGTGGGGAAGGGCGGAAGGGCGTCGATGGCGATTGCCAAGGCCGAGCGGCTGATGAACCTGGCGTTGTGTCTGCTGGGGACCCGTAGGCCGCTGAGCAAGCGTGAGCTGCGGGGTTCCATCGAGGCGTACCTGGAAGCGGGGAACGACGAGTCCTTCAACCGCATGTTCGAGCGGGACAAGGACGACCTGCGGGAGCTCGGTCTGGTGATCGAGACGGTGGAGAACCTGGAGGGCGAGACCGGCTACCTGGCCCGCCGGGACAGCAACCGGCTGCCACCCGTCTCGCTGGACGCCGAGGAGGCCGCCGCCCTGGGGCTGGCGGCCAAGGTGTGGCAGCAGGCCCGGCTGGCGGGCGCCGCCAGCGGGGCGCTGCAGAAGCTGCGCGCGGGCGGGATGCCGGAGGCCGGCGACCCGTACGAGGGCCAGCACAGCGCGATCGAGCCGCGCATCCCGGTCCACGAGGCGGCCTTCGAGCCGTTGATGCTGGCCTGTCGGGACCGGCGGCCGGTGGTGTTCGACTACCGCAAGTCAACCGCCGCCCACCCCGAGACCCGGCAGGTCGAGCCGTGGGCGCTGGAGTGCTGGCGAGGTCACTGGTACCTGGCCGGTTTCGACCGCGACCGGGAGGCGGAGCGGGTGTTCCGGCTGTCGCGGATCACCGGCAAGGTCCGCTCGCGGGCGGGCAGGTACACCGCGCCGGTACCGGACGTGGTGACGGTGCGGGAGACCGTGGCGAGCTGGGCCGGGGAGAGCGCGGACCGCACCGCGAGGATCCGGCTGCGGGCCGGGTCCGGGTACCCGCTGCGGGCCAAGGCCGGCTCCGTCAAGGAGGGCGACGACGGCTGGGACGAGCTGGAGATCCCGTACGGGCACGGCCTGGACGCCTGGCTCGTGGAGTTCGGCCCGGACGTGGTGGTGGTGGAGCCCGCCGATCTGCGGGCCGACGTGATGGACCGGCTGCGCGCCGTCGCGCTCGGCTGACCGGCCGCGGCGGGGAGCGGCCGCGCCGGGGAAATCCGTACCGCTCGGATGTCATGAACGCACGCCCTGAGGGGGAGACGTACCAGCATGGCTGCGAACGCCATTGACCAGACCCGCCGGATGCTGTCCTTGGTGACGTATCTGCGCGAACGCCCCGGGGCGCACGTCGCGGACGTCGCGCGCGCCTTCGGGATCACCGAGGACGAGCTGATCTCGGACCTCGACGTGCTGCCCATGTGCGGGACGAGCTTCCGGGGCGGTGACCTGCTCGACATCGACACCGACGGGGAGCGCATCTGGTGGCGCAATCCCGACGCGTCGGGGGAGTCGACGGCGGAGCCGTTGCGGTTGGCCGCCGACGAGGCGACCGCGCTGCTGGTCGCCGCCCGCGCGGTGGCGACCTTGCCCGGGCTGCGCGAGAGCGACCGCGACGCCCTGCTGCGGGCCACCGCGAAGCTGGAGGCGGCCGCCGGCGAGGCGGCGGGCGCGAGCTCCCGCCTGTCGGTGACGTTCGAGTCGGAGGGCGGGGTCTTCGCGGACGTCGACCGGGCCATCGCGGAGCGCCGCAGGCTGTGGCTGCGCTACTACTCGCCGGCGCGGGACGAGCTGACCGAGCGGAAGGTCGACCCGATCCGGCTGTTCGCGGTGGGCCACACGTACATGGAGGGGTGGTGCCACCTCTCCGAGGCCCGGCGCACCTTCCGGCTGGACCGGGTCGCGGAGATCCGGCTGCTGGACGAGCGGGCCGAGCCGCCCGCGATCGAGCCGCGCGACCTGTCCGAGGGGCTGGTGCAGCCGGCCGCCGAGGACCCGGAGGTCGTGGTCGAGGTCGGTCCCGGCGGGCGCTGGGTCGCCGAGTACTACCCGCACGACAGCGCCGAGGAGCTGGCCGGGGGCGGTCTGCGGATCACGCTGCGCAGCCCGGACCCGGCGTCGCTGCGTCGGCTCGCGCTGCGGCTGGGCCGGGAGGGGCGGATCGTGTCGCCTCCGGAGCTGGCGGAGAGCGCGCGCAGCGCCGCACGAGCGGCACTCGCGGGATACGGGGAACAGGGCTAGGGGGAGCGATGCCGTCATCATCGGGGGGCACTCCGGTCACCTTCAAGGCGGGGTGTCCGCAGTGCCGGGGGCGTTTCGAGCTCGCGGCGGGCGCCCTGCGCCTGGCGATCGGCGGCAGCCGCCGCAGCACCTTCTACTCGTTCACCTGCCCCCAGTGCGGGGCGCAGGTGCGCAAGCCCGCCGGGGAACGGATAGTGGAGCTGCTGACGGGCGGCGGTGTGAGCACCCTGCGCAGCGTCTGAGGCGGTGTCGGCGCTAGGCTCCTCCCATGATGTGGCCGATGTTCGCGATTGCCCTGGGTTTCCTCGGTCTCGTCGTGCTGGCGGTGCCGGCCGTGCGGGTCTTCCTGGCGGTGCGGCGGCTGTCGGCGCAGGTGGCCGAGGCGAGCCGCCGGGTCACCGGGGCCGCGGGCGACCTGGAGCGGGCCGCCGGTGATCTGGAGCGGGCCGCGTCGGACCTGGCCCGGGCCGGCCGGGCCGCGAGCCGGTAGGCGTACCCTCGTAGAAACCTGGCGTACGGGGTCGTACCATCCCCTGACCGGACTCGGGCCCGTCCCGCCGAGGAGGCGGGGAGGAGCCCGGGTGATTGCCTGGCGTTAACCCCCGGGGGTTACGATCCATGCAGGAGCGGTGACGGGATCTTCGGCCCGGACCGCCCGCCACCCCAACCAGCCGTTTCGGTGAGAAGGAAGTCAGCCCATGATCGGCAACCTGAAGCCTCTTGAACTCCTCCTGATCATCGCCGTGATCTTCCTGCTGTTCGGTGCGAAGAAGCTCCCCGACATGGCGCGTTCCCTTGGCAAGTCGGCCCGCATTCTCAAGAGCGAGGCCAAGGCGATGAAGCAGGACGGCCTGGCCGAGGATGCCGCCGCCGCCCCCGTCGCCGACCAGGCCCCGCAGCAGCCGGTCGCGCCGCGCACGATCCAGGCGTCGCCCGGTGACGTGACCAGCGCCCGTCCGGTCGGCGAGCCGAACCGCACCACGCAGGGCTGATCGCCTGCGGCCTTACCGGTCACGCCAGTCATCTGCAACGAGACAAGGGACGTGGGTTGCTCAAGTCTGCCCGCAAGCAGGGTCAAGCGAACAAGGACGCCGAAGGGCGGATGCCCCTTGTCGAGCACCTGCGTGAGCTGAGAAACCGCTTGATGAAGTCGGTCCTGGCGATCCTCGTGATCACCGTGGTGGCGGCCTTCTTCTACAAGGACCTCATCGACTTCATGCTCAAGCCGATGTTGGACTCCGTGGGCTGCACCAACGGGGTGGTCTCGCAGCGCAACGGCCGTCCCTGCGCCGACATGACCGTGAACGGCCTCATCGCGCCGTTCTCGATCGCCCTGAAGGTCTCGCTCACCGCCGGCGTGGTGCTCTCCGCTCCGGTGTGGCTCTACCAGCTGTGGGCCTTCGTCGCCCCCGGTCTGCACAGCCACGAGAAGAAGTACGCCATCGGCTTCGTCGGGGCCGGAGCGCCGCTGTTCGCCGCCGGCGCCGTCCTCGCGTACAAGATCCTCCCGCAGACCGCGATGATCCTGCTGGAGTTCACGCCGGACAACGCGCGCAACCTGCTGCCGGTCGACGACTACCTCGACCTGGTCACGCGCATGGTCGTCGTGTTCGGTCTCGCCTTCGAGCTGCCGCTGCTGCTGATCCTGCTGAACTTCACCGGTGTGCTCACCGCCAAGCGGCTGGCGAGCTGGTGGCGGATCATGGTGCTCGGCATCACGATCTTCGCGGCGTTCGCGACGCCCACGGGTGACCCGCTCACGATGATGTCGCTGGCGGCCCCGATCATCGCCCTGTACTTCATCGCGCTCGGCCTGTGCCTGATCAACGACCGAAGGCGCAAGCGCCGCAACCCCGACGCCGACCTCGACGACGACGAGGCGTCCGCCCTGGACCTGACGCCCGCGCCGATCGGCGCGGTGGAGTCGGCCCCGGCACCCTCGGCCCTGCCGGCTCAGGACGACGGCGGGCGTGAACGGATCAACGGCTACGACGACGTGACCTGAGGGTCCCGACCCGGCGGTCCCGGCCGCCGGGCCGGTTCGTCGCGCCGGTCGTCGCGCAGGTCATCAGGCTCCCGGTAAAGATCCGACTGTTGTCACAGGCGGCGGGTAGGCTCGAAGACAAGATGACCGAAGAACTCTCACCCGCGCAGCGGTACGCCGCTGCCCGGATCCGCGCCGCCGAAGAGGCCACCGCCCTGGCTCCCTTCCGCGAGATGTACGAATTCGGCCTGGATCCGTACCAGGTCGAGGCATGCCGGGCCCTGGAGGCGGGCAAGGGCGTCCTCGTCGCCGCCCCGACCGGTTCCGGCAAGACGATCGTCGGCGAGTTCGCCGTGCACCTCGCCCTGCGGCAGGGCCGCAAGTGCTTCTACACCACGCCGATCAAGGCGCTGTCGAACCAGAAGTACGCCGACCTCGTCAAGCGCTACGGCGCCGAGAAGGTCGGCCTGCTGACCGGCGACAACAGCGTCAACTCCGAGGCGCCGGTGGTCGTGATGACCACCGAGGTGCTCCGCAACATGCTCTACGCGGGCTCCCGGTCCCTCCTCGGCCTCGGCTACGTGGTCATGGACGAGGTGCACTACCTCTCCGACCGGTTCCGCGGCGCCGTCTGGGAAGAGGTGATCATCCACCTCCCGGAGTCGGTGACGCTGGTTTCGCTCTCCGCCACCGTCTCCAACGCCGAGGAGTTCGGCGACTGGCTCGACACCGTGCGCGGGGACACCGAGGTGATCGTCTCCGAGGAGCGGCCCGTACCGCTGTGGCAGCACGTCATGGCCGGCCGCAAGGTCTACGACCTCTTCGAGGAGGAGTCCGACCACGGCGGCCGCGGCTCCGCCCGCCGCGAGGTCAACCCCGACCTGCTGCGCCTGGCGCGGGAGGAGAACAGCCGCACCTACAACCCGAAGGAGCGGCGGCGCGGCAAGATGGTCCGCGAGGCCGACCGCGAGCGCGAGCGGCGTTCCCGCGGCCGGATCTGGACCCCCAGCCGGCCCGAGGTCATCGCCCGCCTCGACAACGAGGACCTCCTCCCCGCCATCAACTTCATCTTCAGCCGCGCCGGCTGCGAGGCTGCCGTCCAGCAGTGCCTGTACGCCGGGTTGCGGCTCAACGACGACAGCGCCCGACTGCGGGTCCGGGAGATCGTCGAGGAACGGACCGCGTCCATCCCCACCGAGGACCTCCACGTCCTCGGGTACTACGAATGGCTCGAAGGGCTGGAGCGGGGCATCGCCGCGCACCACGCCGGGATGCTGCCGACCTTCAAGGAGGTCGTGGAGGAGCTGTTCGTCCGCGGCCTGGTCAAGGCCGTCTTCGCCACCGAGACCCTCGCGCTCGGCATCAACATGCCCGCGCGCACGGTGATCCTGGAGAAGCTCGTCAAGTGGAACGGCGAGCAGCACGCCGACATCACCCCCGGCGAGTACACGCAGCTCACCGGCCGGGCCGGGCGGCGCGGCATCGACGTCGAGGGCCACGCGGTGGTGCTGTGGCAGCGCGGCATGGACCCGGTGGCGCTCGCCGGGCTCGCGGGCACCCGGACCTATCCGCTGCGCTCCAGCTTCAAACCCTCCTACAACATGGCCGTGAACCTGGTGCAGCAGTTCGGGCGCCACCGTTCGCGCGAGCTGCTGGAGACCTCTTTCGCGCAGTTCCAGGCCGACCGCTCGGTCGTCGGGATCTCCCGGCAGGTGCAGCGCAACGAGGAGGGCCTGGACGGCTACCGGGAGGGCATGACCTGCCACCTCGGCGACTTCGAGGAGTACGCGCGGCTGCGCCGCGACCTCAAGGACCGCGAGACGGAGCTGGCCAAGCAGGGCGCGGCGCAGCGCCGCGTGCAGGCGGCCGACTCGCTGGAGAAGCTCAAGCCGGGCGATGTCATCCACGTGCCGACCGGCAAGTTCGCCGGGCTAGCCCTCGTCCTGGACCCGGGCATGCCGGCCGGGCGCTCCAACGGGCACCGCGGATACGAGTACACCGAGGGGCCGCGCCCGCTGGTGCTCACCGTGGAACGGCAGGTCAAGCGGCTCGCGGCGATCGACTTCCCGGTCCCGGTGGAGGCGATCGACCGGATGCGGATCCCGAAGACCTTCAACCCGCGCTCGCCGCAGTCCCGTCGGGACCTGGCGTCGGCGCTGCGGGCCAAGGCCGGGCACATAGTCCCCGAACGGCGCGGGCGCGGCCGGGCCGCCGCCGCCGACGACCGCGAGATCGCCCGGCTGCGCGCCGAGCTGCGGGCGCACCCCTGCCACGGCTGTGACGAGCGCGAGGACCACGCCCGTTGGGGGGAGCGCTACCACCGGCTCAAGCGGGACACCGTGCAACTGGAGCGGCGCATCGAGGGGCGGACGAACACCATCGCCCGCACCTTCGACCGGATCCACGCCCTGCTGACCGAGCTGGACTACCTGCGCGAGGACGAGGTCACCGTGCACGGCAAGCGGCTCGCCCGGCTGTACGGGGAGCTGGACCTGCTGGCGTCCGAGTGCCTGCGCGAGGGCGTCTGGGAGGGCCTGGGTCCGGCCGAACTGGCCGCCTGCGTCTCGGCTTTGGTGTTCGAGGCGCGCCAGTCCGACGACGCGGTGGCGCCCAAGGTGCCGGGCGGCGCGGCGAAGGCGGCTCTGGGCGAGATGGTCCGGATCTGGGGTCGGCTCGACGCGCTGGAGGAGGAGCACCGCATCAACCAGGCGGAGGGCGTGGGCCAGCGCGAGCCGGACCTCGGCTTCGCGTGGGCCGCCTACCAGTGGGCGTCCGGCAAGAGCCTGGACGAGGTGCTGCGCGAAGCGGAGATGCCCGCGGGCGACTTCGTGCGCTGGTGCAAGCAGGTCATCGACGTGCTCGGGCAGATCGCGGCGGCGGCGCCGTCGTCGTCCGCGCCGCCGTCGTCCCAGGGCGGCAGCACGGTGGCGCGAAATGCCCGGAAGGCCGTGGACGCCCTGCTGCGCGGTGTGGTGGCCTACAGCTCCGTCGGCTAAGCGGATTTGGGTCTTCCTCCGAGAGGCGGGGAGGCCGGATCTCATCTCTTGCCATGATCGATCCGACGTGTCCTGTGCGACGATCGGCACATGAGTGGGGCAACGGACGAAGGGCCGAGACGGGTCGGTCGGCCACGCGCCGACCAGGCGAGACGGCACGGCGACCGGCCGCCGCGCGAGGAACTCCTCTGCGCGGCGGCCGAGTTGTTCACGGTGCACGGGTACGCGGCGACCACCACGCGCAACGTCGCCGAACGCGCGGGAATGCGCCAGGCGACGATGTACCACTACTTCCGCGGCAAGGAGGAACTCCTCGCCGAACTACTGGAGTCCACGGTCGCGCCCTCGCTGACGCTGGCCCGCCGACTGGTGGCCGATACCGTACGGCCCGCCGCGCGGCGGCTGTGGGAGCTGTGCCGTTCCGACGTGCTGCTGCTGTGCGGAGGCCCGTACAACCTGGGCGCGCTCTACCTCTTGCCCGAAGTGGGCGGGGCGCGGTTCGCCCAGTTCCACCGGATGCGCCGGGAACTGCGCGACTCCTACCGGCAGTTGCTGCGCGCCACCTCGGTCGGGGCGGAACTGGCCGGTGACGAGGCCGGGTTGGCCCTGCGCAACGACCTCGTCTTCGGCCTCGTGGAGGGGGTCATGCTCATCCACCGTTCCGACCCGGCGCGACCGGTCGCGGCCTTCGCGGAGGCCGCCGCGGACGCGGCGTTGCGGGTCGCCGGGGTCACGGAGAAAGCGTGAGTCCCTCGGGGCCCGTGGGCGCCCGTGTGGCTCAGGGGCCGGCCTCCCAGCCGGGCAGGTCGTCCCAGGCCCGCAAGGTCAGACCGCTCTCCAGGCGGTGGGCGATCCCGGTCACCGGATCGGTGAACGCGAGCGTGCGGGCCAGGAGTTGGAGCGGGCGCCGGTAGTCGGCCGGGTCCGCGGCCGCGGCGACCACGGGGTAGACGGGGTCGCCCAGGATCGGCAGGCCCAAACCGTTCATGTGCACCCGCAGCTGATGGGTGCGCCCCGTGCGCGGGGTCAGCCGGTAGCGGCCCAGCGCTCCGCTTGTGGCGACGAGCTCCACGACGCTCTCGGCATTGGGTGCGGCGCCCGGGACCTCCACCGCCGCCATCTCGCCGCGGACCTTCTCGATGTGGCTGCGCACCGTGCGCGGAAGGCGGACCCCGGGGTCGTGCCGCGCGACGGCCTCGTACTCCTTGAACACCTTCCGCTGCTCGAACAGCGACTGGTAGGCGCCGCGGTCCTCGGGGCGGACGCTGAACATCACCAGTCCGGCGGTCATCCGGTCGAGGCGGTGAGCCGGGCTGAGGGCGGGCAGGTCCAGTTCGACGCGCAGCCGCGCCAGGGCGGTCTGGAAGACGTGGGTGCCGCGCGGGGTGGTGGCCAGGAAGTGCGGCTTGTCCACCACCAGGAGGTGCGCGTCGCGGTGGACGACCCGGATCGGGAACGGCACGACAGGCTCGGCAGGCATGTCCCGGTGAAACCACAGGAATGCGCCCGGCTCGTACGGGTCCCGCGGGCGCAGGACGCGTCCGCCGGGGCCGAGGACCCGGCCCGACTCCAGCAGCCGCGCCATCGACTCGGCGCCGCGGGTGCCGGCGTAGCGGGCGGTGAGGTAGGCGCCGAGGTCGGGCCACAGCCCGTCCGGGTCGGGGGGCAGCCGCAGGCGGACCGGGTCGATGCCGGCCCGCTGGGGCAGGGGTGCGGGCGGGATGGAGGATCTGCGTCTCATCGGGGTCCAGCGTAGGCCCTGCGGGCGCGGCTACTGTCGGGTGAAGGTCCCCAGGTGGGTGGTGTCCAGGTACTCGATGCGCAGCGTGCCGTCGGCGAAGACGGCGCCCGTGCGGCCGACGGCGTTCTCACCCCGGGTCTCCAGGCGCAGGTGGTCCAGGACGTATGTCTGGTCGTAGCCGAGGTCTTCGAGGAGGTCGGTGGCGTCGAGGCGGGCGACGGCCTTGTCGACGGCGGCGTCGGTGAGGAGGGGGTGGGGGGTCGGGGGTGGGGCGGGCGCGGTGGCGGTCGCCGCGGCGAGGAGGGCGGCCCCGGCCCCGGCGGTGGCGAGTGCGTGGAGGGTACGCATGGGGTCAGTGTCCCGCCGGGCGGGTGACTCCGCCTGTGGGCCGGGGCGGCGCCGCGGGGCGGTGTGCGGATGCGGCGCCGCTGCGCTGCGCGGCCCCGGCTGCGCCGGGTTTTCGGTGCTCCGCCCCGGACCCCGCGCCTCAAACGCCGGCGGGATTGGGTTTGTCCGGCGGGGTTGGGTTGGCCCGTCAGGCCGCGGCGGGTTCTTGTTCGGCTTCGACCTTGGCGTTCCAGTCGCGCTTGATCGCGCGCCAGGCTTCGTCCGTTTGGCCCAGGCGCCAGTAGCCCGAGATGGAGAGGCGCTCGCGGGGGATGCCGCGGGTGACGCGGAGGTGGTGGCGGAGGTCCTTGACGAAGCCCGCCTCGCCGTGGACGAAGGCGTGGACGTCGCGGGAGGGGAACTCCAGCGCCGAGACCGCCTCCAGCAGCGCCTCGCCGATCGGGCGGTCGCCGCGGTGGAGCCAGACCGGGACGACACCGTCCGGGGTGGCGATCTTCTGCTCGTCGGCGGGGCCGTCGATCTCCACGAACGCGTGCACCACCGCGCCCGTCGGCATCCGCTCCATCGCCGCGCCGATCGCCGGCAGCGCGCTCTCGTCGCCCGCGAGCAGGTGCCAGCCCGCGGTCGGGGAGGGGGCGTAGGCGCCGCCGGGGCCGAGGAAACGTACCTCCTCGCCCGGCTGGACGGCGGCGGCCCACGGGCCGGCCAGCCCCTCGTCCCCGTGTACCACGAAGTCGAGGGCCAGCTCCCGGTGCACCGGGTCCCAACCGCGCACCGTGTACGCGCGCTGGCGCGGCCACTCCTCGCGCGGGTGCTCGGCGCGGATCCGGTCCAGGTCCCAGGGCGACGCGTAGCGGACGCCCTCGGGGGCGAAGAGCAGCTTCACGTAGTGGTCGGTGAACTCGCCCGCGTCGAAGCCGGCCAGGCCGGCACCGCCCAGCACCACGCGCACCATGTGCGGCGTGAGCCGCTCGGTGCGTACGACGACGGCGGTGCCGACTGTACGAGCGCGTCCCTCTGCCACGGCTTCTCCCCTGACTCCCCAGAAACTTAGGTTCCCCTAAGTTAGCACCTCAGTGGCGCAGCGCGCTGCTCAGCCGGGCCACGGCTCCGCCCAGACCCCACCGGCGCGCCAGCGCCTCGACCATCTCGGGACTGGCCGGAGCCGCCGGAAGGGCCGGGTCGAAGGGGGGCAGCGGGACGTCCGAGGCGACCTTGACCACCTTCGGCGCCACCGCCAGGTACGGCCGGGACTCGTCCAGCCGCTTGCGCTGGGTCGGCGTCAGCTTCGACCCGGGGTCGTCGATCGCCGCGATGATCCCGTCCAGGCCGCCGAACGCGTCCAGCAGCTTCGCCGCAGTCTTCTCGCCGATGCCGGGGACGCCCGGCAGGCCGTCGCTCGGGTCCCCGCGCAGCAGCGCCAGGTCGGCGTAGCCGGGGCCGTCCACCCCGTACTTTCCCCGCAGCCATGCCTCGTCCGTCACCTGGAGCGAGCCGACGCCCTTGAGCGGGTACAGGACCCGTCGTCGCCGTTCGTCGTCGATCAGCTGGAACAGGTCCCGGTCGCCCGTGACGATGTCCACCGGGCCCGTGGCCCGGGCGGTGAGGGTCCCGATGACATCGTCCGCCTCGTACCCGGCGACGCCCACCCGGGCGATGCCGAACGCGTCCAGTGCCGCCTCGATGATCGGCACCTGCGGGGTCAGGGTGTCCGGCGTCTCCTCGACGTCGGGGCCGTTCGCCGTCTCCGCGGCCACTCGGTGCGCCTTGTAGGACGGGATGAGCTCCACTCGCCACCGGGGCCGCCAGTCGGCGTCCATGCAGGCCACGAGGTCGTCCGGGTGGTGGTCCTGGACCAGCCGCCCGATGAAGTCGAGCAGGCCGCGCACGGCGTTGACCGGCGTGCCGTCCGGGGCCTTCACGGAGTCCGGCACGCCGAAGTACGCGCGGAAGTAGAGGGAGGCGGTGTCCAGGAGCATCAGGCGTCGTGTCGTCACGCTGACGATGATGCCGCAGCCGCCCCGCCGGCCGTCGACGCCGGCCGCCGGCGGCGGTCGGTCCTGCCGTGAACGCGAATCCGGGGGCGGTTGCTGCGTAAGGTGCTTACAGCACACCGATGTGCGACGAGTGGATTAGGGGAGGGCAGCCCCGACATGAACGATAAGGACGGCAGGGACGGCAGGGACGGCAGGGACGGCAAGATCGGCACGGACGGCAGGGACGAGAAGGAGAAGGACGCCAAGGAGCAACCGCTCCGGGTGGGCGTCGCCGTGCGCAAGCGGCGCCGCGCGCTCCACCTGACCCTCGCCGTCGTCTCGGCGCGCAGCGGACTGTCCGTCCCCTTCCTGAGCCAGATAGAGAACGAGCGGGCCCGGCCCAGCATGCGGTCCCTGGAAAGGGTCGCTGACGCGCTGGAGACCACGGCCGTCGAACTGCTGGCCGCCTCCGACACCGCGCGCACGGTGGACCTCGTGCGCGCCGGGGACGACTCCGGCCTGACGCCCGCCCCCGGCGTGCGTCCCCTCGTACGCGGACACCACCAACTGCACGCCCTGGAGTTCAGCGGAGACCAGGACGCGGGCCGCGAGTACCAGCACCGCAACGACGAGCTGATGTACGTGGTCGCGGGCGCCTGCCAGGTGGAGGCCGAGGGGCGGGCGTACCGGCTGGAGAACGGCGACGCGCTGTTCCTGTCCGGTGGGGTACGGCACCGCTGGCGGGCCGTGAGCGAGGACACCCGCATCCTGGTGGTGGCGGTCGGGGAGCACATCCACGCGACGTCCGAGCCGCCCTCCCCGGAACACTGAGCGGCGTGCGGCGGATCGTCTCGCTGGTGCCGTCGCTGACCGAGGCCGTGGCGGTGAGTGCTCCGGGCCGGCTCGTCGGGGTCACCGACTGGTGCACGCATCCAGGAGACCTGGGCGGAGCGGTGCGCGTCGGCGGGACGAAGAACCCCGACGTGCCGGCGATCATCGGGCTGCGCCCGGACCTGGTCGTCGCCAACGAGGAGGAGAACCGGGCCCTGGACCTGGCGGCCCTGCGGGCGGCCGGGGTGCCGCTGCTGGTCACCGAGGTCCGCTCGCTGCCGCAGGCGTTCGGCGAACTGGAACGGTTGCTGGTCGGGGCGCTCGGGCTCGCGCGGCCGGGCTGGCTCACGGACGCCGGGAAGGCGTGGGCGGCGGTGGAACCCCTGGGCCCGCTGCGTGCGGTGATACCGGTGTGGCGGCGGCCGTGGATGGTGTTGGGCCGCGAGACCTTCGCCGGGGACGTACTGGCCCGGCTGGGTGTCCGCAACGTCCTCGCCGGGCATGCCGAGCGCTATCCGCGGGTGTCCCCGGCCGAGGCGCGGGCGGCCGGCTGCGACCTGGTGGTCCTGCCGGACGAGCCGTACCGGTTCACCGCCGGGGATGGCCCCGAGGCGTTCCCGGGCTTGCCGGCCGCGCTCGTCAGCGGCCGGCACCTGACCTGGTACGGGCCCTCGCTGCGGGAGGCTCCGGCGGTGCTGGCGCGGGCCCTGCGGGCCGCCCGTTAGCGGGGCGGCAGCCGACCGGCGAACAGGCCGCGCAGGGTGTGGCCGGCAGCCAGGAGCCAGGTGGCGAGCAGGGTGAGGTACAGGGCGCAGGCCAGCCAGGAGAAGGCGGCGAGGCCGGTGTGGTGGGCCAGGCCGGTGGCTCCGGTGACACAGGTGCCGACGGGGAAGGTCAGCGCCCACCAGGTCATCGCGAACCCCATGCCGCCCCGGGCGGCCCGGACCAGCATCGCGGCGGCGAGGGCCAGCCACAGCAGGGCGAATCCCATCACGGGCACCCCGTACACCACCGCGAAGGCGCCGAACGCGTCCGCGTAGGGGGCGCCGATCGACCGGGGGGCCATGTCGGCGAGCTGGTTCACGGCGGTGGTCGACTGGCCGAGGGGGCCGAGGACCAGGAACAGGGTGGGTGTCAGTGCCAGGGGCAGCGGCCCGCTCACGATCAGGCGGCCGAAGACCAGGGGCAGCATCAGCAGGGTGGCCAGCAGACTGACGCCGAACAGGGCGTAGCAGGCCAGCAGCATCCCTTCGCGGGCCTGGCCGGCGGGCAGGTGGGGGATGAGCAGGGGGCCGAGGGCGGCGGAGACCATGGGGGAGACCAGGGGCAGCAGCCATACGGGGGTGGCCTGCGCGGGCTCGACCTTGTGCCGCACCACCATCAGGTACGGGATCAGTACGGCCATCAGCAGGCCGATCGCGGTCCCGGCGGTGTAGAGCACGGCGTCGGCGGCGACGGCCGCGGGGGTGCCGATGACGTCCTTGCCGACGATCAGGGTGCCGCCGCCGACGGCCAGCAGGGCCATGGCCAGACAGCCGTAGAAGGGTGCGACGGCGGGGTCGAGGAGGTGGGCGTGCGCCTGGTCGCGGTGGTGCAGCCAGTGCCCGGCGCGGGCGGCCAGCAGGACGGCGAGGGCCGCGGCGGACAGCGCCCAGACGAGCCGGCAGGCCACGAGCCGGCCCGGGAGCTGGAGGGGGAGGGTGGCGCCCGCGTTGGCGACGATCGCCGTGCCCATCACGGAGGCGTACCAGTTGGGCCCGAGGTTCCGGAGCGCGGGTGCCTTGTGGGCCCGGGGCGCGGGTGCGGTGGTGGTGCGGGGTCGCACGAGGGTGGTGGCCATGGACCCAGCGTCGCGTCCGGGCGCGCCCGGCGGCAGAGGGAGGTTTCGTATGAGGGCATAAACTGCATTTATGGGTAACGAGGAGTGGGTGCCGCTGGCGCACCGCGTGCCGGACCTGGGCGCGCTGGAGCTGCTGCTCGCGGTCGCGCGGGTCGGCAGTCTGAGCGGAGCGGCCCGGCGGCTGGGCATCACCCAGCCGGCGGCGAGCAGCCGGATCCGGGCGATGGAGACCCGGCTCGGGGTGGCGCTGGTGGACCGCTCGCCGCGCGGGTCGACGCTGACGGCGGAGGGCGCCCTGGTCACGGACTGGGCCCGGCGGGTGGTGGAGGCGGCCGAGGCGTTCGACGTGGGCGCGCAGGCGCTGCGGGGGCGGCGGGACTCGCGGCTGCGGGTCGCGGCCAGCATGACCATCGCGGAGTACCTGCTGCCGGGGTGGCTGATCGCGCTGCGGGGGCAGCGGCCGGGCACGGCGGTGTCCCTGCACGCGGGGAACTCGGCGCTGGTCGCCGAGCTGGTCCTCGCGCACGAGGCGGACCTGGGCTTCGTGGAGGGGCTCTCCGTACCGGACGGACTGGACTCGGTGGTGATCGCGCAGGACCGGCTCGTGGTGGCGGTGGCGCCGGGGCACCCCTGGGCGCGGCGCTCGCGCGGGGTGGCGGCCGCGGAGCTGGCGGCGACCCCGCTGATCCTGCGCGAGCAGGGGTCGGGGACCCGGCAGGTGCTGGACGCGGCGCTGGCCGCGTCCGGGGGGCTGGCGCAGCCGCTGCTGGAGCTGGCGTCCACCACCGCGGTGAAGTCGGCGGCGCTCAGCGGGGCGGGGCCGTGCGTGCTGTCGGAACTGGTGGTGGGGGACGAGCTGGGCTCCCGGCGGCTGGTGGAGGTACCCGTCGTCGGGGCCGGGCTGGCGCGGGCGCTGCGGGCCGTCTGGCCGACGGGCGCCCGCCCGGCCGGTCCGGCCCGCGACCTGCTGTCGTTGACCCGGGCCCGTGCCTGACCGGCCGGCGCCGGTCCAGCCGGCCGGGCGGGCCGGGTTCGCCGCGGTGACGGTACGGGCGGACAATGGAGGCAGTCGGATCCGAGGAGGCGCGTGATGCGCAAGATGATCGACTGCCGCGAATTCCCGAGTGAATCGAATTGCAGCCTCTTCATGTCGGGTGAGGAGGCGGAACTGGTCCGCGCCGCGGAGGAGCATGCCGTGTCCGTGCACGGGCACACGGCGAGCGCGGAGCTGCGCGAGCAGCTCAAGGCGGCCATGAAGGACGAGGTCCCGCAGCACGCCTGAGCCGTCAGGCGACGAGGGCCGGGTAGGCGGGCCCGGGTGCGAGCCCGGGCTGCCGCCCGGCCCGTCCCTACAGGGCGGCGGGGGCCAGGGTCGCGCCGGGCGTCGTGAGGTTGAACTCCGCCGCCGCGTCCACCAGTGCCGCCATCACCCGGGTGTCCTTGTCCCGCTCCGGGTGCCACTGGACGCCCACCACCCAACGGTCCGGGTCCGTGAGTTCGACGGCCTCGATCGTGCCGTCCAGCGCGTGCGCCGAGACGACGAGCCCCTCGCCCAGCCGGTCCACCGCCTGGTGGTGGTAGGTCGGGACGTCCGCCTCCTCCGGGACCAGCGCCGCGTAGCGGGTGCCGTCGACCGGGCGGACCGGGTGCCAGGACGTCACGCCGGGGGTGTGCACATGGCCGTCGATGTGCTGGATCAGCGTGCCGCCCAGGGCCACGTTCAGGGCCTGCATGCCCCGGCAGATGCCGAGCAGCGGGGCGCCGGACTCCAGGGCGGCCCTGATGAGCGCGAGCTCCCAGGTGTCGCGGACCGTCGCGGGTGCGCCCGTACGGGGATCGCGCACGGCGCCGTAGTGCACCGGGTCCACGTCGGGGCCGCCGGCGATGACCAGCCCGTCCACCCGGCTCAGTACCTCGCCCGCCCGGGAGGGTTCGTCCGGGGGCAGCAGGACGGCCGCGCCGCCCGCCGCCTGAACGAGTTCGTGGTACCCGGAGGGGACGAGGGACGTCGCGAGGTCCCACACGCCGTAGCGGGTGGACTCCTCCACATAGGTGGTGATGCCGATGAGCGGCCTGGGCACGGTTCTACCTCCGGGTGGACGGGATCCGGGTCAGCGTCAGGATTTCAGTCGCGGGTCAATTCCGCCTCGGCTTCGGCCAGCGCCGCGAACTCCTCCTCGGGCGCGGAGGCGACCAGGCGGTGGCGGCTGTAGAAGGCGAAGTAGGCGAGGGCGACGGCGTAGACGGCCAGCGCGATGAACGCCGCGTCCTGGTCCACCAGGAAGGTGGCGACCAGCGCGGAGAGGGCCAGGACGAAGGCCACCGAGGAGGTGACGGCGCCGCCCGGCGTGCGGTACGGGCGCTCCAGGCCCGGCTCGCGGCGCCGCAGCACGATGTGGGACAGGGCCATCAGGGCGTACGAGATGGTCGCGCCGAACACCGCGATGTTCAGCATGCGCGGGCCGTTCCCGGTGGCGGCGGCCAGCGCGAAACCGATCGCGCCGGGTATCAACAGGCCCAGGTAGGGGGCCTTGCGCTTGGAGGTGAGGGACAGGAAGCGCGGCAGGTAGCCGGCCCGGGAGAGGGCGAAGAGTTGGCGGGAGCCCGCGTAGATGAGCGAGAAGAAGGAGGCCACGAGCCCGGCGAGACCGGCGTAGTTGACGAAGGTCTTCAGCCAGGACAGCCGCGCATCGCCCTCCAGCGCGACGACCAGCGGGTTGCCCGCGTCCTTGAGGGCGTCCGCGCCGCGGGTGCCGGTGGAGGCCAGGAACGTCATGAGGGCCAGCAGGACGAGGATGCCCATGGAGATCGACAGTGCGCGGGGCATCGAGCGCACAGGGTCCTTGGCCTCCTCGGCCGCCAGCGGTACGCCCTCCACCCCCAGGAAGAACCACATGCCGAAGGGGAACGCGGCCCAGATGCCGAGGAAACCGAGCGGCAGCCACGAACTCGCGCCGGCGGCCGTGGTGTCGACGGCGATGTCGTCGAGGCGGGACGGGTCGAACTCGGTGAAGGCGCCCAGCGCGAAGACGAGGAGCGCGAGCACGGCGACGGCGGTGACGACGAGCGAGAAGCGCAGGGCCTCGCCCACGCCCCACAGGTGGATGCCGATGAACACCGCGAAGCAGGCGAGGTAGACGGGCCACCCGGAGGTGAGGCCGAAGAGGTGCAGCGACTCGACGTAGTCGCCGATGAAGATGGAGATCGCGGCGGGCGCCAGGATGTATTCGATGAGGATGGCCGTACCGGTGAGGAATCCGCCCCAGGTGCCCAGTGCCCGGCGGGCGAAGCCGTAACCGCCGCCGGCCGTCGGCAGGATGGCGGACAGCTCCGCGAGCGAGAACACCAGGCAGGCGTACATCGCGCCCATCAGGGCGGTCGCGATGGCGAGGCCGCCGAACCCGCCCTGGGCGAGGCCGACGTTCCAGCCGGAGAAGTCGCCGGAGACGACGTAGGCGACCCCGAGGCCGGTGAGCAGCAGCCAGCCGGCGCTGCCGCGGCGCAGCGTGCGGCGTTCCAAGTACGAGTCGCCGGCCTCCGGGGCCTTGGTGGGTCCGGGCGCGGCGGTCAGCCGGGCCTCGATGTCGTCGGCCATGTGCGCTCCTGCCTGGGGCAAGGTGGTGCAACGGATGAGGGGAGTGACGCGGGCAATGGTTGTTGGGCGTACCTTTGCGTCACGCGGGTGGAGCGCGCAAGACCCACGCGTTAAACGGGGGTTACGAAACCCTCTCGGCCCGGCGCCGCCCGGGAGGGTTCATGCCGGGCGAATCGGCCGCCCGGGGCGGTTCACGCCAGGAAACCGCGCAGCAGCGCGGCCGTGCCGCAGCAGTGCTCGCGCATCGTCTCCCGGGCCGATTCCGCGTCCCGCTCCAGCACCGCCTCGACGAGCGCGGTGTGCTGCTGCTGGGAGTGCTCCAGGTTGCGCACCAGCAGCGGGATGCAGTCCAGCAGGTCGTTGACGGTGGCCCTGACGGCCGCGTACTGGGCCGTCAGGGTGGGGGAACCGGCCAGTTCGCACAGGGTGAGGTGGAAGAGGGTGTCCTGGCGGCGGTAGTCCTGGAGCGGGGCGTCGTGGGTGGCGGCGAGGGCGCCCAGCAGCCGTTCCGTGCCCTCCTCGGTGAGTCCGTGCGAGGCGCACAGGCCCGCCGCGCCCACCTCCAGGACCTCGCGGAACCGCAGCGCGTCCTCGATGTCCACCCCCGCGACCCGGCGCCGCAACTCCCGCTCGGCGCCGTCGGCCGGCGTGTCGGGGCGGGCCAGCACAAACGTTCCGCCGTACCGGCCGCGCCGTGCCTCCACCAGGCCCTGGTCCTGGAGTACCTTCAGCACCTCGCGCAGCGTGACCCGGCTGATGCCCATCCGCTCCGCCAACTCCCGCTCGGGCGGCAGCCGTTCCCCGCCAGGTACCAGTCCCAGCCGGACCACCTGGAGGATCTGCTCCAGTGCCTCCTCGAAACCGTTGCCCGCCCGCACCTGTCGCAGCACGGGATTCAGCCGCGCGATCGCGTCGCCCTCACTCGCCATGTCGGTCATCTGGCCTCCACCCCTTCCCAAGCAATGGTTCTGTTCAATACCTTAGGCCCACTCGGCTCACCGAAGGAGAGATTCCAGTGGTAGACCGCAAGCCCCCGCTCGCGCCCGAGGAGCTCCGCTCCCTGGTCGCCGGCGGCGAGATCGACACAGTCGTCCTGGCCTTCCCCGACATGCAAGGGCGCCTCCAGGGCAAGCGGTTCGCCGCACAGTTCTTCCTCGACGAAGTCCTCGCCCACGGCACCGAGGGCTGCAACTACCTGCTCGCCGTCGACACCGAGATGAACACCGTCGACGGCTACGAGATGTCCTCCTGGGACCGCGGCTACGGCGACTTCGCCATGCACCCCGACCTCGCCACCCTGCGCCGCATCCCGTGGAACCCCGGCAGCGCCTTCGTCCTCGCCGACCTCGCCTGGAACGACGGCACGCCCGTCGTCGCCGCGCCCCGACAGATCCTGCGCCGCCAACTGGAGCGCCTCGCCGAACACGGCTACACCGCGATGGTCGGCACCGAGCTGGAGTTCATGGTGTTCAAGGACACCTACGAACAGGCGTGGAACTCCGGCTACCGCGACCTGACCCCCGCCAACCAGTACAACATCGACTACTCCGTCCTCGGCACCGGTCGCATCGAGCCCCTGCTGCGCCGCATCCGCAACGAGATGCAGGCCGCCGGCCTGGTCGTCGAGTCCGCCAAGGGCGAGTGCAACCTCGGCCAACACGAGATCGTCTTCCGCTACGACGACGCGCTCACCACCTGCGACCAGCACTCCGTCTACAAGACGGGCGCCAAGGAGATCGCCGCCCAAGAAGGCGTCTCGCTCACCTTCATGGCCAAGTACGACGAGCGCGAGGGCAACTCCTGCCACATCCACCTCTCGCTCACCAACGCCGACGGCCACAACGCGATGGCCGGGGACGGCCCCGGCGGCATGTCCCCGGTGATGCGCCACTTCCTGGCCGGCCAACTCGCCGCGCTGCGCGACTTCTCCCTTCTCTACGCCCCGAACATCAACTCGTACAAGCGTTTCCGGCCCGGATCCTTCGCCCCGACCGCCGTCGCCTGGGGCGTGGACAACCGGACCTGCGCCCTGCGCGTGGTCGGCCACGGCCGCTCCACCCGCTTCGAGAACCGCCTCCCCGGCGGCGACGTCAACCCCTACCTCGCCGTCGCCGGACTCGTCGCCGCCGGGCTCTACGGCATCGAGAACCGCCTCGAACCGCCGGAGCCCTGCACCGGCAACGCCTACACCGCCGACTTCGCCCACGTCCCGAGCACGCTGCGCGAGGCCGCGGAACTCTGGGAGAACAGCGAGATCGCCAAGGCCGCCTTCGGTCCCGAGGTCGTCGCCCACTACCGCAACATGGCCCGCGTCGAACTCGACGCCTACGACTCGGCGGTCACCGACTGGGAACTGCGCCGCTCCTTCGAACGCCTGTAACCCCCTTGGAGAAGTCTGTGAGGCACCACGTGTCCGATCTGCCGGCCCCCTCCGCCCTGCGCGTCCTGAACCCGGCCACCGAGGAACTCGTCGCCACCGTCCCGACCGCCACACGGGACGACGTCGACGCCGCCGTCGCCAGAGCCGCCGCCGCGCAGCGCGGCTGGGCGGCCGCGGCCCCCGCCGACCGCGCCAGGCTGCTGCGCCGCTTCGCCGCGGTGGTGGACGGACACCTCGAGGAACTCGCCCTGTTGGAGGTCCGCGAAGCCGGTCACACCATCGGCAACGCCCGCTGGGAGGCGGGCAACGTACGCGACCTCCTCGACTTCGCGGCCGGGGGAGTCGAACGGCTCTCCGGCCGACAGATCCCGGTCGCCGGCGGCATCGACGTCACCTTCCTCGAACCCCTCGGCGTCATCGGCGTGATCGCGCCCTGGAACTTCCCCATGCCGATCGCCGCCTGGGCCTTGGCCCCGGCCCTCGCCGCCGGCAACGCCGTCCTTCTCAAGCCCGCCGAGACCACCCCCCTCACCGCCCTGCGCCTCGCCGAGCTCGCCCTCGAAGCCGGGATCCCCGAGCACCTGTTCCAGGTGCTCCCCGGACCGGGCGCCGTCACCGGTGACGCGCTCGTGGAACACCCCGGAGTCGCGAAGATCGTCTTCACGGGCTCCACCGCGGTCGGCAAGCGGATCATGGCCAAGTGCGCCGACCGGGTGAAGCGGGTCACCCTCGAACTCGGCGGCAAGAGTCCCAACATCGTCTTCGCCGACGCCGACATCGAGGCCGCGGCGGCCGCCGCCCCCATGGCCTTCCTCGACAACACCGGCCAGGACTGCTGTGCCCGCACCCGCATCCTCGTCCAGCGCTCCGCCTACGACAGGTTCCTGGAACTCCTCGCCCCCGCCCTCCAGGACGTGCGCGTCGGCGACCCGGCCGACGAGAAGACCCAGATGGGCCCGCTCATCTCGCGCGCCCAACTGGAACGCGTCCGCGGCTACGTCACCGACGACCTCACCACCACCCGCGGCACCGCCCCGGACGGGCCCGGCTTCTGGTACCCGCCCACCCTCGTCACGGACGTCGCCCCCACCGCGCCCGTGGCCGTCGAGGAGGTGTTCGGCCCGGTCGCCGTCGTCCTGCCCTTCGAGGACGAGGAGGACGCCGTACGCCTGGCCAACGCCACCGACTACGGCCTCTCCGGCTCCCTCTGGACCCGCGACATCGGCCGCGCCCTGCGCGTCTCGCGCGCCGTCGCCGCCGGCAACCTGTCCGTCAACTCCCACAGCAGCGTCCGCTACTGGACCCCCTTCGGCGGCTACAAGCAGTCCGGTCTCGGCCGGGAGCTCGGACCCGACGCCCTGACCGCATTCACCGAGACCAAGAACGTCTTCATCAGCACGGAGGTCTGAACCGCATGTCCCACGAAGAGAGCATCTGCCGCCGCCTGGTCGGCCGTACCGCCGTCATCACCGGCGCCGGCAGCGGCATCGGCCTCGCCACCGCCCGCCGCCTGGCCTCCGAAGGCGCCGACGTCGTCTGCGGCGACATCGACGAGACCGCCGGCAAGGCCGCGGCCGAGGAGGTCGGCGGCACCTTCGTCAAGGTCGACGTCACCAGCCCCGAGGAGGTCGAAGCCCTCTTCAAGACCGCCTTCGACACCTACGGCTCCGTCGACATCGCCTTCAACAACGCCGGCATCTCCCCGCCGGACGACGACTCCATCCTCACCACCGGCCTGGAGGCATGGAAGCGCGTCCAGGACGTCAACCTCACCTCCGTCTACCTCTGCTGCAAGGCCGCCCTGCCCTACATGCAGCGCCAGGGCCGCGGCTCCATCATCAACACCGCCTCCTTCGTGGCCGTCATGGGCGCCGCCACCTCCCAGATCTCCTACACCGCGTCCAAGGGCGGCGTCCTCGCCATGTCCCGCGAACTCGGCGTGCAGTTCGCCCGCGAGGGCATCCGCGTCAACGCCCTGTGCCCGGGACCCGTCAACACCCCGCTGCTCCAGGAACTGTTCGCCAAGGACCCCGAGCGGGCCGCCCGGCGCCTGGTACACATCCCGCTGGGCCGGTTCGCCGAACCCACCGAGATCGCCGCCGCCGTCGCGTTCCTCGCCAGCGACGACTCCTCCTTCATCAACGCCACCGACTTCCTCGTGGACGGCGGCATCTCCGGCGCGTACGTCACGCCCCTGTAGGACGCCCCGGGCGCACCGACAGGGCCTACACGATCCCCCGACGGCCGGGCGTCACAGGACGCCCGGCCGTCGTGCCCCACCGTCCCCCCGCCTCCGGTGATCTTCGTAGAGCAGGAGCGTCCCCCGTGACCACCCCCGTGCCCCGCCCCACCCGCGCCCGCCGGCTCCAGGCCGTGGCCGCCGCCCTCGCGCTGGCCGCCGGTGCCCTCGCCGCCACCGTCCCCGCCGCCCAGGCCGCACCCGGCGCCCGCTGCACCACCCCGGAGCTCGGAACCGGCTGGTACGGGGACAACCGGGCGCGGCTCCAGCGGTTGATCGACCGGTACGCGACCTGCGATCCGCTCCAGGCCGCCCGCGCCAAGCCCGTCGCCGTCTTCGACTGGGACAACACCGTCGTCAAGAACGACGTCGGGGACGCCACGATGTACTGGCTGCTGCGCAACGGCAAGATCCGCCGGCCCGGCACCGGCGATTGGTCGTCCACCAGCCGCTACCTCACCCCGGACGCCGTCCGGGCCCTGGCCGCCGCCTGCGACCCCCTCGCCCGGCCCGGCGCCCCGCTGCCCACCGGCACCCCCGCGGGCACCGCCTGCGCGGACGAGGTGCTGGCCGTCTACGGCACCGCGGCCACCCGGACAGGCGCCCCCGCCTTCGCCGGCTGGGACCACCGCACGGTCGAACCCGCCTACGCCTGGCTGTCGCAACTGACGCGGGGGTGGAGCGCCGCCGAGGTCCGCGGCTTCGCGTCAGCCGCCCGCGCCGAGAACCTCGCCGCGCCCGTCGGCGCCACCCAGCGGGTCGGCAGCGCCACCGCCACCGGCTGGGTGCGCTACTACGACCAGCAGAGGGACCTGATCAACGCGCTCAGGAAGGCCGGCTTCGACGTGTGGATCAGCTCCGCCTCGCCCCAGCCCGTGGTGGAGGTCTGGGCGAAGGGCGTCGACGTCACCGCCGACCACGTCATCGGCATCCGCAACACCACCACGCCCGACGGCAGGTTCACCGCCCACCTCAAGGGCTGCGGGTCGGTGGGGGACGGCGCGGACGCGATGATCCCGTACATCGACGGCAAGCGCTGCTGGATCAACCAGGAGGTCTTCGGAGTACGCGGAGCCGCCGCCGAGAAGGTCCGGCCGGCGGCCCGGCGCCAGGTCTTCGCGGCGGGCGACTCCGACACCGACGTATCGTTCCTGCGCGACGCGACCGCGCTGCGGCTCGTGCTGAACCGGAACAAGAACGAACTGATGTGCCGCGCCTACGACAACAGCGACGGCGCGTGGATCGTGAACCCCATGTTCATCGAGCCGAAGAAGCCGAAGAGCGACCCCTACCCGTGCGCGACGACCGGGTACATCGGCCATGACGGCACGCCTGGCCCCGTCCGCCGGGCCGACGGCAGCGTCGTCCCGGACCAGACGGACTCGGTGTTCTGACCGGAGGTCTCAGCCGGTGACACCCGTGACGCCGGTGACCTTGGCGGTGAAGGCGTCCAGGTTCGCCTCGGCGCGCGCGACGCGCTCCTCTGGGGACAGCGTCTCCTCGTACCCGCGCGTCCGCAGCTTCGGCTGCCGCTTGCCCCGCATGTAGAGGGAACAGGCGAGGTCGGCGCAGAGGTAGGTGCCCACGCTGTTGCCCTCCCGGCCACGCGCCCCGGCCAGGGGGGCGACGAGGAGGGCGACGCCGGAGGAGGCGTGCCCGGTCAGACAGATCTGGCAGATGCTGGACTTGAACGCGCCCGCCCGGTTCGCCCCCGGCACCCGCAGGGTGATGCCGACCGGAGGACCGCCGGCCCCGGGCCGCACGATGTGGGCGCGCAGCGGCGCGCCCGGATCCACCCAGCCGAGGAAGTCCAGGTCGTCCCAGGGCAGTTCGGAGAAGTCCGGGGGCAGCTTCAGCCGGGCCGCCTCGCCCTTGCTGCAGTTCACGAAGGACGAACGGATCTGTTGTTCGGTGAGCGGGTCCATGGAAAGCACGTTACGTGCCGGTACGGACCGCGGTCATCCGATATTCACCCCACCGCGCTCACCCCGCCGCCTCACAGGAAGGTGCGGCCCTCGCCCCGGTAGGTCGGGACGGTGGCCGTCACCCGGTCGCCCTCGACCAGGTGCAGCGCGTCGAAGCGTTCGCACAGCTCACCGGCCTTGGCGTGGCGGAACCAGACCCGGTCCCCGATCAGCAGGTCGTCGGCCGGGCCGCCCAGGAGCGGTGTCTGCACCTCGCCCGCGCCCTCCTGCGGGTCGTAGCGCAGTCCCGACGGCAGGTACGGCTGCGGGAGCCGGTCGGGGCCGGCCGCGCCGGAGGCCGGGTAGCCGCCGCCCAGCACCGTTACCACCCCGACGCCGGGCCGGCGCACCACCGGCTGGGCGAAGAGGGCGGCCGGGCGCCCTCGGAACGAGGTGTAGTTGTCGAACAGGCGCGGCACGTAGAGCCCCGAACCGGCGGCGATCTCCGTGACGGCGTCCTCGGCGGCGGTCTGCTGCACGCTGCCGGTGCCGCCGCCGTTGACGAACTCCAGCTCCGGGACGACGGCCCGCACCGCCCGCACCGCCTCGGCCCGGCGGGCGGCGAGCTCCTTGCGCGCCGCGGCCTGCATCAGCCGGATCGCCCGTGAGCGCAGGGGGCGCCCCGCGAGGAGGTCGCCGACCCCGGCGACGTGGCCCTCGTAGCCCATCAGTCCCACCACCCGGAACCCCGGTCGGGTGCTCACGGCACGGGCGAGCGCCGCGAGTTGGGCCGGCTCGCGCAGCGGCGAACGGCGGGCCCCGACGCGGATCCTGCCGCCGAGCAGACGCAGGGCGGTGTCCAACTCCAGGCAGACCCGGATCTCCTGGGCGCCGCCCTCACGGGCGCGGTCGATCAGCTCCAACTGCGCCGGGTCGTCGACCATCACGGTGACGGCCGAGGAGAGCTTCGGGTCACCGGCGAGTTCGGCGAAACCGGCGCGGTCGGCGGAGGGATAGGCGAGGAGCACGTCCTCGAAACCGGAACGGGCCAGCCAGATGCTCTCCGCGAGGGTGTACGACATGATCCCGGCGAACCCGGGCCGGCCCAGCACCCGTTCGAGGAGCGTCCGGCACCGCACGGACTTGCTGGCCACGCGGATCGACTTGCCGCATGCGCGGCGGACGAGGTCGTCGGCATTGGCGTCGAACGCCTCCAGGTCGACGATCGCCAGCGGCGCGTCGAGGTGGGCGGTGGCCGCGTCGTACCGGGCACGGTCGGAAGTCATGGCGGCAGCCTGTCACGCCGGTGTACCCACCGGTAAGGGGTCCGCCGCGGTCCCTTGGACCGTCCCGCCGTCCGGGGGACGCCGCCGGCGGGCCCGCGCGACCTCGTAGAGTACGGACAAGGCCGCAGCGGACGAACGGGGGGCGGAGCCGCCGGATGACGACGTCTACACCGCTGCCCGCGGACCTCGCCGGACCCGGACCGGGGGCGATCACCGGCCGCCGGGGCCCTGCCCGGATCACCGCCGCCGTGCTCTGCGCGCTCCTCGGCACCGGCCTCACCGCCGGGGCCGCCGTCACCGCCTGGAACGACCACCGCGCCGCCCACCGCCCCCTGCCGGCCGAAGCCGCCTACCGCGCGGCCGGTTCGCTGTGGCGCGACGCCCCCGTCGACCGCCTCTTCCCGCCCGTGCTCGACGGCCCCGGTGACGGTCCCGGCGGCGCCGACCGCACGTGGACCAGGATCGCCCTCGCCCCCGACGCCGACTGCGGCCCCGCCGCCCTCAACGCGGACTGGCGCAGCGCCCTGGCCGCCGCCGGCTGCGCCCACGTCCTGCGCGCCACCTACACCGACGCCACCCGCAGCTCCCTGGTCAGCGTCGGCCTGGTCTTCACCACCGCCGACTCCGCCACCATGGACGGGCTGCGGGGCCGCCTCCCCGCCCCCTCCGCCTACGGCTTCACCGACCCGCAGCGCGCCACCTGGGCCGCGGGCGTCGTCGTCGGGGCCCCGGCCGTCGTCTACGCCGTCTCCGCCTTCGCCGACGGCCGGGTCCAGGACGCGCCCCAGCCGGCCGAGGAGGCCGCCCGGCCCGCCGCCGTCGGGGCGCCGGCCCAGGCCGGCCTGGGCCACGAGGCCAAGGCCGTCACCGGGCGGCTCGAACGCGCCGTCGAGGACCTCGCCGCCCCGCCGACGTCGCACCGCACGGACCCGGAGTCCGACCGATGAGCCGAACCCGTACGGCGGCGGCCCTGTCCGTCGCGGCCCTCGTCACCGCCGCCGGCGCCCACCCCGCGACCGCCGACACCGTCCGCGACCGCCAGTGGGGCCTGCTCACCCTGCGCGCCGAAGAGGCGTGGGGCACCACCCAGGGCGAGGGGGTCACGGTCGCCGTCGTGGACACCGGGGTCGACGGCACCCATCCCGACCTCGCCGGTCAGGTCCTCGACGGCGCCGACCTCGTCGGCATGGGCGCCGGCCGGGGCGACCGCGCGTGGGCGCGCCACGGCACCGCGATGGCCGCCCTCATCGCCGGGCGCGGCCACGGCCCCGACCGCGCCCAGGGCGTCCTCGGCGTCGCCCCGCGCGCCAAGATCCTTCCGGTCCGGGTGATCCTGGAGGAGAGCGACCCCGGCCGGGCCAAGGCCCGCGACAGCAGGTCGGGCGCCCTCGCCGAAGGCATCCGCTGGGCCGCCGACCACGGCGCCGACGTCATCAACCTCTCGCTGGGCGACGACAGCGAATCCGCCCACCACGAAGGCGCCGAGGACGAGGCGGTCCAGTACGCCCTCGGCAAGGGTGTGGTGGTCGTCGCCTCGGCGGGCAACGGCGGCGAACACGGCGACCCCATCTCCTACCCGGCCGCCTATCCCGGGGTGATCGCGGTCACCGCCGTCGACCGGGCGGGCCGCAAGGCGGACTTCTCCACCCGCCACTGGTACGCCACCGTCAGCGCCCCCGGCGTCGACGTGGTCAGCGCCGACCCGGACCGCAGCTACTACGAGGGCTGGGGCACCAGCGCCGCCGCCGCCTTCGTCTCCGGAACGGTCGCCCTGGTCAAGGCCGCCCATCCCGGCCTGTCCCCGGCCCAGATCAAGAAGTTGCTCCGGGACACCGCCTCGGACGCCCCGGCGGGCGGCCGCGACGACTCCCGCGGGTACGGCACGGTGGACGCCGTCGCCGCGCTCCAAGGCGCGGACCGGCTCCGCCCCGAGGCCCCGCTGCCCACGCCCGTCGCGGCCGGCCGCCCCTACTTCGGCCCCGGCCCCGAGCCGGCCGCCCGCCCTCAGCGGCGGCCCCGGCTGGGCGCCCCGGCGGCGGCCGTCGCCGGTGCGGCGCTGCTGGTGCTGGCCGCCGTACTGGCCCGGCGTCCGCGCGGCCCGCGGCGGGATAGGGTCGGTTAACTGTGGCGAACAAGAACATCCCCGATCCCGGTTTCTCCGACGACGACGGCTCCGCCGATCCCGCGCTGAGCGCGGCCCTGGCCGCCTGGGCGCAGGACCGCTCGCGCGAACCGCAGGTGCTGGCCGCCCTCAAGGGCGCCCGCCTGCTGGTCCCCGTCGTCGCCCTGCTCGGCGAGGTCGAGACCGACCCCGAGACGGGCCTGAGGCGCGAGAAGACCAGCGACATGGCCGTCCCCACCCTGACCGCGGGCGACCGCCGGGCCCTGCCCGCCTTCACCTCGACGGAGTCGCTCGCGCTGTGGGACCCGGCGGCCCGGCCGGTGGCGGTCCCGCTGCACCAGGCGCTGGCGGCCGCCGCGCACGAGAAGGCCGACACGATCGTGGTCGACCTGGCCGGTCCCGTCCCGTACCAGCTCACCGGCCCGGCCCTGCTGGCCCTCGCGGAGGGCCGTACGGACCCCGACCCGCTGGCGGACCCCGCCGTGCGCGAGGCCGTACGCGCCGCGGTGGAGGGGGAGCCGGACGTGCTG
Source organism: Streptomyces sp. NPDC046557 (assembly GCF_040645975.1). Taxonomy (NCBI): domain Bacteria; kingdom Bacillati; phylum Actinomycetota; class Actinomycetes; order Kitasatosporales; family Streptomycetaceae; genus Streptomyces; species Streptomyces sp. NPDC046557. The sequence goes on from NZ_JBEYZH010000009.1 coordinate 203,835, forward strand.
CGCGCCCACCTCGGCCCGGGGGGCGCGGGCTCCGACGGCACCCTCGCGCTCGTACCGGCCACCGACGAGGGCGGCCCGGCCGCCGCCCGACGGGTCGCCGAGGCGCTCGCGGCCGACGAGACCCTGCGCGGCCGGTTGGTGCGGGGGCTGGACCTGGCCCTGCTGCCGGCGACCGCCGCGGCGCCGCCGGGGGAGCCGCTCTTCACGCGCTGAGGCGCGTGCCGGGCTCGCCGCCCGGGTCCGTACACGCGGAAGGGCCGGGAGAGCCGCCGTGCGGCGCTCCCGGCCCTTCCGGCGTCGGGACGCGCGGTGTTACGCGTACACGGGGCCCGTGAACTTCTCGCCCGGGCCCTGGCCCGGCTCGTCCGGGACGATCGACGCCTCGCGGAAGGCGAGCTGGAGCGACTTGAGGCCGTCGCGCAGCGGGGCCGCGTGGAAGGAGCTGATCTCGGTGGCGCTCGCGGTGACCAGACCGGCGAGGGCGGTGATCAGCTTGCGGGCCTCGTCGAGGTCCTTGTGCTCGGAGTCGGGCTTGTCCAGGCCCAGGTTGACCGCCGCGGCGCTCAGCAGGTGCACGGCCACCGTGGTGATCACCTCGACGGCGGGCACGTCCGCGATGTCGCGGGTCATGGCGTCGTAGTCGGGGGCCGTCTCGGCCTCGGTGGCGGGGGTGGGGGTCGCGTCAGTCATGCTTCACACGATAAGCCGGGTCGCGCCGGCCCCCGACCGCCCGCTCCGGGTGAGCGGCTCTGGCGCGGAATGCTATATTGGGCTACGACCGGCCGGAGACTATGTCCCCGGCCCACAAGTGGAGGCTCCGATTCTCCCACCTGACCGCCTTCCGGGGCGGCGGGTCACCGGTCAGGCGGTATCCATCGTTCCGTACGGACGATGGAAAGCCGCCCGAGTTTGCGCCCCGCGGTTCGCACGCGACGGTGCTCCGGTTGTGTTGGAGCCCCTGCCTGTGTCCCGGCGGGGCTTTTTTCGTATCCCGCCGAGGCCGGTCTGACGACACCAACGTCAACGGCTGTCTGCCAGGCAGCCGTGTGGTGCTACCGAGGAGGATCCATCAGCACCGAGCCCCGCATCAACGACCGGATTCGCGTTCCCGAGGTACGACTCGTCGGTCCCAGCGGCGAGCAGGTCGGCATCGTGCCGCTTGCCAAGGCGCTTGAGCTCGCGCAGGAGTACGACCTCGACCTGGTCGAGGTCGCGGCGTCCGCACGCCCGCCGGTCTGCAAGCTCATGGACTACGGCAAGTTCAAGTACGAGTCGGCCATGAAGGCCCGTGAGGCGCGCAAGAACCAGGCGCACACGGTCATCAAGGAAATGAAGCTCCGGCCGAAGATCGACCCGCACGACTATGACACCAAGAAGGGTCACGTCGTTCGGTTCCTCAAGCAGGGCGACAAGGTCAAGATCACGATCATGTTCCGTGGTCGCGAGCAGTCCCGGCCGGAACTCGGCTTCCGACTGCTGCAGCGCCTCGCTTCGGACGTCGAGGACCTCGGGTTCATCGAGTCGAGCCCGAAGCAGGACGGCCGGAACATGATCATGGTTCTCGGTCCGCACAAGAAGAAGACCGAGGCGATGGCCGAAGCCCGCGAGGCGCAGGCCGCCCGCAAGGCCGAGCGCCAGGGTGTCGCCCCCGCCGGCGAGGAGGAGGCTTCCGAGGAGGCCCCCACCGCCGTCGAGGCCGACGCGAACGAGGCAGAGGTCTCCGCCGAGGCCGCCTCCGACGAGGCGGACACCTCCCACGAGGCATCTGCCGACGCCTGATCCCGAGGCAGCCCGTCTCGGAATCACCGACACAACATGACGCTCCCGGCAGCCGGTCCCCCAGGACCGGCGGGAGCGCCACCGACGAGGAGATAACGGCGCTATGCCGAAGAACAAGACGCACAGCGGTTCCAAGAAGCGCTTCAAGATCACCGGCTCCGGCAAGGTGCTCCGTGAGCGCGCCGGCAAGCGCCACCTGCTCGAGCACAAGTCGTCCCGTGTCACCCGCCGCCTGACCGGCACCGCGGAGATGGCCCCCGGCGACGCCGCGAAGATCAAGAAGCTTCTCGGCAAGTGACGTCCTCCGCTCCCCTCGCCGGGAGCGGGACGTCGAGACCGGGACCCCATCTGAATTCGGGCCGTGTGAAGACACCCACGGCCCCGCTACAAGGAGTTAAAAAGTGGCACGCGTCAAGCGGGCAGTAAACGCCCACAAGAAGCGCCGGGCGATCCTCGAGGCGGCCTCCGGCTACCGCGGTCAGCGTTCGCGCCTGTACCGCAAGGCCAAGGAGCAGGTCACCCACTCGCTGGTCTACAACTTCAACGACCGCAAGAAGCGCAAGGGCGACTTCCGTCAGCTGTGGATCCAGCGCATCAACGCCGCTGCCCGCCAGAACGGCATGACGTACAACCGCCTCATCCAGGGTCTCAAGGCCGCCAACATCGAGGTGGACCGCAAGATCCTCGCGGAGCTGGCCGTCAACGACGCCAACGCGTTCGCCGCGCTCGTCGAGGTCGCGCAGAAGGCCCTCCCGGCCGACGTCAACGCCCCGAAGGCCGCTGCCTAAGGACTGGCCGGCCGCGTAACGCAGTCGGCACCCACGGACCCGCAGGCGACTCGCCTGCGGGTCCGTGTGCTTTCGCCCCGCGCGCCGGGGCCCGCGACCCCGCCCGTCTCCGACCGGCCAGGCCCCGCGGCCGTCAGGCCCCGCGGGAGCCGGCCCCAGGACACCCGAGAAAGAACCGCTGACGCCATGGGCACCCCCGCCGAGCTGATCTCCCCCCGATCCCCGCGGGTGGCCGCCGCCAGGCGCCTGGCGCGGCGCAACTTCCGCACCAAGGAGCGCCGGTTCATCGCCGAGGGCCCGCAGGCGGTCCGCGAGGCCGTCGAGCACCGCGGCCCCGACGGCGCCTCGACCCTCATCGAGCTGTTCGCCACCGTCGAGGCCGCCGAGCGGTACGCCGACATCGTCGAGGCCGCGCTGCTGGCCGGGGCGCGCGTGCACTACGCCTGCGACGAGGTGCTCGCCGAGGTCTCGCAGACCGTCACCCCCCAGGGTCTCGTCGGCGTCTGCCGGTTCCTCGACTCGCCGTTCGAGGACATCCTGAAGGCCGGGCCCAAGCTGGTCGCCGTCCTCGCCCACGTACGGGACCCCGGCAACGCCGGTACGGTGCTGCGCTGCGCGGACGCCGCCGGCGCGGACGCGGTCGTGCTGACCGACGCCTCCGTGGACCTCTACAACCCGAAGTCCGTACGGGCCTCCGTGGGCTCCCTCTTCCACCTGCCCGTGGCGGTCGGGGTGCCGGTGGAACAAGCCGTACAGGGGCTGCGGGCCGCCGGCGTACGCATCCTCGCGGCCGACGGGGCCGGCACCGACGACCTCGACGCCGAGCTGGACGCGGGCACCATGGGCGGCCCCACCGCCTGGGTCTTCGGCAACGAGGCGTGGGGCCTTCCCGAGGAGACCCGGGCGCTCGCCGACGCCGTCGTACGCGTCCCGATCCACGGCAAGGCGGAGAGTTTGAACCTGGCCACGGCCGCCGCGGTGTGCCTCTACGCGTCCGCGCGTGCACAGCGGGCGTCCGGAGGGTGCCGCTCCGTGACCCCCAGCTAGTAATGTGACGGCCCGGGGGGCCCACCGCGGCACTCGGAGATGTGGGGTAGACGGGGACATGAGCGTCGGTACGAACAGCTCGGCGGCAGCCGCCGGAGCGGCCGGGCCGCCGCGCCCCACCGGTCCCGCGGAGGCCGCCCCGGCGGATCTCGGAGCCCTCGGCATAGACGCCGACGACCTCCCCGACGGGCTGGTCGTCGCCGACCACACCGGCCGGGTCATCTGCTTCAACTCCGCCGCCGCCCGGATCACCGCCCTCGCGCCCGGCGAGGCGCTCGGCGCCCGGATCGACCGGGCGCTGCCGCTGGAAGACCTCGAAGGCCGCCGCTGGTGGGCGCTGACCGACCCGTACGGCGGCCTGGCCACCCGGCGCGGGCAGCCCGAGCGGAACCTGCTGCTGCCGGGCGGCCGGGAGGTACTGGTCTCCGCCCGCTACGTGCGCACCCATCCCACCGGCCCGCTGCGCCGCCTCGTGATCACCCTGCGCGGCACCGAGGCACGACGGCGCACCGAGCGCAGCCACGCCGAGCTGATCGCCACCGTCGCGCACGAGCTGCGTTCCCCGCTGACCTCCGTCAAGGGCTTCACCGCGACCCTGCTCGCCAAGTGGAACCGGTTCACCGACGACCAGAAGCGGCTGATGCTGGAGACCGTCGACGCGGACGCCAACCGCGTCACCCGGCTCATCGCCGAACTGCTGGACATCTCCCGCATCGACTCCGGTCGGCTGGAGGTGCGCCGCCAGCCGGTGGACATCGCCACCGCCGTCGGCCGGCACGTCCAGGCGTTGACCGCGAACGGGCAGGCCCCCGAACGGTTCCTCGTACGGGTCAGCCGGCCGCTCCCGGACCTGTGGGCCGACCCGGACAAGATCGACCAGATCCTGGGGAACCTGCTGGAAAATGCGGTGCGGCACGGTGAGGGAACCGTCACCATCGACGTGTCGCCGACCACCTTCGCGAACGCAGCGGGGAAGACCGAGAAGGGAACCGCCGTCACCGTGACCGACGAGGGCCCCGGGATTCCGGAGGAGTCGATGGGCCGCGTGTTCACCCGCTTCTGGCGGGGCAGCAAACGCGGCGGCACCGGCCTCGGCCTCTACATCGTCAAGGGCATCGTCGAGGCCCACGGCGGCACCATCACGGTCGGCCGCGGCCCCGGCGGCGGCGCCGAGTTCCGATTTATCCTGCCCGTCGCCGCCCCGGCCTACCTGACGCAGTAACCCTGCGGAGCGTCTCGCCAGGCGGCCCACGGGCCCCTCCACCCCCGACGACCTTTAGACTCGTGCTTTGGCACCTTTGTGTCCTTGTGCCGATCGAGTCGTACGGGGACCACCAGCCAGCCATCGGAAGTACGGGAAGAGATGTCGGCACCGAACAAGTCGTACGACCCTGTCGAGGTCGAGGCACTGAAACCGGAAGAGATCGAGCGCATGCGGGACGAGGCGCTCGCCGCCTTCGCGGCCGCCGGCGACCTCGACGAGCTCCGTGAGGCGAAGACCGCGCACATGGGCGACCGCTCGCCCCTGGCGCTCGCCAACCGGGAGATCGGCGCCCTGCCACCCCAGGCCAAGGCCGAGGCCGGCAAGCGCGTCGGCCAGGCCCGCGGAGCCGTGAACAAGGCGTTCGGGGCACGCACCGTCGAGCTCGAAGCCGAGCGCGACGAGCGGGTGCTGGTCGAGGAGGCGGTGGACGTCACGCTGCCCCACGACCGCGTCCCGGCCGGCGCCCGCCACCCCCTGACCACCCTGATGGACCGCATCGCGGACATCTTCGTGGCCATGGGGTACGAGGTCGCGGAGGGTCCCGAGGTCGAGGCGGAGTGGTTCAACTTCGACGCCCTCAACTTCACGCCGGACCACCCGGCACGCCAGATGCAGGACACCTTCTTCGTCCGCGGGCCCGAAAACCTGTCTGACAGCGGCTCCGCCGCGGGCTCGGGCACCGAGTCGGGCGTCGTGCTGCGCACCCACACCTCCCCGGTGCAGGCGCGCTCGCTGCTGGAGCGCAAGCCGCCCGTATACATCGTCTGCCCGGGCCGGGTGTACCGCACCGACGAGCTCGACGCGACGCACACCCCGGTCTTCCACCAGGTCGAGCTGCTCGCCGTGGACGAGGGCCTGACCATGGCGGACCTCAAGGGCACCATGGACCACATGGTCCAGGAGCTGTTCGGCGAGGGCACCACCACGCGCCTGCGCCCGCACTTCTTCCCGTTCACCGAGCCGTCCGCCGAGATGGACATGCAGTGCTACGTGTGCCGCGGCGAGTCGGTGGGCAACCCCGACCGCCCCTGCCGTACCTGCTCCAGCGAGGGCTGGATCGAGCTGGGCGGCTGCGGCATGGTCAACCCCAAGGTGCTCATCGCCTGCGGTGTGGACCCGGAGAAGTACAGCGGGTTCGCCTTCGGGTTCGGCATCGAACGGATGCTGATGTTCCGCCACAACGTCGAAGACATGCGAGACATGGTCGAGGGTGACGTCCGTTTCACCCGGCCGTTCGGGATGGAGATCTGATGCGGGTCCCGCTTTCTTGGCTGCGGGAGTACGTCGACCTCCCCGCGGGTGAAACCGGTCGCGACGTCGCGGCCAAGCTCGTCGACGCCGGCCTGGAGGTCGAGACCGTCGAGCAGCTCGGCGCCGGGCTCAAGGGCCCCCTCGTCGTCGGTCAGGTCCTGACCATCGAGGAGCTGGAGGGCTTCCGCAAGCCGATCCGCTTCTGCACGGTCGACGTGGGCCGTGCCAACGGCACCGGCGAGCCGCAGGAGATCGTCTGCGGCGCACGTAACTTCTCCGTCGGCGACAAGGTCGTCGTGGTGCTGCCCGGCGCGGTGCTGCCCGGCGACTTCGCGATCGCCTCGCGCAAGACGTACGGCAAGACCTCCCACGGCATGATCTGCTCCGGCGAGGAGCTGGGCATGGGCGATGACGGCACGCAAGGGATCATCGTGCTGCCGCCGGAGCACGAGGTCGGCACCGACGCGATCGAGCTGCTCCAGCTCGTCGACGAGGTCCTCGACATCGACATCACCCCGGACCGCGGCTACTGCATGTCGATGCGCGGTGTGGCCCGCGAGGCCGCCACCGCCTATGGCCTGCCGCTGCGCGACCCGGCGCTGCTGGACGTACCCGCCCCGAACTCGTACGGCTACCTCGTCAAGATCGACGACCCGGCCGGCTGTGACCGCTTCACCGCCCGTACGGTGACCGGTCTCGACCCGGAGGCGCGTTCCCCGATCTGGCTCACCCGCCGCCTGCAGAAGGCGGGCATGCGCCCGATCTCGCTCGCCGTCGACATCACCAACTACGTGATGCTGGAGCTCGGTCAGCCGCTGCACGCGTACGACCGCTCGCGGCTGGACGGCGCCATCGGCGTCCGCCGCGCCGAACAGGGCGAGACGTTCACCACCCTCGACGGGGTCAAGCGCACGCTCGACGCCGAGGACCTGGTGATCACCGACAACAACGGGCCGATCGGGCTCGCCGGTGTCATGGGCGGCGCCAACACCGAGATCGCCGACTCCGTGGTCGACCCGGAGACGGGCACCGTCACGGGCACCACGGACGTCGTCATCGAGGCCGCGCACTTCGACTCCGTGTCGATCTCGCGCACCGCCCGCCGCCTCAAACTGTCCTCCGAGGCGTCCAAGCGCTTCGAGCGGGGCGTCGACCCGCAGGCCGCCGCCGCGGCCGCGCAGCGGACCGTCGACCTGCTGGTGCTGCTCGCGGGCGGCACCGCCGAGGCAGGCGTCACCGAACTCACCGCGCCGGGCGCCCCGCGCACCATCGCGATGAGCGCCGACCACCCCGACCGGGTGGCGGGCATGGAGTACGGCCGCGAGACCGTCGTGCGCCGCCTCCAGGAGATCGGCTGCGACGTGTACGGGCAGGACGAGCTCGTCGTCACCGTCCCGTCGTGGCGCCCCGACCTCGCCGAGCCCAACGACCTCGCCGAAGAGGTCATCCGGCTGGAGGGCTACGGGAACCTCCCCTCGACCCTGCCGCAGGTGCCCTCCGGTCGCGGACTGACCGCCCGGCAGCAGCTGCACCGCCGGGTCGGCCGCGCGCTGGCGGGCGCGGGCTACGTCGAGGCGCTCAGCTACCCGTTCCTCGGCGAGGGCGTCTTCGACCAGCTCCAGCTCCCCGAGCACGACGCGGCCCGGCAGGTCGTGAAGCTGGTCAACCCGATCTCCGACGAGGAGCCGGCGCTGCGCACGACGCTGCTGCCCGGTCTGCTGGGCGCGCTGCGCCGCAACGACAGCCGGGGCAGCCACGACCTCGCGCTCTTCGAGACCGGTTCCGTCTTCCGGGCCACCGGGCAGCCGGGCGTCGCCGTACGCCTGCCCGTCGACCGTCGGCCCACGGACGAGGAGATCGCGACGCTGAACGCCGCCCTCCCGGAGCAGCCGCGGTACGCCGCGGTCGTGCTGGCCGGGGCGCGCGAGCAGGCGGGCTGGTGGGGCAAGGGCCGCCCCGCCGATTGGGCGGACGCCGTCCAGGCGGCACGCTCGCTGGCCGTCGAGGCCGGTGTGGAGCTGGTGGTGCGTCAGGGCCGGTACGGTCCGTGGCACCCGGGCCGCTGCGCGGAGCTGGTCGTCACCCTGGACGGGGTGGAGACGGTCATCGGCCACGCCGGTGAGCTGCACCCGCGGGTGGTCAAGGCGATGGGCCTGCCGGCGCGCACCAGTGCGATGGAACTCGACCTGGACCGTCTCGCGGCGGCTGGCGGCGAGGCCGTGCGGGCGCCGCGGATCTCCACCTTCCCGGTGGCGACCCAGGACGTCGCGCTGATCGTGGACGCGTCCGTGCCGGCCTCGGCGGTGGAGGACGCGCTGCGCAAGGGTGCGGGCGAACTCCTGGAAACGCTGCGGCTGTTCGACGTGTTCACCGGTGAGCAGGTCGGGGCCGGGAAGAAGTCCCTGGCGTACGCGCTGCGCTTCCGAGCGGCCGACCGGACGCTGACGGCGGAGGAGTCGACGGCGGCGCGGGACGCGGCCGTGGCGCTGGCCGCCGAGCGTACGGGGGCGGTGCTGCGCGGCGCGTAACCGACGCCGCGGGCTTCGGTGAGGGGCGCGTCCGGGTTTCCCCGGCCGCGCCCCTCACTCATTGCCGGGTTGTTCGGCCGCGCCGCCGCGCAAGCGCCCCCGGGCCGCCGGTGCCGCGGGGCTCCGCCCCGCCCCCGCGCCTCAAACGCCGGCGAGGCTGAAATCAGCCTCGTCCGGACGGGGCCCCCGCCGGGTACGGCTGTGCGGTCCGGCCCCGGGACGGGTGGGGCTGTGCGGAGCAACCGACCTGGCGGTGCGGCTTTGTGGTCCCGCTCCCGGTACGGAAGGCGAGTAACGCCGGGTAGCGGTGCGGCTGCGTGATTCAGCCCCGGTGGGTATGGCTTCGTGGGGCAACCCCCGTACGGGTACGGCTGCGCGGTCCAGCCCTCGGCGGGTGGGGGTTCGCCGCGAGCGGGTAGGGCTTCGCGGGGTAACGCCGGTACGGGTGCGGCTGTGCGATCCGGCCCCGGCGGGTAAGGCTTCGCCATGCAACCCCGGTACGGGTGTGGCTTCGTGGTCCAGCCCCCGGGACGGGTGCGGCCGGCCGGGCAATCCCGGCCACCCCGGTCGGGTGCCGCTTCGCCGCCGGGGCAACCCCCGGGCGGGGCAGCGCACCGGGTCCCGGTGGGAGGGCCCGGTGCGCGGCGCCCCGGTTCCGGCGGGCCCGGCGACCAACCGGGCTGCGGCGGAACCGCGGCGCGCCGCCCGCCTGCCGTGGAGTGTCGGGCAGACAACAGGACGGGCGGCGCGGTGCCGGGTCGTCGCACTGTACGAGGGGGAGCCGACGACCCGAGCGGCCTCTTGGCGAGGCCCTTAAGTGAAGCGCCCCCGACCACCCCCGCGGCAGGGTGCGTATCGCATTTATGCGCGTACTCGGTTCACACCCCGTGCGAACCGCGCACCCACTAGCCTGAGCGGGACAAGCCGTTGGAGGGGCCCATGCAGCCCAATGCCCTGCTCGACGCCCTCCTCGCCGAGGCGGGAATGTCCCACGCCGGCCTCGCCGCGCACGTGAACCAGGCGGGCCGGTCCCGCGGACTCGCGCTGCGCTACGAACACACGGCCGTCTCCCGTTGGTTGAAGGGGCAGCGACCGCGCGGCGCCGTGCCCGAGCTGATCTGCGAGGTGCTCGGCGGGCGGCTGCGGCGGCCCGTGTCATTGGACGACGCCGGGCTCGGTCCTCCGGGGCGGTCCGCGCCCCACCCGACCCCGCTCAGCGGCTTCGTGGACCGCGCCGCCGCCCTCTGGCGGGCCGACGAGCACGGTCGGTCCCGGCCGACGGCGGTGGAGGCGCTGACGGGAACGCCCGCCGTCATCCCGGTCTGGGAGTGGGAGAACCCGCCCGAGGACGGCGACGTGTCCCGGGAGGGCCCCCACCGCGTCGGCCCCGAGCACATCGAGATCCTGCGGGCCGCCCGCTGCCACTACGAGCTGATGTACCGCCGCTCCGGCGGCCTCGCCACCCGTGCCCGCATCGTGCGCTTCCTCGGGAGCGAGACCGCGCCCCTGCTGCGCGGGAGTTACCCCGACGGCCTCGGGCGGCAACTGCACCGGGCGACCGGCTCCCTGGTGGCCGTGGCGGGGATCTGCGCGTACGACTCGGACGCCCACGGCCTCGCGCAGCGGTACTTCCACCAGGCGCTGCGGCTCGCGAAGGCCAGCGGTGACCGGGGTCTCGGGGCGTACGTGATCGCGCTGCTCGTCAACCAGTCGCTGCACCTGCGCGACCACCGGCAGGCCGTCGCCTTCGCCGAGGCCGCGCTGCGGGCCGCCGGACGGCACACCACCCCGGCCCTGGCCGCCGACCTGTACGCGATGCAGGCCAAGGCGTACGCCCGACTCGGGGACGCGGCTGCCGCGTTGGGCTGCATCCGGCGTGCGGAGGGGGCCGCCGAGCGCATCCAACCGGGTAAGGAGCCGGCCGAGACCGGGTACGTACAGCCCGGGCTGGTCAACGTACAGGTGGCGGAGGCACTGCTCAGCCTGGGCGATCTGGCGGCCGCGCACGCCCAGGCGGCGACCGCCGCCGACACCCCGGCCCACGACCGCGGCCGGGTCCACCGGCTGGCCATGTTGTGCGAGGTCCAGCTGCGCCAAGGGGAGGCGGACCGGGCGGTGGCGTCCGCCGCCGAAATGGCCGAGCGGGCCAAGGGGATGGAATCGCTGCGGCTGCGCGACCGCTTGCGCACCGTCCGGGAACAGCTGTTGGCCAGCGGCTGCGCGGGCGCCGAGGAGACCGCCCGGCTCATCGACGGGGCGCTGCGCGTTCCCCTGTGACGCCCCCGACTGCTGCCATATTGCCACCCGTTCGAAGAAAGGTGGCAATGCCGTGCAGTGGACGAACCTGAGTGAGCAGACCGTGTACAAGAACCGCTGGTTCGATGTGAACCTCGCGGATGTGGAACTCCCCGACGGGCGGCACCTGGACCACTTCGTGATCCGACTGCGGCCCGTCGCCGCGGCCACGGCCGTCAACGACGCCAACGAGGTGCTGCTGCTGTGGCGCCACCGTTTCATCACCGACAGCTGGGGCTGGGAGCTGCCCGCCGGGGTGGTGGAGGACGGCGAGGACATCGCGGTCGCCGCCGCCCGCGAGATGGAGGAGGAATCGGGCTGGCGCCCCGGCCCGCTGCACCACCTGATGACGGTCGAGCCGTCGAACGGGCTGACCGACGCCCGCCACCACCTCTACTGGGCGGAGGGGGCCACCTACACCGGCCACCCCGAGGACGACTTCGAATCCTCGCGCCGCGCCTGGGTCCCGCTCAAACAGATCCCGGACATGATCGCCCGCGGCGAGATACCGGCCGCCAACATGGCGGCCGGTCTGCTCCTGCTGCGCCACCTGCGCGTGGGCTGAGCCAGGCCCTGCCCGGCCCCGCCCTGCCCTTCCCGGGCCCGGCGCGCCGTGCGGTGCGTCCCGGCCGGTTCAGCCGTACGGGTAGAAGCCCGCACCCGTCTTGCGGCCGAGCCGGCCGGCGTCGACCATCCGCTGGAGCAGCGGGGGAGCGGCGTACAGCGGCTCCTTGAACTCGGCGTACATGCTGTCCGCGACCGACGCGACGGTGTCCAGGCCGATCAGGTCCGCCAGCTTCAGCGGGCCCATCGGGTGGGCGCAGCCCAGCTCCATGCCGTTGTCGATGTCCTCGCGGCTGGCGATGCCGGACTCGAACATCCGGATCGCCGACAGCAGGTAGGGGATGAGCAGCGCGTTGACCACGAAACCGGACCGGTCCTGGGCGCGGATCGCGTGCTTGCCGAGCACGTCCCGCACCAGGGCCTCGGCCCGCTTCACGGTCTCGTCGCTCGTGGTCAGCGCGGGGATCAGCTCGACCAGCTGCTGCACGGGGGCCGGGTTGAAGAAGTGGATGCCGATCACCTGGTCGGGCCGCGAGGTCGAGACGGCCAGCTTGACCAGCGGGATCGAGGAGGTGTTGGAGGCGAGGATCGCGTCCGGGCGGGTGATCACCTGGTCCAGGACCTGGAAGATCTCCGTCTTGACCTGCTCGTTCTCGACGACGGCCTCGATGACGAGGTCGCGGTCGGCGAACTCGCCGAGGTCGGTGGTGAAGGTGAGGCGGGCCAGGGTGGCGTCCCGCTCCTCCTCGCTGATCTTGCCGCGTTCGGCGGCCTTGGTCAGGGAGTTGTACAGCCGGGTACGTCCGATCTCCAGGGCCTCGCCCGTGGTCTCGGCGACCTTGACCTCAAGGCCACTGCGGGCGCACACCTCGGCGATACCCGCGCCCATCTGGCCACAGCCCACTACGCCGACTCGAGTGATGTCGGAAGGGAGGTCAGTCACTTCGTGCCTTTCGCTGCTCATCCGTCGGCGGGTCCCCCGTCCTCGGCAGTGGTAACTGCTGTCCGGCGCCCGCCACGCCCCACGACGTTACCCCCGACCTTCCACCGGGTGACGGCCCGGGGCGGGCATGCTGGGCGGACGCGAGCGATGTCACAGAACGGAACGGAGCCGTCACATGGCGCACATCGGACGACGCAGGCTACTGGCCGGAGCGGCGGGCCTACTGGCCGCCGGAGCCGCGGCGGGCCCCGCGCGGGCCGCGCGGGAGACCGGGGTCGAGCGCCGCACGGGTGGTCCCGGGCGCTCGCCCGCCGCCCCCGCCGCCCCCGCCGAGTTCCGCGGCATGTGGATCGCCTCCGTGGAGAACGTCGACTGGCCTTCGAAGAGCGGGTTGTCCGCAGACCGGCAGCGCGCGGAGCTGCTGGCCCTGCTCGACACCGCCGTCGAACGCAGGCTGAACGCCGTCGTCCTCCAGGTCCGGCCGGCGGCCGACGCGCTGTGGCCCTCGCCGCTGGAGCCCTGGTCCCAGTGGCTGACCGGGACGCAGGGCCGTGATCCCGGCTGGGACCCGCTGGGTACGGCGGTCGCCGCCGCCCACGAGCGGGGGCTGGAGCTGCACGCCTGGTTCAACCCGTACCGGGTGGCCAACCACACCGATCCCGACCGGCTCGCCGACACGCACCCGGCCCGACGGAACCCGGAGTGGGTGGTCGCGTACGGCGGAAAGCTGTACTACAACCCCGGCATGCCCGAGGTGCGGCGATTCGTCCAGGACGCCATGGCCGACGCCGTGGCCCGCTATCCCGTGGACGGGGTGCACTGGGACGACTACTTCTACCCGTATCCCGTCGAGGGCGAGGACTTCGACGACGACGCGGCGTTCGAGGAGTACGGCGGCGCCTTCGACTCCCGCGCGGACTGGCGCCGCGACAACACGGACACCCTGGTCCGGGAGATGTCCGAGCGGCTGCGCCGCATCCGGCCGGCGGTCCGGTTCGGCGTCAGCCCGTTCGCCGTCTGGCGCAACGACGACGTGGACCCGCGGGGTTCGCGCACCCGGGCGGGAGTGGGGACGTACGACGACCTGTACGCGGACACCCGCAAGTGGGTCAAGGAGCGCTGGATCGACTACATCGTGCCGCAGGCGTACTGGCAGCTCGGACACCCGAGCGCCGACTACGCCGAGATCGTCCCCTGGTGGGCCCGCACGGTGGCGGGGACGGGAGTGAGCCTGTACGTGGGGGAGGCGCTGTACCGCTGCGACGCCGACAGCACGACCGAAGCCTGGAGGGACCCCGCGGAACTGTCACGGCACGTGAGCTTCGCCAAGGGCTACCCCGAGGTCCGCGGCCATGTCTACTTCTCGGCCAAGCAGGTGGTCGCGGACCCCAACGGGGCGATGGCACGGGTGGTCGCCGATCACTATCCGACGCCGGTGCCACCGCGCTGAACCCGGCTGCGGCCGTGCGCAGACGGAGGAAGAGGAGGATTCACTGGGGGGATTCGGTCGGGTGCTTCACCACGCAGTCGGGGCCCGGGGACATCACGGCCTCGTGCCCGTCCTGGAAGCGGACCCGGTAGGGAGGGGTGCCGTTCTCTCCCAGGACCTGCGTGATCTCTCCGACCTTGTCGTGCTGGCCCACGATCCTGCCGTGCTGTACCAGCTGGTCGCCCTCGGTCGCGCGCATAGCTGACCTCCTCGGTGGCGGTCCGATCCGTGCTAGCAGTTTAGGCCGGTAGGCCCCTATTTGACCCGTTGGGTAACGGCGATGCAGATCAGGACCGCGCCGGCGGCCACCGGCGCGGCCGGCGACAGCCGCTCGCCCAGCAGCGCGACCGACCAGACGAGCGTCAGCAGCGGCTGGGCGAGCTGGAGCTGACTGGCCCGGACGGCGCCGATCTCCGCCATGCCCCGGTACCAGACGTACAGGCCGAAGAAGGACGACCCCGCCGCCACCCAGACGAGCCCGGCCACCCCGTGCCAGGTCGGATGCACCGGCTCGTGGGCGAGCCCGACCGCCGAGCCGACCAGCCCGACGGGCAGGCACAGCACCAGCGCCCAACCGATCACCTGCCAGCCCGGCAGCACCCGCGCCAGCCGTCCGCCCTCCGTGTAGCCGGCCGCGCACACCAGCAGCGCGCCGAACAGGTACAGGTCGCCGGCCGAGACGGAACCGCCGCTCTGCCCGAGGGTGAAGCCGAGGACGACCAGCGCCCCGGCGACGGCCGCGGCCCAGAAGCGGCCCGAGGGCCGGGCCCCGGTGCGCAGCGAGGACACCACCGCCGTGGTCAGCGGCAGCAGCCCCACCACCACGGCGGCGTGCGAGGTCGTGGAGGTCCGCAGCGCGAGGGTGGTCAGCAGGGGGAAGCCGACGACGACCCCGGCCGCGACGACCAGCAGCCCCGACCAATGCTCCCGCGCGGGCGGCGGGACCCGAAGGGCGAGCAGGAGGCCGCCCGCCACCAGGGCCGCGAGGACGCCGCGCAGGGCCACGAGCGACCACGGGCCGAAGCTCTCCAGGCCCCAGGCGGTCCCGGGGAAGGTCAGGGAGAACATGGTGACGCCGAGGGCGGCCAGAGCCGTTCCGCCCCTCGCGGATCTCCGGTCCGCCGATTTCCGGACCGCTATCGAGGCGGTGAGAGTAGCGCTATTCTGTGCTGTCATGTACGAGCGTAGCAGTGTGGCGTCCCTGGCAGAATCTCTCCGGACCGAGCTGAACCGCTACTCGGCAGGTGGAAAGCTGCCGTCGAGTCGGGCCCTGGTCGAGCGCTACCGGGTCAGCCCCGTCACCGTCTCCCGGGCCCTCGCCCAGCTCGCCGCGGAGGGGCTCGTCGTCACCCGGCCCGGTGCCGGGGTATACCGCGCGCAGCCCCGTACGTCGGTCCCCGCGCCCGGGGACACCTCCTGGCAGGAGGTCGCCCTGACCGCCGAGGGCGCCGGCGATGTCGTGCCGCGTTCCGTCGACGCGTCCGGGGTCCTGGTGACGCTGGCGGCGCCGCCGCCCGGGGTGATCGAGCTGCACAGCGGCTACCTGCACCCCTCGCTCCAGCCCGAGCGGGCCATGGCGGCTGCCCTGGCCCGGGCCGGGCGGCGGCCCGGCGCGTGGGGGCGGACACCGGTGGAGGGACTGCCCGAGCTGCGCGACTGGTTCGCCCGCGAGATCGGCGGCGCGACCCGCGCGCTCACCACGGCCGACGTCCTGATCA
Organism: Streptomyces sp. NPDC046557; assembly: GCF_040645975.1. Lineage (NCBI taxonomy): Bacteria > Bacillati > Actinomycetota > Actinomycetes > Kitasatosporales > Streptomycetaceae > Streptomyces > Streptomyces sp. NPDC046557. The sequence continues at coordinate 219,501 of NZ_JBEYZH010000009.1, forward strand.
CCGCCGGTGGGCAGAGCGCGCTGACCACCGCGCTGCGGGCGCTGGCGCCGCCCGGGGCCCCGATCCTCGTGGAGTCACCGACCTACCCCGGCATGTTGGCGATCGCGCGCGCCTCGGGGTGCCGGCCGGTACCCGTCCCGGTCGATTCCGACGGGGTCCGGCCGGAGCTGCTGGCCGCCGCCTTCGAAGCGACGGGCGCGCGGGTCTTCGTATGCCAGCCGCTGTTCCAGAACCCGACCGGCGCGGTGCTGGCGGGGGCGCGGCGCGCCGAGGTGCTCCGGATCGCACGGGCCGCCGGGGCGTTCGTCGTCGAGGACGACTACGCCCGGGCGCTGGCCCACGAGGACGCCGGAGCGCTGCCGCCGACGCTCGCCGCCGAGGACGAGGACGGGGTGGTGGTCCACGTGCGGTCCCTGACCAAGGTGACCTCGCCCAGCATGCGGGTGGGGGCGCTGGCCGCCCGGGGGCCGGTGCTGGACCGGCTGCGCGCCATCCAGGTCGTGGACAGCTTCTTCGTGCCCCGGCCGCTCCAGGAGGCGGCCCTGGAACTGGTCGGCGCGCCGGCCTGGCCGCGCCACCTGCGGGCCGTCTCCGCCGAGTTGCGCCACCGGCGGGAGGTGCTCGCGGGCGCCCTGCGCCGGGAGCTGCCCGCCCTGGAGGTGCCGCACCTGCCGCGCGGGGGCTACCAGTTGTGGGTCCGGCCGGGGGAGGGCACCGACGAGGCCGCCTTCGTCGCGGCCGCCCTGCGGGCCGGGGTGGCGGTCGCCCCGGGCCGGTCGTATTTCTGCGCGGAACCGCCGGGCCCGTACGTCCGGCTCAGCTTCGCCGGGGTCGCGGCCGCCGCGGAACTGACGGAGGCGGCCCGGCGCCTGCGCGGCGGCGGCCTGGGCGGACAGGTCTGAGCGCCGGGCCCGCGCGGTAAAGCGATTGTGGCCGCCGCCTCCGCGTCCTAGCCTCCGGGCATGACCGGCATCCTGATCACCACGCTCGACCGGCGGCCCGAACTCGCCGACCGGCTCTGGGACATGAAGAACCCCTGGCCGGCGTTTGCCGCCCACGACCCCGTCTCCGCGCTGCTGTACCCGTGGATGGTGGCCGAGTTGCCGGAGTACGTGTTCATCGCCACGGACGGCGAGGAGGTGGTTGCCCGGGCGTTCAGCGTGCCCTTCGCCCTGCACGTGGACGGCCGCGGCGGGGCGCTGCCCGCGCGCGGCTGGGATCAGGTCCTGATGTGGGCCTTCGCGGACCGCCGGGCCGGGGTGGAGCCCGACACGGTCAGCGCCATCGAGATCACGGTCGGCCCCCACCGGCAGGGTGAGGGCCTGTCCGGGCGGATGCTCGCGGCGATGCGGGACAACGCCCGCGCGCACGGTTTCGCGGAGGTGGTGGCGCCCGTACGGCCGAACGGCAAGCCGGCGGAGCCGGACACCCCGATGGGGGAGTACGCGTTCCGCATCCGGGAGGACGGGCTCCCGTACGACCCGTGGCTACGGGTCCATGTGCGGGCGGGGGCGGTCATCGACTCGGTGGCCCCGCTGTCCATGACGATCAGCGGCTCGTTGGCGCAGTGGCGCGAGTGGACGGGCCTGCCGTTCGACGCGCCGGGTCCGGTGCGGGTACCCGGAGCACTCGTCCCCGTCCACTGCGCACCGGACCATGACCACGCGGTCTACGTCGAGCCGAACGTCTGGGTCCGTCACCCGCTCTAGTGCTGTGGCCGGGAAGGTCTGCCGGGCGCCGCGACCCGCTGACACATCCGGAGCTGTTGGAGCTGGGGATCGTCGCGCGGGCCCTCGGGTACACGGGCTC
>NZ_JBEYZH010000010.1:0-205245 GCF_040645975.1 Streptomyces sp. NPDC046557
GGGGACCCTGTGGGAGAGTAGGACGCCGCCGAACAATCATTGCGGAAGCCCCGCACCAGCCCTTTACCGGGTTCGGTGCGGGGCTTTTCTGCGTTCACCGGCCGGATGGATTATGTGGAGCGGGCGCGCGGGGGCGTGTGGTTGGATCCGCTGTTATGACACGACATGTGATACGGCCGGTGCGGCGCGACGAATGGGACAAGGCGAAGGAGCTGCGGCTCATCGCGCTGCGGGATCCGGCGGCAGCCGTTGCTTTCCTGGAGTCGGTGGAAGAGGCCGAGGCTCAGCCGGACGAGTTCTGGCAGGGACGGACGGAGCGGGCCTGCGAAGGGCGAGGCGCCCGGCAGTTCGTCGCGGAGGCGGCGGACGGGCAGTGGGACGGGTCGGTGACGTTGCTGGTCGAGGCGGCCGGCGTGCCGGACTACTTCGGTAAGCCGGTCGAGCAGGAGCAGGGGCACCTGGTCGGTGTGTTCGTGCGGGCCGAGCAGCGGGGGACGGGCCTGACGGAGACGTTGTTCGAGGCCGCGCTGGAATGGGCGTGGTCGTTGGAGGGGCCGGGGGTGGAGCGCGTACGTCTCTTCGTACACGAGGAGAACGCGCGGGCCGAGGCGTTCTACCGGCGGTTCGGCTTCCGGGAGAGCGGGGTGACCGTGCCGATGCCGGGGGATCCGGGCGGGGCCAAGGAGCGGGAGTACGTGTTCGCGAGGCCGGGGCGGGGTTAGTGGGTGCCCGGGCCGGTCGGGCGGCCGGCGGGGGTGAATTCGGCGGCCTCCGGCCAACGGGCGCGGGCCTGTTCCCGGCTCCGGCAGAGGGCGAGAAGGGGGAGCGTGCCGTCCTGGAGCAGCTCGGGGAGCTGTGGGATGGGGGCGACGGCGGCAATGTCGTCCAGGACGAGCGTGAGTGGTGGGTCGAGCCGACCGTGGGATGACCTGGCGGCCATGCGACGGCCATGCTCGACCACGCTTGCGGCGAGTGCGGTCAGCAGGGGCATCGCACCCGGGTGGGTACGGGGGTCTTCCAGGGGTTCTCCCACCACATAGAGGGTTCCCCCCTCGCTGATGAACGATGCCAGGGTCAGCGAATCCGTTCGGTGGGGATTGCACGCCTCGCGGATGTGCACCGAGGTGAGGCAGGAGAGGGCGCGGGCCGTCAGGTGCTGGGCGTGCTCGCGTCGTTCGGAGTGGGCGGTGAGGGCGCTTTCGAGTTCGCCGGCGGAGCCCGGGGCGGCCTGGTGGTGGGTGCGCAGGATCCGGACCGGGTCCTGGGCGTTGGTGCCTTGGGCCCAGCGGTGGAGCTGTTTGAAGGGGCGGTCGTCGAGGGCCGCGGCGTGGAGCCAGCTACGGAGGAGGGTTTCCGCGGTGTCGGCGATGGCGGCGTCCATGCGGGCCTGGGGGCGGACGGGGGCCAGCAGGGCGATGGCGCGGGCGGCGGCGGTGTCGCGGTCGGCGCAGCCTTCGGTCGGGTTCCAGTGCATGCGGGCCGGGGTGTCGCAGAGGTGGGTGGGGTCGTAGAGGAGGACCGGGCCGAGTTTGGCGCGGGCGTCCTTCGTCGTGGACCAGAGGGTGGGGGAGGAGGTGACGACGAGTGCCGCGCCGTCTGCCTGGGTGAGGAAGGTGGTGGCCGCGGAGTGGCGGGTGGGGGGTGGGGCGTACGCGAGGCGGGGCGTTGTGGCGGGGGCCGTGGCGGTGGGGGTGAGTGTGGGGGTGGGGGCGTAGCCGAAGCCGTAGCGGTAGGCGTCGTCGGTGGGGGCCGGTGCGGGTGGCGGTGCGGGTGGCGGTGCCGGTGCGGCTGTAGTGCTGGGGGCGTGGGCCTCGGACCCCTGCGCCTCGAACGCCGCCGGCGAGGCTGGGTGTGCCGGCGGGGCTGATTGTGTCGCCGCGGCTGGGGGTGGCTGTGGGGCTGGGTTGGGGTGGCGGCGGGCGCGGGCGCGGGTGATGAGGCCCAGGGTGAAGACCGTGAGGACCAGCAGGATCAGGAGCTGGCTGATGAAGAGGCCCCAGAAGAGGCCCCAGCCGGAGAGGGCCGCGGGGTCGGTGTCCGGCCAGGCCGCGGCGATGTCGTGGGGTTCCGTTATCAGGGCGCGGACGGCCCCCGGGGTGCGGGTGAACGTGACCGTGGCCGGCCAGGCGCCCTTCGCGAAGAGGGCCGCCAGGCCGGTGGCCGACCAGATCAGGACGGCGAGGCCGAGGAGGAAGGCCAGGAGGCCGACCAGGACTCCGTCGGGAATGCCTCCGGTGCGCGCGGGTGGGTCCGTACGTCGTGGGTCGGGCATGGCTACGCCACCGTGGTCGCCGAGCCGGGGCCGCCGTTGCGGTGGCGTTCCATGAGGAGGGCGCGCTGTTCCGCTTCGAGTTCGGCCGCCAGCAGGTCGTCGGGGAGTTGCGGGGCGGAGGATTCCGTCATGGCGCGGTCGGTGTAGACGAGGGGGCGTTCGGCTTCGGTGATCAGGTGTTTGACGACCTGGACGTTGCCGTTGACGTCCCAGACGGCGATGCCGGGGGTGAGGGTCGGGATGATTTCGACGGCCCAGCGGGGCAGGCCTAGGACGCGGCCGGTGGCGCGGGCCTCGTCGGCCTTCTGGGCGTAGATGGTGCGGGTGGAGGCCATTTTGAGGATGGCCGCGGCTTCGCGGGCCGCCGCTCCGTCGACGACGTCCGAGAGGTGGTGGACGACGGCGACGAAGGACAGGCCGAGGCGGCGGCCGAACTTGAGGAGGCGCTGGAACAGCTGGGCGACGAAGGGGCTGTTGATGATGTGCCATGCCTCTTCGACGAGGAAGATGCGCTTCTTGCGGTCCGGGCGGATCCAGGTGTGTTCCAGCCAGACGCCGACGATCGCCATGAGGATCGGCATCGCGATGGAGTTGCGGTCGATGTGGGACAGGTCGAAGACGATGAGCGGGGCGTCGAGGTCGATGCCGACGGTGGTGGGGCCGTCGAACATGCCGCGGAGGTCGCCGTCGACGAGGCGGTCGAGGACGAGGGCGACGTCGAGGCCCCAGGCCCGGACATCGTCTATGTCGACGTTCATCGCTTCGGCGGATTCGGGTTTGGGGTGGCGCAGCTGTTCCACGATGTCGGTGAGGACGGGCTGGCGGTCGCGGGCGGTGTCGACGACGTAGGCGTGCGCGACCTTGAGCGCGAAGCCCGCGCGCTCGTCGAGGCCGTGTCCCATGGCTACTTCGATGATGGTGCGGAGCAGCGCGAGTTGTCCGGTCGTGGTGATCGCCGGGTCGAGGGGGTTGAGGCGGATCCCGTCGTCGTTGGCGGCGATCGGGTCCAGGCGGATGGGGGTTATCCCCAGCTGCTGGGCGATCAGGTTCCATTCGCCGACGCCGTCTTCGCCCTGGGCGTCGAGGACGACGACCTGGCGGTCGCGGAAGCGGAGCTGGCGTAGGACGTAGGTCTTTTCGAGCGCCGACTTGCCGTTTCCGGATTCGCCGAGGACCAGCCAGTGGGGGGCGGGGAGCTGTTGCCCGTAGAGCTGGAAGGGGTCGTAGATGTAGCCCTTGCCGCTGTAGACCTCGCGGCCGATGATGACACCGGAGTCACCGAGGCCGGGGGCGGCGGTGGGCAGGTAGACGGCTTGTGCCTGGCCGGTGGAGGTGCGGACGGGCAGGCGGGTGGTTTCGACCTTGCCGAAGAGGAAGCTGGTGAAGGCGTCCGTCAGCGCGGACATCGGGTCTCGCATGGGCGGCGCTTCCTTCCGGCTAGCGTCGGATGCCGGTGGCGAACGGCAAGGTGTTGACGAAGGCGCGGTGGTGCTCGCGGTCGCACCATTCGAGTTTCAGGTAGGACTTGCCGGCCGAGGCACGGATGGTCCGCTTGTCGCGGGCGAGGGCCTCGGGTGAACGCGAGGACACCGTGATGTACCCGACGAGGTTGACTCCCGCCGCACCGCTGGCCAGATCTTCACCCCTTTGGTCGAGTCGGCCGTGGGCGGCGATGTCGCGGGGGTCGACGGTGCGGTTCATCTTGGCGGCGCGGCTGGCGTCGGCCTCGTCGTTGGTCTTCTCGGTGAGCATGCGCTCGATGGCCACTTCGGTGGGCTCCAGGTCCATGGTGACGGCGACGGTGCGGATGACGTCGGGGGTGTGGACGAGGAGGGGGGCGAGGAAGTTGACGCCGACGGGGGTCATGGGCCATTCCTTCACCCAGGCGGTGGCGTGGCACCAGGGGGCGCGGGTGGAGGACTCGCGGGTCTTGGCCTGGAGGTAGGTGGGTTCGACGGCGTCGAGTTCGGCGGGCCAGGCGTTGCGCTTGGTCATGGCCTGGATGTGGTCGATGGGGTGGTCCGGGTCGTACATGGAGTGCACGAGGGAGGAGAGGCGGCCCTGGCCGAGGGGTTGGCGGACGCGGATGTCGGCTTCGGCGAGGCGGGCGCAGATGTCGGTGAGCTCGCGGGCCATGACGATGGCGAGTCCGGCGTCGCGGTCGAGTTTGCGGCCCTTGTGGGGGGTGGAGGCGCGGGCGATGGTGTGGGCCTCGGCGGCGAGTTCGCGCGTGTAGTGCATGCAGGCGACGAGGTAGGCGCGGTGCTGCTCGGAGGAGGTGGAGACCATCGACTGGAGCTGGTCGTAGGAGTCGCGCAGCCAGACGGGGGCCTTGGTGTCTCCGCGCTGGGCGACGTCCTTGGCGTGGGCGTCGGGGTCGGCGGGGAGGGTGCGGGCGAGCATCTGGAGGCGGGTGACGAAGCCGTCGCCGTTGGCGACGTGCTTGAGGAGGGTGCCGAAGCGGTCGACGAGGGCTTCTTGGTCCTCGCTGTCGCGCAGGCCGACGCCGGGGCCCTCGATCTCGATGGCGGCGGTGACGGTGCGGCGGTCGGCGTGGAGGAGGACGGCGATCTCGTCGGGGCCGAAGGGGGCGGCGAGCCAGTTGATGCGGCCGATGCCGGGGGGCGGGCCGACTTCGACCTCGCGGCCGTCGGCGGCGCGGACGCCGGCTTCCATGGCGCCGGAGCGGTAGGTGGCGGCGCGGCGCAGGGTGCGTTTGTAGCTGCGGTTGATCTCGAACCACTTGTAGAAGGTGCGGCCCTTGTAGGGGACGTACACGGCGGCGAGCGCGAGCAGGGGGAAGCCGGCGAGGCTCACGATGCGCAGGGCGAGGTCGGGGACGAGCAGTCCGCTCATCATGCCGAAAAACGCGCCGACGATGATCAGGGCGATCTCGCCGGTTTCGCGGTTCTTGCCGACGATCGCGTTCGGCCTCGCGCGGCCGATGAGATACGTGCGGCGGGGCGCGACCGGGTGGAGCTGGTGGGACTGGGTCGTCAACGCCCGTCACCTCCTGTGTTCCTCGTACTCGATCCAGTGCGGGGCGCGGGTGCGGCGGAGGGGACGGTTCCGCCGGCGGATCCGCCGCCGGTGGGGCGGCTGCTGTGGGCGGCCACGCCTCCGGAGATGGGGTTGGCGGGGCGGGGGGCGCCGCCGCCTTCGCCGCCGCCGGCGCGGTGGGCGCCGCGGCTGCTGTGTGTCTTGATGCCCTGGGAGACGAGGGAGGCCGGTGAGCTGATGACGGCGGCCGCCTGGGCGCCGTCGGTGGCCTTGCTGCGGTTGGAGCGGGCGGAGGCGATCTCGTCGCCGAAGCCGGGGACGAAGCGGTAGATCATGGCGGACGCGAAGATCGCGAGGAGGATGATGGCGAGGCCGGAGACGACGGCGGAGAAGGCGTCGGGGCCCTTGTCGCCGGCGAGGGCGCCGGCGAGGCCGAGGACGATGACGATGACCGGCTTCACGAGGATGACGGCGATCATGATGCCGGCCCAGCGGCGGACGTGGCCCCACATGTTGCGGTCGACGAGGCCGGCGTAGACGACGGTGCCGAGGAGGGCGCCGACGTAGAGGAGCGCGGCGCGGATGACGAGCTCCAGCCACAGGACGCCGGCGGCGAGGACGGTGACGAGGGCGACGACGATCAGCATGATGGGGCCGCCGCCGATGTCGTCGCCCTTCTTGAGGGCTTCGGCGAAGGAGCCGAAGAAGACGTCGCCCTGGCCGCCGGTGGCGGTGGCGATGACTTGGGTGACGGCGTCGGTGGCGGAGACGACCGTGTAGAGGATGAGGGGGGTGAAGGCGGAGGCGAGGACGGTGAGCCAGAGGAAGCCGATGGCTTCGGACATGGCGGTGGTGAGGGGGACGCCGCGGATGGCGCGCTTGGCGACGGCGAGGAGCCACAGGACGAGGGTGAGGATGGTGCTGGCGGCGAAGACGACCGCGTACTGCTGGAGGAAGGCGGGGTTGGTGAAGTCGACGGTGGCCGTGCCCTTGATGGCTTGGCCGAGCTTGCCGATGATCCAGGCGGCGGCGTCGGCGCAGCCCTTGGCGAGGGAGGCGAGGGGGTTGATGGCGTCGGGGGTGTTGGTGGTCAGACCGGTGTTGGGGCTGCCGGTGGGGTTGCCTCCGACGCTGCGCTCGCAGGATTCCTTGAGCGGGCCGATGACCCCTTCGCACTTGCCGCTCTGAGGGGGGGACGCGCTCGGGGTGGGGGTGGCCGTGGGCGGTGGGGTGGGTGCGGCGAAGGCCCGGGCGGACAGCACGACCAGTGTGGTCTGTACGGCGGCCAGTGTTCCGGCGATGCGGAAGGGCCGGCCGTTACGGCGGCTACCGGGCATAGGTGAACCCTCCGAACTCCTTGACGGCCTTGCTGATGTCGTCGGACGTGGAGGCGGGGACGTCGCCCGGGACGGGGGCGGGGCCGTCCTGCTGGGTGTCGGCGTTGACCTTCCAGTCCTCGCCGGTCCAGGTCAGTTCGAACGTCCAGGTCTTCCAGGTGGTGCGCACGGGGTCGGTCGACTTCGGTCCCGACATGCCGAGCAGGCCCGTGTACCAGACGGAGACCTTCGCGTTGGTGGGGCTGTAGCTGTCGACGCGGGTGCCGACGGGGACGGCGCGGGTGACGAAGACGCTGCCCTGGGGGGCGTTGCCGTCGGCGTCGAGGCCGAGGCTCGCGAGGAAGGCGGTGGAGTAGGCGGAGTCCTGGGTGCCCTTGCGCGCGGCCGACGCCGCGGGGGTGTAGAGGGCGTCCATGATCGCGTGGCGCTGGTCCCGCTTGAGCATGCCGTCGGAGCCGAGGGCGACGGCGTAGTTCGACGCGGCGGACTGGGCGCCCTGTTCGTCGTGGGCGAAGCCCTTGGGGAGGGTGCCGGGTTGGGGGGTGAGGGGGCGGGTGCCGGTGGGGGCGGTGGGGGTGGTGGCCGGGGCCTTGTCCGAGGAGGCGGGTGGTGTGGTGTCCCCCGACTGGTTCGCGAACGCGATGGCGGCGATGAGGAGGACCACGACGCCGACCACCGTGATCAGGCTGCGGGAGGCGCGGGGGGTGCGGCGGGGGGTGCCGTAGGGGTCGGTGGGGGTGTCGGGGAGGCGGGTGCGGGTCTGGCCCGTGCCGCCGACCTCGCCGTAGCCGCCGCCACCGTACTGGTCGTCGTTGCTCATTACGTGTCCGCCCCCTCCGCGTCGTACGACGGTAGCGCTCGTGGCCGGGTGGCCGCGGTGTGTTGATTCGCCATCAGGTACGACGGCCGGCGGGCGGCACGGCTAGACGGCCATTCCGTAGACGATCGTGAAGAGGGTGCCCAGGGAGCCGATGATGAAGACGCCCGTGAGTCCGGCCACGATCAGGCCCTTGCCCTGTTCCGCGCTGAACGTGTCGCGCAGGGCCGTCGCGCCGATGCGCTGTTTGGCGGCGCCCCAGATGGCGATGCCGAGGCAGAGGAGGATCGCGACGGCCATGACCACCTCGACCATGACCTTCGCTTCGTTGCCGAGACTGCCGAACGGCCCCCAGTTCGGGGCGATTCCGCCGATGATGGTGGTGATGTCGCCCTTTTCGGCTGCCAGGATCATGTAACTCACCGCCCCAGTATGGGTAGTTCCGGTAGCCCCTGCCCGACGGCAGGGGTTACGCACTATCTTCCCTGATGAAACCGCCCTCGTCGTCGACTTGACGGCTCTCTTTACCCGTTCTCCCGGGCCGGCCCCCGCCTCGTCGCCCTGACCTGGGCGGAAACGGTGTGTATACGGAAGAACGTATGGTCACTCTGTGTATCACGGTGCATGACGCCGGGCAATGATTGCCGGTGCGGCGGGGTGTGCGCGGCGGGACCGCTGGTGGGGGCCGGTGGTGGGGGGTGGCTCAGGCCCAGTGGGAGGGGCGGGTCAGAGAAGGGGGTATGCGGGTGGTGGCGGAGCCGCGGGCGGCGTTGAGCTGGGGCTGGGTGAGGAAGAGGGCGTCGCGCAGGTCCGCGTCGCACAGGTTGGCGTCGCGGAAGTCCGTGCCGATGAGGTCGGCCGTGCGCAGGTCGGCGCCGGAGAGGTCGGCGGCGATCAGGTAGGCGCCGCGCAGGTTGGCTCCGCGCAGGTCCGCGCCGGCGAGGCGGGCGCCCATCAGGTCGGCGCCGCGGTGGTTCTTCTTCGGACCGGGGGCGGTGGCGCGGACGAGTTCGCTCGTCTTGAGGAGGAGGCTGTTGACGTCCTGGCGCAGGGCGCCGACGTCGAAGGGGGCGAGGGTGTCGGCGTCCGCCCCGGTGGCCTCGGTGGTCGCGGCGAGCGCGGCGCGCAGGTCCTCGTGGAGGGGGGCCGCCGCCGGGAGGGCGAGGGCCTCGGTGAGGTAGTGGAGCAGCTCGTGGAGCTGCCGCATCACGGGGAAGACATCGAACATCCGGCGGGCGGTGCCGGGGTGCGTGCGCCAGTCGCGGCCGCCGAAGGTGATTTGGGAGACCTGCTGGCCCGCGCCGAAGCAGTCGAAGACCGTGCAACCTTGGAAGCCCTTGTCGCGCAGGCCGGTGTGGATGCCGCAGCGGAAGTCCTGGCGGAGGTTGGCGCAGGGGGTGCCGGCGGCCTTGTTCACGGCGAAGTCGGCGGACTTGGCGAAGGGCAGGGCGACGCAGCAGAGCGCGAAGCAGTTGGCGCAGTCGGCGTGCAGGGCGGGGGTGGGGTTGGTCGGCACCCACCCATTGTCCCCGGTCGCGGCGGTGGGTCGGCGATCGCGGGCCGGCGGGTGTGGTTTTCGGGGGTGGTAGCGGGGGACGAGGGGGTGGTGCCGGGGGTTACCTGTGGGTAGCGTGCGGGGCATGGGTGTTGCCGAGGGGTTCTTCGAGCGGGTGGACACAGGGCGCTTCCTGGCCACCGCGTTCACGCGCGGGCCGTGGGACGAGCGCTCCCAGCACGCCGGGCCGCCGGCCGCGCTGCTCGGGCGGGCGGTCGAGGAGCGGGCCGGCGCGCGCGAGGACATGCGGATCGCGCGGATCACGTACGAGATCCTGCGCCCGGTACCGATCGGCGAGCTGGAGATCACCACCAGCGTGGTGCGCGCCGGCCGCGGTACCGAGGTGGTGGAGGCCGCCCTCGCCCCGGCCGGGGCCGCGCCGGTGATGCTCGCTCGGGCGCTGCGGATCCGGGTCGCGCGGGAGGCGGTGCCGGCGGTGGTGCCCGGGCCGGAGCTGCCTCCGCCGGGTGAGGTGGCGCAGACCCCGTTCGAGCTGCCGTGGGAGATCGGTTACCACACGGCCATGGAGACCCGGTTCGTCGCCGGGGCGTTCGCCGAGCCGGGTCCGGGCACCTGCTGGATGCGCATGAGGGTGCCGCTGATCGCGGGGGAGGAGCCCCGCCCGCTGGACCGGGTGCTGATCGCCGCCGACTCGGGCAACGGCATCAGCGCGGTGTTGGACTTCGGCCGTTACGTCTTCGTCAACGGGGACCTGACCGTCCATCTGCACCGCCATCCGGTTGGCGAGTGGGCGTGTGTGGAGGCCCGTACGAGCGTGGACGCGGCCGGGATCGGTCTCGCCGACGCGCGGTTGCACGACGAGAAGGGGCCCATCGGGCGCAGCGCGCAGAGCCTGTTCGTCGCGCCGAGGTAAGGGCGACGGGGTCGCTTTCGGCCGGCGCGTGGCCGGGAAGGCATGGGGGGCTTTGCCGCTCGCCGGTGACCCGGGAGACTGGGCGGTGGGGTTCCACGACGTCGGGGACGTTCCGAACCGGTACGCGGCGTCGGGTGTTCCGGCTTCCGGGTGGGTTGATCGGGTTGTCGGCGCGGGAGACGGGAATGACCCGTCGGAATGGGGCGGTGTGGGGGAGGGTTGACGGGTGCGCAGATTCTGGATGGCAGGCGGGATCGGAATCGCAGTGGCCCTGAGCTTCCTCGTGCTGCTCGTCGTGGGGACGTACTCCGCGGCGGCGGGACTGGTGGGTGCGGGCGCCGGCGGCAGGGCACTGGGGCTGGCGAAGGGCGCGGTGCCGGGCAAGTACCAGTCGTTGGTGCAGAAGTGGGGCACCTTGTGCCCGGCGATCAGCCCGGCCTTGTTGGCCGCCCAGCTGTACTCGGAGAGCGGCTGGAACCCCAATGCCGTCAGTCCGGCGGACGCGCGGGGGATCGCGCAGTTCATCCCGGGGACCTGGGCCGGGCACGGGGTGGACGGTGACGGTGACGGCGACCGGGACATCTGGGACCCCAACGACGCGATTCCGTCGGCGGCTTCGTATGACTGCGAGCTGGCCAAGGACGTAGCGGGGGTGGGCGGCGACGCGACGGGGAACATGCTCGCGGCGTACAACGCCGGGTCCTACGCGGTCATCAAGTACGGCGGGGTGCCGCCGTACAAGGAAACGCAAGGGTACGTAAAGACGATTACCACTCTGGCCAAGAGCTTCGAGCGCCCGCTCGGCCGGGTCACGCCGTCGCAACAGGCTTCAGGAGCTCTGTACTTCGCGCAGAAGCAGTTGGGGACCCCGTATCTGTGGGGTGGCAACGGGACGGCCGACCAGGACGGGCGGTTCGACTGCTCGGGGTTGACCAAGGCGGCGTACGAGTCGGTGGGCGTCGAGTTGCCGCGCGTCGCGAACGACCAGTACAACGCCGGGCCGCACCCCTCGCGTGGGGAACTGCTCCCCGGTGATCTGGTCTTCTTCTCCGATGATCTGACGAACTCTCGCGACATTCGGCACGTCGGGATCTACGTGGGTGGCGGTTACATGATCAACGCGCCTTACACGGGTGCGGTGATCCGCTTCGACAAGATCGACACCCCTGACTACTTCGGTGCGACCAGGGTCACGAAGGACGGCGCGGAGGCTCTTCCGGAGCGTACGGCGGGTGCCACGCAGGGCTCGTGACGGAGCGTTAAGCACGGGCCCTGAGCTGCGACGATCAGTCTCTCTTGGATAACGTTGGAGTGATCATCCCGTGGAGAGTGGAACGTACGTGCCACGACGGGCGTTCCATGGGCACAGGAGCTGATCGGCGGGGGATGACGAGGCGTGCGCCGGGTGCGTCCGCACGGACCTAGGCAAGGGCAAGGGACCGCATCACCATGGCTGGACTCACGACCGGTGGGCCGAATGTGGATGTAAGCCTGCTGTACGAGATCAACGGCCTGGCCCGGCGCGCGCCGGGCTGGATCGACCGCGCGGTGAGCGTCATCGGCGACTACGGGATTCCCCTGGCGCTGGTCCTGCTGGTGCTGTGGTGTTGGCGCGGGCTGCGGCGGCAGGACGAGACGAGCGTGGCGGAGTCGTTCGCCGCGCTGGTGTGGGCGCCGGTGGCGGCGGGGATCGCGTTGCTGGTGAACGTGCCGTTGCGGGGGTTCGTGGGGCGGCCGAGGCCGTTCCTCCAGCACGAGGGGCTGGAAGTGGTGGGCGGCGGGGGCGGGGTCGACGCGTCCGGGTTCTCGTTCGTGAGCGACCACGCGACGATGGCGATGGCGCTGGGTGTGGGGCTCTTCGTCGCGAACCGGCGGCTCGGGGCGATCGGGATCGGGTTGGCACTGCTGGAAGGGCTGTGCCGGGTGTACATGGGGGTGCACTACCCGACGGACGTGGTGGGTGGGCTGGCGCTGGGTACGGCGGTGGTGCTGGTGCCGGCGCCGCTGGCGATGGCGGTGTTGGGGCCGGTGGTGCGGGTGGTGCGAGGGCGTGGGCGGGGGGCCGTGGTGGCGCGGCCGGTGGCGGGGGCGGGGGTCGAGGCGGGGGCCGGGGAGAAGGACCTCGCGGCCTGAGCCCTGGCCGGGCGTGGGCGGTGGCCGGGTGCGGTGCCGTTGCGCGGGGCGGCCCCGGCTGCGCCGGGCTTTTCGGGGCTTCCGCCCCGCGCCCCGCGCCCCGCGCCTCAAACGCCGGCGGGGACTGGATTCGGCCGGGGTGGGGGGTTGCCCCGGCGGGGCCGGAGTGATGCCGCGGGGGTCAGTCGTCGTCGTGGTCGTCGCGGTGGTATCGGGAGCGGAGCCAGAGGCCCGTGGCGATGGCCGCGGCCGTGGTGACGGCGATGGCCAGGGCTACGTCGGCCGGGCCGTCGGCGGAGCCGACCGGGCGGGCCGAGGCCGCGGGCGGGGTCAGGGCGATGAGCGACACGGCCCAGACGAGCGCCGCGAAACGGGGTCCCCGTCGAGGTCCTGGCATGAGTCAAGGGCACCCGGTGGCGGGTGGCCCGGCCAGTCGGGGCCGTCCGAACGGGCGACACGCCCCGGCTACCCCGACGTGTGCCGAGTGGCGTCCCTGCGGGCCAGGTCTCTGGAGCGGCGGGCCGGGCCGGTCCAGCCGCAGCTGCACACCGCCAGGCAGAACGACCCGCGTTCGGCGGTGCTCGTGATGTGTGCGGGCTCGCCCGGGTCACGGGGCGGCGGCACAGCGGTAAGCGGAGGAGACGCGCTCGCTTCGGTGTGCGGATCCACGCCACCACGGTACCGGCAGCGGCCCGTGACGGGACACCCCGGACCTCGTTAAACGGAACGGGTGGGGCCTCGGGCAAACAGCGGGCACGCGTTGGGGGTTGGCAGGCGATGGTGGTGCACCAGCACAGGCGGCGACGAGGGCGTGCGGGTGAGGCGGTGCTTGCCGCCGGCGTCGCGGTGGCCGTGGCCGTGATCAGCGGCTGCGGCGGCCCGGCGAGCGGCGACGACCGGCCTCCACAGGACCCGGCCGCGGTGGTCCGCGGCGCCGCCGACGCGCTCACCGGCGCGGGCAGCGCGCAGGCCCGTACGGCGATGGAGATGGCGACCGGCGGAACCCGGGTCACCATCCGCGGCGAGGGCGGCGTCGACTTCAAGAGCCGGATGGGCCAGCTGCTGGTGATGCTGCCGGCCGATGTGACCGGCAAGGCGGAGCACCGGCCGATCACCGAGCTCCTCGTCCCCGGCGCGCTCTACATGAAGAACCGGGGTGCGGGCGTCCCCGCCGACAAGTGGGTCCGGGTGGACACGACGACGCTCGCGGACGGGAACCTGGTCACCGGCGGCGCCACCGACCCGTTGGTCGCCGCCGAACTGCTGCGGGGCGCGCAGCAGGTCACGTACGTCGGCGAGACCGACCTGGCGGGCACCAAGGTGCGGCACTACCAGGGCACCACCGACATCGGGCGGGCCGCGCGCAGTGCCTCGCCGGGGGTCCGGGGAGCGTTGGAGGCGGCGGCGAAAGGGTTCAGCAACGACACGGTCCCGTTCGACGCCTACTTGGACATGGAAGGGCGGCTGCGCAAGGTCCGGCACCGCTTCAGCTATGTCAACAATGGCGTGATCGATGTGTCGTCGACCACGCTGCTCTACGGGTTCGGGACTCCGGTGACCGTGACATTGCCGCCAAGCCGGGACATTTACGCCGGGAAGATCGCCGAATAGTCGGGCTTCGCGGCGGCGGTCGTGCGATCGGGCCATGGCCCGGTATCCGGAAATGGTCCATCCGTGTCATGCGCACCGCGAGGGGCGCTCCCTAGGCTGGGAAGCCGGGCGGCAAGAGAGCGGCAGAGAGAGGTGACACGCGTGACTCCCGTGTGCGGTGCGACGGTGCAGGACCACGTGGCGCTTGCCGAGATCGAGCTGTGCGGTGAGCTGATCATCGCGGCGTCGGCGGCGGCCGAGGACCGGCTGAGCCAGGACCGCATCGACGAGGTGCTGATGGGCATCGCGCCCTGATCCCTCGGGAGCGGACTTCGGGAGCGGATCTCGGGAGTCGAATCTCGGGAGTCGTGGGGTGGCCGCGGCGGCGGTCGGCCGCCGGGCCCGTGCAGGTGGTGGTCAGGTGCGCAGCAGGCGGGCGATCGCCTTCGTCGCTTCCTCGACCTTGGCGTCGATCTCGGTCCCGCCCTTGACGGCCGCGTCCGCGACGCAGTGCCGCAAGTGCTCCTCCAGCAGCTGGAGCGCGAAGGACTGGAGCGCCTTCGTGCTCGCCGAGACCTGGGTGAGTATGTCGATGCAGTAGACGTCCTCGTCGACCAGGCGCTGGAGACCGCGGATCTGCCCCTCGATCCGGCGCAGCCGCTTGAGGTGCTCGTCCTTCTGGTGGTGGTAGCCGTGGACGGGCGCCGCGGCGACCCCGCCGGCTCCGGGGCCTTCCGCCTCGATGGTCGTCATGCGATCCTCCCGTGGTCCGGACGAGGGGGGTACCGGGTAGGTGCATACCCCTCACAGGTATAGGTTACCGGGCCGCGCCCGAGGGGGCGGGGGTCCTTGCTCCCCTACTGTGCCTGATGGAGGACACTGGTGAACCGCCGGTTAGCCGTGGCCGGGGGATGCGCCTAGCATCAGCCTGACCGAATCCAATGCACCCCGAGGACCTCACGTGCGATTTCGTCTGACCCCCAGGGAGACGAGCTTCTACGACATGTTCGCCGCATCCGCGGACAACATCGTCACGGGCTCGAAGCTCCTGATGGAACTGCTCGGAGCGGACACCGCCGCCCGGGCCGAGATCGCGGAGCGGATGCGGGCTGCGGAGCACGCGGGGGACGACGCCACGCACGCGATCTTCCACCAGCTGAACTCCTCCTTCATCACGCCGTTCGACCGCGAGGACATCTACAGTCTGGCGTCCTGCCTCGACGACATCATGGACTTCATGGAAGAGGCGGTCGACCTGGTCGTCCTCTACAACGTGGAGGAACTGCCCAAGGGTGTCGAGCAACAGATCGAGGTGCTGGCGCGGGCGGCCGAGCTGACCGCCGAGGCCATGCCTCACCTGCGGACCATGACCAACCTGACCGAGTACTGGATCGAGGTCAACCGCCTCGAGAACCAGGCCGACCAGATCCACCGCAAGCTGCTCGCCCAGCTCTTCAACGGCAAGTACGACGCCATCGAGGTGCTGAAGCTCAAGCAGATCGTCGACGTGCTGGAAGAGGCCGCCGACGCGTTCGAGCACGTCGCGAACACGGTGGAGACCATCGCGGTCAAGGAGTCCTGAACCTCGTGGACACCTTCGCGCTGATCGTGACCATCGGTGTCGCGCTCGGCTTCACGTACACCAACGGCTTCCACGACTCGGCGAACGCGATCGCGACCTCGGTCTCGACGCGTGCGCTGACCCCGCGTGCCGCGCTCGCGATGGCCGCCGTGATGAACCTGGCCGGTGCCTTCCTGGGCAGCGGCGTGGCCAAGACGGTCAGCAAGGGGCTCATCGAGACGCCGCAGGGCAACCGGGGCATGTGGATCCTGTTCTCCGCGCTGGTCGGGGCGATCATCTGGAACCTCGTCACCTGGTACTTCGGCCTGCCGTCGTCCTCCTCGCACGCCCTCTTCGGCGGGATGGTCGGGGCGGCGCTGGCGGGTGGGATCGGCGTCATCTGGAGCGGGGTGCTGGACAAGGTCGTCATCCCGATGTTCCTGTCACCGGTGGTCGGCCTCATCGTGGGTTACCTGGTGATGGTCGCGATCATGTGGATGTTCCGGCGCTCCAACCCGCACAAGGCCAAGCGCGGTTTCCGTATCGCGCAGACCGTCTCGGCGGCCGCGATGGCCCTCGGCCACGGCCTCCAGGACGCGCAGAAGACCATGGGCATCGTGGTCATGGCGCTGGTCATCGCCGATGTGCAGTCGGCCGGTGCCCCGATCCCGGTGTGGGTCAAGTTCGCCTGCGCGGTGATGCTGTCGCTCGGTACGTACGCGGGTGGCTGGCGCATCATGCGTACGCTCGGCCGCAAGATCATCGAGCTGGATCCGCCGCAGGGCTTCGCCGCCGAGACGACCGGCGCGTCGATCATGTACACGGCTTCGTACCTGTACCAGGCGCCGATCTCCACCACGCACGTGATCACCTCCGCGATCATGGGTGTGGGCGCGACCAAGCGGGTCAACGCGGTCCGCTGGGGCGTAGCCAAGAACATCATCCTCGGCTGGTTCATCACGATGCCGGCGGCGGCCATGGTCGCCGCGCTGTGCTTCTGGGTCGTGGACCTGGCCTTCGTCGGCTGACGCCTTCGTCGGTCGACCCCCGCCGGTCGACCGGCGCGCGGTACGAAAGCGGGCCGGCTCCCCCCACCCAGGGGGAGCCGGCCCTTTCGTCTTGCGGTGGCACCGCCATGCAGCACCGCAGGACGCTCGGTACATCCGCGGGGGTTCGGGTCTAGCCGAAGCGGCCCGAGATGTAGTCCTCGGTCGCCTGGACGGACGGGTTGGAGAAGATCCGGTCCGTGTCGTCGATCTCGACGAGCTTGCCGGGTTGGCCGACCGCGGCGAGGTTGAAGAAGGCGGTGCGGTCCGAGACGCGGGCCGCCTGCTGCATGTTGTGCGTCACGATGACGATCGTGAAGCGCTCCTTGAGCTGGCCGATCAGGTCCTCGATGGCGAGGGTGGAGATCGGGTCGAGCGCGGAGCAGGGCTCGTCCATCAGTAGGACCTCGGGCTCGACCGCGATGGCGCGGGCGATGCACAGGCGCTGCTGCTGGCCGCCGGAGAGGCCGGAGCCGGGCTTGTTCAGGCGGTCCTTGACCTCGTTCCAGAGGTTGGCGCCCTGGAGGGACCGCTCCACGATCCCCGCCAGCTCGGACTTCTTGTGGCCGCCGTTCAGGCGCAGGCCCGCCGCCACGTTGTCGAAGATCGACATGGTGGGGAAGGGGTTGGGGCGCTGGAACACCATGCCGACGGTGCGGCGCACGGAGACCGGGTCGACGCCCGGGCCGTACAGGTTCTCGTCGTCCAGCAGGACCTTGCCCTCGACGCGGCCGCCCGGGGTGACCTCGTGCATGCGGTTGAGGGTGCGCAGGAAGGTGGACTTGCCGCAGCCGGACGGGCCGATGAAGGCGGTCACGGAGCGCGGCTCCACGGTCATCGAGATGTCGTCGATGGCCTTGTGGTTGCCGTAGAAGGCGGAGAGGCCGCTGACGTCGATTCGCTTGGCCATGAGGGGGTCACTTCTCTTTCATGCGGTCACACGCGGCGGAGCCGCATAGTCGATACCTAGCGGCCGGACTTCGGGGCTTTCCAGCGCGCGATGCCGCGAGCCACCAGGTTCAAGATCATGACGAAGGCGATCAGGACGAGGGCCGCGGCCCATGCCCGGTCGTAGGAGGCTTCACTGCCGACCTTGTACTGCTCCCAGATGTAGAGCGGGAGCGAGGACTGGGCACCTTCGAAGGGGTTTCCGTTGATGAGCTGCGTGCCGAAGACCAGCAGCATGATCGGCGCGGTCTCGCCGGCGATGCGGGCGACGGCGAGCGTCACGCCGGTGGCGATGCCGCCGATGGCGGTGGGGAGCACGACCTTGAGGATCATGCGCCACTTCGGCACGCCGAGGGCGAGGGCGGCCTCGCGCAGCTCGTTCGGGACGAGCTTGAGCATCTCCTCGGTGGAGCGGACCACGACGGGCATCATCAGGATCGACAGGGCCATCGAACCGGCGAAGCCGGAGGGGCCGAAGCCGAGCATCAGGTTCCAGGTCGTGAGGATGAACAGGCCCGCGACGATGGAGGGGATGCCGGTCATGACGTCGACGAAGAACGTCACGGCCTTCGCGAGCGGACCCCGGCCGTACTCGACCAGGTAGACGGCGGTCAGCAGGCCGACGGGCGCGGCGATCGCGGTGGCCAGGGCGACCTGTTCGAGGGTACCGAGCAGCGCGTGGTAGACGCCGCCGCCCTTCTCGAAGCTGGTGATGCCGTTCATCGAGTGGCTGAGGAAGTCGCCGTCGAGGGCGTTCATGCCGCGGCTGACGGTGGTCCAGATCAGTGAGAGCAGGGGGATGACCGCGAGGAGGAAGCAGACCCATACGGCGGAGGTCGCGACCCGGTCCTTGGCCTGGCGGCGGTTCTCGACGACCGAGCTGGCGAGGTAGGTGACGGTGACGAAGAGCAGGGCGGCGAGCAGCCCCCACTGGATCTTGCTCTGGAGGCCGAAGACGGCGCCGATTCCGCAGCCGAGGGCGACCGAGAAGGCGCCGATGCCGGCCGGGGCCCAGCGGGGCAGGCCGCCGCGGGTGAGACCGGAGGGGGCGGCGGACTTTCGGGCCCGGGCGGGCCGCTGGTCCTGGATCGTGTGGCTCATCAGGCGTTCGCCCCCGAGTACTCCTTGCGGCGGGCGATGATCATGCGAGCTCCACCGTTGACCAGCAGGGTGAGGAGGAAGAGGACCAGACCGGAGGCGATCAGCGCGTCCCGGCCGAACTCGTTGGCCTCGTCGAACTTCGCGGCGATGTTCTGCGCGAAGGTCCCGCCGCCCGGGTTCAGGATGTGGCCGGAGATCAGGAAGCTCGGGGAGAGGACGGTGGCGACGGCCATGGTCTCGCCGAGCGCGCGGCCGAGGCCGAGCATGGAGGCGGAGATGACGCCGGAGCGACCGAAGGGCAGCACCGACATGCGGATGACTTCCCAGCGGGTCGCGCCGAGGGCCAGGGCGGCCTCTTCGTTCATGCGCGGGACCTGAAGGAAGACCTCGCGGCTGACGCTCGTCACGATCGGCAGGATCATGATCGCGAGCAGGATGCCGACGGTGAAGAGCGAGCGGGCGACGCCGACCTGGGTCTTGTCGAAGACGTAGGTCCAGCCCAGGTACTCGTCGAGCCAGAGGTTGAGGCCGCCGAGGTACGGGACGAGGAAGAGGGCGCCCCAGATGCCGTAGATGATCGACGGCACGGCGGCCAGCAGGTCGACCACGTAGGCGAGGGGCGCGGCCAGCTTGCGCGGCGCGTAGTGCGAGATGAAGAGGGCGATGCCGACGGCGATCGGAACCGCGATGGCCATCGCGATGATCGAGCTGACGACGGTTCCGAAGAGCAGGACGGCTATGCCGAAGACGGGCGGGTTGGCCGACGCGTTCCAGTCGAAGGTGGTGAGGAAGTTGCCCTCGTTCTTCGACAGTGCGATCGAGGCGCGGTAGCTGAGGAAGACGGCGATCGACGCCATGATCACCAGGAGCAGGATGCCGGAGCCCTTGGAGAGCCCGGCGAAGATCTTGTCACCGGCGCGGCCGGTGGATCCTGCGCTCGTGGTGACCGGCGGAGCCGTGTCGAGCGGGGTGGGTGTGGTGGAAGCCATGGTCTTTCCGGTCTGGACGGGGGCGGGCCCCCTGGCGGCGGTGCACCGGATCCTCCCCGGACCTCGTCCGGGGGTCCCCTCCACGGGTGGAGGGGAGGGGCCTCTGGGTGCGGTGTCCGGTCCGGACGGGGACCGGACACCGCACCCCGGGGCTCACGCGTCAGCGACTCACGTATGCGTGGCCCGCGCGGACGGCGACCCGCGCGGACGGGTCGCGCGTCCCGCGACAGGGCCTAGGACAGCGACTTGACGACTTCGCGGACCTTGGTGTTGATCTCGGCCGGGATCGGCGCGTAGCCGTTGTCGGAGAGGACCTTCTGGCCCGAGTCCGAGGCGGTGTAGGTCAGGAAGGACTTCACCGTGGGCAGGGTCTCCGCCTTGTTGCCCTTGTCGCAGACGACCTCGTACGTGACCAGGACGATCGGGTACGCGCCGTCGGCCTTGGTCGTGTAATCGAGCTTAAGCGCCAGGTCGGAGCCGGTCCCGGCGATCTTGGCGGCGGCGATGGCCTTGGAGGCGTTGTCGGCGGTGGCCTTCACCGGGGCGGGGGCGCCGGTGTTGATGTCGACCGTCTTGATGTTCTGCGAGGTGGCGTAGGAGAGCTCGAAGTAGCCGATCGCGCCGTCTACGGCCTTGACCTGGGAGGCGACACCGGCGGAGCCGGACGCGGCCTGGCCGCCGGGGGCCGGCCACTTCTTCGCGGCCTCGTAGGTCCACGCGTCGGGTGCGGTGGCCTTGAGGTACTTGCCGAGGTTCTCGGTGGTGCCGGAGTCCTCGGAGCGGTGGAACGCCTGGATGGCGGTGGAGGGAAGCGTGACGCCCGGGTTCAGCTTCTTGATCGCCTCGTCGTCCCACTTCTTGATCTTGTCGTTGAAGATCGAGGCGAGGGTCGGGGCGTCGAGGTTCAGCTTGTCCACGCCGGCGACGTTGAAGCCGATGGCGATGGGGCCGCCGACCATGGGCAGGTTGATGCCCTGGCCGCCGGTGCAGACCTTCTTCGACTCCTCGACCTGGTCGGGCTTCAGCGCGGAGTCCGAACCGGCGAAGCCGACGGTGCCCTGGTTGAAGGCGACGACGCCCTCGCCGGAGGAGGACGACTTGTAGTTGACCTCGACGCCGGAGCAGGCGGACATGTACGCCTTCACCCACAGGTCGACGGCGTTCTTCTGGGCGGAGGAGCCCGAGGCGAGCAGCTTGCCCTTGGCGTCGTCGCACTTGATGTCGCCGGCGGCCGGGGCGGACGCCTTGCCGCTCGCCGAGGAGTCGGCCTTGGTGTTGTTGTCCGAGCCGCACGCCGTGAGGACCAGGGCGCCGGATACGACGAGCGCCCCGAGGGCGGAGGCACGAAGCATGCTCTTGCGCTGAAGCTTCACTTTCGGGTGTTCCTTCCAGAAGCCGCCGGCCGCTTTCTGTGTCGGGGCGGCGTGCGAAGAGGACTGCGGGGTGGTGGTGGTGCGGGCCGGGGGCGGGCCCGGGTTCGGCTCGCACCTTGCGCTACTGAAATTAGGCAAAACAGGTGACGCGGTCGACGGGGGTTGGTGAACGGGGGGTGAACCGTGGCGGACGGCCCGGTGCGGTTGGGGGGATTTGTACCTGGACGTAACGGTACGTTACCCGCACGTTATGCCGTCGTGACCTTGTCCTGGCCGTCGGGGTGGGGGTGTGGGTGGCCGGAACTCGCCGGTCCGGCGCCGTTGCCGGGGGGCCGCCCGGGGCTCCGGCGCCTCAAACGCCGGCGGGGCTGGGATGGTGGCCGGGTGCGGCGCCGTTGTGCGAGCGGCCCCGGCTGCGCCGGGCTGTGCGTGTATCCGCCCCGCGCCCCGCGCCTCAAGCGCGGGCGGGGCTGGATTGGGCCGGACCCGGTGGGTGGCCCCGGGCCCCCGCGCCTCAAGCGCGGGCGCGGGCCCGGTGGGCGGGTGCGGCGTCCGCCGGACGGAGTTCAGCGCAGCCCGCCGAAGCGCGGGAGGGCCGCCAGGGCCGAGTGGTGCGAGGGTGCTCAGAAAGGGGCCAGGCACTCGAAGGCGTGGCGGGCCGCGTCGACCGCGTGGCGTTGGTCCGCGTGGAGGACGCCCAGGGCGTAGGCCGTCGTCGGGGCGATGCGTGGGGTCCGGGCCGCCGTCGCGGAGGCGGCCGCGGCTTCCGACGCCTCTCGGTGGCGGTCCAGGGCCTCGCCGGCGGCCACCAGGCGGGCCACTTCCCCACCCAGCGCCTCCCGCGCGTACCGGTGCACCCGCAGCAGCCGCCGTACCTCGTGCCACGCGCCGTCGTCCTGCGCGGAGTACGGCGAGTGCCGCGGCGGCAGCGCCGCCACCGCCGCGTCCACCCGGGCCCGCGCCACATCGGCCAACGGTACGAGTACGTCCTCGACCCGCCCCCGCGCCGCGACCGGGTCCAGCGGCACCTCCGATGCGAGGACCGCCACCGCGTCCGCGACCGCGTGGAAGCGGGAGGAGCCCAGCGCGGACAGGGTCGTCGAGTGGGCCCGCGTCCGTGCCAGGGTGAGCTGCCGCTCCAGCAGCGCGCCGGCCCGCGCGGAGCCCACCGTCAGGGACCCGGCGCCACCGCGCGGCGCGGGGACCTCCGCGGCGCCCGAGAGCCGGTGCAGGGCTTCCATCAGCCGTGCCAGCCGGGCGGCGTGCGCGTGCTCGTCGGCCAGGGTCGAGGACAGCCACACCAGCTCGGTGCGCAGCCCGTCCGCCCAGGAGGACTCCGCGACGGCGCGGAAGGTGGTCAGGGAGGAGGCGATGCGGCGCGCGGCCCCCCGCAGGCCGAGCGCCGCGTCGCCCTCCTCTGCGGGACCGGCTCCGCCCGCCGCGCCCTCGTCGTGCAGGCGCAGCGCGCGCAGGAAGGCGGTGGCCTGGGAGCGCAGGTAGGCGCCGAGCACATCGCCCGCCGTCCCGGTCCCGGTCCCCGTCATAAGGTCATGGTTTGGCTGAGCCACGCCGGCGCCTCCGGGCGTCTATGAGCGTCTCCTGTACGTGCCGCAGCGACTGGCCTTCGGAGTCGGTGCTGTGCCGGGTCCATTCGCCGTCCGGCCCCAGGTGCCAGGAGGCGGTGTCGTCGGACATCCCGGTTTCCAGCAGCCGGTCCAGTGCCGCGCGGTGGGCCGGGTCGGTGACCCTGACCAGTGCCTCGATGCGGCGGTCGAGGTTGCGGTGCATCATGTCGGCGCTGCCGATCCACACCTCGGGTTCGCCGCCGTTGCCGAAGGCGAAGACCCGGGAGTGTTCCAGGAAGCGGCCGAGGATCGAGCGGACCCGGATGTTCTCCGACAGCCCGGGGACCCCGGGTCGTACGGCGCAGATGCCGCGGACCCAGATGTCCACGGGCACGCCTGCCTGGGCGGCCCGGTAGAGGGCGTCGATGAGGGCCTCGTCGACGATGGAGTTCATCTTGAGCCGGACGTACGCGGGCCGGCCGGCCCGGTGGTGGTCGGCTTCCTTGTCGATGCGGGCGATGAGCCCGTCCCGCAGCGACTTGGGCGCGGTCAGCAGCCGGCGGTAGGTCTCGCGCCGTGAGTATCCGGACAGCCTGTTGAAGAGGTCGGAGAGGTCCGCGCCGACCTGCGGGTCGGCGGTCAGGAGGCCGAGGTCCTCGTAGAGCCGGGCGGTCTTGGGGTGGTAGTTGCCGGTGCCGACGTGCGAGTAGCGGCGGAGTTGGTCGCCCTCCTGGCGGACGACGAGCGACAGCTTGCAGTGGGTCTTGAGGCCGACGAGGCCGTAGACGACGTGGCAGCCGGACTCCTCCAGCTTGCGTGCCCACTTGATGTTGGCCTGTTCGTCGAACCGGGCCTTGATCTCGACGAGGACGAGGACCTGCTTGCCGGATTCGGCGGCGTCGATGAGGGCGTCGACTATCGGGGAGTCGCCGGAGGTCCGGTACAGCGTCTGCTTGATCGCGAGGACGTCCGGGTCGGCGGCGGCCTGTTCCAGGAACGCCTGGACGGAGGTGGAGAAGGAGTCGTACGGGTGGTGCAGCAGGACGTCCCGTTCGCGCAGCGCCGCGAAGATGTCGGGCGCGGACGCTGACTCCACCTCGGCGAGGTCGCGGTGGGTGCCGGCGATGAACTTCGGGTACTTGAGCTCGGGCCGGTCCAGGGAGGAGATCCCGAAGAGGGCGGTGAGGTCCAGCGGCCCGGGCAGCGGGTACACCTCGGCCGCGGTGACCTTGAGCTCCTGTACCAGCAGGTCGAGGACGCCGGGGTCGATGGACTCCTCGACCTCCAGGCGCACGGGCGGCCCGAAGCGGCGCCGCATGAGTTCCTTCTCCAGGGCCTGGAGGAGGTTCTCGGCGTCGTCCTCCTCGACTTCGAGGTCCTCGTTGCGGGTGACGCGGAACATGTGGTGCGCGAGCACCTCCATGCCGGGGAAGAGCTCCTCCAGGTGCGCGGCGATGACGTCCTCCAGCGGCACGTAGCGCTGCGGCGATGCCTCCAGGAAGCGCGAGAGCAGCGGCGGGACCTTGACGCGGGCGAAGTGGCGGTGGCCGCTGACGGGGTTGCGCACGACGACGGCCAGGTTCAGGGAGAGGCCGGAGATGTACGGGAAGGGGTGCGCGGGGTCCACGGCCAGCGGGGTGAGCACCGGGAAGATGTGGTTGCGGAACAGGGTGAAGAGCCGGGCCTGCTCCTTCTCGGTGAGGTCGGGCCACCGGATGAGGTGGATGCCCTCCTCGGCGAGCTGTGGGGCGATGTCCTGCTGGTAGCAGGCGGCGTGCCGGGCCATGAGTTCGCGCGAGCGGGTCCAGATCTGGTCCAGCACTTCGCGGGGCTGGAGGCCGGAGGCCGAACGAGTGGCGACGCCGGTCGCGATGCGGCGCTTGAGGCCGGCGACGCGGACCATGAAGAACTCGTCCAGGTTGCTCGCGAAGATCGCGAGGAAGTTCGCGCGTTCCAGCAGCGGGGTGGCCGGGTCCTCGGCGAGCTCCAGGACCCGCTCGTTGAAGGCGAGCCAGCTGCGCTCCCGGTCGAGGAACCGCCCGGCGGGCAGCTCGTCGCCGTCCTTGCCGTCGTAGGCGTCCGGGTCGGAGTCGAGATCGGGCGCGAGATCCGGCGCGAGATCGACGTGGGGGCGGTGCGCGGCTATGGAGCCGATGCGCGCCTTCGCCGCGGGGGACGTGTGAGACGGGTGCTGGGCGGGGACCTCGGTGGGGCCTGCGCTGGGCTGGTGGCTCATGACTCCATTCTTCCGCGCGAGCGGAAGGACAGGCGCGTCGGACGGGTCGGCCGTCAGTCGGAGTCGGGGGTGCATGGGGGGAGACTGGCAAGCGCTGCTTAATGCGCGGTGAATGGCGCATGGCTTCCCGGGTCCGCCTGGCGCACGAGTACGTCGCCGGTCGCGCGCGGCGCCGTATCGCGTCCGACGGCGTCCGCCCCGGCGTGCGGTACGGGCCCCGGGCGCGGGGCCCGTACCGCGTGCGCCGGCTCGGCTCGGCTCAGCTCTCGGTGCGGTACATCAGGTCCACCTCGTGGGTGGTGAAGCCGAGGCCCTCGTAGACGGCCAGGGCGGCCGGGTTGTCGGCGTCGACGTACAGCATGGCGGTGGGCAGGCCGGCCTCGGCGAGGTGGCGCAGGCCGATCGCGGTGAGGGCCTTGCCGAGGCCGCCGCCCTGGGCGCCGGGGCGGACGCCGACGACGTAGACCTCGCCGAGCCGCTCGTCGGCGTGGACCTTCGTCCAGTGGAAGCCGATCAGCTCGCCGTCGCGTTCGGCGAGGAAGAA
Source organism: Streptomyces sp. NPDC046557 (assembly GCF_040645975.1). Classification (NCBI taxonomy): domain Bacteria; kingdom Bacillati; phylum Actinomycetota; class Actinomycetes; order Kitasatosporales; family Streptomycetaceae; genus Streptomyces; species Streptomyces sp. NPDC046557. Next base: position 24,942 of record NZ_JBEYZH010000010.1, read on the forward strand.
GCCCTTGGGGTCGAACCAGGGCTGTGACGTCCGGTCGTCGAGGTCCCGCTGGGTCAGGGAGCCCTGTTCGGGGTGGTGGGCGAAGGCGGCGGCGTTGGCGGCGAGCCAGGCCGCGTCGTCGGCGCCGGGGACGAACGTGCGGACGGTGACGCCGGGGGGCAGGACCGCCTCGGGCAGCGGCGGCGCGTCGGGACCGAGGGGGCGGCGCAGCTGGCGCAGTTCGCGGAACAGGGTGAGGCCGAGTACCTGAGCGAGGTGGCGGGCGGCGGACTTGCCGCCGTGCGCCCATACGCGGATCCGCTTGCCGGAGGCGGCGAGCAGGGCGGAGCCGAGGGCGCGGCCGTGGCCGCGGCCGCGCAGTGAGGGGTCCACGACGAGTTCGGCGGCGGGGGCCTCCACCGGGTCGGTGTCCTCCAGTTGCCCGTATCCGGCGAGCCGTCCCTTGTCGGTGAGGAGGAAGTGCCGGATGCCCTCGCGGCGTCCGCCGCGGAGTTGGAGCCGGCCCTGTTCGGACACGGCGGTGGTGCCGTCGCTCCGCGCCGCGTCCGCGATCAGGGCGAGTACGGCGTCGGCCTGTTCCTCCGTCAGTTCGTCGAGGATCTCAATCTGCCGTCCCGGCTCAAGGGCCGCTGCTGCGTCAGTCATGACTCCACGGTACGACCGCAACCTGCCCGTAACCGATTAGGGCCTGACACGCTACGCGCGTTGACCTTAGGCTTCGGCGGACCTCCCAAGTTGTATCGCTGTCCACAAAGGGGACCAAATGTCAGCGACGCCACAACGGCACCGCCGCTCCCGCCGGTTGGCCTTCTCCGCCCTCGCGCTCACGGCCGGGGCCGGCGCGATGGTCGCCGCCGCACTGCCGGCCGGTGCCGCCGCCGGTGGCGGTGCGGCCAAGAGCCGTACCGTCGACGTGCAGATGCTGTCGTTCAACGACCTCCACGGCACGCTGGAGCCCCCGCAGGGCTCGTCCGGCACCGTGAGCGAACGCCAGGCCGACGGCACGACCAAGGCCATACCCGCGGGTGGCATCGAGTACATGGCGACCGCGCTGCGTGAGGCCCGCAAGGGGCACGAGTACTCCGTCACCGCCGCGGCCGGTGACATGATCGGCGCCAGCCCGATGCTGTCCGGCATGTTCCACGACGAGCCGACGATCGAGGCGCTGAACAAGCTGAAGCTGGACGTCACCAGCGTCGGCAACCACGAGTTCGACGAGGGCAAGACCGAGCTTCGCCGGATGCGGTACGGCGGTTGTCACCCCGTCGACGGCTGTTTCGAGTACGGCAAGACCTTCGCTGGATCGGAGTTCCAGTACCTCGCGGCCAATGTGACGGACGAGAAGACCAAGCGTCCGCTGCTGTCGCCCACCTTCATCTGGAAGAAGGGGGACGTGAAGATCGGCTTCATCGGTGTGACCCTGGAGGGCACCCCGGACGTCGTGACCGCCGACGGGGTCAAGGGCCTCAAGTTCGGTGACGAGGTCGAGACGATCAACAAGTACGCCGACGAGCTGAACAAGCAGGGCGTGAAGTCGATCGTCGCGCTGATCCACGAGGGCGGTCTGCCCGCGAGCGGGGCGTACAACTACGACTGCGACGTGCCCGGCGCGGGCGCGGGCATCTCGGGTGCCATCGTCGACATCGCGAAGAACGTGGACCCGAAGGTCGACGCGCTGGTGACGGGCCACACCCACCAGGCGTACTCCTGCGACATCCCCGACCCGGCGGGCAACCCGCGCACGGTGACCTCGGCGGCCTCCTACGGCCGGCTGTTCACGGACACCACCCTCACCTACGACCGGCAGACCAAGGACATCGTCCGTACGCCGGCCGGCGCGCCGAAGCCCGTCCAGAAGATCGTCGGCCGCGACCTGCCGAAGGCCGGGGACATGACCGACCTGATCCGGCGCTGGAACGCGCTCGCGGCCCCGATCGCGAACCGCCCCGAGGGCTACATCTCGGCGGACGTGCCGGGCCGCGGTTCGGAGGCCCCGGAGAAGCCGCTCGGTGACCTGATCGCCGACGCGCAGTTGGAGGCGCTCGCGCCGGCCGACAAGGGCGGGGCCCAGCTCGCGATCATGAACCCGGGCGGAATCCGCGCGGACCTGGCCTACAAGGCCGCCGGGAGCGAGGGCGACGGGGTGGTGACGTACGGGGAGTCGTACACCGTCCAGCCGTTCACCAACATGATGAACGTGGTCGACCTGACCGGCGCCCAGCTCGTCACCGCGCTCCGGCAGCAGGTCTCCGGGCCGGTCAACGGGCCGAACCCGAAGATCCTCCAGGTTTCCAAGGGCTTCACCTACACCCTGGACATGACGAAGGCGGGCGCGGACCGCGTCGTCGTGGACTCGGTCAAGCTGAACGGCGCCGCGATCGACCCCGCGAAGACCTACCGGGTCGCGATGAACGAGTTCCTCGCGGGCGGCGGTGACGGCTTCACCGTCCTCAAGGAGCACACCAACAAGCTGGTCGGCGCGTCCGACCTGGACTGCTTCAACGCGTACCTGAACAAGTCCTCGGCGGCGGCCCCGATCGCCCCGCCGGCGGCGGACCGGATCACCGTCGTCAAGTAGTCGGTGAACGGGGCGGGTAGCCCCGGAGGGGCGGTGGGCCGGGCGGCCCGCCGCCCCTTTCTCGTCGTGGGGCGGTCACAGGGTGGCCAGGAACGTCCCGACGGCCTTGTGGAAGCCCTGCGGGTCGGTGAAGGGCACGAAGTGGTCGCCGTCCAGGGGGGCGTACGAGGTCCCGGGCCGCCGGGCGACCATCGCGTCGGCCTGCCCCTGCGGGAGCGACCGGCTGTGGGTGCCGTGGACGAGCAGGGCGGGGCAGTCGCTGCCGAGCCAGGCGTCCCAGTGGTCGCCGCGGCAGGACTCGACGGAGTCGAGCATGTCCTGAGGGTGGAAGGGGAGCCGCCGGCCGGCGCCGTCGGGGAGCGGGCGCAGGGCCTGCTCGACGAACCGGGCACCGACCGGTCCGGCCGCGTCGAGGAGTTCCTCGCGGGTGGGGGCGGTGTAGCGCATGGTGTGGAGGAAGGCCATCCATTCGTTCCCGCCGGGGTTGACCTCCACGCCGCAGTCGACGTCGATCAGCGCGCTGATCCGGCTCGGGTGGGCGGCGGCGAGGTGGATGGCGTTGAGGCCGCCGAGGGAGTAGCCGAGCACGGGTACGGGGGCGTCGAGTCCGAGGTGGTCCAGCAGGGCGACGGCGTCGGCGACGTAGCCCTCGCGCCGGTAGTGGGGGGCCCGGTCGGAGTCGCCGTGGCCGCGCTGGTCGGGGGCGATGACCCGCCAGTCGGCGCCGAGGGACTCGGCGAGGCCGGTGAAGGCGAGGGCCTCGGACATGCCGCCGTGGAGGGCGAGCAGGGGGCGGCCGGGGCCGCCGAAGTCCAGGTACGACAGGGTGCGGCCGTCGACGGTCAGCTCGTGGCGCATGGTTACCGCTCTCCTCGGGGCGTCCTGTGGTGACGGGTACGACCCTGCCAGGATTTGGGCGCTCGCGCAATACGTGCGTCTTGGGCGATTGCGCAATCGGCGGCGCGGCTACGATCCCGGCATGGGAAATCGCGAGGACCTGCTGGCCGGAGCGCGCCGCTGCCTGGAGGAGAAGGGGTACCTGCGCACCACCGTGCGCGACATCGCCTCCGCCTCGCGGGTGAGCATGGCGGCGATCGGCTACCACTTCGGCTCCCGCGAGGCCCTGCTCGATCAGGCGCTGTTCGCGGCCATGGACGAGTGGTCGGCGGCGGCCGGCCGGCTGGACGGACAGGGGGACACCGCCGCGGAGCGCTACGCCGACATGTGGGACCGCAAGATCGCGGACTTCGGCGAGACGCGCTGGCTGTGGATCGCCTCCATCGAGGCGTTCGTGCACGCGCAGTCCTCACCCGAGCTGCTCGCGACCCTGGCCGCCGCCCAGCGCGGTTCGCGCCGGATGGTCGCCGCCCACTGGCGGGGCCTGGCGGAGGAAGCGGTCTCGGAGGAGGACGTACGGGGCCTCGGGTCGGTGCACCTCGCGCTGCTCACCGGGGTGATGGTGCAGGCGCTGACCGACCCCCAGGAGGCGCCGAACGGGCGCGAGCTGGCCCAAGGGCTGCGTGCCATGGCCGAGTTGCTCGAAAGATGACCCGTACCGACGGGTAGTAAAGGCCGCTCCCGCACGCCATACTCCGGTCCGACCACTGGACCGGAGAAGGGGCGGGCATGGCACTGGATCGGCGGGCATTTCTCACGGGGGCGCTGGCGGCCGGGGCGGGCGCGGCGCTGACACTGGGCGCGGCGACCCCGGCCTCCGCCCGTACGGCCCCGGCCGCGGCGCGTGCCTTCGCCGGCCGTACCTTCTCCGCCCGTACGGCCGGCGCCGCGCTCGGCACCCAGGACTGGATGGCCGGCCTCGCCGACTCCACGCCCCTCCAGCGGATGACCATCCCCGGCACCCACGACTCCGGCGCCCGCCAGGGCGGCCTCTACGTCGCCTGCCAGAACACCTCGATCGCCGAACAGCTCGACTCCGGCATCCGGTTCCTCGATGTCCGCTGCCGGGTCACCGGCGGATCGTTCGCGATCCACCACGGCACCTTCTACCAGGGCCTGATGTTCGGCGACGTCCTCGTGGCCTGTCGGAACTTCCTCGCCGCGCACCCCTCCGAGACCGTGCTGATGCGCGTCAAGCAGGAGTACTCGACCGAGAGCGACGCGACCTTCCGGGTCGTCTTCGACGACTACCTCGACAACCGGGGCTGGCGCCCGCTGTTCCGGATCGCCGACGCCCTGCCCGGCTCGGTCGGCCAGGCGCGCGGGAAGGTGGTGCTGCTCGCCGACAACGGCGGGCTGCCCGGCCTGCGCTACGGCGACGGGAACGTCTTCGACATCCAGGACGACTACAACGCCGAGCCGTTCGCCAAACGCGGCAAGATCGAGGACCAGTTCCGCCGGGCCGTCCAACAGCCCGGCAAGCTGTTCGTGAACTACACCAGCACCTCCGCGTACATGCCCCCGCGCTGGAACTCCGACCGGCTCAACCCGCAGGTCCACGCCTTCGTCGACGGCGCCGAGACGGCGGGCCGCACCGGGCTCGGCATCGTCCCGATGGACTTTCCGGGCACCCGCGCCGGCCTGATCGCCTCACTGATCCGACACAACTGACGGGGTCCGAGCGGGCGGCGGGGTCGGCGCCCCCGGGATGCGGAGCACCGCCTCGGTGCCCGGCCCGCCGTCCGTCGGCGCCCGCAGCTCGGCGCTCCCGCCCGCCCGCTGCGCCGTACGCGCCACGATGGACAGACCGAGCCCGCTGCCGGGCAGGGCGCGTGCCGACGGGGAACGCCAGAACCGCTCGAAGACGTACGGGAGGTCATCGGCCGGGACACCGGGCCCGTGGTCCCGTACGGTCAGCTCGCCCGCCCGCAACGCCACCTCCACCACGCCGCCCGGCGGGCTGAACTTCACCGCGTTGTCCAGCAGGTTGACCACCGCCCGCTCCAGCGCGGCCGCCTCGCCCCGTACGTACCAGGGCCGCAGCTCGGAGCCGAAGGTCAGGTCGGGGCCGCGCAGCCGGGCCCGGGACAGCGCCGTCTCCGCGATGTCGTGCAGGGCCACCACCTCCAGCCGTACGTGGGCCGCGGCGTCCGGCCGGGACAGCTCCTGGAGGTCGCCGATCAGCGCGGCCAGCTCCGTCATCTGCGCCTTGACCGAGGCCAGCAGCTCCTTGCGGTCCTGCGGCGGGATGGCCCGGCCGGTCTCCTCGCTGCGCGCGAGCAGTTCGACGTTGGTGCGGAGCGAGGTCAACGGGGTGCGCAGCTCGTGCCCGGCGTCCGCGATGAGCTGGGCCTGGCGGTCGCGGGAGGAGGCGAGGGCCGCCGTCATCGAGTTGAAGGACCGCGACAGGCGGGCGATCTCGTCGTCGCCGTCGTCGGGGATCCTCACGGTCAGGTCCTCGGTGCGCGCGATGTGCTCGACCGCGCCGGTCAGTTCGTCGACCGGCCGCAGACCGGTCCGGGCCACCCACAGCCCGGCCACGCCCGCGCCGACGACACCGACGCCGGAGACGAACAGCAGCACCCAGGCCAAAGTGGACAGCGGCCTGTCGATGTCGGCGAGCGGCTTGGCGACCGAGATGGCGACGGTGCCGCCCACCGGCCCGCTGACGTTCACCGGCTGCGTGTAGACCCGTACCGGGGTGCCTTCGGTGGTACGGCCGTCGTACAGCACGGCCCCGCGCCGGCCCTGGGCGACCTGGAGGTCGTACCCGGTCACCGGGAGGGTGTTCTTGCCGTCCACCCAGCACCGGCCGCCCGAGGGCAGGACGATCTGCACCTGTGCGCTCAGGTTGTTGACGACGGCGCCCGGCACCTTCTCGCGGCAGCCGACCTCGGACAGCGTCTGGTTGGCCTGCGCGCTGGCGTTGGTGGAGCGCAGGGAGCTGTCGAGCTGGTCGCTCAGCTGGGTACGGACCATGAACCAGCTGACGACGGCGACGGCCGCCACGGCGACCGCCACCGCCACGGTCACCAACAGGGCCAACCGGGAGCGCAGCGGCAGGCCGCGGAACCGGGCGACCGGGCTCATTCCGGTCCGCTCTCGCCCGCGCGCAGTACGTACCCCACGCCGCGCACGGTGTGCACCAGGCGCGGCTCGCCGCCGGCCTCGGTCTTGCGGCGCAGGTACATCACGTACACGTCGAGGGAGTTGGAGCTGGGCTCGAAGTCGAATCCCCAGACCGTCTTCAGGATCTGCTCGCGGGTCAGGACCTGGCGGGGGTGGGAGAGGAACATCTCCAGCAGCGTGAACTCGGTACGGGTCAGTTCCACGGGGCGGCCGGCGCGGGTGACCTCGCGGGTGGTGAGGTCCATGCGCAGGTCGCCGAAGGTCAGGGTGTGCTCGGGTTGTGCGCTGCCGGGCGCGGGCGCGGGGGCGGCGTAGGCGCTGCGGCGCAGCAGGGCGCGGACCCGGGCGAAGAGCTCGTCGAGCTCGAAGGGTTTGACGAGGTAGTCGTCGGCGCCCGCGTCGAGGCCGGTGACGCGGTCGCCGACGGTGTCGCGGGCGGTCAGCATCAGGATGGGAGTGGTGCTGCCGGAGGCGCGCAGCCGGCGGGCCGCGGTGAGACCGTCCATGCGCGGCATCTGGATGTCCAGGACGATCAGGTCGGGGGCGTACGCGGCCGCCTTGTCGAGGGCGTCGAGCCCGTCGACGGCGGTCTTTGCCGCGTACCCCTCGAAGGCCAGGCTGCGGCGCAGGGCCTCGCGGACGGCCGGCTCGTCGTCGACGACGAGGACGCGCTGGGGGTCGCCTTCGGCGCTTCCGGCAGTCGTTGCGGCCATGGTCGGTCCCCCAGGGTGGTGGTCGGTCGGTGGTGCGGCGGCTTCCCCAGGCTAGGGGGTGTCAGAAGGATCAGGGTCGGACGGCCAGGCGGCCGGGCCCGGCCCTGATCCGTCAGACACCCCCTCGGGCCAGGAGCGTCAGAAGGAGTTCAGGCCGCTGTCGCCGCCGCTGTCGGCACCGGTGCCGTTGCTGTTGCCGGTTCCGTTGTCGGTGCCGGTGCCGCCCTGGCGGAGCGAGGACAGCTCGCCCTTGATCGTGTTGACCGGGATGGCGAAGCCGAGGCCGACGCTGCCGGCGCCGGCACTGTCCGCCGAGGGGGAGTAGATCGCGGAGGGCATCCCGACGATCTCGCCGTTCATGTTGACGAGGGCCCCGCCGGAGTTGCCCGGGTTGAGGGAGGCGTCGGTCTGGATGGCCTTGTACGAAGTGGTGTTCTTGCCGGTGCCACCGTTGAACTGCTGACCGTCGTAGGAGAAGGGCCAGCCTCCGCCGCCCTGGCGGCGCTGGGGGGTCTGCTGCTCCTCGGACTTCGGGACGCTCACGTCGCGGTTCAGCGCCGAGACGATACCGCTGGTGACGGTGCCGGTGAGACGGTCGGGGGAGCCGATGGCGACGACCTGGTCGCCGACGCGGAGGTTGTCGGAGTTGCCGAGCTTCGCGGCCTTGAGGCCGGAGGCGCCCTGGAGCTTGATGAGGGCCAGGTCCTTGGCGGGGTCGGTGCCCAGGGTCTTGGCGGCGTACTTCTTGCCGTCGCTCGTCGTCACCTGGATCTCGGTGGCGCCGCTGACGACGTGGTTGTTGGTGACGATCTCGCCGTCGGCGGTGAGGAGGATGCCGGAGCCGGTGCCCTGGCCGGAGCCGGTGCTGGTGTCGATCCGGACGACGGAGGGGCTGACCTGTTCGGCGACGCCGGCGACCGTGCCGGTGCTGGACTGCGAGACGTTGGTGCCGGAGATGCCGGCGGCGCCGGTGCCGTGCTGTACGAGCAGCTCCTCGACGGCGGCGGCGGTCCCGCCGCCGATGAGGGCTGCGGCGATCGCCACGGCGGCGAGCAGTGCGACGGGCCGCCGCGCCCTGGGCGGCGCGGGGGCTGCCGCCGGGGGGTACGCGGGGGGCGGGGGGTACTCGTGGTACTCGCCTTCGCGGCGGAAGCTGTCGGTCATGTCTGCACTGTGTCCCGTGATCATGAGAGCAATCTGAGTCCCGGCTGAGAAGCCCGACAGAACCGTGTATGCCCGATATAAGGCCGGTCGCTTCGCGGAGTGCGGCCCCGGCTGCGCCGGGCGCTGCGCGGCTCCGCCCCGCGCCTCAAACGCCGGCGGGGCTGGATTGGGCCGGGCCCGGTGGCGGGTGCGGCGCCGTTGCCGGGGGGCCGGGCCCCGGGGCCCGCGCCTCGAATGCGAGGCTGATGGGCCCGGCGGCCGGAAGGCGGCAAGGGCGGGGGCTCCGCCCGGCGTCCGCCGGACGGAGTTCGGGGCAGCGTGCCGAAGCCCGGGAGGCCCGCAAGGGCCGAGTGGTGCGAGGGGCGCGTCAAGAAAGCGGGCGGCAGCCGCAGGAGCGGCGGATCACCAGTGCCGACGGGAACTGCTTCAGCCGCTCCCGGCGCGAGCCGGCCACGCGGAGGGCGTCGTCCAGGACGAGGTCCACCGCCGCGCGGGCCATCGCCGGGCGGTCCGAGGCGATCGTCGTCAGCGGCGGGTCCGTCAGGGCGGCTTCCTTGACGTCGTCGAAGCCGGCCACCGCCAGCTCCCCCGGCACGTCGATCCGCAGCTCCCGCGCCGCCCGCAGCACACCGATCGCCTGGTCATCCGTCGCGCAGAAGATCGCCGGCGGCCGGTCGGGGCCCGACAGGACCTCCAGGGCGACCGTGTACGCGTCGTAGCGGTTGTACGGGGCCTCGAACAGCCGGCCCTCCACCGACCGCCCGGCCTCCAGCATCGCCCGGCGCCACCCCTCGACGTGGTCCGCGACCGGGTCGCCGACCGACGGGGTGTTCTCGACGCCGCCGATACAGGCGACGTACGGGTGCCCGTGCTCAAGCAGGTGCCGCGTCGCGAGCTGCGCGCCGCCGATGTCGTCCGTGATGACCGCGACGTCGTCGATCGCCTCGGGCCGTTCGTGCAGCAGCACGATCCGGGCGTCCCACGCCTCGATCTCCGAGGCCGCACGCTCGCTCATGCCCTGGCTGACCAGGATCAGCCCGGACACCCGCATGCCGAGGAAGGCCCGCAGGTAGTGGACCTCGCGCTCGTCGCGGTAGTCCGAGTTGCCGACCAGCACCATCTTCCCGCGCTCGGCGGCGGCCTGTTCGACCGCGTGCGCCATCTCCGCGAAGAACGGCTGCCGCGCGTCGGGCACGATCATGCCTATGAGGTCGGTGCGCCGCGAGGCCATCGCCTGGGCCACCCGGTCGGGCCGGTAGCCCAGGTCCTTGATCGCGGCGAGTACACGCTCGCGCGTGGCCGGGGCAACCGGCCTGGGTCCGTTATTGATGACGTAGCTCACGACGGCGGTAGAGGTACCCGCAAGTCGCGCCACGTCATCCCGCGTCACCTTGGCCACGCGCGGCAGTCTACGCGGGGTGACCTACCTCTGGGCAGGGCGTCCTGCCGACTGGACGGTGACCGGGGCTTCCTCCATCCGGGGGAGGGCCGCGGCGGCCTGGGCCGCCGCTTCCGCCGCCGCCCGTTCCACCTTCTCCGGCGTGACGAAGCGGTAGCCGACGTTGCGGACCGTACCGATCAGCGACTCGTGCTCGGGGCCGAGCTTGGCGCGCAGCCGCCGTACGTGGACGTCCACCGTCCGCGTGCCGCCGAAGTAGTCGTAGCCCCACACCTCCTGGAGGAGCTGGGCACGCGTGAAGACCCGGCCCGGGTGCTGGGCGAGGTACTTCAACAGTTCGAACTCCTTGAAGGTGAGGTCCAGGACCCGGCCCTTCAGCTTCGCGGAGTACGTCGCCTCGTCGACCGACAGGTCACCGTTGCGGATCTCCATCGGGGAGTCGTCCGAGCCGAGCTGCTGACGGCCGGTGGCCAGCCGCAGCCGCGCCTCGACCTCGGCCGGCCCGGCGGTGTCGAGGAGGACGTCGTCGATGCCCCAGTCGGCGGTGACGGCCGCGAGGCCGCCCTCGGTGACGACGAGGATCAGCGGGCAGCCGGGCCCGGTGGAGCGCAGCAGTTGGCACAGCGACCGCACCTGCGGCAGGTCGCGGCGGCCGTCGACGAGGATCACGTCGGCGCCGGGCGTGTCCACGAGGGCCGGGCCCTCCGCGGGGGCGACCCGGACGTTGTGGAGCAACAGTCCGAGTGCCGGCAGCACCTCGGTGGACGGCTGCAGGGCGTTGGTGAGGAGCAGGAGCGAGCTCATGCCCGACCACCTGCCCGGGTCGGGTGGTCGTGCACGCCCCTGTGCGCGTGCACGGTTCGCTGGTCCATCACTCGGTTCCTCCTCGGTCCCGTCGAGGACTTTCGCGGCACTGCTTCGTACGACTTCGTGTGGCGCCCGCCCGGTCCCCGCGCCCTGGGGCCCGGACGGCACCTGTTCTCGGTCCGTTCAACGTGCTGAAAGCACAAAAGGACCCGGGGGCTACGTTGCCCGGATCCTCTGCACCGCCAGGATAGCCCACGGGCCCTTTCGCGGCCGAGGTCTCATCAGATCCCTCTTCTGTGGTTCCCGCCACGCCGGGCATCCGGTGGGAGGCGTCATCATGGAGGCCGACGGTAGAGAGCCGACGATGGGAGCAGCAGTGGCAACCGGAACCATCCGCTACTGGGCGGCGGCCAAGGCCGCCGCCGAGACGGCGGAGGAGCCGTACTCGGCGCGCACGCTGGCCGAGGCGCTCGACGCCGTGCGGGAACGCCACCCGGGTGAACTGACCCGGGTCCTGCTGCGCTGCTCCTTCCTCGTGAACGACGAGCCTGTGGGCAAGCGCCCGCACGATGCCGTCCTGCTGACGGAAGGGGGCACCGTCGAGGTGCTTCCGCCGTTCGCGGGCGGGTGAGCGGGAGCCGATGAGCAACTCCGACGAACAACAGCAGCCGCAGGGCGCCCCGCAGGACCCGTACGGGACCCAGACCTGGCAGTCCGAGACCTGGGAGACCGGCTACCAGCCGGTGCCGGTGCCGGTGCAGCAGGTTCCGCAGCCGCCCGCTCCGCCGCTGGGCGGGGTGCCCGGCCAGGGGCAGCAGCCGGTGGCGCCCGAGGGGTGGTTCCGGGACGCGGCCCCGGCCCAGGCGCCCGCCTCCGACTGGGCCGCGCAGACCGCGTACCTGCCGCCCTACCGGGAGCAGGCCCCGCAGCAGCCGCAGCCGCAGCCGCAGCCGCAGCCGCAGCCGCAGCAGCAGTCCCACGCGCAGCCTCCGGTGGTGCCCGAGGGCTGGTTCCGCGAGGAGGCCCCGCAGCAGGCGCCCGCGCCGGAGTGGCAGGCGGAGACCGCGTACCTGCCGCCGGTACGGGACGACATGGCCCCGCAGGGCTGGTTCCGCGAGGAGGCCCCCGCGTCCCCCGCCCCCGCTCCCGGGAACTGGGCCGACTCGACGGCCTACCTCCAGCCCCAGGCTGCCGCGCCTTCGCACGCGGACGCCGCCGCGACCGCGTACCTGCCGCCCGTGCGGAGCGACGACGCCGCCGCGACGGCCTACCTCCCGCCGATCACGGACGCCATGGCCCCGCCGACCGGCGCGCACGCCGCACCCCGGTCGCACGCCGCACCCCGGTCGCACGCCGCCCCCCGGTCGCACGCCGCTCCGCGCGGAGTGCCGGAGTCCGTCGAGGAGCAGGAGGAGCCCGACTACTCGCCGCCGACCCTGGCCGGGAACACCCTGCGCGCCGTCGACCCCGCCCAGGCCCGCGCCGAGGGCCGGTCGCCGATCATCGACCCCGGCCCGCAGTCGGCGCTGCTGACCGCCGCCCTCGGGCTGCTGCTGGCCGGCGCCGCCGCGCTCGGCGACCTCGCACTGCTCGTGCCGCTGATCGCCCTCCAAGGGCTCACCGCGGCCGGCTGGTTCCGCCTCAACGGCATGTGGCCCGCCCGCCAGGGCATCGCCCTCGCCTTCGCCGGAGCCGTCGTCGCGGACGCGGCGGTGCTCGCGGTGGACGAGGCGTACGGCCCCGGCGCGATCATCGGCACCCTCGGTGCCTGGGTGCTGCTCACCCTGGTCCTCCAGCTGCGCAGCCACGCCGACCCCGACGAGCGGATGTACGGCCTGATGGCCTCGGTGGCCTCGGCCGCCCTCGCCATCGTCTGCGCCGGGTTCCTGGCCGCCGACTCGTCCGCCGTCGGCGTCGGCGCGACCGCCGTGGCGGTGGCCGTCTTCGCCCGCGCGCTGCCGCTTCCGTCCCCGGCTTCCGTCGCCGTCTCGTTGGCCGCCGCGGCCGGCGCGGGCATCGCGGTCGGTTCGCTGAACGGTCTCGGGGCAGGCGGGGCACTGGTCGGGCTGGCGGCCGGCGTGTGCGCGCTGGTCGGGCTGCGGGTGGCCGCGTACGACTACCCGTCGAAGTTCGTCCACATGACGGCCGGTGTCGCGCTGCCGCTCGCGGCCGCCGCGCCGGCGGTCTACCTGATGGGCCGGGTGGTCGGCTGACCGCCGTGCTGACGGCGGCCACATGTCCGGACATGGTCAACTAGAGCGCACGTACCGATCAGTAGGGGGAGGGGCACGTGCGTTTTCTACGCGTCGTCGTCATCATCGCAGTGATCCTGGGAGGGCTCTTCGTGGGCGCCGACCGCTGGGCGGTCGGCTATGCCGAGAACCGGCTCGCCGAACGCATACAGGCCCGTCAGGGGCTCGCGGGCACTGCCGAGGTGGACATCCACGGATTCCCCTTCCTGACCCAGGCGCTCAGCCACGACCTCGACCAGGTCGACCTGACGCTCAAGGGGGTCGAGGCCACCGCCGACGGCCGCAAGACCCGTCTGACCCGGCTCGACGCGTCCTTCCACGGGGTGGAGTTGAACGGCGACTACAGCGGCGGCACGGCCCGGCGCGCCGAGGGCACCGCGTTCGTCTCGTACGCGGACCTCACCGAGGCGTCGCAGACCGGCGTCACCGTCGCCTACGGCGGGCAGCCGGGGAAGGTGAAGGTCACCGCCCGGGTGGAGATCCTGGGCAAGAGCCTGACGCGCAGCGTCGTGTCGACCGTCACCCTCGCGGACGCCCCGTCCGGCAAGGGGAAGATCGTCCGGGTGCGCGCCGACGAGGTGCCGGGCGAGGGCATCCCCGGCCTTGAGCGGCTCGTGCGGAAGCAGACCGACTTCGACCGCTCGGTCGACGGGGGCCTGCCGGCCGGGCTCCAGCTCTCGGCACTGACCTCGGACGAGGCGGGCGTACACCTCTCGCTGACGGGCACGGACGTGGTGCTGGCCGGATCGTGAGACGGCCAGGTCCGATCCGCAGATGGGCGGACCGCCAGAAGGAGCCCCGGAGGCCGTGAGACGGCCTCCGGGGCTCTCCTCGTCCCGCCATTCGGACGATCCTGTCTCGCCATATGACACACCGGTGACAGGGCGGCCGATTCGTCCCTACGATCCCTACCTATGAAGCATCAGCAGGCGGACCTCACGAAGCGGCGGGCAGTAGACCTGTGTCGCGTCGCCGCCATGCTCTGTCGCTCCATCTAGCGGTGTGAGCCCTTCCGCTCCACCGGCCGTAGACGGCCTTCCCCGCGTGACCGCCCCCGCGACCCGCCCCGCCGCCCCCTGACGCCTCCCCGCGCAGGGCACCGCCGGCCGCCGTCCGGAGCGTCGCGCACGAGCACCACCCCGCAGCAGCACCAGCACCGTCCCGCCGCACACTGCCCCGGAGGAGAAACCATGAGCCGCAGCGACGTCCTCGTTGACGCCGACTGGGTCGAGGCCCACCTGAACGACGCCAACGTCGTCATCGTCGAGGTGGACGAGGACACGTCCGCCTACGACAAGAACCACATCACCAACGCCGTCCGGATCGACTGGAAGAGCGACCTCCAGGACCCGGTCCGCCGTGACTTCGTGGACCAGGAGGGCTTCGAGAAGCTGCTCTCCGCCAAGGGCATCTCCAACGACGACACGGTCGTCCTCTACGGCGGAAACAACAACTGGTTCGCGTCCTACGCCTACTGGTACTTCAAGCTCTACGGCCACCAGGACGTCCGCCTGCTCGACGGCGGCCGCAAGAAGTGGGAGCTCGACTCCCGCGACCTGGTCGACGGCAAGAACGTCCCGAACCGCCCGGCCACCCAGTACAAGGCCAAGCCCCAGGACGCCTCGATCCGCGCCTTCCGCGACGACGTCGTGGCCGCGATCGGCAACCAGAACCTGGTCGACGTCCGGTCGCCCGACGAGTTCTCCGGCAAGCTGCTCGCCCCGGCGCACCTCCCGCAGGAGCAGTCGCAGCGCCCCGGCCACGTGCCGAGCGCCCGCAACATCCCCTGGTCGAAGAACGCCAACGACGACGGCACCTTCAAGTCCGACGAAGAGCTGACCGCCCTCTACGAGGCCGAGCAGGTCGACCTGGCAAAGGACACCATCGCCTACTGCCGCATCGGTGAGCGCTCCGCGCTCACGTGGTTCGTGCTGCACGAGCTCCTGGGCCAGGAGAACGTCAGGAACTACGACGGCTCGTGGACCGAGTACGGCTCGCTGGTCGGCGTGCCGATCGAGCTCGGCCCGAACAAGTAGGCAGCGGCGCGCGTCGCCCCGTACGCGGTACCAGCTCTCTCTAGGACAGGACAGAGAAACATGTGTGGAGCACAGATCGGCGGGCCCGACCTCGCCACGCTCAAGCCCGGTGAGACCGCCATCCAGGGCCAGGTGACCAAGGACGGCGAGCCCGTAAGCGGTTACGTACGGCTGCTGGACTCGACCGGCGAGTTCACCGCCGAGGTCCCGACCTCGGCCACCGGCCAGTTCCGCTTCTACGCCGCCACCGGCTCCTGGACGCTGCGGGCGCTCGTCCCGGGTGCCCAGGCGGACCGTGCCGTCGTCGTCGCCGAGGCCGGCGGAGTGACGGACGTGGCGATCGCGGTCTGACCGCAGCTCCACGTATGACCGGCCGGAGGGCCGCACCCCAGGGGGTTGGACGCCACTGGAACGGGGTGCGGCCCTTCGCGCCGTCCGGGCTCGGCGCGGCCCTTCGCGCCTTTGCGGGACCGCCCTACTCTGGAGGTATGTACGCCAAGCGGCGCCGCGTCTATTTCCTGATGATGGGCGGATGTCTGTTCCTCTTCGTCTCCGCCTGGGCGTTCGTGCGCCTGTGGTCGGTGGAGGCCGCCGTCGCGCTGTGCGTCGTCGCCATGGTCATCCCGCCGTTCGCCGCGATGACCGCGAATCGGCGCGGCCCGGAGGACCGCTGGTGGGACGACCCCTCGGGCGACCCCAAGTCCGACGAGTGGTGGGACGAACTGGACGGGAAGCGACGCCCGCAGGACCGCCGCGAGGACCGGCGCGAAGAGTAGAACCTCCCGGTATCAAAATGTAATAAGGGTGCGTACAACCAGGACCTGACGCAGGCTGTCTCCCGTCTGTGCGCCGGTATCGGACCGCCGCCTCACGTCCCGTGGGGGGACCACCCTTGGAACAAGAACAGCCCCTGCCCGCGTCCCGGATACGGGCGGGGCGGCGCGCCGCGCTGCTCGTCGCGGGCGCCCTCGTCCTGGGAGCCGTCGCCGGCACGGTGACCGGCTACGCCGTCCAGTACGGACGCCCGCCCACGCCGCTGCCGCCGCTGGCCCGGCAGGACCTGGCGATGCCGGCCCCGATCGCGGCGAACGACGCGACCACCCAGCGGACGATCAACGCGAACCGGTGGGACAAGGCGGACGAGGACCTGGCGAAGAAGCTCCTGGACGCCCCGGCCGGTGCGCAGGACGCGGAGTCGGGGTACGAGTCGCCGGACGAGTTCGCGACGGACGGTTTCGAAAGGCCCGCCGGCGGCTTTCCCTCGCTGATCGACGGCAGAGTGCGTCGGGCCGCCCACGTGAGCTGGCACGAGGGCAACGACGCCATCGACATCCGGCTGATCCAGTTCCGGGAGCGTTCCGGCGCCCAGAGGTATGCCAGTGGCTTTTTGGACTTCATGCCCGACGACGACTACGCGGGCAACAGCGGCTATGCCCTGCCCGGAGTCCCCGCCGAGTTCGGCCACGCCTGGCTCTCCAAGGTCAAGGAGAAGCCCGGCTACCTTCCCCTGCGTTATGGCGAAGCAGTCGTCCGACGCGGTGACATCGTCATGGACATCAAGATCGTGAACAAGCGGGCCGATCTCTCCGAGGGCGAGATCAACGCTCTCGCCAAGCGACAGTTGGAGCGGCTGTGAGCGAGCAGACCACCGAGGCCGCGACCGAAGCGGAGCCGGCTGAGGGACCGTCCGCCGCCGGGCCCGCGCGCACGACGAACCGCAAGACGGTCGTCATGCTCGCCGCCGGCCTGGCACTCGCCGTCCTCGCGGGCGGCGGCTTCCTGGCGTCGGCCCGGCTGGACGAGGCCGACCGCACCTCCCCGACGCGGTATTGGCGTCCGGACGGAGTCCGTTCGGACCTCGAACCGAAGCCGGTTCCGACGGTGCCGCCCACCGCGCTCGCGGCCAAGCTGCTGCCGATGGACGCCGGCGACCAGCCCGGACCCGACCTGGACGGCGAGGGCAACGACTTCTACGTGCCGGGCGAACGCGCGCTCCAGACGTTCAAGAACTCCCGCTCCGGCCTTTCCGAAGAGGAACGCGCAGGACGGGACAAGGCACTGGCCGGTCTGAAGCTCAAGGGGGTGGCCGGGCGCAGCTTCACCACCTTCCCGGAGCGGTCGGTCAGCGAGATCGAGCTGATGCAGGCCGACTCCCAGGCCGTCGCCTCCCTTGCCGAGGTCGACAAGAAGGTGCTGGCCGTTCTGGAGAAGCTCGGCGAGCGGACCGGAAACAAGCGTCAGGTGCCCGCCGTGGACGGCTTCCCGCAGGCCAAGTGCGTCCTGTCGAACGTCGTCGGCGACCGGCCGGACGACATAGAGAAGAAAGACAAGCTCGACTCCCTCGACTGTGTGGCCGCCGAAGGGGACGTTTTGGTGACCTTCCGGACGTACGGGGCGGCGATCGCCGTGAACCAGGCCGTCGACCTGTTCGAGAAGCAACTGACCCGTCTCGAGACCCCCGGGGAGTCCGCGTGACCGAGCAACTGACCACCGGCACCGGTGCCGGCACCGGCAACGTGCCGCCGGTCGTCCCGCCGGTCGTCCCGCCGGTCGAGCCGACCGTCGAGTCTGTCACGGTCGTGCCGAGGGACCGCCGCAAGCTGTTCGCCGTCCTGCGCTGGGCCGCCGCCGGGGTCGTCTTCGCGGCGGCCGGCGCGGGCACCGCGTACGGGGTCACGCAGCAACAGCGGACCGACCTCCCCGGTCTGTCCACCCGGTCCGACGGCCGCTGGACGTACCCGGCGCAGGCCAGGCCCACGCCGCCGCCGGGCGCCCCCCTCCCGGCGGGCGCGGACAACAAGGGCGCCACGCACTACGCGGACCTGAGCGCCCTGCTGCTCGCGGCCCCCGTGGGTGCCCGGCCCGACACCGCGTTCAAGGCGGACAAGGACGCGGTGGTCCCGTCCGACGCGTTCCTGGAGGAGTACCCGGCCGACGCCCGGCCGAAGCTGAAGGAGTCCCTTGAGTGGGGCGGCCTCCGCAAGATCACCGGCCGGTCGTGGATCATGCCCGACGGAACCCGGACCCGTATCTACCTGCTGCGTTTCCACTCCTCGGGATTCGTGGACAATTTCCAGGGCTGTAAGCCGGACGTCCGGCTGACCGACGCGACCTCGCTCTCCGTCGACCCGGAATGGATGAAGGCCGGCGTCGATGCCGACACCAGCGCCGTGGTCAGCGGCACCGATATCGCGCTGTACGAGGAACCCAAGCCCTTCGGGGAGGAACAGACCCGGCTCGGCTGCCTCCAGGCGGGCGACGTGCAGGCCGTGGTCATCCAGTCCCGCAAGGGCGGTGCGGCCGTCGTGCCCTTCCACCAGACGGTGGTCCTGCAGAGTCAGCTGCTCGGCTGAGCACGGTACGGGCTACCTCACACAGTGCGCCGGTCCCCGGGCCAGTAGGCTTGGGGACCGGCCCCGTACCGTCCATAAAACTCCGAGGAGCACCCCGTGCTTGAGGCATTCTTCACCTCCCTGCTCATCCTGGTCTGCGTCGGCGTCCTCGCCTTCACCGGCCTCGCCGTGAAGAAGCTGTACCAGGGCCAGCGCTGATCGTCCCGATCGGCCACTGCCCGCCCCGGCCCCCGGAACCCCTCACACAGATCGTCTGAGCAGCCACCCATGATCCAGATCCCGTCCGACCTGAACCCGGGCCTCGTCCCCCTCGCCTTCCTCCTCGGTACCTGGGAGGGCGCGGGCGTCTTCGACTACCCCGGTGAAGAGAAGTGCAACTTCGGCCAGGAAGTCGTCTTCAGCCACGACGGCCGGGACTTCCTGGAGTACCGCTCGCGTACCTGGGTGCTCGACGCCGAGGGCAACAAGGTGCGGCCGCTGGAGACCGAGAGCGGTTACTGGCGCATCGACGCGGACCGCAAGGTCGAGATCGTCATGATCCGCGACCAGGGCGTCGTCGAGATCTGGTACGGCGACCTCGCCGACAAGAAGCCGCAGATCGACCTGGTCACCGACGCCGTCGCGCGCACCGCCGGGTCCCGCCCGCACAGCGGCGGCAAGCGGCTCTACGGGTACGTCAAGGGCGACCTGATGTGGGTCGGTGAGAAGACCACCCCTGAGATCGAGCTGCGCCCGTACATGTCGGCCCAGCTCAAGAAGGTCGTCACGCCCGAGGAGGTCGCCGAGATGGCGCGCAACCTCCCGGACATGCCGGACGACGGCATCGCGTTCTTCCGCTGAGCGGACATCCACAGCCTGTGCGAGAAGGGGACCGCGGGCCGGGCCCGCGGTCCCCTCGCGCGCTTACACTGACCGGGTGGTGAGCACCGACAGCACCGAGAGCGCCCGACGTACGGAAAGCACCGGAAGCACCGAAGGTGTCGAAGGCGCCGACTGGAAGAGCGACCTGCGCCGGCGCGGCTACCGGCTGACACCGCAGCGCCAGCTCGTACTGGAAGCGGTCGACACCCTGGAGCACGCCAGCCCGGACGAGATCCTCGCCCAGGTCCGCAAGACCGCCTCCGGGGTCAACATCTCCACCGTCTACCGCACGCTGGAGCTGCTCGAAGAGCTAGGGCTGGTCTCCCACGCCCACCTCGGGCACGGCGCCCCCACCTACCACCTCGCGGACCGGCACCACCACATCCACCTGGTCTGCCGCGACTGCACCAAGGTGATCGAGGCCGATGTGGACATCGCCGCCGAGTTCACCGCGAAGCTGCGTACCACCTTCGGTTTCGAGACCGACATGAAGCACTTCGCGATCTTCGGGCTGTGCGCCGACTGCGCCGCCGAGAAGCGCTCCGGATCCGCCGCCGCACATCGCTCCGGCTCCGCCTGAGGGGGCCGTACGCTTGGTGCCATGACCAGCAGCCCCTTGCTCCATCTCCCCGGCGCCGTACCGGCCGAAGGCCGCGACGAGGGCGTCGCCGCCCACTACGGAGAGCTGTACGGCGAACAGCGCGCCCTCGCGGACGGCCGGGGGTTCGTCGACCTCTCCCACCGCGGGGTCGTCACCGTCACCGGGCCGGACCGGCTGAGCTGGCTGCACCTGCTGCTCACCCAGCACGTCACCGACCTGCCGCCCGGGCAGGCCACCGAGGCGCTGATCCTCTCCGCCAACGGGCACATCGAGCACGCCCTGTACCTCGTCGACGACGGCGAGACGGTGTGGGCGCACGTCGAGCCCGGCACACAGGAGGCGCTGATCGGCTACCTGGAGTCGATGAAGTTCTTCTACCGGGTCGAGGTCGCCGACCGGACGGAGGACTTCGCGGTCGTGCACCTGCCGGCCGGCTCCATCGCCGAGGTGCCCAAGGAGCTCGCCGTACGCGAGACCGCGCACGGCCGGGACGTGTTCCTGCCCCGCGGTGAGCTGGAGGAGTTCGCCGCCGCGCACCGCCCGGCCGCCGGGCTGCTCGCGTACGAGGCACTGCGCGTGGAGGCGCACCGGCCGCGGCTCGGCCAGGAGACCGACCACCGCACGATCCCGCACGAGCTGGGCTGGATCGGCACCGCCGTGCACCTCCAGAAGGGCTGCTACCGGGGCCAGGAGACGGTGGCCCGCGTCCACAACCTGGGGAAGCCCCCGCGCCGCCTGGTCTTCCTGCACCTGGACGGTTCCGAGGTGCTGCTCCCGGCGCACGGGACTCCCGTACGGCTCGCGTCGGACGGGGAGGAGGGCCGCCAGCTCGGCTTCGTGACCACCGCGGTCCGCCACCACGAGCTGGGGCCGATCGCGCTGGCCCTGGTCAAGCGGAACGTTCCGGTGGACGCGCCGCTGCTGGTCGGTACGACGGCCGCAGCGCAGGAGGTCGTCGTCGCGCCGTAGGCATCCGGCCCTCTAGATGTCGATGACGATGGTGAACGGGCCGTGGTTGGTGAGCGAGACGCGCATGTCCGCCCCGAACCGGCCCGTCTCCACCGTCGCGCCCAGCGCCCGCAGCTGTGCCACCACCTCGTCGACCAGCGGCTCGGCCACCGGGCCGGGCGCGGCCGCGTTCCAGGTGGGGCGCCGTCCCTTGCGCGCGTCCCCGTAGAGCGTGAACTGGGAGATCACCAGCAGTGGCGCGTTCACGTCGCTGCAGGACTTCTCCGCCTCCAGGATCCGCACCGACCACAGCTTGCGGGCCAGCAGCGCCGCCTTCTCCGGCGTGTCGTCGTGCGTCACCCCCACCAGTACGCACAAGCCCTCGCCCACGATCTCCCCGACGGTCTCGCCGGCCACCACGACGCTCGCGCCGTCCACCCTCTGCACCACTGCTCGCATACCACCTGTGTACCAGGCGTGCACCCGTCCGGGGCCGATCGGGTGGCGTGGGACTGCGTCGGCACCGCGGTCAGTGGCACGATGCTGGAAGGCGGTGCCCCCAGCACCGGTCGAGGGGACGGACACGAACGCATGAACACCTCTGGTACCTCCGTACCTGTACCCGCGGTATCCGCGTCGTCGGCGGGCCGGCCGCCCGCCCAGCGGGGCGGCGGCGACCCGGGACCGACCATCCCGGCCACCGCGCTCGGGCTGCCGGAGCTGCGCGCCCTGCGCCGCGACGCGCAGCGCGACGAGGCCGACCTGAGCTATGTACGCAGACTCCTGCACGGCCGTATCGACATCCTGCGCGCCGAGCTGGCCCGGCGTACGGATCCCGAGTCGCCGGTGGTGGACCGGCTCTCGGAGATCCTCGCGGACGCCCCGTCCAGCCGCAGCGCCTCCGCCCGGCACGTCACGCTCGGCACCCCGCAGAGCGAGGAGTCGCGGCTGCTGGCGGCCGAGATGCTGTCGGACGTGGAGCTGTCGGACCTGGGCGCGCGCACGGACGCCGAACTGCACGAGGCGATGGCCCGGTTGATCCGCTACGAGCAGCAGGTCTCGCGGCGCAGACAGCAGTTGCAGCGCATGGCGGACGACTCCAGCGCGGAGATCACCCGGCGCTACCGCGAGGGCGAGGCTCAGGTCGACGACCTGCTGGCGTAGCGCGGCGGCCCGTATCCACCGGCGGCATCCGTGGGCCGTATCCACGGGCCGTATCCATGCGCGGCGGGCCGTGCGGAAAATCAGGCGACCTCGGCCGGCCGGCCGATTAGCGTGGGCGGCTATGAGCGCTGACATCCGGCCGATAACCGAAGCCGAACTCCGCGAATGGCTCCAGACCGTGAACACCGGCTTCCTGTTGGCCGACCCGGTGACCGACTCGGATGTCGTCCAGCGCGCCAAGAACGGCGATCTGGCCCGCAACCAGGGCGGTTTCGACACCGGCACCGGCCGCTGCGTGGCCACCTTCCGCTCGTTCGCCCAGCGGCTGACGGTGCCCGGCGGGGCGGCCGTGCCCGCCAGTGCCGTCACGAACGTCACCGTGCTGCCCACGCACCGCCGCCAGGGCCTGTTGAGCCGGATGATGGCCGCCGAGCTGACGGCCGCCCGGGACCGGGGCGACACCGTCGCGACCCTGATCGCGGCCGAGTTCCCGATCTACGGGCGCTACGGGTTCGGCCCCGCCGCCTGCGTCTCGGAGTGGGAGATCGACGTACCGCGCAGCGGACTGGACCCGCACCGGGCCGCGCCCGCCGACGGTGGCCGGGTCGAGTTCGTGGACGCCGCCGAGGTGCGGCGCGTGGGGCCCCCGTTGCACGAGCGGCTGCGGGCGCGGACGCCCGGCGCGGTCGACCGGGGCGAGCGCTGGTGGAACCTGCGCACCGGCCTGGAGTCGATCTCGGTCGACCCGTACAAGCCGAAGTTCTTCGCCGTGTACCGCACGGCGGAGGGTGAGGTGGAGGGGCTGGTCGCCTACGGCGCCGACGACCACTGGACGGACGCGAAGATCCCGCAGAACACCGTGCAGGTGCGGGACCTGATCGCGGTGACCCCGGCCGCGGAGCGGGCGCTGTGGCACTTCCTGTGCTCCATCGACTGGGTGCAGAAGGTGCGCACCGGCTACCGCGCCCCCGACGACCTGCTCCCGCGGCTCCTGCCGGACCCGCGCGCCGCCCGCCTCGTGACCGCCGCCGACTCCCTGTGGGTGCGGGTGCTGGACGTGGAGCGGGCGCTGGGGGCGCGGACGTACGCCGTCCCGGGCGTCCTGGTGCTGGAGGTCACGAACCCGGCGGGGCCGGCCGAGGGGCGCTACCGGTTGGACGCGGGCACGGGGGAGTGCGTCCGTACGCGGGAGCCGGCCGATCTGCGGCTGGACGTCTCCGCGCTCGGATCGCTGTACCTCGGCGACGAGTCGGCGGTCCGGCTGGCGGCGCTCGGCCTGGTCACGGAGGAGCGGCCGGGGGCGCTGGCCCTGGCGGACGCGGTGTTCCGCACGGCCCGCCGGCCCTGGTGCCCGGACATCTTCTGAACGACCGCACCACGCACGACACGGCCGGCGGCGCCCGTATCGTCGCTCCGGCGGGGTCAACATCGAGGACGGGGATACGTGGGAGACGTGGGACACGTGGCGACACTGGTGGAACGCCTGCGCGCGGCCGGCTGCGTCTTCGCGGAGGAGGAGGCGGAGCTGCTGACGGGGGCCGCCCGGGACGAGGGGCACCTCGCGGAGCTGCTGGCGCGCCGGGTGGACGGCGAACCGCTGGAGACGGTCGTCGGCTGGGCGGAGTTCTGCGGGCTGCACATGGAGGTCGGCGCCGGGGTCTTCGTACCGCGCCGGCGCAGCGAGTTCCTGGCGGCGCAGGCGGTGGCGCGGACCGGTCCGGGGGCCGTCGTCGTGGACCTGTGCTGCGGGGTGGGCGCGCTGGGAGCGGCCGTGGCCTCGCGGGTCCCGGGGGTGGAGCTGCACGCGGCGGACATCGACGAGGGTGCGCTGGTGTACGCGCGGCGCAACGTGACGCCGTACGGGGGCCGGGTCCACCGGGGCGACCTGTACGCGGCCCTGCCCGACTCGTTGCGGGGGCGGGTGGACGTACTCGTGGTCAACGCCCCGTACGTCCCGACCGGCGAGATCGCCTTCCTGCCGGCGGAGGCCCGCGACCACGAGCCCACGGCCACGCTGGACGGCGGCCCGGACGGGGTGGCCGTCCACCGCCGGGTGGCGGCGGAGGCTACCCGATGGCTGGCCCCGGGCGGCCGGCTGCTGATCGAGACGAGCGCCCGCCAGTCCCCGCTGACGGCGTCGGCCCTGACCTCGGGCGGCCTCGCGGTGCACGCGGTCACCTCGGACGAGTTCCACGCGACGGTGCTGATCGGTACCGCGCCGGAGGCCGGCGGGTAGCGGGCGGTCAGCGGTGGTTGGCGGGCGGTTCGCGGGCGGGTTGGCGCGCGGTTCGCGGGCCGTCGGCGGGCGTCCCCCCTACGCCGCTGCCGGGGCCTGGTTGATGCGTACGAGGTTGCCCGAGGGGTCACGGAACGCGCAGTCGCGCGGGCCCCACGGCTGCTCGATGGGCTCCTGGAGCACCTCGGCGCCCGAGGCACGCACCTTCTCGAACGTCGCGTCGAGGTCGTCGCTGCGGAAGACGACCATCGGCAGCACGCCCTTGGTCAGCAGCTCCTGGAGCGCGTCGCCGTCGGTCTGGGAGCGGCCCGCGTGCGGTTCGGAGATGACGATTTCGAGGCCGGGCTGCGCGGGGCTGCCGAGGGTGACCCAGCGGTGGTCGCCGGAGGCGACGTCGTTGCGGACTTCGAGGCCGAGGGCGTCGCGGTAGAAGCCGAGCGCCTCGTCCACGTCGTTGACGGTGATGTGGCAGTACTGGAGGGAGATGTTCATGCCGTCCACGCTAGGCGGCGGCCACGGGGCCCGCTTCTTCGATCCTGCTCGGCGTTTCCCGGGTGGGCCGCGTGTACACCTTGGCCACGCAGGCGGGCATGGCGGCCACCGCGCGGTGCTCCCGGCCGCGGTACGCGCTGGGGGTCTCGCCCAGGATCTCGGTGAACCGCGAGCTGAACGAGCCGAGCGAGGTACAGCCCACCGTCATGCACGCGTCGGTGACGCTCATACCGGCGCGCAGCAACGCCATCGCCCGCTCGATCCGGCGGGTCATGAGGTAGCTGTAGGGCGTCTCGCCGTAGACCGCCCGGAACCGCCGCGAGAAGTGCGCCGGTGACATCAGCGCGTGGCGCGCCATCGTGGGCACATCGAGCGGGCGGGCGTACTCCCGGTCGATCAGATCCCGCGCCCGACGCAGATGCGCGAGGTTGGCGAGCTCTTGCGGGTCCATGCCTTCGACGGTACCACCGGGAGCTATTGCAAGCGCCTGCTTGCAATAGTTAGCAGTCTCGGGCAGCATGGGGACATGGCATCGCTCAACGTCGGAAACCTCGGCGAGTACCTCCGGGAGCAGCGGCGGCAGGCTCAGCTTTCGCTGCGCCAGCTGGCCGACGCGGCGGGGGTGTCGAATCCGTACCTGAGCCAGATCGAGCGCGGGCTGCGCAAGCCGAGCGCGGACATCCTCCAGCAACTGGCCAAGGCGCTGCGGATCTCCGCGGAGACGCTGTACGTGCAGGCCGGGATCCTGGACGAACGGGATCGCGACGAGGTGGAGACGCGGGCCGTCATCCTCGCCGACCCGTCCATAAACGAGCGGCAGAAGCAGGTACTGCTCCAGGTCTACGAGTCGTTCCGCAAGGAGAACGCCTCGGAGGCGGAGCCGGCCGGTGCCGACGACGAGAAACCCCACACGAACTGACGCACGAACCGACTGTGATCCGGGAGGACCAGCACATGGCCATCGCCGATGACCTGAAGAAGACCCTCACCGACCCGACCCCCCTCTACTTCGCCGCCGGCACCGCCGACCTCGCCGTGCAGCAGGCGAAGAAGGTGCCCGCACTGATCGAGCAGCTGCGCGCCGAGGCCCCCGCACGCATCGATGCCGTCAGGAACACCGACGCGAAGATCGTGCAGGAGAAGGCCAAGGAGGCGCAGGAGGTCGTCGCGGCCAAGGTCGCCGAGGTGCTCGGTGCGATCGACCCCAAGAAGCTGGGCGAGACGGCACAGGACCTGGCCCTGCGCGGCGTGGGCGTGGCCGCCGAGTACGCCGTACGGGCGAAGGAGACCTACGACAAGGTCGCCGAGCACGGCGAGCAGGCCGTACGGGCCTGGCGCGGCGGGGTCTCCGAGGAGATCGTCGACATCGCCGCGGCCGTGGAGCCGGACGTCCCGGCCCAGAGCGGCCCCGCCGCCGGGACCGGCGCGTCCTCCTCGGACGAGGAGCGGGCCGGCGCGAAGAAGCCCGCCGCCCGCAAGGCCCCGGTGAAGAAGACCGCCGCCACGACCGGCGACGAGAGCTGATCGCGAGGCCGAGTGGGGCCGAGTGAGGTGAGGACGGACCGGGCACCTGGAAGGTGCCCGGTCCGTTGTCCTCTGTGAGGGCGGCTCTGCCAGTAGCGTGGAGGCAGGCGGTATCGGGCGGTATCAGGCGGCGGACGCGGGAAAAGGCGGTCGGGCGATGTTGATGAACGGTTTCGACAACGGGGTGCTCCCCCTGCTCGGCTTCGCCATGCTGGCGCTCGCCGTCGTGGCCTTCGTGCTCGCGTTGATCGCGCGCGAGGACGCGTACCGGGCCGCCGACAAGCAGACGAAGACCTTCTGGCTGGTCATCCTCGGTGTCACGGTCCTCGTGGACTTCTTCCTGGGGATGCTGTTCCTGGAGATCGCCGGCCTGGTGGCGACCATCGTCTTCTTCGTCGACGTCCGACCGGCCCTCAAGCAGGTCTCGGGCGGCGGCCGGCGTAGTGGCGGCAGCAGCAGCGACGGCCCGTACGGGCCGTACAACGGCGGGCGTTAGCGGGTATGGCGGCCCGCGGGGTCCCGGCCGGCGCGGCGCGGCTCGGCTCGGCGCGGGCCGGGGTCAGCCCGTCTCGCGCGAGAGCAACACCACGGCGACGTCGTCGGTCAGTTCGCCGCCGTTGAGCCGGCGGGCCTCGGTGACGGAGGCTTCCAGCAGGCTTTCGCCGCGCAGGCCGGCGTCGAGGTGACGGTTGATCATCTCGACCATGCCGTCTTGGCCGAGCCGCTCCCTGCCCTCGCCGACGCGGCCCTCGATCAGGCCGTCGGTGTAGAGCATCAGGCTCCACGCGCCGCCCAGCTCGACCTGCCGGCGCGGCCAGCGGGCCTTCGGCAGCAGCCCGAGCGCCGGACCGCTGCTCTCGTACGGCAGGAGCCTCGCCGAGCCGCCCGCGCGCACGATCAGCGGGGCCGGGTGGCCTGCCAGGCAGAGACCGGCGTGGCGGCCGTCGGGGGAGATGTCCACCGTGCACAGCGTCGCGAAGATCTCGTCGCAGGGCCGCTCCACCTCCAGCACCTGCTGGAGGGTGGCCAGCAGGTCGTCCCCGCACAGGCCGGCGAGGGTGAGCGCGCGCCAGGCGATGCGCAGTTCGACGCCGAGGGCGGCCTCGTCGGGGCCGTGGCCGCAGACGTCGCCGATCATGGCGTGCACGGTGCCGTCGGGGGTGCGGACGGTGTCGTAGAAGTCGCCGCCGAGCAGAGCGCGGCTGCGGCCCGGGCGGTAGCGGGCGGCGAAGCGGAGGTCCGAGCCCTCGAGGAGTGGGTTGGGCAGCAGTCCGCGTTCCAGGCGGGCGTTCTCCTGGGCGCGCAGTTTCGATTCTGCGAGCTTGTACTGGGCGATGTCGGCCCGCTTGCGTTCCACGGCGTAGCGGATGGCGCGGCTGAGGAGACGGCCGTCGAGCTCGTCGCGGAAGAGGAAGTCCTGGGCCCCTACGCGGACGGCCTCGGCGGCGCGCTCGGCGTCGGCCTCGGCTGTGAGGACGAGGACGGCGTGGCGCGGGGCGATCCGCAGGACCTCGCGGAGGGTGGCGAGCGGGTCGTCCTTGGCTCCGCCGGGGTGGGGCAGGGAGAGGTCGAGCAGCACGCACTGCACGTCGGGGGTGAGGAGCCGGGCCGCCTCGGTGAGGTTGCGGGCGGTGCGGAGCCGGATGCGGTGGCCGTCGGCGTGCAGGATCTCAGGGACCGTGAGGTCGCCGGCGGGGTCGTCCTCGATGACCAGGAGGGTCAGGGAGGGCGCGGGGGTCGCCGGGGCCGAGTCGGCGGGCAGGGCTGCCTGGCCGACCTGGGTGACAAGGGTGTCCCGCGGCCGCGGTACGGGTGCGGGCATCGTCTTCGGTTCCTTCGCTCCCCCCGAGGGTGCGCTCATGCGGTCGACCCTAGCGGGCCGGTGCGGGCGGGGGAACGGCGGCGCGGGGCGGAGCCCGCGTCATATGCCGTTATCGCGGGGAAAGCCCCGACGCGGGATGACCAACGTCACGACGCGGGCGGCGCGGCGTCCCGCCCACCGAGACGGCGGGAGGGGGCTTCGCGCCGGTCCGGCGCCGCCCCGGGGCGGACCCCCTCCGGGCGTACCGTCCGGTCACGCGTCCGGGCGGACCACTGCCTTGATCGGCATCGAGCCCGCGCCCGCGAGGGTGACGTTGCGGCCCGGCCGCGGGGCGTGGATGATCGCGCCGTCGCCGACGTACAGGGCGACGTGGCTGGCGTCGTCGAAGTAGATGATCAGATCGCCCGGACGCATGTCCTTGATCGCGACCTTGGGCAGCAGTCGCAACTGCTCCTGCGAGGTCCGCGGGATGCCCCGGCCCGCCGCCAGCCACGCCTGCGAGGTCAGTCCGGAGCAGTCGTACGAGTCCGGGCCCACGGCGCCCCACACGTACGGCTTGCCGACCTGGGCGGTGGCGAACCGGATGGCCTTCTTCCCGGCCTCCGACGCCGTGCCGTTGATCTCCTTCAGGACGCCCGACGACAGCCAGGCCGTCTGTGCCTGGCGCTGGGCGTCCTGTTCCAACTGGAGCAGCTTGGCCTTCTCCTCGGCCTCCAGCTTGCTCTCCAGTTCCTGGGCCGCCTTGATCTTCTCCTCGATCTCCTTCTTGGCGGTCTCCTGCTTGACCCGGTTCGCCTCCAGCTTCTGCCACAGCGCGCTCGCGTCCTTCGCGTACCGCTGGAGGTCGTTCTGGGTGCGGTTCAGGTCGGCGAGCAGGTCCGCGGTGGCCTTCTCGCCCTGCCGCAGCCGGTCCGCGCCGTCCAGGTACTGGCTCGGGCTGCCGCTCAGCGCGAGGCGCGCACCCGGCGGCAGGCCACCGGAGCGGTACTGGGCGCGGGCGGCGGCGCCCGCACGGTCCTTCAGCGAGGTGATCCGCTCCCGGCCGGCCGCGATCTGCTTGGCGAGTTCCACGACCCGTTCGGACTGCGCCTTGGTCTCGCTCTCCGCCTGGTTGTACGCGTCCGTGGCCGTCCCGGCCCGGCGGTACAGCTCGTCGATCTCCTGGCGGACCTCCTCCAGGGACTTGGTCCCCGGTTCCGGCGCCGCGGGAGCGGTGGGCGCGCTCGGCGCGCCGGGCGCCGCGTACGCGGTCCCCGCGAGGCCGAGGGTCGGCGCGCTCGCCAGTACCGCCATCGCGCACAGCAGCGTGAGAGCGGATGCGCCCCGCCGACGCGCTCGCTTCACGGTCCCCATGGTTCCCCCCAGGCGCCCCAAGTCGGATGGGACACACGGATATCACCGGGTATCACATCTGACTATTCATCAGTAACTTACTCTGGCATTCGGGATGGTGCCACGAGTCGGTGAATTCCGACACCCTCTGTGGATAACCCCGCACCGCCCGCTCAACGGACGGTTCCCCACCCCGGTTCCCCACCCCGGTTTCGCGCCCGGCGATGTTCACCCCGCCGGGCGCAACGCCTCCCAGCGCACGGTCAGTTCACCCTGCCGCCAGCGCACCGGCCCGTCCGCGAGCGGCCAGTCGCCGGCCAGCGCCCGCGCCGTCCGGATCCAGCGCTGCCGGGCCCCGTAGGAGGCGTACGGGGCCGCCGCCGCCCACGCCCGGTCGAAGTCGCGCAGGAACGCGTGCACCGGCTCACCCGGCACGTTGCGGTGGATCAGGGCCTTCGGCAGCCGCTCCGCCAGATCCGAGGGGCGCTCCAGGGAGCCCAGTCGGGTCGCGAAGGTCACCGTGCGCGCCCCCTCGGGCCCGAGCGCGACCCATACGTGTCGCCGCCCGATCTCGTCGCACGTCCCCTCGACGAGCAGCCCGCCCGGCGCCAGCCGCGCGCACAGCCGCCGCCACACCGCCTCGACCTGCTCCTCGTCGTACTGACGCAGTACGTTCGCCGCGCGGATCAGCATCGGGGCCGCCCCACCGTCCAGCGGGACCTCGAAGCCGCCGTGCCGGAAGCTGAGCCCCTCCCGTTCGTACGGCTTCGCCCCCGCCACCCGCGCCGGCTCGATCTCGATGCCGACCACCCGCACCCCGGGCGCCGCCTCCCGCAGCCGGGCCAGCAGCTCGACCGCCGTCCAGGGAGCGGCCCCGTAGCCGAGGTCCACCGCCACCGGCGCCTCCGCGCGGCGCAGCGCGGCCCCGTGCGTGGCGGCGATCCAGCGGTCCATCCGGCGCAGCCGGTTCGGGTTCGTGGTCCCGCGCGTGACCGTGCCCACGGGGCGTCTGGGGGGCGGTGGGGTGCTGCGGGAAACCATGCGCCGAGCGTATGCGGAGCGAAAAGAAGCGGGGAAATCCGTCCACCCCGGAATGCGGGACGCGTCCATCCGGGTTGCACTCCTTGCAGGGCGCTGACCGCGCTCTGCGAGCCATGCCCTACGTCATGCCCCAGCGCGCCGTCCGAGCGAGAGGAACTGCTCCCTTGAGCCAGTACGTGTCCCGCCTCGGCGGCAGTATCAGCGGCCGTATCGCCGCGGCCCGATCGACCCGCCACGAGCCGCCCCGCCTGCGGCTCCCGGCCGTGGGCCACTCCCGCAAGCCCCGCCGCGTCGCCATGCTCAGCGTGCACACCTCACCGCTGCACCAGCCCGGCACCGGTGACGCCGGCGGGATGAACGTGTACATCGTCGAGCTCGCCAGGCGCCTGGCCGCGATCAACATCGAGGTCGAGATCTTCACCCGCGCCACCACCGGCGGGCTGCCGCCCCGGGTCGAGCTGGCCCCCGGCGTCCTCGTCCGGCACGTGGACGCGGGCCCGTACGAGGGCCTCGCCAAGGAGGAGCTGCCCGCCCAGCTCTGCGCCTTCACCCACGGCGTGATGCAGGCGTGGGCCGGGCACCGCCCCGGCTACTACGACCTCGTCCACTCCCATTACTGGCTCTCCGGCCACGTCGGGTGGCTCGCCGCCGAACGCTGGGGCGTGCCGCTCGTGCACGCCATGCACACCATGGCCAAGGTCAAGAACGCGGCGCTCGCGGAGGGCGACACCCCCGAGCCCGCCGCCCGCGTCATCGGCGAGACCCAGATCGTCGCGGCGGCCGACCGGCTCATCGCCAACACCGCCGAGGAGGCCGACGAACTCGTCCGGCACTACGAGGCCGACCCGGGCAAGGTCGCCGTCGTCCACCCCGGCGTGAACCTCGACCGCTTCACCGTCGGCGACGGCCGGGCCGCCGCCCGCGCCCGCCTCGGACTCCCGCAGGACGCCGTGATCCCGCTCTTCGCGGGCCGCATCCAGCCGCTCAAGGCCCCCGACATCCTGCTCCGGGCGGTCGCGGAGCTGGTGGACCGCGATCCGTCGCTGCGCGCGCGGCTCTTCGTACCCGTCGTCGGCGGCCCCAGCGGCAGCGGCCTCGCCAAGCCGGAGGGGCTGCAGAAGCTCGCCGCGAAGCTCGGCATCGCGGACGTCGTCCACTTCCACCCGCCGG
This sequence comes from Streptomyces sp. NPDC046557, assembly GCF_040645975.1. NCBI lineage: Bacteria > Bacillati > Actinomycetota > Actinomycetes > Kitasatosporales > Streptomycetaceae > Streptomyces > Streptomyces sp. NPDC046557. The sequence continues at coordinate 56,461 of NZ_JBEYZH010000010.1, forward strand.
TGGCGCAGGACCGGCTCGCCGACTGGTTCCGGGCGGCGTCGGTGCTGGTCATGCCCTCGTACAACGAATCCTTCGGACTCGTCGCGATCGAGGCGCAGGCCACCGGCACCCCGGTGCTCGCGGCGGAGGTCGGCGGGCTGCCGGTCGCCGTCAACGACGGTGTGACGGGCATCCTCGTAGCCGGCCACGACCCGGTGGACTACGCGCGCGAGCTGCGCCGCTTCGTGGACGAACCGGGACTGACGGACCGGATGGGCGCCGAGGCCGCACGGCACGCGCAGTTCTTCGGCTGGGACACGGCGGCGAGCGGCACGGCGGACGTCTACACCGCGGCGATGCATGATCATCGCCGTCGCGTACGCTCCCACCATGGCTGACGCAGACGCTGACACCACCGCGATCGTCGAGGACACCCTCTCCGAGGCCGGCCTGGACTGGGAGAGCCCGGCACCGGGCTCCTACGTCGTCCAGTTGCCCGGCACGCGCAAGCTGAGCACCACCTGCTCGCTGCGGGTCGGCAAACACTCCCTGTCGGTGAACGCCTTCGTCATCCGCCACCCCGACGAGAACGAGGCGGGCGTCCACCGCTGGCTGCTGGAGCGCAACCTCAAGCTGTACGGGATGGCCTACGCGGTCGACGGTCTCGGCGACGTCTACCTGACGGCGCGGCTCCCGCTGAGCGTGATCACCCCCGCCGACCTGGACCGGCTCCTCGGTACGGTCCTGGAGGCGGCGGACGGCGCGTTCAACACGCTGCTGGAGCTGGGTTTCGCGAGCGCGATCCGGCGCGAGTACGAGTGGCGCGTCTCGCGCGGCGAATCCACCCGCAACCTCGACGCGTTCCGGCACCTGACGCGCCCGGCCTGAGGCGCCCGCCGCTGATGCGCCGGTCCTGACGCGTCCGGCCCGACGTGCCAGGTGCGAACGCGCCCGGCCCGACGCGTCCGGCCCGCCGGCTTCAGGCGACGGCCGGATCGGGGGCCTGGGCCGGGACGACGGGGATCGGGACCACGGCCGGCCGCTCCGCCGGCAGCCGCCGCATCAGCAGCCAGTACCCCAGTCCGGCCACCGTGCCCAGCGCCCCGGTCGCCCCCCACAGCCACGCGGCCCCGAGGTGGTCGATCACGTAGCCGGCCATCAGCGGGGCCACCAGCGAGGCCACCGCCCACGACATCGTGTACATCCCCTGGTAGCGCCCCCGCCCGTGCACCGGGGACAGCCGCGCCACCAGCCCCATCTGCGTCGGCGAGTTCACGATCTCCGCCAGCGTCCACACGCACACCGTCAGCGCGTACGCCCACAGCGACCCGGCGAAGGCCGTCATCGCGAACCCGTAGCCGGCCAGCAACGCCGAGATCACCAGCAGCCGCTGCGGGTCCCGGTGCTCGATGAACCGGGTGACCGGGATCTGGAGCAGCACGATCAGCAACCCGTTCGCCGCGACGACCAGCCCGTAGTCCCCGGCCGAGTAGCCGGCAGCGCCCATCGCCGCGGGCAGACCCACCGAACCCTGGGTGAAGATCAGCGAGATCAGGAACGACAGCCCGACGACGCCCATGAACCGCCTGTCGCGCAGCACCGTCCCCAGCCCGATCGCCGGTCCGTCGTCCGCGCCGCCGGTCGTGTCCCGCACCGGGCGGGACTCGGGGAGCTTCGCGAACACCAGCACCGCGCACAGCAGGGTGAGCGTCGCCTCGCCCAGGAAGCCGACCAGGTAGCTGTACTCCGCCACCAGCCCGGCCGCCATCGCGCTGACGCCGAAACCGAGGTTGATGGCCCAGTAGTTCAGCGCGAAGGCCCGTACCCGGTCCTCGGGCCGGACGATGTCCGCCATCATCGCGGTGACCGCCGGGCGCGAGGCGTTCGAGGTCATGCCGACCAGCAGCGCCACCGCCGCGATCGCCCCCGGATGCTCCATGAAGCCCAGCAGCGCCACCGAGAACGCGGTGGAGAGCTGCGCGGCGAGCAGCGTCGGCCGCCGCCCCAGCCGGTCGGTCAACACCCCCGCGACCAGCGAGGAGAGCACGCCGCCCAGGCCGTGCAGGCCCAGCACCAGACCCGCGAAGGAGGCCGAGTAGCCGCGGTCGATGGTCAGGTACAGGGTCATGAAGGTGGCGACGAAGGCCCCTAGCCGGTTGATCAGCGTGCTCGTCCACAGCCACCAGAAGGCGCGCGGCAGTCCCGCCACGCTCTCCCGCGCCCCCCGTGTCAAACGGCCCACCGACATACGGACTCCCCCAGGCGATCAAGCGACAGCAAGTAAGTGCCTCTTCGGCTCTCCGCACCCTACGAGCGGCCGTCGTCGGGCCGCCACCCAATTGACGCCGACCGTCAATCGGCGCGGCTCGGCGGGGAGTCGGCGCGGCCGGCCGGGGCGCTCGACCGGGCCGTGGCCAAGACCGGAAGAGGGGCCGCCGACCGCCGTGGACACCGCGCGCGAGGGCCCTGGGCCGTCCATTAGGCTCGTACGCATGGCCGACGCACCGTACAAGCTGATCCTCCTCCGTCACGGCGAGAGCGAGTGGAACGCGAAGAACCTGTTCACCGGCTGGGTGGACGTCAATCTCAACGAGAAGGGCGAGAAGGAGGCGGTCCGCGGCGGTGAGCTGCTCAAGGACGCCGGCCTGCTCCCCGATGTCGTGCACACCTCGCTCCAGAAGCGCGCGATCCGCACCGCGCAGCTGGCGCTGGAGGCCGCCGACCGCCACTGGATCCCGGTCCACCGCTCCTGGCGCCTGAACGAGCGCCACTACGGCGCCCTCCAGGGCAAGGACAAGGCCCAGACGCTCGCCGAGTTCGGCGAGGAGCAGTTCATGCTGTGGCGCCGCTCGTACGACACCCCGCCGCCGGCGCTCGAGGACGGTACGGAGTTCTCCCAGTCCGACGACGCGCGCTACGCGACGATCCCGCCGGAGCTGCGCCCGCGCACGGAGTGCCTCAAGGACGTCGTCGTCCGGATGCTCCCGTACTGGTACGACGCGATCGTCCCGGACCTGCTGACCGGCCGCACGGTCCTGGTCGCCGCGCACGGCAACTCCCTGCGCGCCCTGGTCAAGCACCTGGACGGCATCTCGGACGCCGACATCGCGGGCCTCAACATCCCGACCGGCATCCCGCTCTCCTACGAGCTGGACGCCGACTTCAAGCCCCTCACCCCGGGCGGCACCTACCTCGACCCGACCGCCGCCGCGGCTGCCATCGAGGCCGTCAAGAACCAGGGCAAGAAGTAACCCCGACGCACGAAACAGCCCCCCACCCGCCGTTTCCCGGCGGGTGGGGGGCTTCTCGTCGCGCCGGGCCCGAGCGTGAGAGGGAACGCGCGTGGCAGCGGATGTCGCCCTGCACTTCGACCGAGTCCGCACGCGGGGGGATCACGGCGATCTCCGACTGCGCCTCGGCTCCTACCGGCACACCTGCGACTCCTACTACTTCGCCCTCGACGACGGTCCCGCGGTCGCGGGCGGCCTGGGGCCGCGGCTCGCGCAACTCGTGGGGCAGTGGGCCGCCCACGTCGCGCGGCTCGAAGAGCTGGGCGGGGTCGCCCATCTGCCGTACGACTTCTCGGACCAGTGCACGGCGTGGCTGCGCGTGTCGTCCGGGGACGGGCGGAACGCCGAGGTCCAGGCCGGCTGGAGTCCGATCGAGGGCTGGGCGATCACGCCCTCCGACTACCTGGCCACAGCGCCCGGAGTGACGGACTTCGAGCCGATCAACGGTGCCCGCGTCGAGTGCTCCTTGGCCGAACTGACAGCGCGCCTCGACGCGATCCGCACCGCCCTCGCCGCCACGGGGCCCTAACCCGCCTGCCGGACGCGCCGCCCCGTGTCCGCCCGCCCGAGCGGCGAAGGGCCCCCGTCCGCCTGGTTGGGGGCGGACGGGGGCCCTTCGGGGGCGCCGGGCCTGGGGTGGGTCAGCCGCCGCACTGGCAGGGGGCGCCGGACTGGCAGCCGCAGCCGCAGCCCGAGCCACAGCCGCAGGCCGCCAGCAGCGGCAGGCGCAGCGGCTCCCGCGCCGGCGGGGGCTGCGGCCGCTCGTGCTCCGGGGTGATGGGGACGGGGGAATCGGGCATGGATCCTCCTCGCGGGCGGTGCGCAGGCGGTGTGCCTTCGCCCCCATTCACGCCCAGTGGCCCCGGCGCGTCAACGGCGCATTGGGGCTCGATGCGCTCAGACGCCCAGACGCCCAGACGCCCAGACGCCCAGACGCCCAGACGCCCAGACGCTCGACGCTCAGACGCCCTCGGCCTGGGTCGGCGGCTGCAGCTCGTCCGCGTGCTCGCCCGTCACCAGGTAGACGACCCGCTTCGCGACCGACACCGCGTGGTCCGCGAAGCGCTCGTAGTAGCGGCCCAGCAGCGTCACGTCGACCGCCGTCTCGATGCCGTGCTTCCAGCGGTCGTCCATCAGGTGCTGGAACAGCGTGCGGTGCAGCTGGTCCATCTCGTCGTCGTCCTGCTCCAGTTGGAGCGCCAGGTCCACGTCCTTCGTGATGATGACCTCGGCCGCCTTCGCCATCAGCCGCTGCGCCAACTGCCCCATCTCCAAGATGGTGGCGTGCAGGTCCCGCGGCACCGCCCGGTCCGGGAAACGCAGCCGCGCCAGCTTCGCCACGTGCTGCGCCAGGTCGCCGGAGCGCTCCAGGTCGGCGCTCATGCGCAGCGAGGTCACCACGATGCGCAGATCGGTGGCGACCGGCTGCTGCCGGGCGAGCAGCGCGATCGCGCGGGCTTCCAGGTCGTGCTGGAGATCGTCGACCTTCTGGTCGGCGGCGATGACGCTCTCCGCCAGCTTCAGGTCGGCGTCGAGCATGGACGTCGTGGCCCGTCCGATCGCGGAACCGACGAGCCGGGCCATCTCGACCAGGCTTTCTCCGATCGAGTCCAGTTCCTCGTGGTACGCGTCGCGCATGGGTGTCCCTCTCTTGCCTGCTCTGCCTGCTCGCTACTGCCGACCGCTCGCTCTTGCGCGCCGCGAGGCGCTCCGGCGGCCGCGGCGGCCGTGGGGCCGCGGGGGCCATCCGGCCCCACGGTGCCACGGTGGGCCGCGAACGCGTCCGACTCCGGCACCCCAAGTGAATCAGCACCATCGCCACGGTGAACTCTGGGCGACGAGTGTTCGAGCTGCCACCCGAACGGCTGTGGAAGTGTCATCGCGCCTGCTTAACCTGGATGCATGGACGTGAACGCGGCGGTCGCCGCAGCTGCAGCGATCGCCGGGCTGTGCACCGGTGTGATCGCGATGCTGGCGTTCCGCTGGAGCGAGCGCGACCAGGCCCGCCCCACCCGGAGCTCCATGCGCCCCGACATCAACGCGGTGCTCCCGCCCGGAGTGGACACCGTCCTCTCCGTGCTCCGCTCCTCCGCCGTCGTGCTCGACGAGGGGGACGCGGTCGTCAAGGCCAGCTCGGCGGCGTACGCCCTCGGCTTGGTCCGTGGCGGCAAGCTCGCCGTGGAGCCCATGCTGCACATGGCCCGCGACACCCGCCGGGACGGGGAGATACGCCAGATCGAACTCGATCTGCCCCGGCGCGGCACCGGCCGCGGTGAGGCCCTGGCCGTCTCCGCCCGCGTGGCGCCGCTGGGCTCCCGCCTGGTGCTGCTGCTGGTAGAGGACCTGACCGAGGCCCGACGGATCGAGGCGGTCCGCCGTGACTTCGTCGCGAACGTCTCGCACGAGCTGAAGACCCCCGTCGGGGCGATCTCCCTGCTCTCCGAGGCCGTCATGGACGCCAGCGACGACCCCGAGGCGGTCAGCCGCTTCGCCGGTCGCATGCAGATCGAGGCCACCCGCCTGATCAACCTCGTACAGGAGCTCATCGACCTCTCCCGGGTGCAGAACGACGACCCGCTGGAGGATGCCGAGCCCGTCCGCGTGGACACCCTGGTGGCGGAGGCCATCGACCGCTGCCGCCACACCGCGACCTCCAAGCAGATCACCATGGCCGCCGGAGGCACCGCCGACCTGCGGGTGTGGGGCAACCGCGGCCAGCTCGCGGCGGCGCTGGGCAACCTCGTGGAGAACGCCGTCAACTACAGCCCGGCCCGCACCCGCGTCGGCATCGCCGCGCGCCGGGTGACCGCGCCGGGAGGAGACTTGATCGAGATAGCCGTGACCGACCAGGGCATCGGCATCCCGGAAAAGGACCGTGAGCGCATCTTCGAGCGCTTCTACCGCGTCGACCCGGCCCGCTCCCGCGCCACGGGAGGAACCGGACTGGGCCTCGCCATCGTGAAGCACGTGGCGGCTTCGCACGGCGGAGAGGTGTCGGTGTGGAGCTCGGAGGGACAGGGCTCCACCTTCACCCTGCGCCTTCCGGAAGCGACCGCCCCCGTCCCGGCCGCCACCACCCCCTCGACCCCCTCGGCCTCCACCCCCTCGGCCCAACCCCTGCTCGACTCAGAAACAACCATCCCTGCCCCGGAGGTCCTTCCGTGACCCGAGTGCTCGTCGTCGAGGATGAGGAATCCTTCAGCGACGCCCTGTCCTACATGCTCCGCAAGGAGGGCTTTGAGGTCGCGATCGCCGCGACCGGCCCCGACGGGCTTGAGGAGTTCGAGCGCAACGGCGCCGACCTCGTCCTCCTCGACCTGATGCTTCCCGGCCTGCCCGGCACGGAAGTCTGCCGCCAGCTGCGCGGCCGCTCCAACGTCCCGGTGATCATGGTGACCGCCAAGGACAGCGAGATCGACAAGGTCGTCGGCCTGGAGATAGGAGCCGACGACTACGTGACCAAGCCCTTCTCCTCGCGGGAGCTGGTCGCCCGCATCCGCGCGGTCCTGCGCCGCCGCGGCGAGCCGGAGGAGGTGACCCCGGCCGCGCTGGAGGCCGGACCAGTGCGGATGGACGTGGACCGGCACGTGGTCACCGTCGCCGGCGGGAAGGTGGACCTCCCGCTCAAGGAGTTCGACCTGCTGGAGATGCTGCTGCGCAACGCGGGTCGGGTCTTGACCCGCATGCAGCTGATCGACCGGGTGTGGGGGGCCGACTACGTCGGCGACACCAAGACCCTCGACGTCCACGTCAAGCGCCTGCGCGCCAAAATCGAGCCGGACCCGGGCGCGCCGCGCTACCTGGTCACGGTCCGCGGCCTGGGCTACAAGTTCGAGCCGTAAACCGCAGCCGCAGCCGCGGCCACGTACGAAGGGAAGGGCCCCATCCGCGGTGGACGGGGCCCTTCCCTTCGTACGTCGTGTAAGCGCCGCTCAGTGATCGGCGGGGTGCGACGCGGCGCCCGAGGGGGTTCCGGACGGCGAGCCCGAAGGGGCGCCCGACACGGCGCCTGAGGGGCTGCCGGACGGCGCGCCCGCCGGGGTACCGGAGGGGCTGCCCGAGGGGCTCGCGCCGGCCGCGCCGGGGGCGGCGGCCGGGGCCTCGGTCGGGCCGAAGGCGGCGTACATGCCCGCGCCGGGGACGACGTAGGCGCTCAGCTTCACGTCGCCCGCGCTGCTGAGCTGGAAGACGACCTCCTGCACGTTGCCGTCCTGAACGGCCTCGCGGCCGCCCTCGACGACGGCGGAGGCGTTGCCCTTGCCACCGAGCACCAGGGAACCGCCGGCCGGGACGGTGATCTTGCCCGAGCCCTCGGCCGGCTTCAGCGTCACCTTGGCCTTGCCACCCGCGAGGGTGATGCCGTCGAGGGTCTGGGGGGTGCTGCCGCCGTTGAAGACGGTCGCGGAGACGGCGGCGGGGCCCTTCTTGTCCTTGGTCTGGGTGATCACGAGGGCGTTCTGGATCTTGATGTCGCCCTTGGTGACGGCGGCGTTGTCCGGCTTGATCTCCAGAGTCTGCGCGTCGTTGCCCGCAGCGCATGCGGAGAGCGAAGCGATCGAGAACACGATGGCGGTAGCGGCGAGAGCGCCGCGTCGAAGGCTGCGGCTCACGGCGGCGGCAACTCCTTGGACGTACGGACGGAAAGGTGGACGACCCCGGCTCGCGCCGGGGGAGGTGCCCCGTCGGACGGCTGAGGTAAAGCCGCCCTAAGGGTGTGTCAGCGCGCTTAGGTTACCGAGCCGCCGCCCCGCCCCCGCACCCGACCCTCCGCAGTGCCCGGGCCGCCCTGTACGGGTCCGCGCGATCACCGGGGGGAACCGTCCGCGATCACTCCGGGATGGTCCGCGACCACCGCGCCGGCGGCTTCCCGTGCGCCCGCGGATCTCGCATCCCCCCGAATCTTGGTGATCGATTTCCCGATTCCGCGGAACGCCCCTCGATGATCAATTCGAGGATTGGGCCGGAACCACTCCGTACGGGCGCCCGCCAGTCGAACGGAGTAGTTCGGTTTTCAGCCTCCGAACCCGGCAAAACGGGACGTATGTCACATCGAGCGGCGCGTCCCACGGGTGTAGCGTGGTCGTTTCGTCCGGTCCGCACAGCGCCTCCGACCTGCGAATACCCCCTTCCGGAAGCCCTCCGCAGCACGTACGTGTCGCTGTTGTCAAGCCCCGAGATGTGCCCTGACCTGCGAAAACGCCATTCATAACGGTCAGTTCTCGTGTTACCCTGGATAGCCACGGAAGGGGTACCTGTCACATGACGTTCAAGGTTGGCGACACCGTGGTCTATCCCCATCACGGGGCCGCGCTGATCGAGGCCATTGAGACTCGTCAGATCAAAGGCGTGGACAAGACCTACTTGGTGCTCAAGGTCGCCCAGGGCGACCTGACGGTTCGTGTGCCTGCGGACAATGCGGAGTTCGTCGGCGTTCGCGACGTAGTCGGCCAGGACGGGCTGGACCGGGTCTTCGAGGTGCTCCGCGCACCGTATGCAGAAGAGCCGACGAACTGGTCCCGGCGCTACAAGGCAAATCTGGAGAAGCTCGCTTCTGGCGACGTCATCAAGGTCGCCGAAGTCGTGCGCGACCTGTGGCGCCGTGAGCGTGAGCGCGGGCTTTCCGCGGGCGAGAAGCGCATGCTCGCGAAGGCGCGCCAGATCCTGGTGAGCGAGCTCGCGCTCGCCGAGAACACCAACGAGGACAAGGCCGAGGCCCTCCTCGACGAGGTCCTCGCGTCCTGACGCGAGAACCCGTACGCGACGAGCCGGACGGATCCAGCTCCACGGATCCCGTCGTGCAGGCCCTTCGCAGACAGTTGTGCCGCGGTGCCCGATGACAAGGAAACTTGTCGCCGGGCGCTGCGGCATGTCTGTTCCCACGCCTTTTCGCGCGCCTTCTCACGAGTGCCTCGGGTCCGGGCAGCCGACTCGACCGGTCGTCACGGAAGGGGCGAGGGCGTCGCACCCGGAGTCACCTCCAACGCCATACCCATGTCGGCGGAAGTCACAAACCTGGCTCGGAGCTACTGATGTCTGACGAATCGCGCCCCCACCGCACCGCCGCCGTCATCCCGGCCGCCGGGCGGGGCGTACGCCTCGGCCCCGGTGCCCCCAAGGCCCTGCGGGCCCTCGGCGGAACCCCGATGCTGATCCACGCCGTCCGCGCCATGGCCCGCTCCCGCGCGGTGTCCCTGGTCGTGGTCGTCGCCCCGTCCGACGGCGCGGCCGAGGTGCGCCGCCTGCTGGACGAGCACCCGCTGCCGGAGCGGACCGAGGTCCTCGTCGTACCTGGACGGGAGACCCGCCAGGGGTCGGTGCGCGCCGGCCTGGAGGCGCTCCCGGCGGACGTCACCTCCGTACTCATCCACGACGCGGCCCGCCCGCTGGTCCCCGTGGAGACCGTCGACGCCGTCGTGGAGGCCGTCCGCGACGGCGCCCCCGCCGTGGTGCCCGCCTTGCCGCTGGCCGATACCGTCAAGGAGGTCGAGCCCGGCAAGCCCGGCGAGCCGGAGCCCGTCGTCGCCACCCCGGAACGCGCGCGGCTGCGCGCCGTCCAGACCCCGCAGGGCTTCGACCTGGCCACGCTGCGCCGCGCGCACGAGACGTTCGCCGTCAACGGCGAGGGCGCCACGGACGACGCCGGAATGGTGGAACGCCTCGGCGTCACCGTCGTGACGGTTCCCGGCCACGAAGAGGCCTTCAAGGTCACCCGCCCGCTCGACCTGGTCCTCGCCGAGGCCGTACTCGCCCGCAGGAGGGCCACCGATGCGTACTAGCCCCGCAGGTTCGGCCGGTCAGGACGCGAGCACCGGTGCCGGTGCCCCCGCCGACGCCCTGCCCGCCGCCCCGCTGATCCCGCTCGTCGGCATCGGCACCGACGTGCACGCCTTCGAGACCGGCCGCGAACTGTGGTGCGCCGGCCTGCTGTGGGAGGGCGAGGACGGCCTCGCCGGACACTCCGACGGAGACGTCGCCGCGCACGCCGCCTGCGACGCCCTCTTCTCCGCCGCCGGTGTCGGCGACCTCGGCGCGCACTTCGGCACCTCGCGCCCCGAGTGGTCCGGCGCCGCCGGCGTCACGCTCCTCGCGGAGGCCGCCCGTATCGTCCGGGCCGAGGGCTTCGAGATCGGGAACGTCGCGATCCAGGTGATCGGCGTACGCCCCAAGATCGGCAAGCGGCGCGAAGAGGCACAGAAGGTGCTCACGGCAGCCGCCGGCGCCCCGGTATCGGTCTCGGGCACCACCACCGACGGTCTCGGTCTCACCGGCCGGGCCGAAGGGCTCGCCGCCATCGCCACCGCCCTCGTCTACCGGAGGAACCGGACCCGGTGACGCCCGCGGCGACACCGCTTCGGCAACAAACGGGGCCCCGCGTCCGCAAAGGGTCGCGGGGCACTGCTACGGGCGCACTACCCTGGATGCCGTGACTATTCGCCTGTACGACACCAGCGCCCGGCAGATCCGCGACTTCACCCCGGTCACCCCGGGCTGTGTCTCGATCTACCTCTGCGGCGCCACGGTGCAGGCCGCCCCGCACATCGGACACGTCCGCTCGTACCTGAACTTCGACATCATGCGCCGCTGGTTCGCCTACCGCGGCTACGACGTCACCTTCATCCGCAACGTGACGGACATCGACGACAAGATCATCGCCAAGTCGGTCGAGCAGGGTCGCCCCTGGTGGTCCATCGGCTACGAGAACGAGCGCGCCTTCAACGACGGCTACCACGCCCTGGGCTGCCTCCCGCCCACCTACGAGCCCCGCGCGACCGGCCACGTGCCGGAGATGATCGAGATGATGCGCGGCCTGATCGAGCGCGGTCACGCGTACGAGGCCGACGGCAGCGTCTACTTCGACGTGCGCTCCTTCCCGGGTTACCTGTCCCTGTCCAACCAGAACATCGACGACCTGCGCCAGCCCGCCGAGGAAGGCATCACCGGCAAGCGCGACCCGCGCGACTTCGCCATGTGGAAGGCGTCCAAGCCGGGCGAGCCCGACTGGGAGACCCCGTGGGGCCGCGGCCGTCCCGGCTGGCACCTGGAGTGCTCCGCCATGGCGCACAAGTACCTCGGCGAGGCGTTCGACATCCACGGCGGCGGGCTGGACCTGATCTTCCCGCACCACGAGAACGAGATCGCCCAGGCCCAGGCGTTCGGCGACACGTTCGCCAACTACTGGGTCCACAACGCCTGGGTCACCATGACCGGCGAGAAGATGTCCAAGTCCCTCGGGAACTCGGTCCTCGTCTCCGAAATGGTCAAGCAGTGGCGTCCGATCGTCCTGCGCTACTACCTCGGCACCCCGCACTACCGCTCGATGATCGAGTACAGCGAGGAGTCGCTGCGCGAGGCCGAGTCGGCCTTCGCCCGCATCGAAGGCTTCTACCAGCGCGTCATCGAGAAGGCCGGCGGCCCCGTCGAACCGGCCGCCGAAGTACCGCCCGCCTTCGCCGAGGTCATGGACGACGACCTCGGCGTGCCGCAGGCCCTCGCGATCGTGCACACCGCGGTCCGGCAGGGCAACAGTGCCCTCGCCGCCGACGACAAGGACGCGGCCATCGCGCGCCTGTCCGAGGTGCGGGCCATGCTGGGCGTCCTCGGCCTGGACCCGCTCGACCCGTTCTGGGCCGATGAGACCGACCGCGGCGAGGATCTGCACGGCGCCGTCGACACCCTGGTGCGCCTGGTCCTGGAGCAGCGCGAGTCGGCCCGGGACCGCAAGGACTGGGCCACCGCGGACGCGATCCGCGACCAGCTCCAGCAGTCCGGCCTGGTCATCGAGGACAGCCCCACGGGACCCCGCTGGACGCTCGGCCCCCGCTGAGCCCACCGGAGCAGTCCCGCTGTGCCGCCCGGCGTCCCGGGCGGCACACTCTTCATACGTACACACCGCAGCATCAACGAAAACAGGTAGAGGTCATGGCCGGGAACAGCCAGCGCAGGAACCGCCGCACGTCCAACAAGAAGGGCGCTACGGTCGGCAGCGGTGGCCAGCGGCGCAAGGGCCTGGAAGGCAGGGGCCCGACGCCCAAGGCCGAGGACCGCAAGAAGCACAAAGCGCACCGCATCAGCAACGCCATGGCCAAGCAGGCCGCCAAGCGCCGCCCGGCCCCCCGCCGCGGCGGCCCCAAGGGCACCAGCGAGATGGTCGTCGGCCGCAACCCGGTCTTCGAGGCGCTGCGCGACGGCGTGCCCGCCACCACCCTCTACGTGCAGCAGTTCATCGAGAACGACGAGCGAGTGCGCGACGCCCTCCAGCTCGCCGCCGAGCGCGGCAACATCAACCTGATGGAAGCGCCGCGCCCCGAGCTCGACCGCATGACCAACGGGCTCAACCACCAAGGCCTGGTCCTCCAGGTCCCGCCGTACGAGTACGCGCACCCCGAGGACCTCACCACCGCCGCCTACGACAACGGCGAGGACCCGCTGATCGTCGCCCTCGACGGCGTCACCGACCCGCGCAACCTCGGCGCGATCGTCCGCTCCGTCTCCGCCTTCGGCGGCCACGGCGTGGTCATCCCCGAGCGCCGCGCCGCCGGTATGACCGCGGGCGCCTGGAAGACCTCCGCCGGCACCGCCGCCCGCACCCCGGTCTCCCGCGTCACCAACCTGACCCGCGCCCTCCAGGAGTACAAGAAGGCCGGCATCGCCATCGTCGGCCTCGCCGCCGAAGGCGAGCACACGGTCAACGACCTGGCGGCGCTCGCCGGCCCGGTCGTCATCGTCGTCGGCTCCGAGGGCAAGGGCCTCGGCCGCCTCGTCGGCGAGAACTGCGACTACCTCGTCCGCATCCCGATGCCGGGCGGCGCGGAGTCGCTGAACGCCGGCGTCGCCGCGGGCGTCGTGCTCTACGAGGCCGCCCGCCGCCGCGCGGAGACCCCGCGCACCTGACAGCCCCGCGTCCCTTGATCCGGTTGGCTCAGGGAACGTGACCCGTGAGCGTGTCACCCCGCCCCTTTCGGGCGGGGTGACTTGATCTTGACGGGTCTCGGACACATCCCTGCTGTCAAGGCAGTGTCCTTATCACTCGTCACTCGGTTAGATGAGTGTGGACACCAGAACGTCAGGGTTCGACGACCAGCCCGCGCTGAGCATGGTCAAGGTGCCGTGCGATCCCGCACAGGTCATCGTCAACCACGCAAGCTTCCGCGTGCGGCTCGCACCGAGCCCGAGCGCGCGTTCCAAGCCCTCGATGCCCGCCAACGCCCCGGCCCGGGGGGCCGTCCTCGGAGGTGCCGCGGTCGCGGCCGCCGGGGCGACCCGCCGCCGGGCGCCCGTCGTCTGGAGCGGCAAGGCCGACACCGGCGACACAGCCGCGATGGGCGGACTGCTCCGGGCCGCCCGGGAGGCGGGCCGCGGCCACGACCAGTTCGACGGGGGAGCCACCCAGACCATTCCGCGCGTCGACCTCGCGCACGACCTCGCCGACGAGACCCTCGCCACGCCGACCGTCATCGGTCAGCGCACCTACGGCGACCCGGACGAGACCCGCCCCCTCGGCGCGGTCCCGCAGCCCGCGCGGCGCTCGCACGACTACGGCCCGCCCGACGGCTACGACGACGGCTACGGCCCGGGCCACGGCAGCGGACACGACGACGCGTACACGTACGCGTATGCGTACGACGAGGACGGCGCACCCGCCGACCGGTCCCGGCGGCCCGCCGCCGACGCCCGCGCGCAAGCCTCGTACTACCCCGGCCGCCGGATGAACCTCGGCGTCGTGCTGCTCCCGCTGCGCGTCTTCCTCGGCTTCATCTCCATCTACGCCGGCATGGGCAAGCTCTGCGACCCCGTCTACTTCGACGGCGGCGAACGCGGCTCCATGGTCACCTGGCTGCACACCCTGCACCCCTGGGCCCTGGCCGAGCCGCTGCGCGACTTCGCGCTCGCGCACCCGGTCGGCGCCGGGCTCACCGTGGCGTTCCTCCAGGTCATCGTCGGCGTGCTCACCGTCTTCGGGCTCTGGCAGCGGTTCGCCGCCTGCTTCGGCGCGCTGCTGTCCGCCGCCCTGCTGATGACGGTCAGCTGGAAGACCGTCCCGGCCTACGACGCGCCCGACATCATCTACCTCGCCGCCTGGAGCCCCCTGATCATCGCGGGAGCCCCCGTCTACTCGCTCGACGGACGCCTCGCGGGCGAAGCCTGGCGCACGCTCGGCCCGCGCTCCGAGGTCTGGCAACTGCGCCGGCGCGTCCTGCGGCGCGGGGCCCTCATGGGCGGTGTGATCTGCGGGCTCGCCCTGATCGTCGGCTCCGTCCTCGGCGGGGCCGTCCGGTCCACCGCCGTGGTCACCGTCCCGGGACCCGGCCGGGCCCCGAGCAATTACCTGCCCGGTACCCCGCTGCCGGCGCAGGCCCCGGCCAAGCAGCAGCGGCAGCCCTCCCAGCAGCCGTCGAAGCCGGCCACGCCCTCGGCGAGCGCCTCCACGCCGGCCGCCAAGTCCGGTCACACCGGCGCGGGTTCGGCGCCCTCGCAGAGCGCCGGGACGGGCGCGCAGTCGCCGTCCGCGAGCCGGAGCGGCGCCGGGAGCCAGAGCGCCCCGCGCAGTACACCGCGCCAGTCCGGCCCCCAGCAGCCGCCGACGTCGTCCTCGGGCAACGGCGGCAGCAGCGGTGGCAGCAGCGGCGGGAGCACCGGCAAGAAGCCCGGCCTGGTCGGGGGTCTGCTCGGCTGACAGCCCTTCCGGGACCGTCCTACCCGGCCCGGGGCCCGGTGCGCGAGGAGCGCGCCGGGCCCTTCGGCATGCGGGTCTCCGGGCGCCGAGGAGCGCCTTCGTACGACCGCCCAGGCCTTCGTTACGACCGCTCAGGAGCCGCCGTACGCGGCCAACTCCCGGGCGGCTTCGGTCAGGTCCTTCGCCGTGTCGATCGCCCGCCAGTAGGCCCCCTGGGGCAGCGGGAAGCCCGCGAGCCGGCGCTCGCGGGCCAGTCGGGGGAAGGTGGTGCGCTCGTGATCGCCCAAATCGGGCAGCAGCGGCGCGAATTGCGGGCTGAAGACGTACACGCCGGCGTTGACGGGATACGGCGACTGCGGGGCCTCGATGAAGTCCAGCACCTGCCCGAACTCGTTGGTCTCCACGACCCCCCACGGGATGCGCGGCCGTGCCAGCGCCAGGGTCGCGACCGCGTCCCGCTCCCGGTGGAACGCCGCCATCTCGCGCAGCGAGAACCGGGTCCACACGTCCCCGTTGGTCGCGTACCAGGGCTGGTCCGGGTACGGGAGGTGGCGCGCGGCGTACTTGAGGCCGCCGCCGCGGCCCAGCGGCTCCTCCTCCACCACGGTCGTCACGCGCAGCGGGAGCCGGGTGCGGCCCAGCCAGTCCTGGAGCACACCGGCGAGGTGCCCGCAGGAGACGACGGCATCGGTCACCCCCTCCGCCGCCAGCCAGGCGAGCTGGTGCCCGATGATCGGCATGCCCGTCCCCGGGATCTCGACCATCGGCTTCGGCCGGTCGTCCGTGTACGGCCGAAGCCGCGTGCCCTGGCCGCCCGCCAGGACCACGGCCTGGGTGGGGGCGGTCGGGAACGCGGCCGCGTCGTGCGTGGGTTGGGGCGGTACGGGGGATACGTCGGTCATGCCCGCCAGCGTAGGCAGGACGCCCCTCCGGCGACGGCCGACTCGGCGGCCGTCAACCGGCTGGAAGGACCGTCAGCCCATGGAGGCGACGCCGGACGCGTACGAGGTGTCGCAAACGGGGCGGGCGAAGGACTGTGCCTTCGTCGGCCCGTACGCCTCGACGGCGGCCCGGCCCAGTGCCCGCGCGATGCCCACGCAGTGCTCGGCGAGCGAGGGCCGCCGGTCCACCTCCTGCTGGAGGTGCGTGAGGACGTCGCCCGGCTCCTCGCCCTGGCGCAGCTCGGTGAGGAGTTTGTCGCGCAGCAGATCCTGCGCGGCGCGCGGCTTGGCGGGAACGGACACGCCTTCGGCGGAGGCGGTCAGGATCTGGGAGGAGGAGTTGTCCGCCCAGGGGACCATGGTGACCGCCAGCGTCCCGGACAGGACCAGGACGACGGGCAGGACCAGGGCGAGGGATCGGCCGATACGGCGGGCAGTGTGGGTCACGAAGGCGAGAGTAGCGCTCGGTGAAGGCATGGCGACATTCGGTCACCCGGTCGGGGGACGGTTCGACGTGGCTTTTCGATTCCGAGGTTGACGGGTAGGGCCGAATGGCCCGATCTGCCCGGGATTCAGGTTACGGCCCGCCGCAACTCGCGGCGCAGGGGCGCCCCTTGGCGGGACGCCCCTTCACCGGCGGTGTGCCGACCGTCGGTCGGTGCGGTCGGTGCGGTCGGTGCGGTCGGTCGGTGCGGTCAGTCGGAGAGGCGGGCGCCCGAGGACGTGGAGAACACGTGGATCTCGTCGGGGCGCGGCACGACGTGCAGGGTCGAGCCCTTCTCCGGCACGTGGCGGCCGTTGACGCGGACCACGAGGTCCTGCCGGCCGGCGGTGGCGTCGGAGACGGAACCGTAGACGTAGCCGTCGGCGCCCAGCTCCTCGACCACGTTCACCGTGATCGTCAGGCCGCCCGCCTCGGCGATGTCGAAGTGCTCGGGACGCACGCCGACCGTCACCGTGCGGTCGCCCGTGTCGGCGGCGGCCGTCAGTGCCTCGCGGGAGACGGGGACGACGCTCTCGCCGAACTTCACGCCGCCGTCGGTGATCGGCACCTCGACGAGGTTCATGGCGGGCGAGCCGATGAACCCGGCGACGAACAGGTTCGCCGGCCGGTCGTACATGTTGCGCGGGGTGTCGACCTGCTGCAGCAGACCGTCCTTGAGGACCGCGACCCGGTCGCCCATGGTCATGGCCTCGACCTGGTCGTGGGTGACGTAGACGGTGGTGATGCCGAGGTCGCGCTGGAGCGCGGCGATCTGCGTACGGGTCGACACGCGGAGCTTGGCGTCGAGGTTCGACAGCGGCTCGTCCATGAGGAACACCTGCGGCTTGCGCACGATGGCGCGGCCCATCGCGACGCGCTGTCGCTGGCCGCCGGAGAGCGCCTTCGGCTTGCGGTCGAGGTACTGGGTGAGGTCGAGCATCTTCGCCGCCTCCTCCACCTTGCGACGGATGGTCGCCTTGTCTTCGCCGGCGATCTTCAGGGCGAATCCCATGTTGTCGGCGACGGACATGTGGGGGTAGAGCGCGTAGTTCTGGAACACCATCGCGATGTCCCGGTCCTTGGGCGGCAGGTGCGTCACGTCGCGCTCACCGATGCGGATGGCGCCGCCGTTGACGTCCTCCAGGCCGGCGAGCATGCGCAGCGAGGTGGACTTGCCACAGCCCGAGGGGCCGACGAGGACGAGGAACTCCCCGTCTTCGATCTCCAGCTCAAGCTGGTCGACGGCGGGCTTGTCGCCGCCGGGGTAGAGCCTGGTCGCCTTGTCGAAGGTGACAGAAGCCATGGTGGTGAATCCCTTCTACCGGCAGGAACGTGCCGGACGATCCGAGTGGAAGGTCTAGTCCAGTAATCGGACTGCGCCCGACGCTACCCGCCCGCCCGCCTCCTGTCAGCACCCCCGTCGGAAAGTTCCTGGCTGGCGGGTTGGCGGGCTGTGTAAAGTGAAGGCGATTCTGCGCGTCGCGCGGTGTCAGTCGCCTCCTTAGCTCAGTCCGGCCAGAGCAACGCACTTGTAATGCGTAGGTCGTCGGTTCGAATCCGACAGGGGGCTCTACGTAAGGCCCAGCTCGGACGCCGTCTGAGCTGGGCTTTCCTGTTTCAGCGGATCTTGCGGCGGCGACGGGCACGGGCCGCACGGGTGCTCTCTGTCTCAGTTCTGGTCTCAGACACGGCTCCGGAGCCAGGTCCCAGGGCGGGTGCGGAGCGGGTCGCGGGCGCCGGCATGAAGGCCTCTCCCATCCGGCGCATCGCCTCGCGGGACAGCTCGGAGCGGCCCTTGACGTAGCGGCGGGTCTGGCTGATCTGGGTGTGCCGGAGGATCTCCATGATGGTGGGCATGTCCACCCCCAGCTCGTTCAGGATCGTGCCTGCCGTGTGACGGCTCCCATCGTGCTGGCGGCGGTCGCTGATCCCCGTCTCTGAGAGCAGCTCCTTGAACTCCTCCCAGTCGGCCCGCGGGTCCAGTGGCCGGCCGTCGGCGCGGGTGAACACCGCTCCACACTCCTCCCAGAGGTCTCCGGCCGCCTGCCGCTGCTCGTCCTGCCTCGCCTTGTGTTCCAGCAGGTACGGCAGGAAGGGGGGCGGGATGGGGACGGGGTTCTGGCTCTTCTTCGTCTTGGGCCGGGTGAAGGCCAGGCCCCCGCCCTTTCGCTCGGGGCAGGTGCCGGCGTGCCGCCGGCAGGTCTTCGGGCAAGGCGGGGGACACCCGCGTTTGTAGCCCTTGTGCACCGAGCAGTCGGCCGGGCACGGCTCGAACCGGTGGAGCCGGGCCCCGCAGCCGTGCGGTTCCTTGCAACCGTGCTTCCACGTCAGGCGCTGTAGCTGCCAGGCCGGGTGGAACAGTCCGTGCTCCAGGTCGACGTACGCCCAGCGCAGGCCCAGCACCTCGCCCTGCCGGAAGCCCATGCCGACGCCGATCGCCCACCGCATGAACGTGGGCCGTTTGGCGGCCGCGGCGAGGAAGGCCTTCGACTCGTCCCGCGAGAACGGGTTCGCCTCCGTCTCGTCCACGGACGGCGGGTCCACGAGCGTGGCCACGTTCTCGTTGATGATCCTGCGACGGTGGGCGATTTTCAGGGCCCGAGAGAGGATCCGGTGCACCTTGAGCACGTGGGACGCGGCGTGCCCTTCGTCCAGCATCGCCGCGTACATCACCTCCAGGTGTTCCGGCGCGAGTTTGTCCAGGCGGTGCTTCCCGACGCCCGGGATGATGTCGTTGCGGGTCTTCGACCAGTAGTCGTCCAGGGACCGCGGCTTGAGCTTCAAGCTCGCGATCGTGGTCAGGTACGTGTCCATCCACTCAGCGACGGTCGGCTTCCGCCCGGCCTTCGTGGCCCGGCCCTCGTCGCGCAGCTTCTCCAGCTCGCGGACCTTCTTGGCGACCTCCGCCTCGGTTTTGCCCCGGCGGTGCCGGCGGTCCGGGCCGCCGTCGGGCTTCACGCCCATCGTGACTCGACCGTGCCACCACCCGTCACTGCCCAGGTAGATGGACGACTCCATGTTCGGCTTACGGGGACTCATGTACTCCTCCATGCGAAAGGCGGCCCCGGGGACTTCCCGGGGCCGCCTGGGCTGGGCTGAGATCAGACGGACTGGGGCTGGAGCTGGGCGGCGAACGCGTCGATGTCGGTCCGGCGGATTCGGCGCGCCCGACCGACCTTGACGAAGGGCAACTCGCCGGCGGCCATCAGCTCGTAGATGGTGGAGCGGCCGAGCGACAGCAACTCGGCCGCCAACTCGACCGTGCAGAGGACGGGGGCGACGGGCATGGCTGCGGTGGTCATCGAAGTGCCTCCACGGCGATTGGATGTCGGGGCTGCGCCCCGTCTGTAGAAATCCGCTACTGCCGCTACCTCCGCTACCGCCCTGGTCAGGGGCTTGATCGTGGTAGCGGATTGGGTAGCGGTAGCGGATAGATGCGCGACCGGCCCGGCCGCTGGGGGCCGGGCCGGTAGCGGGTGTGACTGTTGGGGTAGCGGATGTTTTCGGGCTATCCGCTACCGGCGCAGGGGGTGTGACCTGCGGGGTAGCGGAGGTAGCGGCAGTAGCGGATTCTCAGGGGGTGGGGGGAGGGCAGTACCTCGCCCAGGCGTCGGCCAGGTCGGCCGCGTAGTAGCCCTTGAGGACCGTGGAGCCGGTCTTGATGTTGCGGGGCTCGATCGGTTTGTTGTCTCCGGTCATGTACTCGCCGAGCATCTTCGCCAGGCCCCGGGAGGTCAGCGGCTTGCCGCCCATGTCCGCCCAGGGCGCTTCCTCCAGCGCGTAGAGGCGGTCCAGCACGGCGACGGTGGGCAGCCGCTCGATGCCTTCGAAGACGTGGTCTCGGAGGTCGGTGAGCAGGCGGATGCCGATGCTGCCTTTGTCGTCCTGCTTGGACGCGGCCACGATCTCGGCGCACGCGGAGCGGGCGCGGGCCGGCCAGTCGCCTCCGGCGGCGTCCGCGACGGCGATGAGGGGCTCCCACACGTCCGCGGGCCGGTCGGTGACCTCTTCCGGCATGTCCGGGAACACGCCGTCGACCAGGTGCCGGACGCTGTCGGCCCATACGGCGAGCCGGTCGCGGAGGGCGTGGCCCTCGGGGGCGTGCAGGCGGCGGCGGAACGGCTGGACGCGTTCGTTGCGGGCCCGGCGGCGCATCCGGATGATGACCGACCTGGTCAGGATCGTGTCGGGCAGCGAGCCGAGTCCGGCCATGGCGACCACGCAGAAGCTGGGGAACTCCTGGACGGTCTGGTTGGTGCCGTCTCCGACGCACCGCCACATGCCGGCGCCCCGGTGGTGCCCCGCGTTCAGGAACCCGCGCAGCGGTTCGTTGTCCCCGGCCTTGGGGCCGAAGATCGTGTCGACCTCGTCGAAGAGGATCGTGGGCCGGGTCTCCAGGGTGGAGACGGCCCGGAAGAGGACCGGTGCGGACGCGTTCGCGGCCACGAGCGGCTGGGGGACCAGGGTTTCCACGATCTCCAGCGCGCGGGACTTCCCGGAGCCGGGTTCTGGGGAGAGGAAGGCGAGGCGAGGGGTGGAGTCGAAGCAGTCCAGCAGGTGTGCGTGCGCGTCCCACAGGGTGACGGCGACGTAGGCGGCTTCGGTGGGGAAGACGTTGAACCGGCGGTGGAAGGCTTCCACCTGGTCCAGCAGCACCGAACCGTCGGTGGCGGCCTGCGTGGGCGCGGGCAGGGTCCGGGTGTCGAGGGTCATGCGGCCTTCCTCCGGTCGGTGGAGACGCGGCCCAGCGGGCACACGGTGCGGTGGTCGGTGTGGAGCTGGATGAGGGCGAGCACGTTGTTGTGTCCGACAGCACTGCGGTCATGGCCGCATTCGCACTTCGAGTGGCCGGTCGCCACCGCGCCGCGCGGGGCGCAGATGTGGAGAACGGCGACGACGTACCGGCCGTCCGCCGGGCGCGGGTCACTGCGAAGAGATGAAGGGACGCCTTCGGCGACGACCTTCGGCGCACCACTGCCGCCTGTGGCCGGGGCAGGTTCGGCGGAGTCGAGGCCGGTGGGGGATGCGGGGAGGCTCTTCAAGGAGGAGCGGGGACGCTGGTTCATGCCGTCCGCCTCATCGCGTTGCGGGCGATGGACCAGTTCAGACCGGAGCGGATCGTGTTGCGGCACTCGGCAGACGGCAAGCCGGCCGACTCCCCCGCCCATTGAAGAGCCTCCTCCACCACATCGCGGGGGAGGTCGCCCGCGGCGATGAACCGGCCCAGAGCGCGGGCGGCCCGCAGCAGTGTCCCGTTGCGCTCTCCGGCCTGGGCCGATTCGACCGATGCCGTCTCGGCGTTCAGGGCGGCGGTCGCGTACTTGCCGGTCCGGAGGGTGGCGGGGCGGCCGGTGAGCTTGCGCAGGGCCTGCTTAGGTGCCAGCAGCCCGTAGAGCCAGGTGGGGAACGGTTCCGGGGCCGCCGGGTGGGTGACCTCGTACGCCCCGGCCGGTGTGACGCTGCCCGGGGCGACGACGTACCCGCCCCACGCGCGGGTATCGATCAGCCTGCCCAGACGGCCCGCCGTGTTGCCGAGGCGGACCCCGGCCGGAGCGGTGAAGTACAGGTGAGACCCGCCGGTCGGAGTCCGCACAGAAAGCGTGGCCGGGACGGCCTGCCCGGCGCGCTCGCAGAGCGCCTTGAAAGTGTCCGCGCCGCAAGGCGCGTCCGAACTGCCCTTGCCCTTCGGCACGTCCAGGTCCACGACGACGAGGTTCGACGGGCCGGTCGCGATGCCGACGTTGAAGGGGAGCCGGTCCCACGCGCGGCGGATTCGGTCCGGGTCGCTGGTGGCCCGGTCCTCCCACTTGCGGTGCCCGCCGGCGCAGTCGCCCAGGACGGGGCAGTGCTCCTCACCGTGGAGAGCGGGCCGCTTCTGCCCTGGCCGGAGCGGGAAAACGCTCCAGCCGAGGGCGGCGGCATCGAGCGCGGCCGTCAGCAGCGCGGATGCGGGTTGATAGGTCATGCTGGATTCCTCCAGTGGTAGCTGGAAGAGGGCGGCCCGGACTTTGCCGAGACGGGGCCGCCCTCGGCGTTTGCTAGAACGGCGGTTCGTCGCTGTAGGCGCCGGCCGACGGGTCCGTACTGGCCCCGTGCCAGTCCCGACGGCGCGGGAGCGGGAGGAGGACCCATCGGCGGGTTTCGTCCCAGCAGTGGCAGGGCTCCCATTCGGTGCCCGCGTACTCGCCCGTTTCGTGGTCGCCGTAGTCGTGGTTGTGGCCGCCGATTCCCTGGCAGTCGGGGCAGTCGAGGCGGGGTGTGTCGGTCAGGACCAGGGCCGGACGGGGCCAGTTGGTGCGGTGGATGCGCAATCGCACGGTTCTCCTCCTTGTGCTGGTCAGTGGCGGGTGTGGTCGGTGGCGAGCTCGGTGAGGCGCTTGGCTTCGTCGGGGTGACGCGGCGGTAGCGGACGCTGACGCGGCATCCGGGCTGCGGGCAGCGGACGGTGTGCTTGCCGGTGAGGAGCGCGACCGCGTCGGAGATCAGCTCCGACAGCGGGGGCGGGTCCTGGTCCATGTGGTTGGCCCTTTCAGCGGTTGTTGAGGGTGCCGGTGGCGCGGCCGAACATCCCGGAGGCGGTGATGTTCTGGGTGACGTGCTGGACCGGCTCGGTCCCCCTACCTGTTCCGCGTCCGGTGCGGAGGAGGATCGGGGCGAGGGTGCCGGCGGCGATGAGGGCGATGGCGGCCCAGAGGGCGTCGGTCATGGCGATCAGTCCCGGGGCGGCGTAGGAGATCCCGAACCCGGCGGCGGCGATCCCGCCGCCGACGGTCGGGGCGAGCAGGGCGGTGGTCTTGGCCCAGGCCGGGATCGGCTGGGCGGCCGGCGCGGGCGGCGGGGTGGTGGGTTGGGTGTAGGCGAGGGTGCGGTAGCCGTTCGGGAGGGTGACCAGCTCGACCCCGGGCGGGAGTTCCGCGAGCGGCATGACGGGTTGCTGGATGGTGGTGGGGTGGTAGATCGGGTCGCCGTAGCGGGCGGGCGGGGTGGCGCTCGCGGTCGTGTGCTCATAGGGCATTGCAGGCTCCTGGACGCGGTGCGGGCGGCCCCTTTGGTGGTGGGGCCGCCCGCGTGGGTGGTCGCTTTGCGTGTGTGCGGCTACTGCCTACTGCCTACTGCCAACCCGGTACTGCCTACTGCCAAAACAGCTGGTGAAGGCGCCTGGTGGGCAGTAGGAGGCCCGCACGGGGCCTACTGCCAATTTGGCGGTAGGCAGTAGGCGGTAGCGGTGTGTGAGCGTTCAGGCGTGGTCGGGGTGGACGTAGACGGAGTGCGGGCCCCGGTCGCGGTAGTGGAGTTCGCCGCGTTCGGCGGCGGCCTTGAGGGTCTTGCGGACGGCTTCGCGGCTGCGGCCGACGAGGTCGGCGACGGCGGCGGGCTTCATGCCCTCGGCGCCGGCCGCGCGGATCGCGGCGATGGCGTCGGGGAGCCAGGAGGGCCCGGTCTCCTTGTCGTCGCGGAGCGCGGACAGGTTCAGCCCCGTCCGTTCCGGCTTCGCCTCGTCGGGCTCCTGCGGGGTGTCGGGGGTCTGGGGCTGGGGGGTGGTGGTGAACTCGATGCCGATGAGCCGCTCGAACTCCGCGTCGACCGCATCCAGTGCCGGAGCTACCGGGGCGGCATCGGTGCGGAGGGCGGAGAGGTTCAGGCCCCCGCCCGGCGTCGGGGTTTCGTCGGTGGGCGGGGTGGTGTGGTGCTCGGTGATCCAGGCGGTGCGGGCCTGGTCCCAGCGGCGGGCGTAGTCGGGGCCCGCGGCTTTCGCGGAGACCGGGTCGAGGCGGGGGTGTCGGTCGGAGGTGGCGATGACGATGTCGCGGATCTGGGCGGGCTTGATCCGCCAGGACTTGAACAGGCCGATCCCGGATTCGGGGGTGCCGAGGAACCCGGCGCCCTTGTAGGGGGCCTGGTCGACCTTGAGTCCCCGAGAGCCCGGGAACAGCTTGGACAGATCCATGCCCTCGGTCTCTCCGCCGGTCAGGGCGGCGCGGACCTTGGCTTCACGGCGGATCATCAGGTCCCCGAGGACGGCGCCGGTCGCGCCGAGCGCGGTCAGCACGGTCCGGAGCGCCATGGCGCGGGCGATCCGGATGACTTCCAGGATCTTCCGGGCGAGGACCCGGTGCTGCTTGTCGGTGGAGGCGAGGATCTCGGCGCCCTCATCGATGACGATCTCGATCTGCGGAATCTCGTGACTGACTGGAAGGAGGTCGGTGTTCGCCTTGGACATGAGGTCCTGGTAGGCCATCTTGCGGTGCTTGGCCACCCGGATCGCCGTGTCCAGCATGATCAGGGCTTCCTCGTGGGTGGAGGCGAGCCAGTCGATGCCCGGTCGCGCGCCCCCGGTGCCCTCGGTGCGGACCCAGGGCAGGCCGGCGGAACCGGCGTTGAGGTCGATCACCCAGGTGATGACGTCGGTGCAGCGTGCAAACCCGGCGAGGATCGTGTGGACCATGTTGGTCTTGCCCGATCCGGTGGGGCCGACGACGAGGGCGCACTGCTCGCGCAGGAACACCGGAACCTCGTCGGCGTTCGTGCGCACGCCCCAGGGGATGCCGGTCAGGACCGACAGCGGCCCGTAGTTGGCGGGGTAGGGCATCTCCTGTTCCAGGACGTTGACGGTGGTTACGTCGATGAGGACGCGGCCCTGGTGGATGCCGCGGGAGGCGGTGGCGGTGCAGCCGTGCGGCAGCCGGGCGTCGGCGGACAAGCGCGCGGACTCGGTGGCGATCTTGGCGTAGGTGATGCCGCCGGGCGGGAGTTCGGCGTCGATGGTGAACCCGGCGCCGGTCGGCCACATCTCGACCGCCAGAACGCGAACGGTGATGTGGCAGACCCGCTCGATGCGGTCGACCCACTCGGATGCGATCTCCCGCCGCTCCGCCGACAGTTCCCGGGCCACCTGCCGTTCGGCCGCCGCGAGCGCTTCCAGCTCGCGGGCCTCCTCGTAGAAGCCGACGGAGCGGGCGGCGGCGCCCATGCCGACCCCAATCACCGCGAGAGAACCGAGGGCGGTCCAGGTCAGCGGGTTGGTGGCGAGCGCCCAGGTGGTCCAGCCGGACCCGAGGAGCCAGGAAGCGGCCCGGGCGCCGATGGTGCGGCCGGCCAGCTTCTGGCGGAGACCGGTGGCGGTGTGGCCGATCGCGCCGACCGTACCGACCGCGAGCGCCCAGGTGGGCGGCATGTGGGCGAGGGTGCCGACAGTGGCGACGGCGAACGCGCCGGTCGTCGCGGACAGGGCCCCGGTCACCGGACCGTGTCCCGCGGCCCAGTCCAAGGCCAAACCCTCGTGCTTGATGGCGGAAGTGGTGGTCATCAGACGTTCCAGCCCTTCTCGGCGTCGGGCCCGTTGCGGGGGTCCTCGTGGCGGGCGATGTCGGCCTCGTGGGCCTGCCGGAACACCGCGCCCAGGTCCTCGGCGACGGCAGTGGCAGAGTTCAGGGCGCCGTAGATGTCGTTGAAGCCGCCCGCGACCTCCTTCTCCAGCGGGAACTCCGAGTCGGAGCGCTCCGCGAGGATCTGCATGATGTTCGCGATCGAGCCGAGAGCCTGGGGCAGGCCCTCGATCATCGCCAGGATCTCCATCGCGCTTTCCGGCTCGTAGGACTGGGCGGCCTGTTCCATCTCTGCGGCCAGTTCCTCGAACCTGAACCCGGACGTGGTGCTGTCCATCTCGTGTGCTCCTTCGCTGACGGGAGGTGCGGGGACCTGTCCTTCGGGCCGCTCAACCCGGTCGGTGATCTGCTGCTCGTCGTCCTGCTCCAGCTCGGCCGCCGCTTCCATCTCGGCGGCCTTCTCGTCCTGGTCGAGCCGGGCGCGGATCTCCCCGTCCCGGGTCTCGCGCTCGGCTTCGGCGCGGCCGGCGATAAGTCGGTAGAGGCGCCGTCCGGGGTGCATCAGCCACGCCCAGCCGAGCTTTCGCCCCAGCGGAGTGGTGACCATGCCGACCACACCGGCCAGCAGCCCGCACAACGCGGCCAGCGCCCGACGCCCGTGGAAGCGGGCGGCGGAGCGGAGCAGGGCTTTGCGGGCCGCCTTCTGGGCAGGTGCCTTGAGCTGGGCGACCCTCGCCCAGAGTGCTGCCGACCGGACACCCTCACGGCCCGAGGCCACGGCCCGGCCGGAGCTGCGATCCCGCACGGACCGGGCGGCGCCGACAGCCATGTCCCGAACGGCGCCGGCCTTTCCCATGCCCTTCGCCAGGGTCCGCGCCGCCACCCCTCGCGGCTTGCCGCCGGTGGTGTTGGCGCGCTCGGCGGCCTTGGCGGCCCGCCGCGAGTCGGCGACCTGCCGACGGGCCTGCACCGTCGCCGCGCGCGAAGCCGCCCGCGTCGGGGACTGTGTGCGGGCCTGGGAACGCAGTGCCTGCACCTGACCGGCCCGGCCACCAGCCAGACCCGCAGCCGCACGGGCAGCCCGCTGACGAGCCGAGGACACCCCGGACTTGCCTGCAGTTGAAGCGGACCGGCCAGAGGGGGCGCCCGCGCGATGCCCGACCTGCCGCCCGGCAGCGGCCTTTCGGGCGCCGGCGCCCCCACCACCGGCACGTGATGAGAGGCGGGGCTGGGACGGCACCCGGCCCAAGAGGCCACGGCCACCCTTTCCGCCCGGCGTCCGGCCGGCGCCCTCGGACGGCTTCGCAGCGGTCTTCTTCGCGCCGGCCTTGGAGCGGCGCCGCACGGCGGCGGTTCCCAGGACTGCGGCGCCGGTCATCGCGACCGCCGCCGCGAGCGGCCCACCGACCAGGGCAGAGGCGGCGAGCAGGCCCGCCGTGGTGTTTGCCCCGGACAGGGACAACGGCACCACCGGAAAACCGCCCGGGGTGTGCTCGACGTCCTTGGCCGGAGCGGGCTTGTCGGCCTCCGGCAAAGTCGGGGCGGGGGTGGATTCTTCGGGGGGAGCCTGCGGTTCGGTAATGGTCTCGGTCATGCTGAACGTGCTCCTTCACGGGAGAAGAGGGCCCGGCCGTCGCTGTAGGAGGCCTACGGCCGGGCCCTTGCTGAGTGGTTCAGGCGACGCGCTGTTCATCGGGGTAGGCACAGGGGACGCACATGCCGAGCGAGGCCGGGATGACGTACCCGGCATCGGTGCGGCACTGGGGGCAGGTGCGGCGGGCCGCGTTCGCCTTGGCGAGGGCCGCGGTTTTCCGTGCGGTCATCGGGCGGACCGGCTTGGCGTGTTCCACGAGGTAGAGGTAGGCGACCAGCGGGCCGCGCCGGTAGCGGGGCCGTTCCACCTGCGCGGCGACGTCCTGTCCGCCGGGGCGGAGCCCTTGGGCGCGGAGTTGTCGGCGGGTGGCCAAGCCGTCCGGGGCGAGGCGCCAGGAGTAGACGGGCAGCGTGCTCATCAGCCGAGGCGGTGGTAGGCGGCCCGGCAGGTGTCGGCGTGCTCGTTCGCCGTGCGGCGGGTGAAGAGCAGGTTGTCGAGCATCTCGGAGCGGTCGCCGCAGCCGTGGCAACGCCAGCCCGAGCCGTGGTAAGCCAGGGTCCCGATTACATCGACGGCCGCGGCGACCTGGTTGTGCATCCGGATCAGCAGGTTGTCCGGCTCGGCGGGGGTGGTGTTCGGGGAGAGCTTCACGGGGTGGCTCCTTCCAGGGCGGGGGAGGTGTTCGCGTCGCGCAGTTCCTGGTAGCGGGTGGAGGCCCAGCCCACGGACCAGCCGGTCAGCTCCGCGGCGACCCGAACGGCGAGTCCGGCGTTGAACGCGGCGCGGACGGTGGCGCGGGCCTGGTCCTCGGGGAGCTTCTCGGCCGGCGGTCCGGCGGACAGCAGCGCTGCGCGTTCACACTCGATGCGTTCCTGTTCACGGAGCCGTTCACGGCGCTCACGCTCGGCCCGTTGCTGGGCTTCCAGCTCGCGCTGCTGCGCTGCCTGGCGTTCAAGGCGTTCACGCTCGGCCTGGGCCTGTTCACGCTCGTGTTCACGGCGTTCACGGGCCTCGCGCTCCGCACGCTCGGATGCCTCCGCACGCTCCTGTGCTTCGCGGCGGATGCGGTCCTGGCGTTCGGCTTCTTCGCGGATGAGTCGGGCTTCGTGTTCACGCTGTTCACGGGCGATGGCCGCCTCGTGCTCGCGGCGTTCACGGGCCCGCTGTTCGCGGGCGTCCTCGCGGTCCTGGACCGCCTTCGCCCGTGCTTGCTCCTTGGCGTGCTGCTCGGCTTCCAGGGCCCGCACGGCGGCGGTCAGGGCCCGCCGGTAGGCGAGGCCGGCCTCCGCCGTCACGATCAGGAGGAGCGGTGCGACGGAGTGGATGGCGACCCCGACCAGGTCCCCGACCAGGGCGGACGCGCCGATGTTGAGGGCAAGGGTCATGGCGCCGGTCATCCACCGCAGGGCCACCGGCCAGGTGCCGCCGTGCCCGCCCAGACGGGCCAGGACCGAGTCGAGGCGGACCACGATGACCACGGCCGCATCCACCACGAGCGGCAGGATCGGCGCCGTCCACACCCATGCGCCGGGGGTGTGCGCGGCCATCAGCGGGGTGACGGTAAGGACGGAGTAGAGCATCGCCCCGCCCACGATCAGCCACGTGCCCACGGCCAGCGCGCGTTCCGATGAACGCAAATGAACGCTGTTCACGGCGCCCCCTGCGCCAGAGGCCGGACCTTTGCCGCGCCGATGAGGAGGACGCGGGGGCGGTGGTGGTGGTAGCCGGGACCGACGTGCTCCGTCCACTCCCACTCCACGTCCTCGGCGAGCGTGAACCCGAGATACGCCAGGGCCGCCTGCCGCGCGAGGACGCTCGGGATCTCGGTAGAGGTCGGCCAGGTGAAGGTAGGCCACTCGCTCACCAGACCGGTCATGGCCACGTACATCTGCCAGCACGGTCCGGCCGTCCCGTCCGGGGCGGCGATGTCGCAGCAGCGCAGCGACAACTGGGCTCCGAAGATCTGCTTACTCATGCCACGTCCCCCGACACCGTGATGCCGATGGTGTGGTTAGCCAGCTCCCGCCGGGCCGTCAGCACCCGGTTGCGGGCCCGCCGGACGCGCTGGGCGTCGAACTCGGACGCCGGGCGGTCCAGCAGCGCGATCAGCGCGTCCAGCAACTCGACCTCGGCCAGGACCACCGGCATCTCGGTCTCGATCGCGTCCAGTTCCGCGCCCGACGGCTCCAGGTCCGCCGGCAGGACCGTAACGGGCCTCTGACGTGCAACGATGTGTTTCATGAGTCGTGTTCTCCCTAGCAGGTGGACGGCTCGAAGCGGCCCCGGTGCTCGAACACCGGGGCCGCACTTCGTTGGGGTAGAAGGTCAGGCCGGGCGCGGGTAGTGGCTGACGCTCGGCTGCGTGTGGAACGGCTGGTCCGCGCAGTCCTCGGCCCAGCTCTGGTGGCTCCAGCAGGTCTTGCGGTCGTCGCTGTGCATGCCGGCGTCTTCCAGCTCGTTGTCACGCTGGATCGCCGCGGCGAGCTTCTTGTTCATCTCGAACCCCTTCCGGGGCCGGAACGTCCGGCTCCCCTCGGCCCCGTCCGTACAGCGCAAAGGCGCCGGACGGACGGAGGAGGCAACCGGCCGCTGCGCAGAGGGCAGCGGAGGGGTTGGTGATTGGCGCTGATCCGTACGTGGGGACAGGACCCGCGTACGCCGCCCTCTCGGAGGGGGGCGGATACCTCGATCCACTGTTGAGTTCTCAAGGAACCGCCGCTTCCTTCGAGCCACTCCGGGCTCTCCGGGCGCCGAGAGCAGCCCAAATAGGCGCTCTCCGGTTCGCTGTCCTAGGACTGCGGACTTCTGTGGATGACTATGGACCCACAGTCCCAGGACTGTCAACAGTCCTGGGACTGTGTTTGACTGAGCACATCGAGAGGAGTTCGCATGGCACCGAAGTGGCGAGAGCTGGCGGACAAGCTGGCCGAGCGCATCCGAAGCGGCGACTACGCCCCTGGCCAGCAGCTACCGCATATTCGGGACCTGGTGGACGCGGGCGAGGGCTCCAAGTCCACGGTTCACGCGGCGTACAAGGCGCTCGAAGCCGAGGGCCTGGTGACGTCCTCGCGGGGGCATGGCACGGTCGTGCGCGAACAGGCGCCGCTGAAACGGCTCGGCATCGCTCGGTACGACAAGGCGAAGTGGCGAGACGGGGACGAGGTCGCGTTCATTGCCGACCGCGTCGCGTCCGGCCGCGCCTACAAGCGCGGGGAACAGACTCAGAGCGTCAGCCGCGTGCCGGCACCTCCGCTGGTGGCCGCGGCTCACGGGCTTCCCGAGGGCGCCGAGGTGTACGCGCGAGCCAGGCTCGTGAAAGAAGGCGACCAGCCGACGCACACGCTGACCAGCTACTACCGGCCCGAGCACGTAGAGGGAACGCGCATCGTTGACCCGACCCCAGGCCCCGCCGGCCGAGGGGGCGGGTTCCGCGTCCTGTACGACGCGGGCTACGAGATCGACCACATGCGGGAGGAGCTGTTTGCCCGGGTGGCCAAGCCCGACGAGGCCGCGCTGCTGCAGTTGGCGCCCGGCGAGTGGGTGGTCGAGTTGCACCGCACGACTTACACGGCCGACGGGACCGTGGTCGAGTTCGCCATTGGCCTCCACGCAGCGACTCGCTTCGCGTGGGCATATGACTTTAAGGTCCCCGACTCGGCGCGGGAAGTGGCCCAGTGATTTCGGAACAGGCTTGGGCTGATGCCCAGTGCCTTTGGGATTTCCAGCAGATGCACCACGAGCTACGGCCGTGCTCGGTAGCCATCGGGCTTGGCAGTCATGACCTGGGCGTGGCTGATGTGGCGGTGGACCTGTATCAGCGCGGGCTGGTGCCGCTCATCGTCTTCACGGGAGCCACTAGCCGCACCACGCGCCAGCGGATGCCGCGGGGCGAGGCGGAGCACTACCGGGAGCGGGCTCTGGAGTTGGGCGTACCGGCGGAGGCAGTGCTTGTCGAGCCGAAGGCGCGGAACACCGGCGAGAACATCCGCTTTTCCCGTGAACTACTCGCGGAGCGCGGAGTGGAAGTTTCGTCTGTACTGCTCGCCAGCAAGCCCTACGAGGAGCGGCGGGCGTACGCGACTGCTCGGAAGCTCTGGCCGGAAGTCGAGTTCATCAGCGCCTCTGCGCCGATGACGCTCGCGGAGTACGTGGACTCGATGAAGGATCTTCGGCTCGTCCTAGACATGGTTGTGGGCGCTCAGCAGCGCCTGCTCATCTACCCGCAGCAAGGCTTTATGGTCCGCTTGGAAGTTCCCGCCCGGGTCACTGCCGCCTATGAACGTCTCCGCGCTGAGGGCTTCGCGAGCCGTCTAATTTCCGATTCATGACGTGACGGCTCCTATGCCCGGGACCGGTGCGCATCGGGCAAGCGTGTGCAACGGCGGGATAGAAGATCCTGCCCGCCGTCAGCCCCTTAGATCACGGCCCTAACGTCATGCTTTACGGGCAGGTCCACAGAGTGCCCGACGCACCACAAGCTAAAGCGCCGCGATCACTCGCCCCAAAGCCGTTCCGCCTAATGGAGTCGTAGACTGCGCCATACACGGGCGTCTCGGGAAACTCTTTTTCTTATCCGGCATCACCCGACTGCGTGATGCACTTGCCTTGATAGTACGTCCTGAACGTACCGCCCTTTACTGGTACCTGGGATTGTCAAAGGTCGCCACATTTCCCGACTGCAGTTTTCAAACTGCCAGACCGTCCCAGAGTGGAACTGCACGAAGATTCTTTCCGCCGCTTCATCGTACGCGCAAGCGGCGACCAGTGAAGATTCTGTGACCGGTACCCAATCCAACATAGAAGACTACCCTCCCCGAGAGTGCGAGGCAATCGCGGCCTCGATCCCACTCACGTTAATCACGTCATGAATAGGAGGGCGGAGGTAGGCATATCGCCTGAACATCTCATTTTTGAATCGAACAACAGTACTCTGCTGGTATCCAGGGGATGTCAAAACCTCTCCATACTCGGGCGACTTGAGCTGCTTCGTGTATGTCGACGGCTTCGGTATTCCGCAATTTCGGAGAATTGCATAAGCGTCCCCTGTTGGGATGTCTTCGTCGGGCCAAGCGGCAAAGAGTCGCAGCACCTTCTCTCGCGCTGTAGAGTCACGCACCGCATGTCGATAGGAATCAGCAAACTGCTGCGCAAAACGCTCCTCGGAGAGTTTCCTTATTGCTTCCGTTATGTTTTCATCAGACACGGTCACACTCCCTTGCTCGTATGCCGCCAACAGGGCTTGCTGGCCAATGACATGAACAAACCAAGGGAACCCACCCGCTATTCTGACTAGCCGAGTCCTTGCATCAGTAGCGAACTTATAATGCATGCCCTGCGTGTGCATCGAATGCACTGCACGGTCTATGACGTCAGCCAACTCGCCTTTCGTCATCCGCGTCACAAGTACAGGCGCCAGATGGCGATCAATCGACTCATGAGATAGGTGAAGGTCGGCAATGCTCTGCGCCGCCCCGACCAATGCAAATCGCAGTTCGGGGCTGCTCCAATTATGCAGAAACGATGCGAATCCTGAGAGATCGGCCACTCTGTCGAGTTCATCGATAAAGAAGAGAATCCGCCGCTGCCCAGTGGATTCCATCAAGGCTCTGACGAGCCTTA
The DNA here is from genome assembly GCF_040645975.1 of Streptomyces sp. NPDC046557. Lineage (NCBI taxonomy): Bacteria > Bacillati > Actinomycetota > Actinomycetes > Kitasatosporales > Streptomycetaceae > Streptomyces > Streptomyces sp. NPDC046557. Next base: position 89,368 of record NZ_JBEYZH010000010.1, read on the forward strand.
GTAGCTTTTCTGATTGACTGAGCTTTTCATGCTTGATCCTACCGGCCTCCTGCTGATAAGTTTTCGTGGACTCAAGCTGAACTATCTTGAGGCTGATCTGCTTCCTCGTCTTTCTGTCGACAAGCTTGGAGGCTTTTTTGTTCTCGCTCTCGATATCTACTTCCTCCATGCAGTTGATGAGCAACTGCAGCAGGTCGGCGTCGTTGTGAATCTCGTCTGAGCAAGTCGCGTAGAAGACCATGAAAGCATTTTCCTGATCGATGGCGTGATCAGATGAACCCATGGAGTCAAGCAACTCGGTTGCACCCATCGAGATCCATTGCATTTGAATCGCCAGGCTTGTCTTTCCTAGTCCTCGATCTCCGTAAATCAACGGGATCGACGCAGCCGTCTGCAGTGCATCCGTCAGCTCCCGGACTTGCTTATGCCTTCCTGCAAATAGCTTTGGGTCCGTGATTTCATGAGACGGTGTAAAGGCGTTCAGGAGTGCCGCTCTGCGGGAGTTCGACATCACGTTTCCTGGTCTATAGTCGGAGATTCCGGGTTACCCTCTGAGGCTGTTACAACTAGCCTAGGACGCTGGCCTGCCGCGCGCTTGTTCAGCCGTCAAGGTTTGATTCGAGATACAGAAGGGCCACTCACTGCTGCGAACGGCAGTGTCTCGCCGCCACCAGACGGACGGTTGTGGCGATCAGTCACAGCGCCCCCCGCTTCTGACCCCTAATCGCCCAGTAACCGCATGGGTTAGCAGGCACTGCAATAGCTGCCAGCCGGACCCCGCCAGGGAGAGGAAGCGTCACCGCGCTCGGATCGAACTTACAAAGCGGGTGTCGCCTTCGATAGCTGAGCGCCCTCCCACTGGCCGTCTCCGGGGCCGTTGGAAGGGCGCTCAACAAGGACCAACGCCGACAACCGCCGACAGTTCAGCAGCAGGTCAGGACACTGAGCGTTTAGAAGGCCGCAGGTCACGGCCGCCGGTGATCAGTTGCGACTGAAGTGATCGCTGCTGTCCGCGTGGTCTCAGCCGTGGGCTCAATGAGAGGGAAATCCATCCTCGCGTCTGGATGTCTGTGGGGGTCCGGCCCATGGTCTGAGCTGGAGTTTCGCGCGTGTGATGAATGCCGACGGATGAGTGCGGACCAAGATCGGACAACTTGTAATGCGTAGGTCGTCGGTTCGAATCCGACAGGGGGCTCTGTCCCAGGTCAGGTGTTTGCCTGCCGCAGGGATTCGTACGGAAGCGGAATGCCCCGGGCCCTCAGGGTCCGGGGCATTCCGCGTGTTCCGGGGGCGGTCAGTGGCGGCCCGAGATGCGGTTGGCGAGGCGGGCCAGGGGGGTGGTGGTGGGGGTGTGGGTGGCGGTTTCGCGGCGGTCGGCCTCGCGGTAGGCGGCGTAGAGGGCCTGGACGCCGAGCCAGCGGAAGGGTTCCGGCTCCCAGCGGCGGACGCGGTGGTTGACCCAGGGGAGGGCGGTGAGGTCCGTGGACTCGCCCAGGACCAGGTCGCGCAGGGTGCGTCCGGAGAGGTTTGCGGTGGCCACACCCGAGCCGACGTAGCCGCCGGCCCAGCCGAGGCCGGTGGTGCGGTCGAGGGCGACGGTGGCGCACCAGTCGCGGGGGACGCCGAGCACCCCCGACCATGCGTGGGTGATCTCCACTCCGGTGAGGACCGGGAAGAAGGAGGTCAGCAGGGTGGTGAGGGAGGCGATGGTGCGTTCCTGGGTGGTGCCGTCGTTGTCGGTGCGGGAGCCGTAGCGGTAGGGGACGCCGCGGCCGCCGATCGCGATGCGGTCGTCGGCGGTGCGCTGGGCGTACATGTAGGCGTGGGCCATGTCGCCGAGCACCTCGCGGCCGGACCAGGCGAGGGAGTCCCACACCTCGGGCGGGAGCGGGGCCGTCGCGATCATCGAGGAGTTCATGGGGAGCCAGGAGCGCTTGTGGCCCTTGAGGGCGGCGGTGAAGCCCTCGGTGCAGCGCAGGACGTACGGGGCGCGGACGGCGCCGTACGGGGTGCCGGCGCGACCGGGGACGATCTCGGTGACGGGGGTCGATTCGTGGATGACCACGCCGAGCCGTTCACAGGCCGCCGCCAGGCCGGTGACCAGCTTCAGCGGGTGGATGCGGGCGCCGTGCGGGGACCAGCTGGAGCCGACGGCGTCGGCGACATCGACGCGGGCGCGGGTGTCGACGGCGTCGTGGAGGACGCGGTCGGTTTCGCCGAAGGAGAGCTCGGCCTCGTGGAAGGTCTTCAGACGGGTGAGTTGGGCGGGGGTGCGGGCGACTTCGAGGACGCCGCCGTGGTGGATGTCGGCGCGGATGTCCTCCTTGGCGGCGATGTCGATGACCTCGGTGACGGTCTCGTTCATGGCCCGCTGGAGGCGGAGCGCGGCCTGGTGGCCGTGGAGCGCGGCGTAGCGGTCGCGTCCGGCGATGCCGTTGTAGAGCCAGCCGCCGTTGCGGCCGGAGGCTCCGTAGCCGCAGAACTTCTGCTCCAGGACGGTGACGCGGAGGTCGGGTGCGGATGCCTTGAGGTAGTAGGCGGTCCACAGGCCGGTGTAGCCGCCGCCGACGATGACGACGTCTGCCGTGGTGTCGGAGGTGAGGGGGGCGCGGGGCGGTGCGGTGGCGGTGTGATCCGTCGCGTACCAGAAGGAAATGCCGCCGTTGATCGTCATGGGGGAGTTGCTACACCCGGTTTCCGAGGGGTGTCCAGGGACGGGGTGTCGCGTTTCGGGGGCGGATCGGGGGCCGGTTGGCTGATGCGCACGGGGTGGCCGGGCGGGGTGGCCGGGCGGGGCGGTCGGGCGGGGCGGTCGTAGGGTGCGGGCATGATTCGTAGCGCTGAGGTGGCGGACGTCGCCGTCATCCATTCCATGATCCGAGAGCTGGCGGAGTACGAGAAGGTGCCGCAGGAGGCGCGGGCCACCGAGGAGCAGTTGCGGGAGGCGCTGTTCGGGGAGCGGCCGGCGGCGTTCGCGCACGTCGCGGAGACGGAGGAGGGGGAGCCGGTCGGGTTCTCGCTGTGGTTCCTCAGTTTCTCGACGTGGCGCGGGGTGCACGGGATCTACCTGGAGGACCTGTACGTACGTCCGGGAGCGCGCGGCGGCGGGTACGGGAAGGCGCTGTTGGCGGAGCTGGCGCGGATCTGCCGGGAGCGGGGGTACGAGCGGCTGGAGTGGTCGGTGCTCAAGTGGAACGAGCCGACGATCGCGTTCTACGAGGCGTTGGGCGCCCGGCCGCAGGACGAGTGGACGGTGTACCGGCTGACGGACGAGGCGCTGGGCCGGCTGGCCGGGCTGCCCTTCGACGACGGGGTCTAGAAGGGGCGCTGTCAGTGGTGTGCGTCACGATGGGGGGATGGTGCGCAATGGGCAGGGTCGGGGGTCGGGTGGCTCGGTGAGGGCGGCGAAGCGGACGGAGGTGCGGCTGCCGGAGTTGGTGGCGTGGGAGGGGGGCGGCCTGGAGCCGGACGGGGACTACGACGGCGTGGAGTTCGCGGACCTGGACCTGGGCGGTCAGGAGGGGATCGGGGCCCGGTTCATGGACTGTGCGGTGCGGCGGTGTGCGTTGGACGAGGCGGGGCTGGCGAAGGCGCGGATCCTGGACTCGGTGCTGGAGGGGGTGCGGGGGGTGGGGACGGACCTGTCGGGGGCGTCGCTGCGGGACGTGGAACTGGTGGAGGCTCGGCTGGGCGGCGTCCAGTTGCACGGGGCGGTGCTGGAGCGGGTGGTCGTGCGGGGCGGCAAGATCGATTACCTGAACCTGCGCAAGGCGCGGCTCAAGGACGTGGTCTTCGAGGGGTGCGTGCTGGTGGAGCCGGACTTCGCGGGGGCGGTGCTGGAGCGGGTGGAGTTCCGGGACTGCACGCTGCGGGGGGCGGACTTCCATGGCGCGCGGATGACGGACGTGGACCTGCGGGAGGCTGCGGAGCTGGGCATCGCGCGGGGAGTGGACGCCCTGGCCGGAGCGGTGATCAGCCCGGCGCAGCTCTACGACCTGGCCCCGGCCCTGGCGGCGCAACTGGGGCTGCGGGTGGTCCCGTAGCGGGGCGGGGCCCGGGCCGCGGGGCCTAGGCCGGGACGCGGGGGAAGCGGGCCTGGAGGGTCCAGATGGCGGGGTTGTCGGCGAGGCCGTCGTGCATGTCGATCAGGTCGGCGATGAGGTCCTGCAGGAAGTCGCGGGCCTCGCGGCGGAGGAGGCGGTGCGTGAAGGTGAGGGGGGATTCCTCGGGCGGCATCCAGTCGGCCTCGATGTCGACCCAGCCGAAGCGGCGCTCGAAGAGCATGCGGTCGGAGGACTCGGTGAAGTCGAGTTCGGCGTACTGGCGGTTGGCGGAGCGGCTGCCGCGGGGGTCTTGGTCGAGCTGCTCGACGATGTCGCACAGTGCCCAGGCGAAGTCGAGGACGGGCACCCATCCCCAGGCTGTGGACAGTTCGCGGTCGGCGTGGGTGTCGGCGAGGTAGACGTCCCCGCAGAAGAGGTCGTGGCGCAGGGTGTGGACGTCCGCGGAGCGGTAGTCGGTCTGCGGGGGGTCGGGGAAGCGGCGGGAGAGGGAGTAGCCGATGTCGAGCACGTATTGATGGTGTCACGGTGACGGGTGGGGCCGGTGCGGGGGGCGGGGCCCGGTGGGAGGGTGCCCGGCCGGGTGGGCGGGGGTTACGGGAGGAGGCGTTGCTCCTTGGCCACCGAGACGGCCCCCGCGCGGGTGTCGACGCCGAGTTTGTCGTAGATGCGGCGCAAATGGGTCTTGACCGTGGCTTCGCTGATGAAGAGGGCGCGGGCGATGTCGCGGTTGCCGAGGCCGCGGGCGAGTTGGCCGAGGATGTCCAGTTCGCGCTCCGTCAGGGTGGGGCGGGACCCGCGCATGTGGGCCATCACGCGGCTCGCCACCGGTGCGGAGAGGGTGGTGCGGCCCACTGCCGCCGAGTGGATCGCTGCGAAGAGTTCCTCGGGGCGTTCCGCCTTGAGGAGGTAGCCCGTGGCGCCCGCTCCGATGGCGCGGGTGATGTCGGCGTCCGTGTCGTAGGTCGTCAGGACCAGCACGTGCGGCGGGTTCGGTGCCGAGGTGATGCGGCGGGTGGCCTCCACGCCGTCGATGCCCTCGCCGAGCTGGAGGTCCATCAGCACCACCTCGGGCCGGAGCTTCGCGGCCAGTGCGACCGCCTCCTCGCCGCTGCCCGCCTCGCCGAGCACCTCGATGTCGGGTTCGCTGCCCAGCAGGGCCAGCAGACCGGCGCGGACCACCACGTGGTCGTCGCAGAGGAGGATCGTGGTCATCGGACCGGCTCCAGGGGGATCGCGGCGGACAGGACGGTGCCTTCGCCGGGGGCGGATTCCAGGGTCAGGGTGCCGCCGAGCTGCCGCACGCGGGCGTGTATCGCCGGGAGGCCGTGGCCCCGGTCGGGGATTTCGCCGCCGGGTTCGCGGAGCGCGGTGAAGCCCCGGCCGTCGTCCGCGATGTCCAGGACGACCTGATCGCCCAGGTAGCTGAGGGTCAGGGCCGCGGTACGGGCCCCCGAGTGCTCCCGTACGTTGGCCAGGGCGCCCTGGGCGATCCGCAGCAGCGCGGATTCGGCGCGGTCGGGCAGTGGCGCGGGCGTGCCCTCAAGGTGGAACCGGACCTCGATGTCCGGGCCGGCGTCCAGCGCGCGCAGGGCGTCCGCGAGGCGTCCGCCGCCCGCCAGCTCGGGCGGCGCCAGGTCGTGGACCAGCCGGCGGGCTTCGGCGAGGCCGCGCGCGGCGATGTCGGTGGCGGTGCGGACGTGCGCGCGGGCGGTGGTGGGGTCGCTGTCCCAGGTGCGGTCGGCGGCCTGGAGCAGCATCTGCTGGCTGGACAGGTGCTGCGCCAGCGTGTCGTGGATCTCCATGGAGAGCCGTTGGCGTTCGGCGAGGGTGCCTTCGCGGCGCTCGGTGGCGGCCAGTTCCCGGCGGGTGCGGATGAGGTCGTCGATCAGGGTCCGCTGGGCCCGAGCCTGGCGCTCCATGTGGACGAAGACGGCGGTGGCGAGCGCGGCGACCGCGGGCGGGGCCAGGAGCAGGTTCGGGTCGAAGGACGGGGAGAGCTTGAGTTGGGCGGCGACGACGAGGGCGGTGAGCAGGGCGACCAGGACGACCGCCGCGCGCGGGGGCAGGGTGCGCAGCGCGGTGTAGAAGAGCGGCACGGCGCACCAGGCGAAGCTGGGTGCGAGGAGGACGAGGACGACGTACGTGGTGACGACGACGCCGAGCCAGAGCAGTCGCCGCAGGGTGGGCGCGGCGCCGAGGGCGGGGCCGAGGACGTAGAGCAGGGCGAGGGCGGTGCCGAGTGCGATGACCCAGGGCGTGCGGGGGTCGCCGGGGTGGTGGAGCAGGAAGCGGGCCATCGAGGCGCCGAGGAGGAGGAAGAACGCCGTGTGGGTGACGGCGGCCACCGTCCGTGTGCCGGTGTGGGTGTCGGCGGGCCCCGGCGATGGTGCCTGGCTGCTCACGGGGTGCTCCTGGGGTGGGTGGTGCGTACGTCCATCCTGAGCCAATCCCTCGACCTGCCGGGTCCGCATCGACCGATCGGATGACCCCGCCGTCATCCGGTGCGCTCGCCGTCGCGAGCCGGTACGGGGACGGCCGGCCCCGGGGTGCGGCCCGAGGCTTGGAGCAGCGGCGGCCGTGGCAGTCGCCCGGGCCGCACAGGCCGCCCGCCCCGACGCCCTCAGGAGCAGCAGACATGAACATCCGCACCCGCGTCCTCACCGGTACCGCCCTCGCCGTCGCGCTCGGCGCCGGGGCCTTCGGCGCCGTCAGCGCGAGCGCCGCGCAGACCGAGTCCGCCCCGGCGGCCGTCGCCGTGAAGAGCGAGACCCAGCAGGGCGGCGGCGACGACAAGAACTTCACCACCACGACCCACCTGACCGTCGACGCCGCCACCCGCGCCGCGCAGGCCGCGCTCCAGGCCGCCGAGAAGGAGGGCCAGAAGGTGACGGTCGCCGTGGTGGACCGCAGTGGCAACACCGTCGTCACGCTGCGCGGCGACGGAGCCGGCCCGCAGTCCTACGAGTCGGCGCAGCGCAAGGCGTTCACCGCCGTGTCCTGGAACGCCCCGACCTCGGTGCTCGCCGGCCGGCTCGCCCAGACCCCGAACCTGAAGGACATCCCCGGCACCCTCTTCCTGGCCGGCGGCACCCCGGTGCAGACCAAGGGCGCCCCGGTCGCGGGAATCGGCGTGGCCGGCGCCCCGAGCGGTGACCTGGACGAGAAGTTCGCCAAGGCCGGGGTCGACGCCTTGGACAAGTAGGGTCGACGTCCTCGACACGCAGGGGTCGACGTCCTCGACACGCAGGGGTCGACGCCCCGGACGACCGGGGCTGACCGCGGAACGGGCCGCCTTCCGCCCGCCCGCATAGGATCGAACGCGTGGATCACCGCACGCTCGCCCGCCTCGCCGCCCCAGCGGTCGCCGTCCTCCTCGCCCTCACCGCGGGCTGTACGGGGACGACCGTGCAGGGGCGGCCGGGCGCGTCGGGGCTGCGGGACCCGTACTTCCCCAAGGCGGGCAACGGCGGTTACCAGGTCGACCACTACGCCCTCGACCTCGGCTACCGGCCCCCCGGCGGCCGGCTGACCGGCCGGGCCGTCATCACCGCCCGCGCGGAACAGACGCTGAGCGCCTTCAACCTCGACTTCAGCGGGCTGCGCGTCGACGCGGTCACCGTCGAGGGCGAGCCGGCCCGGTACAACCGGACGGGCCGGGAGCTCACCGTGCGCCCGCGCGAGGACATCGGCAAGGGCGCGGTCTTCCGTACGGAGGTCCGCTACAGCGGCACGCCCAAGCCCCTCACCGACGCGGACGGTTCCCCGGAGGGCTGGATCACGACGGCGGACGGCGCCGTCGCGGTCGGCGAGCCGGTCGGATCGATGACCTGGTTCCCCGGCAACCACCATCCGAGCGACAAGGCGTCCTACGACATCACCCTCACCGTCCCGCAGGGCTACGAGGCGGTCTCCAACGGGGAGTTGCGCTCCCGCAGGGACACCGGCGACGGGCGGACCGCCTTCGCCTGGCACAGCGCCGAGCCGATGGCGAGCTACCTGGCCACGGTGGCCATCGGGAAGTTCAAGGTGGCCACGGGCCGCACGGCCTCGGGCATCGGCGTCTACGACGCGGTCGCACCCGGGGAAGAGGCCGGGAGCGCGGCGGCGCTGCGGCGGTTGCCGGAGGTGGTGGAGTGGGGTGCGGGACGGTTCGGGCCTTACCCCTTCGCCACGGTGGGCACGGTCGTGATGCCGGACGGGACGCTGCCCTACGCGTTGGAGACGCAGACCAAACCCGTCTACTCGGGGGCGCCTTCGGCGGAACTCGTCGTGCACGAGCTCGCGCACCAGTGGTTCGGCGACTCGGTGTCGCCGAAGTCCTGGAAGGACATGTGGCTCAACGAGGGGTTCGCGACGTACGCGCAGTGGCTGTGGTCGGAGGACCACGGCGGGCCGAGCGCGCAGAAACGGTTCGACGCGCTCCTTGCCGGTGATACGTCCCTCGACGGGACGCTCGCTTCCGACTGGGACGCGTTCCCGCCCGCGGCCCCGCCCGGGCCCGCGGACATCTCGGACGGGCCGGTGTACTACCGGGGCGCGATGGTGCTGCACCGCATCCGGCAGGAGGTCGGCGACGAGCGGTTCTCCGCCCTGTTGCGGGGCTGGGCCGCGGACCACCGGCACGGGAACGCGAGTACGGCGGACTTCACCGCCTACGCGCAGCAGAAGACGGGCCGCGATTTGAAGAAGGTCTGGGACGTATGGCTGTACGGCGGGGACAGCCCGAAGCCGTAGCGCCGACGTGCTGCGACGGGGCCCCTCCCGGATGGCGGGAGGGGGCCGCGTCGGCGGCTGTGCCGGAAGGTCAGACGTTGACGCCGAAGTCCTGGGCGATGCCGGTCAGGCCGGAGGCGTAGCCCTGGCCGACGGCGCGGAACTTCCACTCGGCGCCGTTGCGGTAGAGCTCGCCGAAGACCATGGCGGTCTCGGTCGCCGCGTCCTCGGAGAGGTCGTAGCGGGCGATCTCGGCGCCGCCGGCCTGGTTCACGACGCGGATGTACGCGTTGCGGACCTGGCCGAAGTTCTGGCTGCGGGACTCGGCGTCGTAGATGGACACCGGGAAGACGATCTTGTCGACATCGGCCGGGAGGCCGGCGAGATTGACCTTGATGGACTCGTCGTCGCCTGAGCCCTCGCCGGTGCGGTTGTCACCGGTGTGGACGATGGTCTGGTCCGGGGTGGACTTGTTGTTGAAGAAGACGAAGTGACCGTCGGAGACGACCTTGCCCGTCGCGTTGACCGCGATGGCGGAGGCGTCGAGGTCGAAGTCGACACCGGTGGTGGTGCGGACGTCCCAGCCGAGGCCGACCGTGACGGCGCTGAGGCCGGGGGCCTCCTTGCTAAGCGAGACGTTGCCGCCCTTGGACAGGCTTACTGCCATTTTGACTGGTGTCCCTTCCTCAATCACATGACCGCCGGACGTGGTCAAGGTACCGCTGCCCTCCATAACGCGGGGAGGGGGGCGGTAGGTTCCGCAGGCCCGTCCGACGGGCGTACGGGGCCGGCCCGGGCGGGGAAATGGGGTGACGGGGTGCGGTGGCGGGGCGGATCATAGGGGCATGCCTGGTCCCTATGTCATCCGTGGTTCCGTCGTGCTGCCCGAGGGGGAGCTCGGCTGGCGGTTCTCGCGTTCCTCCGGGCCGGGGGGCCAGCACGTGAACACCTCCGACTCGCGGGTTGAACTGCTGTTCGACCTCGGGGCGACGAAGGCGCTGCCGGAGGTGTGGAAGGAGCGGGCGCTGGAACGGCTCGCGTCCCGGCTGGTCGGCGGGGTGCTGACGGTCCGGGCGTCCGAGCACCGCTCGCAGTTCCGTAACCGGGAGATGGCGTTGGTGCGGTTGGCGTCGCTGCTGGCGGAGGCGACGGCGCCGCCGCCTAAGCAGCGGCGGGCGACGAAGATCCCGCGCGGGATCAACGAGCGGCGGCTGCGGGAGAAGAAGGTGCGGGCGGAGACCAAGCGGGGGCGGACGGGGCGGGACTGGTAGCCGGTTGCTCCGCCGGTTGCTCCGGCGGGGCGGTGGTGGTGGGGTGCGGCGCCGCTGCGCGAGCGGCCCCGGCTGCGCCGGGCTTTCGGGGCTCCGCCCCGGACCCCGCGCCTCAATCGCCGGCGGGGCTGAGTTTGCCCCGGCGGGGCCGGAAGGAGGCCTACCCGGACAGGTGGCGGTAGCGGCCGCGGAAGTAGGTGAGGGGTGGGGCGTCCGAGGCGGGGAGGGCGGCCGACAGGACGCGGCCGATGACCAGGGTGTGGTCGCCCGCCGGGACGCGGGACTCCGTACGGCACTCCAGCGTGGCCAGCGCCCCCGTCAGCAGCGGGGCCCCGGAGAGCGGGCCCCGCTCGTACGGCACGCCCTCGAACAGCAGCCGGTCGCTGATCCGGCCCTTCATCGCGAACCGGCCGGCGACCTGGAGCTGGCTGTCCGCGAGGATCGACACCGCCCACATCGGTTGCTCCGCCAGCAGGTCGTCCATCCGCGAGCCCTCGCGCAGGCTCACCAGTACCAGCGGCGGGTCCAGGGACACCGACATGAAGGCGGTCGCCGTCATGCCCACGTCCTCCCCCCGCGGGCCGTCGGACGTCAGGGCGGGCTCGTGGGCGGTGATCAGCGTTACGCCGGCCGCCAGTCGGGACATGGCGGCCCGGAATTCTTCCTCGGTCACCCCCTCAGGATGCGGGGTGTCGGCTGCGGCAGTGGGTTCCAGGGTCGTCTTCGGCACGCCTGGAACGCTAGTCTCGCTCTCCCGCGCGCACATCGGGCCCTGGTCCCAAGCGCGTACGGACCCCCGGTCCTAGGACCGCGCGTATCGTTTGCCCGCGGAAAGGGGAGGGAGCGCTCCCAGTGGTGGCGGAGGCTCTCGCGCCTTTTCAGGACACGTTCTTCATCTCATGTGACTTGAGTCACAGACGGCAAGATTTGTTGACCCTGTGTACCTGCCGCACAGCTCACTGTGATTCAGTGGACGGGACACCGCAACGAACCGCCGATGACACACCTGGAGTTGCTGTCGAGGTCTCGGGGAGAGCGAGCAATGGAGACCGAGTCGGAGCCGTACGTCCGTCTTGCGACCCTGCGGCAACTGCACCGGGTGGTGGCCGACCTCAATACGGCCCGGAGCCTGGCGGACACTCTGCAGACCGTCGTGGACGGCATCGTCGCGGGCCTCGGTTACGAACTCGCCTGCGTCAACCTCGTACGCCCTGACGGGGATCTGGTCGTGGCCGCCTTCGCAGGTGACCCGGCCGCCGAGGCCCTGATCACCGGTCGCGTCGGGTCACGCCTCTCCTGGGAGCGCCGGCTGACGATGGGTGAGAACTGGGACGGGCTCCGCTTCATCCCGCACACCGAGGGCTGGGTCCTGCTGGAGGACGACGTGCCCCAGTGGCACACCGAGGGTCCCGATCCCCGCTTCGTGGACGAGTGGCATCCCGAAGACCGGCTCTACGCCCCCATGTATGCGTCCGGCGGGGAACTTCTGGGTGTCATTTCGGTGGACAGACCGCGCAACGGCCGCCGGCCGGGCGCGTGGGGGCGCGAGGCGCTCCAGATGTACGCCTTCCAGGCGGCGATTGCGATCAGTAACGCGCGGCTGCGCGCGAACATGCAACGGGCCCTGGTCCGGCTGGAGCGCGAGCAACAGGCTTTGCGCGCCAGTGAGGAGTCGTTCCGTCAGGCTTTCGAGTACGCGCCCAGCGGTATGGCCATCGCCGAGATGGGCGGTGACCAGCACGGCCGGCTGCTGCGGACCAACGACGCGCTGTGCCGGCTGCTGGGCCGGCCGGCCTCCGTACTGCGCCGGTACTCCTTCTCCGACCTGGTCCACCCCGAGGACATCGGCACGCTGCTGCGCACCTCGGCCGAGGGCGGCCGGGCCGAGCTGCGGCTGGGCCGGCGCGACGGGACGTACGTGTGGGTCTCGCTGCGCAATTCCGTGGTCGCGGACGCCGCCGACGGGCCGCGGTTCCTGCTCACCCACGTCGAGGACATCGAGGAGCGCAAGCGGCACGAGCTCCAGCTCGCGCACCGGGCCAGCCACGACGCGCTGACCGGCCTGCCCAACAGCGCCGAACTGCGCTCGCGGCTCGGGGCGCGGCTGTGCCGCCGGCCACAGTCCGTGCGGGCGACGGCCGTGGAGGCGCTGGACGCGGCCTTCGAGGGGCGTCCGGAGGCGGGAGGTGGTGCCGTCGAGCACGGCTTTCGCCCCGACGGGTACGGCGACCCTTTCGAGGGGCAGGGCGTGGGGCAGGGCGTGGGGCAGGGCGTGGGGCCGGTCGCGGGGGCGGGACCGGGCACGGGACCGGGGGAGGTGGGCCCGTACGACCACCACGTGCACACCGTCGCACCCGCCACTGACATCGACGACGGGACGAAGGGGCTCGCGGTGCTCTTCTGCGACCTCGACGGCTTCAAGTCGATCAACGACCGGTTCGGTCACCACACCGGCGACGCGGTGCTGATCGAGGTCGCCCGGCGACTGACGACGGGCGTGCGCGACGGTGACACGGTCGCCCGGCTCGGCGGTGACGAGTTCGTCGTCCTCGCCGACGGGCTGGGCGCGGCCGACGCCGCCGACCTGGCCGTCCGGCTGCGGAACGCGATCATCCCGCCGATCCGGGTGGACGGCCGCGCGGTCCGCGTCGGGGCGAGTTTCGGCATCGGCTGGGCCAGCTGCGGCATGTCCGCGGACGAGGTGCTGCGCTCCGCCGACCAGCGGATGTACATCGAGAAGAGGTCTCGCTCCAAGGCCCACCGCCGGGCCGGCTGAGCCGATCGGCCGCCCGTGGGCGCACGTGTTCGGGGTAGGCTCCCGTGGGTCGAAAGGAGTGACCTGCGATGACGACGCCCGCGAACAGCGGTCCGCACGGCGGGGCGAACCAGCCCGAGGACGAAGATCCGTTCGGCTACCTCTACGCGGACGGCCAGGCCGCCGGTGCCACCCCGCCCGGTTCCCCGGGCGGATACGGATACCCCGGCCCCGCGGCAGGGGGGCAGGGCGGAGTGCAGCCCGGTGTCCCCCGTACCTCGTACAACCAGGTGCGCACGGTCGGCGACCGGCGCGGCCAGCGCGGTGCCGTCCCGTACCAGCCGGGGCCGGCGCAGCCGGGCCCGCAGGGCTACCAGGCCCAGTACCAGGCTCCCGAGGCGCTCCAGGCCGGTGGCTACGGCGTTCCGCAGCAGCAGACGCAGTCCCAGCCGCTCCCCGGCAGCGACGGCCACGGTGGTCACGGGGGGCGCGGCGGTGGCGGCGGGTCGAGTCGGCGTGGGTTGCTCATCGCGGCGGTCGCGGTGGTCGCCGCCGTGGCGATCGGCATCGGCGCGGCCCTGGCCTTCGGTGACAAGGGCAAGGACAAGGACAAGAATCAGGCGAACGGCCAGAACCAGCAGTCGGCCGCCCCGCAGAACTCCGGGAGTCCGAAGGCGAGCGGTTCCCCGCAGCCGTCGGAGGGCCCGCTGCCCAAGGCGGACGCCTCGGGTGCGGGCATGACGCTGACGGGCGGCGCGGCGCTGACGAGCACGGTGCCCGGTGCGAAGAGCACGGGCGGCCAGTACGTCGGCAACTTCAACCAGCCCGGTGCTGCGCTGACCTGGAGCCTGGACGTGGCCAAGGAGGCCCAGTACGCGGTCTACATCAGCTACTCCGTTCCCGGCAATGACGCCAATACCACGCTCACCGTCAACGGCGAGAAGCAGAGCCGTCCGATAAACATGAAGAACTTCGCCAAGGCCAAGCCGGGCGAGTGGGACAAGTGGACGTACACGTACTCGTTGGTGGACCTGAAGAAGGGTCCGAACACCATCAGGATGTCGTGCGAGACGGGCAACCAGTGCGAGATCATCATCGACCAGCTCTGGCTTCAGAAGCCGTAGCGGGTCGTCACGCCTGAGCGTTCGTCACCTTCACCGACCCCCGTACCTGTTCGTAGGTGCGGGGGTCGAACTCTCCCGCCGCCGGGGCGTGGACGGTGGCCGCCGAGAGGGCGACGGCGCGGGTCAGACGGGCGGGCCAGTCCAGGCCCTCGGTGAGGGCCGAGAGCAGGCCCGCGACGGCGGAGTCGCCGGCCCCGGTGGGGTTGCCGGCCAGCGGGCGGGGCGGCGAGGCCTGCCAGGTGCCGTCGGCGGTGGCGGCGAGCAGCCCCGCCGGGCCGAGGGAGGTGACCACCGCGTGGGCGCCGCGCCGGCGGGCGTCGCGGGTGGCGGGCAGCGGGTCGCGGGAGCCGGTCAGTTCGGCCAGTTCGGCTGCGTTCGGTTTGATCATCTCGGGGCGGGCGGCGACACCGCGGCGCAGCGCCTCACCGCTGGTGTCGAGCAGTACGGGGACCCCGGCCGCGCGGGCGGTGCGGACAAGCACGGCGTACGCGCCCACCGGTACGCCCGGCGGCAGGCTTCCGCAGAGGGCGACCGCGCGGGCCCCGTCCAGGAGTTCCTCGTAGCGGGACTGGAAGCGCGCCCATTCCGCGGAAGTGATCTGCGGGCCCGGTTCGTTGAACTGCGTGGTGTCGCCGGAGGCTTCGTCGACCACCGCGAGCGTGCGCCGGGTGGCGCCGGCGCAGGGCAGCAGGGCGTCCGTCACGCCGGGGTCGGCGGCCAGCAGTTCCCGTAGGACCGCGCCCACCGCGCCGCCCGCGAAGCCGGTCGCCGTGACCTTGTGGCCGAGGGCGGCGAGTACGCGGGCGACGTTGATGCCCTTGCCGCCGGGGCGTTCGGTCGCGCCGGTGACGCGGTGCGAGGTGTGCGGGAGCAGTCGCGGCACCCGGTAGGTGACATCGAGCGCGGTGTTGAGGGTCACGGTGAGGATCATGGTCAGCCCCGGTCTTGGTGTGTGCCGGGATCATGCCAAACCGCGGGCCGTCCGCCCAGTCCGGCGGGCGACGGCCCGTTGCCGTCCAGCCGATCGGCCGCTCAGCGCCCTGGGACCAGACCGGGGTTGACGATCCATTCGCCCCGCCGCATGACGCCCCGCAGCGCGAACTCGGCGTCCAGGACCACGAGGTCGGCGTACTTGCCGGGCTCCAGCGAGCCGACCTGGTCGTACAGGCCGATCAGTTTGGCCGGATTGGCGGAGATCGCCTGGACCACCGACTCGACGGGCAGCTTGTCGACGGTCACCGCTCGCTTGAAGGCGGTGTCCAGGGTCAGCGTGGAGCCGGCGATGGAGCCGCCTTCCACGAGGCGGGCGACGCCGTCCTTGACCTCGACCTCCAGCGGCCCGAGGTGGTAGGTGCCGTCGCCGAAGCCGGCCGCGTCCATCGCGTCGGTGATCAGCGCGACGCGGTGGGCGCCCGCGTGGTGGAAGGCCAGTTCCAGCATGGCCGGGTGCAGGTGCGTGCCGTCGTTGATCAGCTCGACGGTGACCCGTTCGTCCTCCAGGAGCGCGGCGATCGGGCCGGGGGCACGGTGTTCGAGGCCGGGCATCGCGTTGTAGAGGTGGGTGGCGACGGTGGCGCCCGCGTCGATGGCGCGGCGGGTCTGGTCGTAGGTGGCGTCGGTGTGGCCGATCGCGGCGATGACGCCGTGCTCGGCCAGCAGGCGTACGGAGTCCAGGCCGCCGGGGAGTTCGGTGGCGAGGGTGACCATCCGGGCGGCGCCGTGCGCGGCGTCGACCAGTTTGCGGACCTCGGCCGGGTCGGGGTCGCGCAGAAGTTCCGCCTTGTGGGCGCCCTTGCGGCAGGCGTTGATGAAGGGACCCTCGAAGTGGATGCCCGCGATCTCGCCCTGTTGGGTCAGTTCGGCCAGCAGTCCGGCGCGGCGGGCGAGTTCGTCGAGTTCGCCGGTGACGGTGGAGGCGACGAGGGTGGTGGTGCCGTGCTCGCGGTGGGTGCGTACGCCCTTGAGGACCTCCTCGGCGGTGCCGGAGGTGAACGAGGCGCCGCCGCCGCCGTGGTTGTGCATGTCCACGAAGCCGGGGACGATCCAGTGCCCGGCGAGGTCGGTGACGGGGGCGTCGGGGGAGGCGCTGCCGGCGATCCGCTCGCCGTCGACGATGACGCGGCCGCCCGCCACGGTCCCGGTGGGCAGCACCACCTTGGCACCGGACAGAACAGTGCTCTGTGTGCTTGCGGCCATCAGGCAGGTACCTCCGTGGCGAGTAGGTCCCAGGCGAGCAGCCCTGCGCCCAGGCATCCGGCGGTGTCCCCGAGGGCGGCCGGAACGATCTCGGGCAGTCGCTGGAACGTCACGCGTTCCTCCACGGCCGTCCGAAGTGGTGTGAACAAGGTTTCCCCCGCCTCCGCGAGGCCGCCACCGATGATCACCGTGCGCGGGTCCAGCAGGGTGATCGCGGTGACCAGCCCGTCGGCGAGGGCGCCGATGGCGGTGAGCCACACCTCCCGGGCGCGGGTGTCGCCGGACTCGACGGCCTTGGCGCAGTGCGCGGCGTCCGCGTCGGGGTCGCCGGAGGCGGCGGCCCAGGCGCGGCTGACGGCGGAGGCGGAGGCGAGGGTCTCCAGGCAGCCGTGTTGGCCGCAGCCGCAGGCCGGTCCGCCGGGGCGGACCACGATGTGGCCGATCTCGCCCGCGTAGCCGTGGGCGCCGGCCTCGATCCGGCCGGCCAGGCCGATGGCGCCGGCGATGCCGGTGCCGAGCGGGACGAACAGGAACCGGTCGGCGCCGCGGCCCGCGCCGATGCGGCCTTCGGCGAGGCCGCCCGTGCGCACGTCGTGCCCGAGGGCCACCGGGATGCCGCCGAGGCGGGCGGCGAGCAGGTCCCGCATCGGTACGTCGCGCCAGCCCAGGTTCGCCGCGTAGACGGCGGTCCCGCGTTCGGCGTCGACGATGCCCGGAACCGCGACGCCGGCGGCCGAGGCGGCCCGGCCGAGGTGTTCACGGCCGTGGGCGAGGAGGGCGGCGGCGAAGTCGAGGATCGTCTCGACGACGGCCCCGGGGCCCCGCTCGCGGCCGGTGGCGCGGCGCGCCTCGTGCAGCAGGGTGCCGTCCTCGGCGATGAGGGCGGCCTTCATCCCGGTGCCGCCCACATCGAGGGCGATGACGTGTTTCACGGGTTTCACAGAGGACAGTCTCGCGTGCTCGGGAGGCAAAGGTCTAGTCCATTGGGGGGAATGTTGAGTCGCCATACAAATCCGGGGCCCGCTCCGGCAACGGTCCGGACACGGTCCGGGCGAGCGGCGCGTTCCGAATGTGAAGCAGCCGGAAAGTGGTGTAGACCTTACGACGAATAGTAGGTACGACAAGGGGTGGATCAGAACTGTGAAGGGCCGTTACCTGAGCGTGGCCGCGACCGGGGTCGCGCTCTGCCTGACCGCCGTGACGCTGACGGGTTGCGGAGCCCTCGGCCTCACCGGGAACAACGAGGTGACCCTCCGGGTCGTGGCGGCCGACTACGGCGACAATCCGCAGAACTCCTCCGCCGCCTACTGGAAGCAGCTCGGGGACTCCTTCGAGAAGACCCACCCCGGGATCAACGTCGAGGTCAGCGTCTACTCCTGGACCGAGGTCGACGCCAAGGTCGCCGAGATGGTCAAGGCACACAAGGCCCCCGACATCGCGCAGATCGGCGCCTACGCCGACTACGCGGAAGCCGGGAAGCTCTACTCCGCCGAGGAACTGCTCTCCGTGCAGACCGAGGCCGACTTCCTCGGACCGCTCGCCGACGCCGGCAAGGTCAAGCACACCCAGTACGGCATGCCCTTCGTGGCCAGCACCCGGTTGCTCTTCTACAACGAGAAGCTGCTCACCGACGCCGGCGTCATACCCAAGGACAGCAGGGCCGGCTGGCAGCCCAAGAGCTGGGCGGACCTGGAGGCGGCCGCCAAGAAGCTCAAGGCCGCCGGAGTCCCGACCCCCTTCGCGCTGCCGCTCGGCCGCGAAGAGGCACAGGCCGAGTCGATGATGTGGATGCTGTCGGGCGGTGGCGGCTACACCGACAACGAGGACAGCTACGAGATCGACTCCCCCGAGAACGTCAAGACCTTCGAGTTCCTGCGCGACAGGATGGTCGGCCAGGGCCTCACCGGCCCCGTCGAGCCGGGCAGGCTCGACCGCCAGGCCGCCTTCGACGCCTTCGCGCGGGGCGAGGTCGGCATGCTCAACGGCCACCCGACGCTGCTCAAGCAGGCCGGCGACAAGGGGATCAAGTTCGGCATGGTGCCCATGCCGACGGCCGACGGCACCGACCACCCCACGATGGGGGTCGCCGACTGGGTCATGGCGTTCAAGAACGGCCACAAGTCGCAGACGGGCAAGTTCCTCGACTACCTCTACGAGGCGAAGAACGTGACGGCCTTCACCAACAAGTACGACCTGCTGCCCGTGACCACCAGCGGCTACCGGGCCATGGAGGCGGCGGCGGTCGGCGGCGGGGGCCCCGCGCCGCAGCTCAAGACCTTCCTGACGGCGCTGCCGACCGCGCGGCTGTACCCCGTCGGCAAGAAGTCGTGGGCCGGGGTGAGCGAGGACGTCAAGCAGAACATCGGCAAGGTGGTCCAACCGGGCGGTCAGCCGGAGAAGGTGCTCGGGGACATGGCCGACGCGGCACGCAAGGCGGACGGCAACCACTGAGGCCATCGCCGGCTCCGGCCGGGGTGTACCGGGGTGTGCCGGGGGTGTGCACGTGGGCGTGTCGGTGGGCGGCGTTAATCTGGCGGTATGACGGACGACGGGCGCTTGACGGCCATCGAGGCCGCCGTGCTCGCGTACGAGGGACGCACCTGGTCGGGGCCCGGAGCCAAGGAACGGGCCATCCGGGAAGGGCTGGGGATGACCCCGGTCCGGTATTACCAGCTGCTCAACGCCCTGATGGACGACCCGCGGGCACTGGAGCACGCGCCGGGCACGGTCAACCGGCTCCGGCGGATCCGCGCGGCACAGCGCGCCCGGCGATAGCAGTCGTACGACTGGACCGTTAGGGTCTTCCCCATGGGGAGCCATGCGCACGAAACGCCGATGCCCGTGCCCGCCACCGCCGCCGGACGCGAGGGACTCGAAGCCCTCCTCCGCGCGCCGCGCCGATCCGTCGTAGCCCTCGACTTCGACGGCACCCTCGCCGACATCGTTCCCGACCCCGACCAGGCGCGCGCCCACCCGGACGCCGTACCGGCGCTGGCCGCGCTCGCGCCCGAGGTGCTGGCCGTGGCCGTCGTCACCGGCCGGCCGGCCGGGGTCGCCGTCCGGAAGGGGGGCTTCGCGGAGGTCCCCGGCCTGGAACACCTCGTCGTCCTCGGGCACTACGGGGCCGAGCGGTGGGACGCCGTCAGCGGGCTCGTCCACGCGCCCGCCGAGCACCCGGGGGTGGCGGCCGTACGGGCCGAGCTGCCGGGGTTCCTGGAGTCGATCGGGGCCTGGCGCGGGACCTGGATCGAGGAGAAGGGCCGGGCGCTGGCCGTCCACACCCGGCGCGCCGAGGACCCGGAGGCGGCGTTCGAAGCGCTGCGGGAGCCGCTGGCGGAGCTGGCGGCGCGGCACGGGCTGATGGTGGAGCCGGGGCGGGCGGTGCTGGAGCTGCGGCCGCCGGGGATGGACAAGGGCGTCGCCCTGACGGAGTACCTGGATGAGGTCGGCGCGGAGGCGGTGCTCTACGCGGGGGACGACCTGGGGGACCTCGCGGCGTACGCCGCCGTCGAGAAGCGGCGGGCGGAGGGGGTGCCGGGGCTGCTGGTGTGCAGCTCCTCGGAGGTCCCGGAGCTGGCCTCCCGGGCGGACCTGGTCCTGCCGGGGCCGGCGGAGGTCGCGGCGTTCCTCGCGACCCTGGCGGGGGCCCTGCGGGGCTGAGCGGGGCCTGCGGGGTTGCCCGAGCGGAGTACCGTCCCGCTGGGCGGGGTACCGGGGTGCCGCGGCGCGGAGCCGGTCCCCCACCCGCCCTTCCACGGTTCCCCGGGCTCCGCCCGGACCGGCGCCTCAAGCGCCGGCGGGGCTGAGAGGCCCGGGCTCCGCCCGGACCCGCGCCTCAAACGCCGGCGGGGCTGAAAGCAGCCCGGACGGGGCTGAGAGGCCGGGCTCCGCCTGGGAAGCAAGCGCCAGGGGGTGGCATATTCAGCCTCGCCGGCGTTTGAGGCGCGGGGTGCGGGGCGGAGCCCCGCGAGGCCCGGGCGGAGCCCGGGGGCGCTTGCGCGGCGGCGCCGCAGCCGATCAGGGCCCGGATACGGGCCGCCCGTCCGCCCGGGTGCGGCAAGGGCAGGGCACCCCGCCCAGCGCCGTCAGGCCTCGCGCACGGCACGGGCACCCCGGCCCCGGCCCAGGGAAGGGCACGGTCCAGGGAAGGGCACGGTCCAGGGTTCCGGCCGCGGCCATGGCCGGCGCTCCGGCCCACAAGGGCAGGCTCAGGCCGGGGCAGCGTCCGGGCACCCCGGCAAGGGCGGCGTCACGGCTCGCGGAGGGCCGAGAGTTGGGCCGTGAACCAGGCCGTCGGGGGAAGGGACGTGGCCGCCGCGGCGAGGCGCTTCGTGCGTTCCGCCCGCTCCGCCTCCGGCATCGACAGCGCCGCGTGCAACGCCGCCGCCGTCTCCGAAACGTCGTACGGGTTCACCGTCAGCGCGTCCGAGCGGAGCTCCTCGTACGCCCCCGCCCCCGTCGACAGCACCAGCGCGCACCCCGCCTCCGACACCACCGGGATCTCCTTCGCCACCAGGTTCATCCCGTCCCGCACCGGGTTCACCAGCGCCACGTCCGCCATCCGGTACGCCGCCAGCGAGCGCGCGAAGTCGTCCTCCACCGACACCAACACCGGCTGCCAGTCCGCCGTCCCCAGTTCCGCGTTGATCTCCGCCGCCAGGTCCCGCACCGCCGCCGTGTACTCCCGGTACACCGCCAGGTCCTGCCGCGAGGGGTACGCCGAGGCCATGTGCACCACCCGCTCGCGCCACTCCGGGTGCGTCGTCAGCAGCTCCCGGTACGCCAGCAGGCCGCGCAGGATGTTCTTGGACAGCTCCGTCCGGTCCACCCGGACGATCGTCTTGAGGTCGCCGACCTCCGCCCGCAGCCCCGCCAGCTTGTCGTCGACCTCCGGCCGGTGCGCCAGCGCCCGCAGATCGTCGCCGTCCACGCCCAGCGGGAACGCGCGTACCTCGGTCGTGCGCCGTGCCCACACCGACTCCCGCCGGTGCTCCACGGTCCCCTCCCGGACCTCCTCCGCGCTGCCCTGCGCCCCGTCGAACGGCATCGCCGACAGGAACGCCCGCGCCCATTCCCCGGTGTGGAAGCCCAGCAGGTCCGCCCCGAGCATCCCCCAGGTCAGCTCCTCCACCACGTACCGCGGCAGCATCCGCAGCACGTCGGGCGAGGCCCACGGGGTGTGCGTGAAGTGCGCGATCCTCAGGTCGGGCCGCAGCACGCGCAGCATGCCCGGCACCAGCGCCAACTGGTAGTCCTGCACCAGCACTGCCGCGCCCTCGTCGGCCTCCGCCGCCAGCGCGTCCGCGAAGGCCCGGTTGTAGAGGACGTACGAGTCCCAGCGCCGCCGGAACTCCGCGTCGAAGACCGGCTCGCGCGGGATGTCGTACAGGTGGTGGTGTGTGAACCAGAGCACCGAGTTGGCGATGCCGTTGTACGCGGCGTCGTACACCGCGGGATCGATGTCCAACATCCGGACGCCGGGTTCGGAGACCCCGCGCCGCACCGCTTCCCGGTCCCCCTCCGACAGCGCCGCGCAGATCCACACCGCGTCCGGCTGCTCCGCGAGTGCCGCGGAGAGCCCGGAGACCAGACCGCCCCCGCCGCGCCGGGCGCCGAGGGTGCCGTCGGGGGCGTGGGCGTACGAGAGGGGACCGCGGTTCGCGGCGACGAGTACCTGGGAAGCCATGCCGCGAACCTAACCCCGCCGCAGGCGCCTCAAACCCACCGCCACGCCACTCCGCGTCACACGCCGAACGGCGCCGCGTCACGTCACATCACGCGACGCCGCGTCACTCCAGGCCGCGTCAGGCCACGCGGCGGACCGCGTACTCCTCGACCTCCAGCATCGGCGGTCGTTCCTCGGTGTCCACGGCGTGCGTGCGCGGCACGAAGCCCTCCGGGCCCCGCTCGAACTGGGTCAGCGCGGGGCGTACGTGCGGGTACCCCCAGCGGTACCCGGGGGAGTGCCCGCGCGCGAGCCGCGACTGCGCCGTGCGGTAGATCGCCGCGGCCATCCGGCCGAGCGCCTGCCCGTCCTGGTGGCGGTGCAGCCGTACGCCGACGTCGACCTGCGCCAGCGCGTCCAGTCCGACCGTGTGCAGCGCGTCGACCAGCAGCCCCAGCTCCACGCCGTAGCCGACGGGGAAGGGGAGACGTTCCAGCAGGGAGCGCCGTACGGCGTACTCGCCGCCCAGCGGCTGGACGAAGCCGGCCAACTGCGGCCAGTGCAGGTTCAGCAGGGGCCGGGCCACCAGCTCGGTGACGCGGCCGCCCTGTCCGGGGGCGTCGCCGAGCGGCCGGTCGTACATCGCCTTGACGAAGTGCACGTCCGGCTCGGTCAGCAGCGGCCCGAGGATGCCGGAGACGAAGGCGGAGGAGAAGTCCCGCAGGTCGGCGTCCACGAAGCAGACGATGTCGCCGGTGGTCGCGAGCAGCGAGCGCCACAGCACCTCACCCTTGCCGGGCACCGCCGGGAGCCGCGGCAGGATCTCGTCGCGGTGCACCACCCGCGCGCCGGCCTTCGCGGCGACCTCGGCCGTACGGTCGCCCGACCCTGAATCGACCACGACCAGCTCGTCCACCAAGGGGGCCGGCAGCCCCTCGATCAGATCGCGGCGGATCACCTCGACGATCGCGCCGACCGTGGCCTCCTCGTCGAGTGCGGGCAGCACCACGCTGACCGTCGCTCCCGACGCGCGCTTGCGGTCGAGCAGCTGGTCGAGCGGTCGGTCGGCGGCGGACCAGGAGCGGTCGGCCAGCCAGCGCTCCACCTCTTCCAGCACTTGGGGACTCCAGGGGATCGGTGACGGGACGGTGATCGGGCGGGTGGAGCGGCAGGCGGTTTTCGGGCGAAATGTGATCCATCTCGCCGTTCGGACAGCTGTCTCAACCACCCGGGCCTTCGGTTACAGTCTTGAACAACGCGAAGGACCACGGCATGCCGGGGTCCTCGTGCACAAACGCCCGGACGCGCCATAGAGCGCGCGGCCCGGTGCCATACCGCTCATCCAGAGGGGCAGAGGGACACGGCCCGTTGAAGCCCCGGCAACCCTCCAGTCGGTTCTCGCGATCGCCCACCACGGCGACGTCAGCGAGGTCCCCGGCTAGGGAAGGTGCCAATTCCGTCTCATGGCGAAGTGCGCCATGGGGAAGATGAGGAGAAAGGGCCTCGCCATCATGGCTGCACAGACTGTCGCCACCTCTGCCGAATCCACCGGCACCTCTGTCGATCTCGGACCTGCCACCGGCCTTTCGTGTCGTGAGTGCGGTACCCGCTTCGAGCTCGGCCCGATCTTCGCCTGCGTCGAGTGTTTCGGACCGCTGGAAGTCGCCTACGACCTGCCCACCGGTGACCCCGAGGCCCTGCGCGCCGCGATCGAGGCCGGTCCCGACAACATCTGGCGGTACGCCCCGCTGCTGCCCGTCCCCGCGGACGTGGCCTCCAAGCCGAACCTGAACCCGGGCTTCACCAAGCTCGTGGACGCGGCCAACCTGGCCAAGGAGCTCGGCATCACCGGCAAGCTCTACGTCAAGGACGACTCCGGCAACCCGACGCACTCCTTCAAGGACCGTGTCGTGGCCATCGCCGTCGAGGCCGCCCGCGCCTTCGGTTACACCACCCTCTCCTGCTCCTCGACGGGCAACCTGGCCGGCGCCGTCGGCGCCGCGGCCGCCCGCGCCGGTTTCCGGTCCTGCGTGTTCATCCCGCACGACCTGGAGCAGGGCAAGGTCGTGATGGCCGCTGTCTACGGTGGCGACCTCGTCGGCATCGAGGGCAACTACGACGACGTCAACCGCTTCTGCTCCGAGCTCATCGGCGACCCGCTGGGCGAGGGCTGGGGCTTCGTCAACGTCAACCTGCGTCCGTACTACGGCGAGGGTTCCAAGACACTGGCCTACGAGATCTGCGAGCAGCTCGGCTGGCGGTTGCCGGACCAGATCGTGATCCCCATCGCGTCCGGCTCGCAGCTGACGAAGATCGACAAGGGTCTGCAGGAGCTGATCAAGCTCGGCCTGGTCGAGGACAAGCCGTACAAGATCTTCGGCGCGCAGGCCGAGGGCTGCTCGCCCGTGTCGACCGCCTTCAAGGCCGGTCACGACGTGGTGCGCCCGCAGAAGCCGAACACCATCGCCAAGTCGCTGGCGATCGGCAACCCGGCGGACGGCCCGTACGTCCTGGACATCGCGCGTCGCACCGGCGGTTACGTCGAGGACGTCAACGACGAGCAGGTCGTCGAGGCCATCAAGATCCTCGCGCGGGCCGAGGGCATCTTCGCCGAGACCGCGGGCGGTGTGACCGTCGGCGTGACGAAGAAGCTCATCGAGAACGGGCAGCTCGACCCCTCGCTGACCACGGTCGTCCTCAACACCGGTGACGGCCTCAAGACCCTGGAGGCGGTGGCCTCGGACAGCGGCCAGACCGCCACCATCCGCCCCAGCCTGGACGCGTTCCGCGCCGCCGGCCTGGCCTGAGGCCCGACCCACCCCCTGTTCCCGGAAAGGCAGTAGCGCCATGAGCGTCAACGTCCGCATCCCCACCATCCTGCGCACCTACACCGGCGGCCAGGCCGAGGTCCCCGCCGAGGGCACGACCCTCTCCGAGGTCATCGAGTCCCTGGAGAAGAACCACCCGGGCATCGCTGCCCGCGTCCTGGACGACCAGGGCAAGCTGCGCCGCTTCGTGAACGTCTACGTCAACGACGACGACGTGCGCTTCGAGGGCGGCCTGCAGACGGTGACGCCGGACGGCGCGGGAGTCTCGATCATCCCCGCCGTGGCGGGCGGCTGCTGACAACCGGATCAGCGACACCGGACGTCCCAGAATTGCCCCCTCCGCTAAAAGCGGAGGGGGCAATTCTGGTTGATTGGGCGCGGTAGGGTTGGGGAAGTCCCCTCCGCTGTTCTTGCCCGCCGCATATGAGCGGGCCACCGGATGGTTGACATTGAGTCAACATGCGAGCCTGGTATGGGCCTTTGGTGCCGGATGTCGGGCCCGAGTTGCCCGGGAACATGCCTAAATTTCGCTTGATTTCCCCATTCCTTCTTGTCCAGAATTCTCGTCGGAATGACCTGTTGCACACAGCACCGGTGCGGATACATTCAGCCGCGGTCGAGGCGTTCCGGCGCAAGTTCTGACCCGGGTCCGCGAAGTGCGGTCCTGCGCAAGGGCCAGTAATAGGGGAGTTAGGCATGGCTCAGGGCACCGTCAAGTGGTTCAACGCGGAGAAGGGCTACGGCTTCATCGCGGTCGACGGTGGTGCGGATGTGTTCGTCCACTACAGCGCCATCCAGATGGACGGGTACCGCACCCTTGAAGAGGGTCAGCGGGTCGAGTTCGAGATCTCGCAGGGCCAGAAGGGTCCTCAGGCGGACATGGTCAAGCTCGCACTCGGCTGACCCGGCGCGATCGACCACAGACGCAACAGGTCTCAGGACCGCACACGCACGAGGGGCCCACATCCCGGACACGGGATGTGGGCCCCTCGTGCGTCCCCGGCCGGGGACTTCGCCCGGCGTTGCCCGAAGCCGCTTGCACTCGACGGGGTCGAGTGCTAATCATTGGCGTTAGCACTCTCCAGTCGAGAGTGCTACTGAAACGAGGACCGGGTCGGTGAGGCCCAAGGGTCCGGCGGGAAGGAACCGTCGGGCTCGTCGGCCGTCCGTCGCGGGCGCGGGCGCGGTCCAGGAGCAATCCACCCCAGTCCTGGAGGACCACTTCAGATGGCCAAGATCATCGCATTCAACGAGGAGGCCCGGCGCGGTCTCGAGCGTGGCATGAACCAGCTCGCCGACGCCGTCAAGGTCACCCTTGGCCCCAAGGGTCGCAACGTCGTCCTTGAGAAGAAGTGGGGCGCCCCCACGATCACCAACGATGGTGTCTCCATCGCCAAGGAGATCGAGCTCGAGGACCCGTACGAGAAGATCGGCGCCGAGCTGGTCAAGGAAGTCGCCAAGAAGACGGACGACGTCGCGGGCGACGGTACGACCACCGCCACCGTGCTGGCCCAGGCGCTCGTCCGCGAGGGCCTGCGCAACGTGGCCGCCGGCGCCAACCCGATGGCCCTCAAGCGTGGTATCGAGAAGGCCGTCGAGGCCGTCTCCGCCGCCCTGCTCGCGCAGGCCAAGGATGTCGAGACCAAGGAGCAGATCGCTTCGACGGCCTCCATCTCCGCCGCCGACACCCAGATCGGCGAGCTCATCGCCGAGGCCATGGACAAGGTCGGCAAGGAAGGCGTCATCACCGTCGAGGAGTCCCAGACCTTCGGTCTGGAGCTTGAGCTCACCGAGGGCATGCGCTTCGACAAGGGCTACATCTCGGCGTACTTCGCCACCGACATGGAGCGTATGGAGGCGTCGCTCGACGACCCGTACATCCTGATCGTCAACTCCAAGATCGGCTCGGTCAAGGACCTGCTGCCGCTCCTGGAGAAGGTCATGCAGTCCGGCAAGCCGCTGCTGATCATCGCCGAGGACGTCGAGGGCGAGGCCCTGTCGACCCTGGTCGTCAACAAGATCCGCGGCACCTTCAAGTCCGTCGCCGTCAAGGCCCCGGGCTTCGGCGACCGCCGCAAGGCCATGCTCGGTGACATCGCCATCCTCACGGGCGGCACCGTCATCTCCGAGGAGGTCGGCCTCAAGCTGGAGAACGCCGGTCTCGACCTGCTCGGCCGCGCCCGCAAGGTCGTCATCACCAAGGACGAGACGACCATCGTCGACGGCTCGGGTGACAGCGACCAGGTCCAGGGTCGCGTCAACCAGATCCGCGCCGAGATCGAGAACTCCGACTCGGACTACGACCGCGAGAAGCTCCAGGAGCGCCTCGCGAAGCTGGCCGGCGGCGTGGCCGTCATCAAGGCCGGTGCCGCGACCGAGGTCGAGCTCAAGGAGCGCAAGCACCGCATCGAGGACGCCGTTCGCAACGCGAAGGCGGCCGTCGAAGAGGGCATCGTCGCCGGTGGTGGCGTGGCCCTGCTCCAGGCCTCCTCGGTCTTCGAGAAGCTGGAGCTCACCGGTGACGAGGCGACCGGCGCCAACGCCGTGAAGCTCGCCCTGGAGGCCCCGCTCAAGCAGATCGCCGTCAACGGTGGTCTGGAGGGTGGCGTCGTCGTCGAGAAGGTGCGCAACCTCCCGATCGGCCACGGCCTGAACGCCGCGACCGGCGAGTACGTCGACATGATCGCCGAGGGCATCATCGACCCGGCGAAGGTCACGCGCTCCGCGCTGCAGAACGCCGCGTCGATCGCCGCGCTGTTCCTGACCACCGAGGCCGTCATCGCCGACAAGCCCGAGAAGGCCGGCGCCGGTGCGCCGGGCGGCATGCCGGGCGGTGACATGGACTTCTGATCGGCCTCCGGCTGATCGGCTGTTCATCACGCTTCACGTTCGAGGGCGGCACCCCCACCGGGGTGCCGCCCTCGGGCGTTCCCGCGGCGCGCCGCTCAGGCGGCCGGCCGCGCGACGAACCTGACTTCTTCCTGGTCCTCGCCGAGGGCGATGTTCAGCGAAGCGTCCAGGGCCCGCGCGAGGCGCAGCAGCAAGGGCAACGTGGGCACGGCGTCGGCGCCCTCCACCCGGGAGATCTTCGCCTGCACCGAGACGGCCGAGGTGGAGGGCGAGCGGGCGGAGATCCGGTAGGTCATCCATGCGGCGACCGCATTATGTCGTCGACGACATAATGCGGTCGGGAGGTGTTTCTGACCTCTTACCGGTGATGGTGCCGCCGGGTTGACGGGCTGCCCGGTGCTCGGGACGGGGATACGTGCGGCGGGGCGGTCTGGTTGACTCGGGGGCATGAGCGAGAGCAGTGGAGCCGGCAGGGCCTTCGTCAAGATCTGTGGGCTGAAGACCGCGCACGACGTCGACGTGGCCGTGGCGGCCGGGGCCGATGCCGTCGGGTTCGTGTTCGCCCCGGGCAGCCCGCGGACCGTCGACGCCGCCACCGCGCGGGAGCTGGCCGCGCGGGTGCCCGCCGGGGTGCTCACCGTCGGGGTGTTCCGCGGGCAGTCCGTGGAGGAGGTCCGGCGGCTGACGCAGGAGAGCGGGGTGCGCTCCGTACAGCTCCACGGCGACGAGGGCCCCGCCTACTACGAGGCCCTGCGCGCCCCCGGCCGTACGCTCATCCGCGCCACCGCCGCCGCCGTCGTGGCGGCCGGGGAGTACGGCGAGGACCTGCTGCTGATCGACGCCCCCGACCCCGGCTCCGGCAAGCCGTGGAACTGGGGCTCGGAGGAGTTCACGGCGCCCCGGGGCCGCTGGCTGCTGGCCGGTGGCCTCGACCCCGCCAACGTGCGCGCGGCCCTGCGGGCGACCGGCGCCTGGGGCGTGGACGTCTCCAGCGGCGTGGAGCGGGAGCGCGGGGTGAAGTCGCCCGAACTCATCCGCGCGTTCCTCGCGGCGGCGCGCGACCCCCACCACGGCGATAGCTGAACGCAACCACTCGATTACCCACGGCGATAAATCCGGCATGGCTCGCTCCGCTGCCGGGAAGACACCCTGCATGGACACGGACCTGCTCGGCTGGCTGGGGCGCCTGACGTCCCGCCTCGCCCCGGGGGGCGGTGGCGGAGCGGCGGTACCCGCACCTCGCCGCACCCCCGTCTTCACCGCCGACTTCGCCTCCCTCACCCAATGGGTCGCCGGCCGCTCCTGGGCGTATCCCGACGGCGGCCCCGTCAACCCGGGCGACAACAAGCTCGACCACCTGGTGGAAGACCCCACCTACAGCCGAGGCGGCGTCTTCCGCGCCACGCGCCGCCCGGACGGCAACTGGGACACCGGACTGCTCACCACCGAGGGCAGCGACGAGGGCTTCATGGTGCGCACCGGCGACCTCTTGGAGGCGCGGGTGCGACTCCCCGTGGAAGAGGGCGCCTGGCCGGCGATCTGGACCTGGCGGGACGGCGGCCAAGAGATCGACGTCTTCGAGTACCACCCCGACAACCCCGACCTGCTGGAACTCTCCAACCACGTCCGCGAGGCGCACCGCTACCACCGCGACCCCTCGGTCCGCCCCGGTGCGTGGGTGGACCTGAGGGTGGAGTTCGGGCGGAACTCGGTCGTCTGGTGGGTCAACGGCGCCCGTGTCTTCTCCGACCGCCGGGGCGTGGGCCGCGGCTGGCACGCGTACCTCATCGTCAACCTGTCGGTGTGCGCGGGCAACTACCACCCGGCGCCGGAGCCGGAGGTCACGGAGATGTCCTACGAGGTCTCCGACCTGCGCGTCTACCGAGGCTAGCGGCCAGTACCCGCCGCGCTCGGCCGCGTCAGAGGATGCCGCGGGGGAGGGGGCCGCGGGGGAGGGAGTTCACGAGCGCGGCGCCCCGGTCGGCGTCGTCGACGCTGACCGCGAAGTCGCGGCCACCGGAGCGGATCACGAGGCAGGGGCCCCCTCGTATCATCACCGTCGTACCGAGCTTGCCGAGGCGGTATCCCCAGCCGCCGACCTGCGAGGGCCGGCGGTCCTCCACGCGCGCCGGGGCCTCGATGTCCTCGGGGGCCCAGCGCCGCACGGGACGCCCGACAGGGCCGTAGGCCACTTCCAGCGCCCGGCCGGTGAGCCGCACGGTCACCGAGGCGAACACCAGGAGCAGCAGCGCCGACAGGAACAGCACCACGGCCGGCGCCCACATCATGCCCCTCGGCCCGGCCGTCCCGGCGACCGCGAGCCCGACCGCGATCACCCCGAGGAGGACGGCCGTCCCCTGCATCCACCGGTTGGACGAGTGGGAGCGCCACAGGACCTGTTCGGCGGCTGCCATGACGCCTCCAAGTTCGTGAGCCCGTCCCCGAGCACCCTTTCCGTCCATTTTCCCTCCGAAGGCTGCCGGGAGCACCGGCGTACGGTGGGAAGGGGGGCGGAGAGCCCCGGGAGGCCGACGATGGGCGACGAACGTGACGCGTTCCTCGACTGGGCGCGGACCCGGCTGCGGGATGCCGAGATCGCCCTGCACAACGGGGACGCCGGGCCGCGTTTCGCGATCTGGTCCCGGCGTGAGCCGGTGTCGGTGACGGGCGCCTGGATGTCGGCCGTCGGGTACGAGGAGGTCGCCGCGCTCTTCCACAAGCTGGCGGAGGAGTTCTCGGACTGCGCCTCGTACGAGCACGAGATCGTCGCGGTGGACGTCGTCGGCGACATGGCCTACACGGTCGGCTACGAGCGCACGCACACGTCGGTCAACGGCGAGCCGCGCCGGTACGTCCTGCGCGCGACCCAGGTCTACCGCCGCGAGGGCGGCGAGTGGAAGGTCGCCCACCGCCACGCGGACACGCTGGAGACCGACCGGACGTAGCAGGAGTGGCGCGCCCGCCCGGCCGGTCGGTTCAGGCGGGGGCGCCGAACGAGGAGCCGACGCCGTCCTCCTCGATGGACTCCACCAGGGGGTTCGCCCGCAGGGCGGCGACCTGCGCGGGGGAGAGCGGGGCGGCGAAGCCGTTCATCGCGGTGCGGAAGACGTGGACCGGCGTGATTCCGTGGTGGCCGGCCAGGAGCGCCGGGTCCATACCCCGTCGCACGGTCACCAGATACGTCGGCCAGTGAGCCGGAGCCGGAGCCGCGACGGGCGCGGGGTCGGGCGCGGGATGCGCCGCAGTGGTGGCGGAGGCGGCGGTGAGGGGGAGGGCGGCCACGGCGGCGAGGGCGGTGACGGCGACGGCCGCCCGGCGGGTCCAACTCGGTCGAGTGCGCATGGGGGCGAGGCCACCACGCGGGGGTGTCCCGGTCAACGACGTGCGGCGGCGTGGCCCCGGCCGCCGGTGGTGAACGCCGAATGCGCCCCCCGGCGCGCGCCGCGCGGGCTGGACCGTACGGGGGAACTTCCGTGGGGCGGGCGGATCGGCGGGCATCGTGCGGGCAGGTGGGAGGGCCGGGCGCGGCAAGGAGGCTGATCGGTTCCGCAGCTTGTGCGATGGACGGACGCGCCCCTCTTCGGGCTGTCGGCCAACCGGGGGCGTGGGCCTCAAGTCCCGCCGGTGGCCGCCCGATGCAGGGGAGGCCGCGCTCAGCTCCGCGACGTTGCGTCGTCCGTGAGGTGGCGGGGCATCCACCCTTCCGCCGGCTCCTTGGAGTTGCCCCCATGCGCCTGCTCGCCCGTGTGACGATCGCCGCGCTGCTCGCGATGACCCCGGCCTTGGCCGGAACCGCGTCCGCCGCCGCCCCCGAGCCGACCCCGGCCCCGCTGATCGCCTCGGCGAACGCGGTACCCGGCCAGTACATCGTGACCCTGGAGAAGGGGGTCGACCCGGCCGCACTGACGAAGAAGCTGGGGCTGAAGGCCCGGTTCCTCTACAGCCACGCCATGAACGGCTTCGCGGTGTCGATGACCCCGCTCCAACTGCAGATCGCCCGGGTGGCCCTCGGGGTGAAGTCGGTCGAGGAGGACACGAAGGTGCGGGCCGTGTCGACCGTCTCGGACCAGGACGACGGCCGGGCGCTGAGCGCCCCGACCTCGCTCTGGGGCCTGGACCGCATCGACCAGAAGACCCTGCCGCTCGACAACACCTTCACCACCAAGGGCAACGGCGCGGGGGTGACCGCGTACATCCTCGACACGGGCATCGACTACAAGCACGACGAGTTCGGCGGGCGCGCGACGTTCGGTTTCGACGCCATGGGCGACGGCAAGCAGGGCATGGACTGCCAGGGCCACGGCACGCACGTCGCGGGAACGGTCGCCGGTGCGACGTACGGCGTGGCGCGCAAGGCCAACCTGGTGTCCGTCCGGGTCCTGGGATGCGACGGCACGGGCTCGTACTCCGGCATCATCGCCGGCATGGACTGGGTGGCCAAGAACGCCAAGCAGCCCGCCGTCCTGAACGCCTCCCTGGGCGGTCCCAGGTCGGCGTCGGTCAACGCTGCCGCGGACGCCCTGTCCGACGCGGGCGTCCTGCCGGTCGTCGCGGCGGGCAACGAAGCGCAGGACGCGTGCAACGTCTCGCCCGCGTCGGCGTCGCGCGTGGTGGTGGCAGGCGCGACCAACAGATACGACGAGGAGACGAGCTTCTCCAACTACGGCACCTGCGTCAGCCTCTACGCCCCAGGGCAGGACATCACCTCCGCGAAGCTCGGCGGCGGCAGCGTGGCCCTGAACGGCACGTCCATGGCCTCGCCGCACGTCGCCGGCGTCGCGGTGCTCTACAAGCAGGCGCACCCGGCCGCGACCCCGGCGGAGATCGCCGAGTTCCTCGGCACCGGCTCCAGCAAGGACGTGCTGAGCAGCGTCAGCAAGGGCAGCCCCAACGAGCTGCTCTTCACCAACGGTCTCTGAGCGACCCCACGAAGTCGGCCCAGGCCCGTGCGTGGAACACCACGTGCGGGCCTTCGGGTCGCTTGGAGTCCCGGACGGGAACGATGTGGGGGTGGCCGTCGGCGACTTCGAGGCAGTCCCCGCCGGTGCCGTCGCTGTAGGTGGACTTCCGCCAGGTGGCCATCTCCAGGCAGCTACCGCCGCTGCCGTCGCTGTAGCTCGACTTGTGCCAGGTGGCCGTCGACAGGTCGTATTCAGGCGTGCTCGTCATGCTCGTAATCCTCCGCCGCGGACTCGATCAAGGCCAGTGATTCACGTGGTGAGAGCGCGTTGGCCGTGAGCAGATCGTAGGTCAACGAGTGACGGGCTACTTCAGCCGGATCGTCCAACAGCTGCCCTGTTCCGTTGCCTTGCGCATATACGAGGGGCGGCGCGTCCTCGAAGTGCATGAGCTGGAGGGAGCCACCCATCGAGGCGTGAGCCCCCGCCTTGAACGGGAGCACTTGGGTGACGACCCGGTTGCAGCGAATCAGGGTCATGATGCGCCGCAATGCCTTCGCCATGATCGCCGGGCTGCCGACCTCCCGCCGCAGTACCGCCTCGTCGAGCACGCACCAAAACATGGGCGTTGTTGGATTGCCGAGCAGCATTGCCCGTTCCAGACGGTTGCTCACCAGTTCCTCAATCACCTCCTCCGTCGCGGTCGGTTGGTAGGCGCGGCAGATGGCCCGCGCGTACGCCGCCGTCTGCAACAGCCCCGGGATGATCAGCGGTGCGTACTCCCGGATGGTCTTCGCCAGCGCCTCCGCCTCGGCTGCCGCCGCGAAGTGGTCCGGGTACTTGGACTTGGCCACCGCCCCGCAGTTGCGGGCGAAGAAGCCGTCCGTCTGGAGGACCTCGTCAATCTGGCGGGCGATGTCGGAGCGCATTCGACGCGTACCCGCTTCGAGCTGGCCGATGAACGAGCCGCTGACGAAGAGCCGTTCGGCCAGTTCGGCCTGGGTGAGGCCCGCGCGTTCGCGCGCGACGCGGAGTTCGGCGCCCAGGAGGGCACGGGGTGAGGAGGAGGGGTCGAGGTGCTTTGGTCCTGGCATGGCAACTCCTGGTCCAACAAGTGCGTTTGTGCGCGGCCCGACGTTGAAAGGCTAGCTACCGAGTAGCCACGCTGTGTGCGGAACGCGATTACTCAGAGCGAAAGGGACGTGTCATGGTGCTCTCGCCCAATGAACGGTTGCTGGCGGCCGAGGAGGCTGTGGGGCAGTTGAAGGAGGCCCTCGGGGACGTGGGCGTGGTGTTTCCCTCGCTGGGCGTGGACGGGGTGTCGGCGGCTGGGACCTACGGGCTTCCGCTGGTCGACCTGGGGCGCTGCAACCTCGACACCGCGCTGCGGCTGGCCGCCGTGCTGCACGAGCGGGCGCATCCGTGACGGGTGACGAGCGCGCGCGCTGTGACGCCGTCTTGAGGGGGCTGGCGGAGGCGGCGCGCGGGTGGGAGTTCGAGCTGGCGTGGAAGCTGTGCTGGCTGGAGAAGGGGATGGTCAGGGCCGGGTGGAAGCGTGTGGGTATGGGTCTGTCGGTGCGGGTCGCGCGGGACGAGCGCAGTGGATTGTGGACCGCCGTCGGGGACGACGGGAAACGGAGAGTCAGCGAAACGGCCGATACGGCGGACGAGGCGACGGCCTTGGTGCAGGAGGCGTTCGGTCTCACGGCGTGGCGTCCGCAGCCGCCTCCGCCGCCCGGCTGGCAGCGGTTCTCGCTGGTCCACAGCCCGGCCGACGAGTTCCCGCCGTTCGATGACCCGCGCTACGACGCCATCAAGGCCCGGCCGCCGGTCGGGTGCGTGGTCGAGGACTTCGGCGGGTGCTTCGGGCTGCGCTGCGAGCGGCCGGGGGCGCGGTTGCTCGACGCGGTGGCCCCGCTGTGCGGGGAGATCCGGGTCCGGCACGGGCTGCAGATGTCGGGTCTCGGGATCGAGCGGCTGTGGGAGTGGTCGCGGGACGGCACGGACGGGTGGGGCGCCGAGATCGTGGGCCAGCTCCTGCTGATGGCGGCCGAGCGCGGGCCGAAGCTCGGGTACTCGGTGGACGACCTGGTGGCCTACCTGCGCACCGCCACCGGGGCGTGCGGGGCGTGATCAGCGGGGGCGGACGTACTCGACCTGGGCGAGGGGGGTTCCGTCGCCGAAGTCGTGGGTGCGTGTGGCGCCGGATTCGGTGAAGCCGGACTTCGTGTAGAAGCGGCGGGAGCGCGGGGTGTCGCGCAGGGTCCGGAGGTGGGCGCCGTCGTACCCGTCGTCGTGCAGACGGTCCAGCGTCGCGGTCATCACGGCGGCGGTAATGCCGGTGCCCCAGGCGTCGGGGTGGGCGAAGAAGGTACGGATCTCCGCGAGGCCCGGCCTGCCGGGGGACGGGACGGTATGGGAGAGCGCCAGATGCCACCGCCGTCGCGGCGTAGTCGGCGTATGGGGAGGAGACGTACATGTGCACAGGCTGCTGGCATATGCGCACCCCGGAGGGCGGCTTGCGTCCCCGTTAGCCCGATCGTGGGACGGAGGGGCGACGGGGACGCCGGTCAGGCCAGTGCCGGTTCCTGCGCCGGTTCGGCGGCGGGGGGAGCGTCCGGGTCCGGGTCGGTGTCCAGGTCGGCCAGCATCTGCGGGGTGAAGCCGAAGAAGTAGGTGGCGGCGAAGCCCACCGCGTAACCGACCGCCAGGCCGCCCGCGTAGACGGCGATGGCCGTGCCCAGCCCGGACGGGCCGGCCAGCAACGGAAACAGGGCCCAGCCGGAGGGGCCGATGGCCGTCGAGCCGAAGCCCGCGCCCAGTTGGTTGAAGAGGCCGACGAACGCGCCGCCCGCCGCCCCGCCGACGCAGGCGGTGACGAAGGGGCGGCCCAGCGGCAGGGAGACCCCGTAGATCAGTGGCTCCCCGACGCCCAGGAAACCGGCCGGGAGCGCGGACTTGATGGTGGTGCGCAAGGAACGGTTGCGCGGGAGACGGAAGTAGACGGCGATGGCCGCGCCGACCTGGCCCGCGCCCGCCATGGCGAGGATCGGCAGCAGCACGGTGTAGCCGGAGTGCTCGATGAGGGTGGTGTGGATCGGGATCAGAGCCTGGTGCAGGCCGAGCATGACCAGCGGCAGGAAGAGTCCGCCCAGCACCAGCCCGGCGAACGCGCCGCCGGTGGCCAGAAGCCGGTCGGCGAACCAGCCGATGTCCTCGGCGACTTCGCCGGCGACGTACATCAGGCCGAAGAGGGTGACCAGGCCGGGGAGGAGGACGGTGAGGGTGGGCGTGACCAGGTTGTCCACGGCCTGCGGGACCCAGGTGCGGCACCACTTCTCCACGTATACGGCGAGCAGCGCGGCGGCGAGCGCGCCGAGCACGCCGCCTTGGCCGGGGGCGAGGTGGTGGCCGAACGCCTCGATCTTCGCGACGCCCGGGAAGACGATGATCGCGGCGACGGCGCCGCCGAGAACGGGCGTCCCGCCGAACTCCTTGGCCGTGTTGTAGCCGACGAACACGGCGATCAGGGACATGAAGCCGGACGCGATCGCGGCCAGGGCGGGGACGACGGCGGGCAGCAGGCCGGAGTTGGTGAGCAGGCCGTTCAGCCCGGCGATGATGCCGCAGCCGATGAGGGCCGGGATGAGCGGGACGAAGATGTTCGCGATGCGGCGCAGGACCAGTTTGACGGGGGTGGAGTTGCGCGCCGTACGGGCTTCCTTCAGCGCTGTCCCGCGCGTCCGAAGGGCCTCGGCGGTGGCGTCGGTGCCGGCCTCGGTGTCGGATGTGGCGGACCCGGTGGTGGCCTTGCCGGCCTCGGCGGTGGCCTTGCCGCCGGTGGGGCCTGCTTCGCGCACCAGCGCCTCGAAGGCGGGGGTCACGCGGGCCACGGCGCCCGGGCCGAGCACGATCTGGTAGGTGTCGTCGTCCACGACGCCGAGGACCGCCGGGAGGGCCTTGAGCGCCTCGTCCCGGACGAGGGAGCGGTCGCGCAGGCCGATGCGCAGCCGGGTCATGCAGTGCGCGATCGAGGTGACGTTGTCCGGGCCGCCGACCAGGGGGAGGATCGCGGCGGCGGTGGCGCGGTGCGTGTCGGGGGACATCGTGGTGGTTCGCCTCGCTGCTGGTCGGTGGGGCGCGGTGGGGCGCGGGGGGCGGTCAGCGGGCCCGGGTGAGGGCCTCGCGCAGGTGGCCGTCGGCTTCGGTGAGGAGCGCGGCGGCGGTGGGGGCGTCGACTCCGCCGAGGATGACGAGGACGGCGTTCTTGACCTCGCCGTCGGTGGCGGCGAGCGCGGCCTCGATCTCTTCGTCGGGGGCGCCGGTGGCGAGGGCGACGATGCGGCGGGAACGGGCCCGCAGCTTCTCGTTGGTGGCGCGGACGTCGACCATCAGGTTCCCGTACGTCTTGCCGAGCCGGATCATGGTGACGGTCGAGATGAGGTTCAGGACGAGCTTTTGCGCGGTGCCGGCCTTCAACCGGGTGGAGCCGGTGAGGAATTCGGGCCCGACGACGACCTCGATGCCGTGTTCGGCGGCGGTGGCGAGGGCGGAGCCGGCGTTGCAGGACAGCCCGACGGTGAGCGCGCCGCGCGTACGGGCGAACTCGACGGCGCCGATCGCGTACGGGGTGCGGCCGGAGGCGGAGACGCCGATGACGGTGTCGGTGGCGGTGAGGTCGAGCGCGGTGAGGTCGTCGACGGCGAGGTCGGCGGAGTCCTCGGCGCCCTCGACCGCCTTGACCATGGCGGTGGGGCCGCCCGCGATCAGGCCGACGACCTGGTGGGGGTCGGTGTTGAAGGTCGGCGGGCATTCGCTGGCGTCGAGTACCCCCATGCGGCCGGCGGTGCCGGCGCCGGCGTAGAGGAGCCGGCCGCCGCGGGCCATGCGGGCGGCGATCGCGTCGACGGCCGTGGCGATCTGTGGGAGCCGGGCGGCGACGGCGGCCGGGACGGTGGCGTCCTCGGCGTTCATGAGGCGGACGATGTCGAGGGTGGGCAGCCGGTCGATCTCGGCGAGGTCGGGACGGAAGGCTTCGGTGGTGAGGGCGTCGAGCTGGGCACGCAGTTCCGCGTGGGCGGTCATGGGCGGGTCCTCGCGCTGGGGGCGTGGTCGTCGCGTCGTGGGGTGGTCGGGTCGTGGGTTCGTCGGGTTGTGGGTTCGTCGCGGCGTGGCCTCGTGGGTTGGCGGCTGAGGTCGGCACCGTAATTTCGTCCGGGGTGGGGGTCAAGGCGCCATGCCCGGGCGGGCGCCGGTCGGGGAATCGGGCCTCGGCCCAGGCTGTCTTGCTCGTACTCGCCCGTACGGGGTCACAATGGGCCCATGGACCACGCGACCCCCATTGAGCAGGCACTCCATGCCGCCCGTGCCCTTGTACTCGCCGATCTCGTCGCGGGCGAGGTCGCCGAGGCCGATGTCGTGTCCCTCGTCGAGGACGCGGTCACGCACCGCCGGTGGTGGGTGGAGCAGTGGCCGGAGGGGGTCGGCTACCTCGCGGGACTCGTCGCGCAGGACGTTCAGGACGCGCTGCTGGAGAAGTACGGGCGGTGGCCGCTGTGTCCGGTGTGCGCGCACGGCGAACCACACGCGCTGGACGTGGAGCCGGAGCTCGGGCCGGACCCGCACTGGGTGTGCTCGGAGGCGGGCGTGCGGGTGGCGGTGGTCGGCGGCCTCGGCCCGGTCTTCGGCCGGCGGTGAGCGGCGGGTGACGGTGTACATAGACCCGCCGACCTGGCCGGGGCACGGCCGGATGTGGTCGCACCTGGTCAGCGATGTCTCGTACGAGGAACTGCACGCCTTCGCGGCGTCGATCGGCTGCCCGCCGCGGGCGTTCGAGCGGGACCACTACGACGTGCCGTCGTACCGGTACGCGGACGCGGTGGCGGCGGGGGCGGTGGAGATCGGCAGCAAGGAACTCGTCCGCCGCCTCACCGAGGCGGGGCTGCGGCGCCCCAAGGGGCGTACGGCCTGAGCGGTGCGGTGCCCTGCGGGGCCTGGCCACTGTCGTCCCGGCCGCCCGTCGTGCGCCCGCGGGGGCTGCCCGGCCGACCCCACCTGGGCTGCGCCCAGGCACCGCGGGTGGGGCTGGGGTACCTGGCTCCGGTCGGGCCCCGGGCCTCATGCGCCGGTGGGGCTGAGAGGCACGTGCTGCGCCCAGGCCCGCGCCGCAAAGGCTGGGAGTCCCGACCCGCGGCGCAACCACGCCGGCGATGAGGCGCGGGGGGCGGGGCGGAGCCCTGCGAGGGGCCGGCGGGTGGTTCCGGGCTGCTGAGCCGCGTACGGCCGGCTACCGTCCGGCCAGGGCGTCCTCGGTGGCGGGGGAGGCGGAGGCGGCCACCACGCGGGAACGGGCGGGGCGGTCGAGGCGGAGGGCCAGGGCCGTCAGGGCGAGGGCCGGGACCGTCATCGCGGCGCCCGCCCAGGCGGTGGCGGCGAAGCCGAAGTCGGCGTCGATGACGGTGCCGCCGAGCCACGGGCCGCCGGTGTTGCCGAGGTTGAACGCGGCCGTGGTCGTGGCACCCGCCAGGGTGGGGGCGGCGCCGGCGACGTTGAACAGCCGGGCGTTCAGCGCGGGGGCGGTGAAGAAGGCGGAGACGCCGATCAGGAACGACAGGGCGACCGCCGCCACGGCGAAGGAGGCCAGGAGGGCCAGCGCGACGAGGAACACCGTCGAGGCGGCGATGCCCCACAGCAGCACCCCGAACAGGTGCGCGTCCGCGACCCGCCCGCCGACGGTCGTACCGACCAGCGCGCCGACCCCGAACAGGCCCAGGACCCACGGCACCCAGCCGGCGTCCAGGCCGGCCACGTCCGTGAGCAGCGGCGACAGGTAGCTGAACGAGCAGAAGACGCCGCCGGCGGCGAGCGAGGTGACGCCGACCGACAGCCACACCTGGCGGTCCCGGTAGATCCGCAGCTCACCGCGCAACCGCGGCTTCTCGGCGGGCAGCGGGATGCGCGGGATCAGGGCCAGGATGCCGACGAGGGCGACGGCGGAGGCGGCGCCGACCGCCCAGAACGCCGAGCGCCAGCCGAGCTGCTCGCCGAGGAAGGCCCCGGCGGGCACGCCGAGGACGTTGGCGATCGACAGCCCGCCGATCATGACGGACATCGCTCGGGCCCGCTGGTCCTTGTCGACCATGGCGATGGCGACGGCCGCGCCGACCGCCCAGAACCCGGCGCAGGCGAGCGCGGAGACCACGCGGGAGGCGAAGAGCAGTTCGTACGTGGGGGCGAGCGCGCCCGCGACCTGACCGAGGCCGAAGAGGGAGATGAGGCCCACGAGGGTGGTACGGCGCGGTAGTCGCAGGGTGGCGACGGCCAGCAGTGGTGCCCCGACCACCATGCCGATCGCGAAGGCGGATATCAGCAGGCCGGCCTGCGGGATGGTGACGCCCATGTCGTCGGCGATGGGTGGCAGGAGCCCGGACAGCATGAATTCGCTGGTGCCGAGCGCGAAGACGGACAGGCCGAGGATGTAGACGGCGACGGGCATGCGGGAGCGTGCGGAGGCTGCGGGCATGTTCCGTACAAACCAGCCGGAACGGTGGCGCATTCCCGCGCCCCGCTGCGTCCGTCAGGTCCGTCCGTCAGGTCCGTCCGTCAAGGTGGCGAGCTCGGCGGCCAGGTTGCGGCGGGCCGGCGCCTCCCAGTGGGTGCTGCCGTGAGGGGTGCGGAAGAGTCGGGGCAGGTCGAGCAACTGGCGTAGAACGGCGGCGCGGCCGGCGCGGAAGGCGTCGTCGGGGACGAAGCCGTACTCGGCGCGGACGGCGGCGACGTAGGCGGCGTACGCGTCGGGGGCGCCGGCGAGGACGGCGAGGTCGGCGTCGCAGAGCACCTCGCCGTTGGTGTCGCCGGGGGCGGGGTCGTGGGTGACGGTGAGGCGGACCAGACGGGCCACCTCGGCGGTGCGGGCGGCGTCGATGCCCAGCTCGGGCAGGGCGCGCTCGGCGAGGGCGGCGCTGCGCTCCTCGTTCTCCGACCGGTCGGGACGGTAGACGGCGTCGTGGAACCAGGCCGCGAGCTCGACGGCGGCGGGGTCCTGCGCGTGCGGGGCGAGTACGTCG
The DNA here is from genome assembly GCF_040645975.1 of Streptomyces sp. NPDC046557. Lineage (NCBI taxonomy): Bacteria > Bacillati > Actinomycetota > Actinomycetes > Kitasatosporales > Streptomycetaceae > Streptomyces > Streptomyces sp. NPDC046557. The sequence continues at coordinate 129,798 of NZ_JBEYZH010000010.1, forward strand.
ATCCGCGCGAGTACGTCGGCCAGGTGCGCGGTGGTGTGGTAGCGGCGCTGTGGCTCCGCCCAGGCGGCGAGGAGGCGGTCGGCGTGGGGCGCGGGGTCGAGGGCGGGGTCGGCGCCTGCGCCGGTGGTGGTGGCGCGCCAGCGGTCGCGGAGGTCGGTGGTCCGGTCGGAGGTCATGCGGACATTGTGGGGGTGGCGTGTTTGTGTTGGTGGTGCACGGGCGTGGACCCGTACCCTGGATATTGGACTAGACCTATTTTCGGTATCCGAAGGATGGCATCGAATGAGCAACCAAGCGCTGCTGGAGGTGATCGCCCTCGACGCACGGGACGCGGTCGCGGCCCGGGCCGGCGGGGCGGACCGGCTGGAGCTGGTCACCGACATGGCCGCCGACGGGCTCACCCCGGCGCGCGAGACCTTCGCGGCGATCCGGGCCGCGGTCGACATCCCGCTGCGCGTGATGCTCCGCCGGACGGACGGGTTCGCCGCCGGCCCCGTCGACCTCCTCGTCGCGCAGGCGCGGGCGCTGCGGGCGGAGGGGGCGCAGGAGTTCGTCCTCGGGTTCCTGAACCCGGACGGCAGTCCCGATCTGGCCGCGGTGGAAGCGGTCGTGGCGGAGCTGGACGGCTGCCCGTGGACCTTCCACCGGGCGCTGGACCGCGCGGCCGACCGCGACCAGGCACGCAAGGCCCTGGCCGAGCTGCCGGGGCTCGACACCTACCTGACGGCCGGGTCTGCCGCGGGTGTGGACGCGGGGCTGGCGGTTCTGGCGGCGGAGGCGGCCCGACAGGGCGAACCGGGGTACGGGGCGCGCATCCTGGTCGGCGGCGGGCTGACGCTGCACCACCTCCCGGCGCTGCGGGAAGCGGGCATCGACGCCTTCCACATCGGCGGCGCCGCCCGGCCGTCGGGATGGGGTGCCCCGGTGTCGGCGGCGGCCGTCGCCGAGTGGCGCTCCGCCCTCGGCTGAGCGGGCGCCCGTACGTGGAGGGGCTTCGGCCCTCCACGTACGGACGCGCGCCGGATGCGGTCGTACGTCCCGCACCGGGGTTGACGGTTCGTCAACCCCGGTCGCGGGGCGACGCGGAGGGGCCGGTCGGCGTCAACCCGCGCAGAACTTGCTTTCCAGTGCGGCCTTCGCGCCCGCGTTGAAGCCCTTCTCGAAGTTCGGGTCGAGCTGGTTGAAGCCCTGCGGAGGGGCCGCCGCCTTGCAGTTGGCCTTGGTCTCGTCGAAGCCCTTCTTGAAGCCCGCGGAGTACTGGGCGCGGGCGTCTTGCTGTTCGGCTTCCTTGACCGTGCCGCACGTGATCTTCTTGCCGCCCTGCTCGGCGGTGACGGCGCCGACCGGAATGAAGCCGCCGGTGGAGGCCACACCGCTGTCGTTGGCCTGGGTGCTGGAGATGAATCGGTGGTTGCTGGTGCCACCCGTGAAGGTCACCTCGACTCCTGGCTGACCACCGGTGAGGGTGACGTCGTACTTGCCCGCGGTGGCACTCTGCTTCACGCTGCACGACAAGGAGGGCGCCGCGGCCTGCGCGGAGCCCGCCAGGAGCGACACCGACCCGAAGGTCAGTGCGGACACGGCCAGCGGCGCCATTACGGCCAGTCGTATACGTCGGTTCACTGTTCGTCCTTCCCTCGGAAACAACACGGCCGAGCGGGGACCACGCGACAACCGAGCGAGGATCACGCGGGGATCACGCGGGGACACACGGGGACACGCGGGGGAGCGTGCCGGGCTCGGTGGGGAACAGGGGCCCGCGGGCCCCCCGGAGCGGTGGCCGGGCATGGGCCCCGCGCCTCGTGGGCCCCGCCCGCCGGGGCGGGCCGGGGGCACCTGCACGAGGTGATTCCATCGTCCGGCCGTCCCCGCCCCGTGTCCACCGGAGTTACGGGTGAGCCGACATCTGGTCCGGTGACCGGTCCGGTGACCGGTCCGGTGCCAGGGCCTCCGGGAGGGGCGCCGCGTGCAGGACGTGGAGGCCCGAGACGGCTCGGGTGAGGCAGACGTAGAGGCGGCGCAGGCCCGTGCGCTCGTCCGGCTCGCCCGAGACGACCGCCGCCGGCTCGTCCAGCACGACGTAGTCGTACTCCAGGCCCTTCGCCAGTGAGGCCGGCACCAGCGTCAGCCGGGCCAGCTCCGTGGTCTCCTCGCCCGGGGCCAGGTACGGCAGCCCCGCCGCCTCCAACGCCTCCGCCAGTTCCGGAACGCGGGCGTCGGCCGCGATCAGGCCGATCGAGCCCTCGTACCGCAGGGACTCACGGCACGCCGTGACCACGGCGGCCGTCAGCTCAGCCGCCGCGACCGCCGAGACGACCAGCGAGCCCGGTGTCTCGCGGACCGAGGACACCGCCGCCAGCCCCGGGGAGATCGCCGGCAGCAGCCGGGACGCGTACGCGATCACCTCGCGCGGCACGCGGAAGCCGGCCGTCAGCTCCTCCAACACCGCTTCCGGCTTGCCCAGGTGCGTCAACGCCTCGTCCCAACTGCGCGTCGCCCACGGGGTGGTGCCCTGTGCGAGGTCGCCCAGCACGGTCGCCGAACCCGTCGTGCAGCGCCGCCCCACCGCCCGGTACTGCATCGGCGAGAGGTCCTGCGCCTCGTCGAGCACCACGTGGCCCAGCGAGTGCGTGCGCTCCACCAGGTCCTGCGCCTCGTCGATCAACACCAGGTCGGCGGCCGTCCACTTCGCCGACTTCACGCTGCGGAACGGCTTCGGCCACAGCAGCAATTTCTGCTCGTCGTCCGTCAGGATCCCGTTCGCGTGGGTGGCGAGGAACTCCGGCTCCGAGAGCAGCCGCAGCACCAGCTTCGCCGGCTCCACCGGCGGCCAGATCTCCCGTACCGCCACCTTGACCGCGGGGTTGCGGGCCACCGCGTCCTGCACGCGGTCGTCGGGCGCCTCGCCCGCCTGCTCCATGCGGACGAGGACGGTGTGCGCGATCCGCTGCGGCAGCGCGTCGCGGGCGGCGCCGTAGCGGATGTCCCGGGCGAGGAGCTCCGAGACGATCTCCTCCAGCTCGTACGCGGCGACCCGCCAGCGGCGCGACCCGCGCACCACCATCAACGGCTCGACCGGCGCGCTGACGTGCGAGCGGACGGCGCGGCGCAGCACCTCGGCCATCCGGGCGTCGCCCTTGACCACGGCGGTTTCGGCGGCGTCCGTGGCGCGTACCTCCAGACCCTCGCGGGCGACGAGGTCGTCGACGGTGGCCTGCTTGACCTCCAACTCGCCCAGGGCCGGCAGGACCTGCTCGATGTAGTGGAGGAAGGAACGGTTCGGCCCGATCACGAGGGTGCCGGTGCGGGCGAGGCGCTCGCGGTGCGCGTACAGCAGGTACGCGACGCGGTGCAGGCCGACGGCCGTCTTCCCGGTGCCGGGGCCGCCCTGGACGCAGACCGAGCCGGACAGGCCGGAGCGGACGATCTCGTCCTGCTCGGGCTGGATCGTCGCGACGATGTCACGCATGGGGCCGACGCGCGGGCGTTCGATCTCCTGCTGGAGGAGCTTGCTGACGACGGCGCTCTCGGTGGGGTCGCCGAGGTGTTCGTCCTCGTACGCGGTGAGCTCGCCGCCGGTGTAGCCGAAGCGGCGGCGCAGGGCGACGTCCTGCGGGTCGGCCTTGGAGGCGCGGTAGAAGGGCTGGGAGACGGGGGCGCGCCAGTCGATGACCATGGGGTCGCCGTCGGCGTCGTGGACGTGGCGGCGGCCGATGTAGAACTGTTCCCCTCCTGCGCCTTCGGCGAGGTCGACACCCGGCGCGTGCAGGTAGTCCAGGCGGCCGAAGAAGAGGGGGGTGTGGGCGAGGTCGGCGAGGGCCTTGATGCGGTCGTCGATCTGGCCTTGGAGGACCACCGCGTTGACCCAGTTCGCGGTGACGTCGCGGATGTCGAGGGACTCGACGTCTTCGCGCATCGTGCGGAGCGCGGCGCGGGAGGCGGTGAGGTGGGCCTGCTCGCGGGCGAGGGGGTGGGCCGCGTCGGTGTCGGGGCCGGTGCCGGGGACCGCGGCGGGGGCTGTGGCGGAGGTCGCGGCGGTGGCTTCGGCTCGGGTGGGGCCGGCGGGCTCGGGGGCGTGCGCGGGCACGGAATGCCTCCAACGGCTGGTCTGCGGGAGCCCGCTCCGGGGGAGCGGTGCGGTACGGACACGTGCCCGCCGGTACCGGCCGGCGGGCGCTCTCCCGATGGGGCGGAGGGAGGCGGCAAGAGCGGCGAGTGTAGCCGGCGGCCGGCCGGCGCGCGAATGGATTACGGACCCGCCGCCCGGTACCCCGTGTGGGTGTCATACGGGGGAGTGTCAGACCTGAGGCAGGGCCTTAGGGGCCGCTATGCGCCCGGAGGAGGAGACGGGACGCCCCGCGATTCCATCCACAGGGCGATGTGACATCCCCGGAGAAAACGCACCATGGGTACATGAGCACCGCAACCCTCACCCCTATCCAGGGCGGCCGCCCTAGCGGCGCCACCGCCACCGCCACCTCCGACCACCGTCCCCGCCACCTCGCCGGCAGCGTCCTGCGCGCCGCGAAGGTCTTCGCCGCGGCCGCCGTGAGCGTGGTCGTCTTGGGGGAGTTCTCCGAGGAGACGGGCCTCATACGCCGCTGACCAGGGCATGACCCGGACGCGCACGCGCCTCCGGCCGCGCCTTCGGCCGCGCGTACGGGCGCGCCCCAGTCGTGTACCGGCGTGCTCCGGCGGGTCGCCGTGGTCGGCGCGCGCGGCGAGCCGGCGCGATCCCGGCGGTGGGGGGTCACTGATCCACTAGGGTCACGCGCGTGACCCCGAGCCCCGAGCCCCGCCGCTCGCCGTCGCCCCTGTACCGCCTGCTGATCACCGGCTCGCTGCTCGCGCTGGGGGTGCTCTGCCTCGCCCCGCGCGTCCCGATGGCCGACGCCCTGGTGCACGGCTTCTCCGCTGCCGAGTGGCGCCCGCCCACCGCCTATCCGCCGTTCGCCGCGATCCTGTTCACGCCGGCCGCCTGGCTGCCGGCCGGGGTGCTCAAGGCCGTGCTCGTCCTGGGGAGCGCGGGCCTGCTCGCCCTGCTGATCCTGTCGTCCTGCCGGCTCGCGGGACTGCGGGCCCGGCCCGGGCACGTCCTGGCGGCCACCGTCGCCGGGCTGTGGTTGGAGCCGCTGTTCCAGAGCCCGCTGCCCGGCCAGATCAACCTGGCCTTGGCCTGCGTCGCCGTGTGGGACCTGGGCCGGCCGCACGCGGCGCTCGGCAAGGGTTTCGCGCTGGGCACCGCCGCCGGGATCACCCTGACCCCGGCGATCCTCATCCCGTACCTGCTGCTGACGGGCCGGATCCGGACCGGCCTGACAGCACTGGGCGCCTTCGTCGGCACCGGCCTGCTGGGCCTGCTCGTCCTCCCGCAGGCATCCGCCGACTACTGGACCCGCCACCTCGCCTCCGGTGGCCGGGCCCTGCTGCCGGAGCTGCCGCACCTGTGGGTCTGGTGCGTGCCGCTGCTGGCGTTCCTGACGCGCGCTGTCGGCCGCCGTCGGGAGCCGGCCGCGCGGGTGCCCTCGCCGAGACCCGTCGCGGAAGGGGACGGCCGCGCGGGGGCTGCCCGCCGGGGTGGGGTCAGTCGCTCGCCAGGAGCTCGTCGGCGTCCATGATCCGGTAGGCGTAGCCCTGCTCCGCCAGGAAGCGCTGGCGGTGCGCGGCGAAGTCCTGGTCGATCGTGTCGCGCGCGACGACCGAGTAGAACCGCGCCTCGTGCCCGTCCGCCTTCGGGCGCAGGACACGACCGAGACGCTGGGCCTCCTCCTGGCGCGAGCCGAAGGTGCCGGACACCTGGATCGCGACGGTGGCCTCCGGCAGGTCGATGGAGAAGTTCGCGACCTTCGAGACGACCAGCACGCTGATCTCGCCCTCCCTGAAGGCGTTGAAGAGCTTCTCCCGCTGCGCGTTGGAGGTCTCGCCCTTGATGACGGGCGCGTCGAGGTGCTCGCCCAGCTCGTCGAGCTGGTCGATGTACTGCCCGATGACCAGGGTCTGCTCGCCCTGGTGCTTGCGCACCAGCGCCTCGGTGACCTTCCGCTTCGTCGCGGTCGTCGCGCAGTAGCGGTACTTCTCCTCCGTCTCGGCGGTCGCGTACGCGAGCCGCTCCGAGTCGGTGAGGTTCACCCGGACCTCGACACAGTCCGCCGGCGCGATGTAACCCTGCGCCTCGATCTCCTTCCACGGTGCGTCGAACCGCTTGGGACCGATCAGGGAGAACACGTCCGACTCGCGGCCGTCCTCGCGGACCAGGGTCGCGGTCAGGCCCAGCCGTCGCCGGGCCTGGAGGTCGGCGGTGAACTTGAAGACGGGCGCGGGCAGCAGGTGCACCTCGTCGTAGAGGATCAGGCCCCAGTCGCGGGAGTCGAACAGCTCCAGGTGCGGGTAGACGCCCTTCCGCTTGGTCGTCAGGACCTGGTAGGTGGCGATGGTGACGGGACGGATCTCTTTGCGGGTGCCGGAGTACTCGCCGATCTCCTCCTCCGTCAGCGAGGTCCGCTTGACCAGTTCGTGCTTCCACTGCCGGGCCGAGACGGTGTTCGTGACGAGGATCAGCGTGGTCGCCTTGGCCATCGCCATGGCACCCGCGCCGACCAGCGTCTTGCCGGCGCCACAGGGCAGCACGACGACACCGGAGCCGCCGTGCCAGAACCCCTCGACGGCCTGCTGCTGGTACGGCCGCAGCGCCCAGCCGTCCTCGACCAGGTCGATGGCGTGCGCCTCGCCGTCGACGTACCCGGCGAGGTCCTCGGCCGGCCAGCCGAGCTTGAGCAGGGTCTGCTTGATCTGGCCGCGCTCGGAGGGGTGCACGGCCACGGTGTCCGGGTCGAGCCGGGCCCCGACCAGCGGAATGATCCGCTTGGACCGCAGGATCTCCTCCAGCACCGGCCGGTCGGTGCTGGTCAGCACCAGTCCGTGGACGGGGTGCTTGGACAGGGTCAGCCGCCCGTACCGGGCCATGGTCTCGGCGACGTCGACCAGCAGCGCGTGCGGCACGGGGTAGCGCGAGAACTCGACGAGCGCGTCGACGACCTGCTCGGCGTCGTGTCCGGCGGCGCGTGCGTTCCACAGGCCCAGCGGGGTGATCCGATAGGTGTGGATGTGCTCGGGGGCGCGCTCCAGCTCGGCGAAGGGGGCGATGGCGCGGCGCGCGGCTCCGGCCAGCTCGTGGTCGACCTCCAGGAGGAGGGTTTTGTCGCTCTGGACGATGAGAGGCCCGTTCACACGCGTCCCTTTCCTGCGGGGGGTGGGCCGCCCGGACGCGGACGGCCAAACCTCCAGTCTGCCGCATCGCCGCGCGGTCGGGGCGGTTCCCGGGCCGGCGGGGGCACCGGGAGCCGGACGACACGGCCTACGCCCCCAGGTGGGGCAGGGGGCCGGTCGGGTACGGGGGCTCCGGCGGGAGCAGGGCGCGCGCCGCGTCGGTCCGGCCGGAGCGGACCAGGTCGTGGATATCCCGCGCGAGCGGGGTGACGTCGCGGATGGAGACCGTCCAGGCGTCGGCGTAGGCACGGGACGCCGGGCCCGACAGCCCCAGCTGGAGCGAGCGGTACGGCAACGGGTTCAGGTGCAGGTCGCGCTCCGGGTCCCACTGCACGCGGGCCGGCGAGCGGGACAGCGCCTCCCGCCACGCCGCGCGGTCGGAGTGGGTGCCGGGTTCGAAGTGGGACAGACAGGCCCCGGCCAGGGCCCCGTCGAAGCCCTCGCGGGTGATCTCGATGGCGAGCACCGTCTCCTGGTCGGCCTTGGTGGCCCAGCCGCAGCGGTACATCATCCACAGGAAGGAGGGCTTGACCCAGGTCATCCGCTCCCGCTTCCAGGCGGCCGGGAAACGACCGTCGCGGGCCGCGGGAACCCCCAGGGCGGGCGCGTATGCCTGGTACACGGTGACGGTGGTGGCGGCATGGGCGGCGCGCACCGCGCGACCGGGCTGTGCGGACATACCCCCAGGGTGCGGCCCGCCCGGCCGGCCGGGCCAACGGTTTTCCACCCGGGTCCGGCCCGGCCGACCACGACAGCGGTGGCTAGACCTGGTCCTCCGCCAGTTCCGCCACGCCCGTGATGCGGTGCAGGGCGAAGGTGCGGACCTCGTCCGCCGTGTGGTCGTAGCCGGTGACGAAGCCGCCTTCCACCCGGACCGGGGCGATGACCCGCTGGCTCGCCGCGCCCTCCGCGTTCACGTACCCGATCCACACCGCCGAGCCGGTCAGCGCCGCCGCCTGCACCGTCGCCAGGGTCTCCGCCGCGCTGGTGCGCGGGAGTCCGCCCGGGGCGGCGCCGCCCGAAGGGGTGGCGGCGGGCTCCTTGCGGACCGCCGTCGCCGCCAGATCGCCCGCGCGGATCGCCCGTACCGCCGCCCCGAGCAGGGTCGCGTCCGGTACCGGCGGGCCGTCCGGGACCGGCGCGGGCGCCGAGCGCGCCGGGGAGCGGTGCGCGTCCGCCCGGGCCACCAGCACGTCCCCGGTACGGGACTCTGCGGCCGGGGCGTAGCCCATCGCCCGCAAGCCGTCGAGCAGGGCCTTCGGCTCGGCCTGCCCGGCCAGCACCGTCGGCGCGAGCCGCCGCAGCCCCAGCCCGGCGGAACGCTTGTCGGCCAGGATCTCGTTCAGCATGCCGTCGTCGTCGCAGCGCAGGTAAGAGGAGGCGGCGCCGACGCGCAGGTGCCCGTGGCGCCGGGCCACGTCGTCGATGAGGTACGAGAGCGGCTGCGGGACGGGGGTACGGCTGTGCTCGGCGAGGAACGCGTGCAGGTCGACGGCGGTGTGCCCGGCGTCCAGGGCCCGGCGCACCGAGCCCGGCGTGAAGCGGTACACCGTCGCGCCGCCCTTGGACTCCACCTCCGCGAGCACCGCCAGGGTGTCCCCGAGTGGTCGCCGCAGCGGGCCCGGGGCCACGGCCGTCAGGTCCGCCTGCAGCAGGACGTGGTCCACCGGCTCCGGGAGCTGCGGGGCGAGCTCCGGCGCCGGGTCACGGCCCTCCAGCAGGGCGCGGCCGAACGCGCTGAGCGCGCCACGGCCGGTGACGCCGAGGACCTCCGCGTCGGTCAGCGTCCACCGCGCGAGGCGGGTGCGCAGGTCGCTCGCGCCGCGCGGCGGGCGCTCCCACGCGAGCCTGGCGAGCAGTGCCTCCGGGTCGGGGGAGGCGCCCTCGGGAAGCTCGGCGAGGAGGCCGAGGACCCGGTGGCGGACCTCGGGTGCGGCGGAGCGGTCCAGCTCGGGGCCGAGCGCCGACAACGTACGCCCCTTGCTGTCCTGTTCGCCGACCAGTCCGGCCGTGCGGGTCGCCGGCAGCCAGGCCCGCGCCAGCGTCGACCAGCGCTCGGCGGGCGGCAGTTCGAGCCATCCGTCGAAGGCGGGGGTGGGCGCGTACCACTCGTCCGCTTCGGCGTCACCGGCCACCAGTCCGGCGGCGTAGGACAGTTCGGCCCAGAACGCCGCCGACTGCTCGGTGGTGTCCAGCGTCGCCGCCGTCCGCTTGAGGTCCCGTACGGACAGACCGCCGGCCCGCAGCACGGGAGGACCGGCGTGCTCCCAGGACTTCACCAGCTCTTCCACGGTCGACAGCGCCGCCAGCGCCTGACCCGCCGCGTTCGCGTCCACAAGCTGTGGACGGTGCTCGCGGTGGACCCGCACGGCCGGCGCGACCGGCTCCGTCACCCGGTGCGCCAGCCCGCCGCGCAGGTACAGGGCGACCTCGCGGGGCAGTACGACGGTGCGCGCCGAGGCGGGTAGCAGCAGGCCCCGGTCGCGCAGCCAGCGCACCGGCGGTGTCGGGTCGGGGGTCACCTCCCCGTACGGCGGTCCCCACACGAGCCGCCCGAGCACCTGGTGCGCCTCCGCCGGAGCCTCGTCCAACAGCGCCGACATCCGCTCGGGGTCGGTGAACAGGGCGTTCAGCGCGGACACGGCGGAGACGGGGTCGTGGGTGGCGGGCAGCCCGGCGGTCGCCACGATCTCCTGGATCCGGGTCGGCGACATCCCGGAGGTGGCTTCGGCGACGGTCGGACCCAGCCCGGTGGGGGAGGGGCGCGTCGGGGACGGCGCGAGCAGTTCCCGGGCGGTGCGGACCAGGCGGATGCGGTCGTCGTCGCCCCACACCAGGGCCTGGTCGCGCAGGGTGCCGAGGGCACCGGGAAGGGCGGCGCGGGCGCCGTTGTCCTCGCCGGTGCTCCCGGTGTCACCGGTCAGCAGCGACTCCAGCACCGGGTAAGGGCAGGGGTCCGGGGCGACGGCGAGGGCCTCCGCCGTCTGGAGGGCGAACCGGTCGAGGCGGTCCAGGGCGCGGACCACGGAGGCGCGGGTCCCGGCGCGGGTGGCGAGCTGGGTGACGTCGCCGGGCACCGGGGTCAGCAGGTCCGGGCGGGCGTGCAGCAGCGCGGCGAGGGCCACGTCGTCGCGGGCGCGGAGCGCCTCGGCGAGGGAGCGCGGGGCGGAGGCCGCGGTGGTGCGGGCGTCCGCGGTGCGGGCCTCGGCGGTGCTTGGCTCCGCGGTGCGGGCCTGGGCGGTGCTTGGCTCCGCGGTGCTTGGGTCGGGCACGGTCGCCTCCTGGTCGCGTCGGCCGGTCCGTCGGCCGGTCCCCATCCGGTCAACGGTATCCGCTGCGGTCTCCGTTGCGCCGCCAGCGGCTCCACGGCGTAGGCGCTACCTTCGGGTCAGGCGGGACGGGAGGAGGCGGGGCGTGGGGATCGAGAGCGACCAGCTGGTCTACGAATACCTGAGCAGGGTCGGGGACTTGGCGCAGCGGCGGCAGCTGTCGTCGGGGGACCGGATGCGGCTGGTGGCGGGGCTGCGGGACGAGATCGACCGGCGGCGCGCCAAGTACGAACCGGAGACCCCGGCGGCGGTGCGGCGCATCCTGGAGCGGATCGGTACGCCGGAGGAGGTGCTGTCCGCGCTGCCCGGCGCCGCGGGGGAGGCGACCGGGGCGGCGGGGGCGGCGGCGACCGTGGTTGCGGCGGTCCCGGAACAGCGGGGCGCCGGCGGCAGTGGTCGCGGTGGCCTGCGCGGGCTGCGCAAGCAGGTGCCGGAGCCGCGGCCGGCGCAGAACGTGCCGCCGCACCTGGCCGGGCTGGACGAGCTGGGCGACGGCGACGGCGGCGAGCCGGACTGGTGGCGGCTCGGGCCGGGCGGGTACGGGGCGGGACCGCAGGTGGAGGGCTTCGCCGGGGGCATCGAGCTGCCGGACCGGTTCGGCGAGGACGAGGACGAGGACGAGGACGGGCCGAAGCCCCCGGCCGTCGCGGAGCCCCCGGTTCCGTCGTCCCGCGTGCGGGTGGTCGTACGGGCCCTGCGGGAGCGGCGCAAGGCGGTGGCGGCGGGCCCGGTGGTGGCGGGTCCGGCGGCGGTCGGTCCGACGGCGGTCGGTGACGTGGTGGTGGCGCCGGTCCGGCCGAAGCCGAACGTGTTCCTGCTCCTGGCGGCGGTGGTGCTGGTCGCCGGGGCGGCGGCGGGGTACTGGCTGGTCCTGGCGGCCGGGTTCCTGCTGGTGTACGTGTCGCGGGTGCTCGGGCCGGCGGAGCGCAAGGCGGTGGTGTTCGGGGTGCCGGGCGCGGTGTTCGCCGGGGCGGTGGTGTGGCTGTGGGGGCGGCACACCGGGCGGTGGGGGGAGGCGTTGGGGGACCAGGAGCTGGGGGCGGTGTTCCAGGCCATGTGGCCGTGGCTGGCGCGGGGGGCGGGGGTGCTGGCCGCGGTGTACGTGGCGTGGCGGGCGCGGCGGGTCTGAGCCCGGTTCGCCCGCGGCCCCGGCGCCGGGCCCTGCGGGGGCTCCGCCTCGCGCCTCACGCGCCTCACGCGCCGGCGGGCTGGGTTGGCCGGGGCCGGCTTGCCCTGCGGGGTCACCGGTGCGGCGCCGGCGAGGCCCCGGCTGCGCCGGGCTTTGCGGGGCTCCGCCCCCCGCCCCGCGCCCCAAGCGCCGGCGAGGCTGGTTTGGCCCCGCGCCTCAAGCGCCGGCAGGGCTGGGTTGGCGTCCCGCGCCTCAAGCGCCGGCGGCTGGGTTTGGCTCCTCGCGCCCCGAGCGCCGGCAGGGCTGGGGTTGGCCGCCCGCGGCTTGGGCGCTCGGCTTCGGGGGAGGGGGGGCGATTTCTGACTTAACGGCCGTAAGTGGGGGTGGGGTTTCCGGTTAGTTCGACAGGGCGTCATGGATCGCTTGAGGCGGCCTATGGCGACAGGGAGTTTTCAGTATGACAAGTCGGCATATTTCGCCCCTCGATCGGTCGGACGCAAGACTGCGTACCCACCGGTCCGGCTCCCCTCGGCACAATGACTGGCATGAGTCCCGAGACGCCCCCCACCGCACCCCCCGTCGCGCCGTTGACGGTCGGTTTCGACCTCGACATGACGCTCATCGACTCCCGACCCGGCATCAGGGCCAACTACCTGGCGCTCTCCGCCGAGACGGGCACCTTCATAGACGCCGACGAGGCCGTCACCCGGCTCGGGCCGCCGCTGGAGGAGGAGATCGCCCGGTGGTTCCCCGAGGAGGAGATCCCGGCGATGGTCGACCGGTACCGGGAGATCTACGCCACCCACGCCATCCACACCACGCCCGCGATGCCCGGCGCCCGTGAGGCGATCAAGGCCGTGCAGGGGCTCGGCGGGCGGGCGATCGTCGTGACCGCGAAGAACGAGCCCAACGCCCGTATGCACCTGGAGCACCTCGGCATCGAGCCCGACGCCGTCATCGGCTGGCTGTGGGCAGAGGCCAAGGCCGAGGCCCTGCGCGAGTACGGCGCGCAGGTCTACGTCGGTGACCACGTCGGCGACGTACGCGGGGCGCGTGCCGCCGGCGCCGTGTCGGTGTCCGTACCGACCGGCCCCTGCGCGGAGCCGGAGCTGCGGGCGGCCGGTGCCGACGTCGTACTGCCGGACCTGACCGCGCTGCCGGATTGGCTGGCGGAGTACGCCCGCACCCGCGAGGTCTGACCTCAGCCGGCGGCCTGGGACGCCCGGGCCACCCTGCGCTGCGCGGACACGGAGCGGACCACGCCGGCCGCCGAGACGGCGAACCCGACGCCCATGAGCATGCACACCGCCCACGCGTACGACGGGAACGGCTCGATGTCGAGGAACAGGGGTGCCATCGTCACGAGCGTGGCGACGGCTCCGACGATGAACAGGATGCCGCCGGCCCTGATCAGTCCGTCGCCCGGCCGGGGCGCGTCGTCGTCGTGATCGGGATGAGGAGTAGCAGTCACCTCACCAGGGTAGTTCCCTGGCCGAAGCGGCAGTGCCGGAAGGACCGGGTAACGACTTGTCACCCGTTTCCGGAGCATTAGCCTGGAGGTGGCGGGTCAGGGGACCCGCTGCACTGCTGTCCGGAGCCGTCACACGGTCCTCCGGACCCGACACGCACAAGAACAGAGGACGGACGTGCCTACCGGCAAGGTCAAGTGGTTCAACAGTGAGAAGGGCTTCGGCTTCCTCTCCCGCGACGACGGCGGCGACGTCTTCGTCCACTCGTCGGTACTCCCCGCCGGGGTGGACGCCCTCAAGCCCGGCCAGCGCGTGGAGTTCGGCGTGGTCGCCGGGCAGCGCGGTGACCAGGCGCTTTCGGTGACGGTGCTGGATCCGGCGCCCTCCGTCGCGGCCGCCCAGCGCCGTAAGCCGGACGAGCTCGCCTCCATCGTGCAGGACCTGACGACCCTGCTGGAGAACATCACTCCGATGCTGGAGCGCGGTCGCTACCCCGACAAGACGCACGGCACGAAGATCGCCGGACTGCTGAGGGCGGTCGCCGACCAGCTCGACGTCTGAGGCGACGCGACGCACGACGTGATGTGACACCGGTGCCCCGCTCCCTCCCGTGGGGGGCGGGGCACCGGCGTCCGCGGCTACGGGAAGCGCAGCGCGTCGGGCGCGATGGCCGGAACCAGACCCTCTGCGGCGGCCCGGGTCAGCAGTCCGCGCACGGCCGCGTACCCGTCGTCGCCGAGATCCACGGTGAACTCGTTGACGTACAGCCCGATGTGCCGGTCGGCGACGGTCGGGTCCAGCTCCTGCGCGTGCGCGCGCACGTACGGGCGGGACGCCTCGGGGTCGTCCCAGGCCATCCGCACCGACGCACGTGCCGAGTCGGCCAGCGCACGCAGCGTGTCCGCCCCCAGCGAGCGCTTGGCGATGATCGCGCCGAGCGGGATGGGCAGGCCCGTGGTGGACTCCCAGTGCTCGCCCATGTCGGCCAGGCAGTGCAGGCCGTAGTCCTGATAGGTGAACCGGGCCTCGTGGATGACCAGTCCGGCGTCCACCCGGCCGTCGCGCACCGCGGGCATGATCTCGTGGAAGGGCAGGACCACGACCTTGCCGACCGGTGCGGGGAGCAAGTCCGCCGTCCACAGCCGGAACAACAGGTAGGCGGTGGAGCGCTCGCTCGGCACGGCGACCGTCTTCCCGGCCAGGTCCACGCCGGGTTCCCGGGTGAGCACGAGGGGACCGCAGCCGCGTCCCAGCGCGCCGCCGCAGGGCAGCAGCGCGTATTCCTCCAGCACCCACGGCAGCACGGCGTAGGACACCTTCAGCACGTCGAGCTCACCGCGCTCGGCCATGCCGTTGGTGAGGTCGATGTCGGCGAAGGTGACGTCGAGGGTGGGCGCGCCGGGGACCCGGCCGTGCGCCCAGGCGTCGAAGACGAAGGTGTCGTTGGGACACGGCGAGTAGGCGATGCGTACCGGCGTGACGCCGGCATCGACACCGACACCGCTGTCAGGGCTGCCGCTGCTCATGGTGTTCTCCCCAGTGGACGAGTACGGGTCCCAGCGCGCGGAAGCCGTCGGCCAGCGCGGCCAGGGCGTCCTCGATCCGCCACGCGTCCCGGTCGCGGGGCCCTACGGGATTGGACACCGCCCGGATCTCCAGGACGGGCAGCCCGTGCGCGGCGGCGGCTTCCGCCACGCCGAAGCCTTCCATGGCCTCGGCGCCGGCGAGCGGGTGGCGGGAGGCGAGCTCGGCGGCGCGGGCGGCGGTGCCGGTGACGGTGGAGACGGTGAGGACGGGTGCGAGCAGCGCGCCGGTCGCCTCGGCGGCCCGGGCGGCGAGCTCGGCGGGCGGCAGGTGCACGCTGCGGCCGAAGCCGAGCGCGTCCACCGGCAGGAACCCCTCGGGTGTGTCGGCCCCGAGGTCGGCGGCCACGAGGGCGTCGGCGACGACGAGGGAGCCGGGTGGGGCGGCGGGCGCGAACCCGCCGCCGATGCCGGCGGAGACGACGAGCGAGTAGTCGGCCAGCGCGAGGGCGGTGGCCGTGGCCGCCGCCACGGCGGCCGGCCCGACGCCGCCGACGAGGACGTCGGCGGCGAGACCGGGCAGGTCCCGGCGGTGGATCGGATAACCCCCGGGCAGCGTGCGCGGCTCCGGGGTGACCGGGTCCGGATGAGGGGTGAGACCGGCGGTCACGGAGTCTGCCTCCGCGGCCACGGCGGTCACGATGAGCGCGCGCACGGTGCGGCTACTTGAGCTTGACCTTGAAGGTCCAGACGGCGAGCGGCTTGCCGCTCGCGTCGACCTGGACGAAGCCCAGCATCTTCGAGGCGGGGGCCTCGCCCTGGCCACCGGTGGCGAAGACGTCGGCGCCCTGGAAGCTGCGGTAGGTGTTCGCGGACGGCTCGGTGATCGGCTGGCCGTCGAGGACCGCCTGCCACTTCTTGTCGTCCTTGACGACGTCGGGGTCGACGCCGAGGCGCAGCGTGTCGCCGCGGCCGTACGCGATGGTCTTGGCGTCCTTGGCGTTGGTGAGGCAGGACTGGACCCGCTCGACCGTGAGCTCCTCGCCGCCGGCGGGGCGGCAGGTGCTCTCGGAGGACACCGTCGAGCCGCCGACGGTCACGGTCGCGAGCGGGGTCGGCTTGGTGGAGCCACAAGCCGACAGGAGGAGGAGGCCGGCGGACACGGCTCCGAGGGCCGCGACGCTGCGGTGGGCCCTACCCGGGAAAAGCGGTGCGGTCATGAGCCGAAGGCTATCGGGCCGGTGGGTCGCGCCACCGCACGGGGGGTGTGCGGGGCGTGGCTCCCCCCCCGGGGGCGGAGGGTGCGGGTGCGGCGCCGCGGCGCGAGCGGCCCCGGCTGCGCCGGACTTTCGGGGCTCGGCCCCGGGCCCCGCGCCTCAATCGCCGGCGGGGCCGCGTTGCTACGCCACGCGGGGGCGGGAGGGGCCGGGGTGGTGGTGGGGAGCGGTGAGGGCGCCGCGGAAGGCGAGGGCGGTGCCCGTGGCGACTATGGCCGCCGCCACCACCATGCCGAGGACGCCGTTCAGCGGGAGCACGATCCCGATGCCGCCGCCGAGGACCCACGCCATCTGGAGCAGGGTTTCCGAGCGGGCGAAGGCCGACGTACGGACCGCCTCCGGCACGTCCCGCTGGATCATCGCGTCCAGGGAGAGCTTCGCCAGGGCCTGGCAGAAGCCCGCCGTGGCGCCCAGGACCGCCACGAACAGCCCGCTGAAGAACACCGCCGCCAGCACCGCGACCCCGAGGGTCACCGCCAGCACCGCCGCGATGATGGTCTCCGGCGCCCGCGCCCGCAGCCACGCGCCCACCGCCGTGCCGCCCGCGTTGCCGACGCCCGCCGCCACGCCGACGATGCCCAGCGACACCGCCGCGCTCTGCCCCGCCAAGGGCTGCTCGCGCAGCAGGAACGCCAGGAAGAAGATCAGGAACCCGGACAGCGCGCGCATCGCGGCGTTCGCCAGCAGCCCGCACAGCACCGGCCGGCTGATCGTCCGCAGCCCCGGCTTGCGCGAGTGCGGCTCATGGGTGGACAGCCGCGCCCGCCGTTCGCCCTTCGCCTCGTCCACCTTGTGCGGCAGCGTGAACGCGGCGAAGGTCCCGCAGATGAAGATGGCGCACGCCCCGTACAGCGGCCAGGGCGGCCCGATCGCCTGGAGCCCGGCCCCGACCGGCGCCGCCGCGCCCGTGGCCAGCAGTCCGGCCAGCGTGACGCGGGAGTTCGCCTTGACGAGTGAGAACTTCGGCGGGAGCAGTCTCGGCACCACCGCGCTGCGCACGACCCCGTAAGCCTTCGACGCGACGAGGACACCGAGCGCCGCCGGGTACAACTCCAGACCGCCCGTGGCCACCGCTCCCGACATCATCACGGCCAGCAGGGCCCGGGCCAGCATCGCGCCCGCCATCGCGGCCCGCCGCCCGTGCGGCAGTCGGTCCAGCAGCGGCCCGATCACCGGGGCGAGCAGGGTGAAGGGGGCCATGGTGATGGCGAGGTACAGGGCCACCCGGCCGCGTGCCTCGTCCGTGGGGACCGAGAAGAACACCGTCGACGCGAGCGCGACGGTGATCATCACATCGCCGGCGCCGTTGATGGCGTGCAGCTCGATCAGCTTGCCGAGCCCCGATTCGCCCGCCCCGTGCGCGTGCGTGGCCCGCCGGATTCCGCGGACCGTACCGGTGATGGGGAGGTGCAGGGCACGACCGACGGCCCGGCCGGCCCGCCTGGCCGGTCCCGGGCCGTCTGCGGACGACCGTACGGGTGCCACCTGGCCATAGTGCCCCACTCGGCCCTCGTGGACCCGCCCCGGCGCGTTTCGGGCGCCCGGCCGGTCTCGGGTTGTCCGCGAATCGGACCTTGCATGTGGGCCGGAGGCGTCGGAGGAGGTAGCGTGCGTAGCGCGCCACCGGCGGTTGCTCTTGGCCGCGCGCCTCTTCGCGATCCCGCAGAATGGATTGCAGGTAGGTGCGCCCGAGGCCGATCGGGTGCGGACGTCGACGCGGCCCTCTGGTCCGCTCCGCCCGCGCTACGTACGGACAAGACCGACGGGTCGTTGTGGACGACAGTACGGACGGCGCACTCGTGAGACGGCGTAGGAGAGAACGAGACCTGTGAGTGCTGCGACGACGCGAAGCCGTACCCCCGACCGCCTGTGTGCCGAGGCGGTAGACCTCGCCCGTGCGGCGGCCGAGGAGGCCGCCGCCCCCGGAGTGGTGGGCGAGCATGTCTCCGTCGTCTCCGAGGGCGACCGGGTCGTCACCCACTTCTTCGAGTGCAAGGACCCCGCCTACCGGGGCTGGCGGTGGGCCGTCACCGTGACGCGCGCCTCCCGCGCCAAGCTCGTCACCCTCGACGAAACGGTGCTGCTCCCGGGCGACGACGCGCTGCTCGCCCCCGAATGGGTGCCCTGGAGCGAGCGGCTGCGTCCGGGCGACCTGGGGCCGGGCGACCTGCTGCCCACCGAGGCCGACGACCTGCGGCTGGAGCCGGGCTGGTCGGGTGAGGACGCGCCGCCGCCGAACTCGGTGGTCTCCGAGGAGATGGCCGAGCTGGTCGAGGCGGAGGACGCGGACGTCACCGACCGGACGGTGGTCCCGGTGCGGGGCTCCATCACCTCGGTGGCCGAAGAGCTCGGCATGCGCCGGGCGCGCGTCCTGTCGCGGTACGGGCTGCACAGTGCGGCGGACCGTTGGGACGAGGCGTTCGGGGCGAAGACCCCGATGGCCCAGGCGGCGCCGGCGTCGTGCGTGTCGTGCGGGTTCCTCGTGGCGATCGGCGGCTCCCTGGGCCAGGCCTTCGGTGTCTGCGCGAACGAGTTCAGTCCGGCGGACGGGCGGTTGGTGTCGCTGTCCTACGGGTGCGGGGGCCACTCGGAGGCCGCGGTCATGCCGAAGCCGCTGCGGCCGGCGCCGCCGGTGCTGGACTCCATGGCCTCGGACGAGTTCCTGTTGCGGCCGGCGCCGGACACCGGCTCCGTGCCGGTGTCCGACCTCGCGCCGTCCGACCTGGGCCACTCCTAGCCCGCGGCGCCGGGCGGCGCCGCGCGGGGCAAGCGCCCCCGGCTGCGCCGGGCTTTGTGGGGCTCGGCCCCGGACCCGCGCCCGGATCTTCCCCGGCGCCCCCCGGACTCCGTCCGGGAGGCCCCCCGAGGTGCCGTCATGAGGCCGCCTTCTGCGCGGCCGGCCCCGCTGACGTGCGGCCAGGGCAGGGGGCGGGCCCCGCGGTGTGGGACTCGCCCGCGGCCCGCCGCGTCCACACACGCACGGCGTCGTCCGAGCTCGGGATGACCTCCCCGGAGGGCCGCACGTCGGCCGGCCGGGGTGGTCGCGCGGCGAGACGCGGCCGGTGCCGTCCCGCGCCGACCGGTCCCCGGCCCGGCCGTCGTGCGGCTCCCCCGGGAGCCGCACGAGCAGGCACGGCCCCCGGCCCCGCCGTCAGGCCCCGGTGGCCTGGTCCGAGATCGGGATGACCTCCCCGGAGGGGGGCGCGGCGGCCGGGACGACGGTGGCCGACTGGTTCGGGGACTGCGCCATCGAGGACAGCAGCTGTCGGGCCAGGCCCAGACCGGTGCCGCCCATCGTCAGGGCCTTCGCGAACATCTCCGACATGCCCTCCGCCCCGTTCAGCAGCACCATGTGCTCCACGTTGCCGAACGCACCCGCCCCGGCCTCCACGATCTTCGGCCAGTTCTCGGCGAGCTGCTGGGCCACCACCGCCTCCTGGTTCTCCGCCAGCGCCGCCGCCCGCGCCTTGATGGCCTCCGCCTCGGCGAGACCCTTCGCCTTCGCCGACGCCGCGTCCGCCAGACCACGGGCCTTCGCCGCCTCGGCCTCCGCGAGGCCCCTGGCCTGCGTCGCCGCCGCCTCGGCCTCGCCCGTCGCCCGGGTGGCCTTCGCGTTGGCCAGGCCGCGCGCCTCCGCCGCCTCGGCCTCGGCCGCCGCGGCAGCCTTGACCCGGGTGGCCTCGGCCGCCGCCGCGAGTTCCGTCTCCTTCGCCTTCGCCTGCGCGGCCGAGATCCGGGAGTCCCGGTCCGCCTCGGCGAGCGTGCGCTGCTCGTACGCCTTCGCGTCCGCCGGCTTGCGCACGTCCGCCTGGAGCTGCTGCTCGCGCCGGTTGGCCTCCAGCTCCGCGACCCTGGTCTCCTGGACGACGACCTCCTGGCGGGCCGCCGCCTCGGCGAGCGGGCCCGCCTGCTTGGCCGCGGCCGCGGCCTTGTCCCGCTCGGCCTGGTAGCCGGCCTGGAGGATCTCACTGTCCCGCGTGGCCTCCGACATCCGGGCAAAGGCGGCCTGCTCGGCCTCCGTCGCCAGCAGGTTCGCGTCGGCCTGCGCGATCCGCGCGTCCCGCTGCACGGCCGCCGCGTGCGGCATCGCCAGGTTCTTGATGTAGCCGGTCGGGTCCTCGATCTCGTGGATCTGGAGCGAGTCGACGATCAGGCCGAGCTTCTCCATCTCGCTCCCGCACGCCGCCCTGGTCTGACCGGTCAGCTTCTCGCGGTCGCGGATCATGTCCTCGACGGTCAGCCCGCCCACGATCGAGCGCAGATGACCCGCGAAGACGATGTGCACGCGCTCGGGGATCATCTTCTGCTGGTCCAGGAACCGGCGTGCGGCGTTGGCGATCGAGACGGTGTCGTCCCCCACCTTGAAGATGACCACGCCGCGCACCTTCAGCGGGATGCCCTGGTGGGTCACGCAGTCCACCACGAGCTGGGTCTCGTTCAGGTCCAGTGACAGTTTCCGTACGGCCTGGACCCCCGGCAGTACGAGCGTTCCGCGCCCGGTGACGATACGGAACCCCATGCCGTCGCCCAGACCCTCGGTCCTGTGCGCGGAGCCGGAGATGACAAGTGCTTCGTTCGGTTCGGCGACCCGCCACATGAGCTTGAAAAGCCCGACCAGAACAAGTACGGCGGCGAGAACGACTCCCGCCACGACGCCGATGTCCATCGGCAAACGCCCCCTTAGAGCGGTGCCGTTGCGGCACCGGAGAAGGCGAGTGTGCGCCTGCCGGGATCCGGCGTGAAGGCGTCGGCGGAGTCTTGTCGCAATCTTGATACGCGCAGGTGGAGTCGCAGGTGGAGCCGGGGGTCAGTTGACGTACGCGGCGCTCACGTACACCGTGCGCGGCGGGAGGTGTTCCACCACGGTGACCACCGTCCCCACGGGCAGCGGGCGTTGTTCGCCCAGCGCCGGATACGCCAGGAAGTGCTCGGCTCCGCCCCGGATGCGGACGATGACCTCGCCCACCAGGCCGGGGCCCACCGTCCCGGTGACCCGCCCGCTCAGCCCCACCATGTCATCGGCCATACCGGCAGGTTACGCGCCCGGCTCCGCGCCCCTTCAGCGTTTGCGCCGGACGATTCGACGGCCGCCGAGCACCAGGGCCGTGGCCAGGACGAGGACCATCGCGCCCTTGGTGAAGGCCCCGGACCCCGGCTTCGCGGCAGCGGCCGGGGAGCCCGGCGCGGGGCTCCCGGAGGGGCCCGGGGGGGTCGTCTTCGGGTCGGGTGTCGTCGGGCGGACCGGGACCGCGACGACCCGGCTGTTCGTTCCCTCCGAGCCGAACAGCAGCGTCGAGCCGTCCGCCGAGTACGTCACCGACTCCGCCTGCCCCTGCCAGGGCGCGGCCACCGCCTCCCCCGGGCCCTGCGGGTGCCCGTCCTTCCACGGGTACGTCTTCGCGAAGAAGTAGCCGCGCAGCGTCAGCCGGCCGCCGTCGGGCGAGAACGCCCCGTCCGTCACCCAGGGCACGTCCGCGATCCGCCGGAACACGTTGGTGCCGTCGGCCGACAGCCGGTCGGGCCCCTCGTAGAGTCCGCCCGTCCGCTCGTTCTTGCTCGCGATGTAGACGCGCCCCGTCACCGGATGCACCATCAGGGCCTCGGCATTGCGCGGGCCGTCCGCGTACCGCACCGTGAACTGTTCGGCCTTGACCGTCACGTCCGTCAACTCCCGCGGCTCCGGGAAGCGGTAGATCCAGACGTGGTCCCAGGTGCCGTCCCGGTTGTCCCCGATGTCGGCGACGTACAACTGCCCGTCCGGGCCCAGCGAGATGGCCTCGACGTCGCGCGGTCGTCCGATCCCGGTCATCGTCACCCGCGCCACCGTCTTGCCGGTCGCGGAGTCCACCGCGTACACGTACGGGCCGTCGTCGCTGTCGTTGTGCGTCCAGTAGACGCCCGGGTGGGCGCGGCTCGCCGCGAGTCCGCTGGACTCGGTGATGCGCGGGTCCTGGATGGAGAAGTCCGAGACGCCGGTCGCGGCGGTGGCCGTCGGGGACGCGGTGAGGACGACGGCGGCGGTGAACGCGGTCACGATCGGCAGCGGGCGCATTCCCCCAGCCTGCCAGGCCGTCCGGCGTGGCGGGCATCACAGCGGCCGCGGTCCGGTGATCCGCGATGATGACCGGATGCGTTTCATGTTCGTCGGCGACTCCATGACCATCGGACGCGCCGGCGATTACACCTGGCGCTACCGGATGTGGCAGCACCTGCGCGCCACCCTGGGCGACTCCTTCCGTATCGTCGGCCCGCGCGTCGCGCTGTACGACGCGGCCGCCGACGCGCCCGTCAGCCACGCGTACGCGGCCCCGGACTTCCCCGAGGACGCCCGCCGCCACCTGGCCGGCTGGGGCGAGGGCTGGCAGCACATGGCGCCGCTGATCGGCCCGGCGGTCGCCTCCGCCGAGCCGGACGTGCTGCTCGTCTCCCTCGGGCTGATAGACCTCGGTTTCTACACCGACGCTCCCCAGACCGCCGTGAACGTCCGCCGGTTCATCGCGGAGGCCCGGGCGGCGCGCCCCGACGTCCGGATGGTGCTCCTCCCCGTCATCCCGAACGTCCGGGCCGCTTCCGACGCGCCCTTCGCCGCCCAGGTGACCGCCTTCAACGAGCTGCTCGCCAAGGCGGTGGCCGACCTCTCCACCCCCGCCTCGCCGATCCTGCTGGCCGCGCGCCCGCAGGGCTACGAGTTGGCGCGGGACACCTACGACGGCACCCACCCCAACCGCTCCGGCGAACACCGGCTGGCGGCCGAGTTCGCGTCGGCCCTCCACCAGGCGTGGTCCGTCGGCGGCCCCTACCGCGCGGCCGGCGGCTGACCCGGCCCCCGACGCGCGCCGGCCGCCGCCCGTGACGAACGGGACGACGGCCGGCGCGGGCGGAGCCGGCCGCTCGCGCGCCGCACCTACCAGGCGAAGGCCTCCGGGGCCGGTCCGGGACCGGGGAAGATCTCGTCCAGAGCCGTCAGCAGCTCCTCGTCCAGCTCCAGTTCCAGCGCGCGCAGGGCGCTGACGAGTTGCTCGGACGTGCGGGGGCCGACGATCGGGCCGGTGACCCCGGGCCGGGTCAGCAGCCAGGCCAGGGCCGTCTCGCCGGGCTCGAGGCCGTGCTTGTCGAGGAGGTCCTCGTACGCCTGCACCTGGCCCCGTACGGCGCTGTTGGCCAGGGCGTCCGCGGAGCGGCCCGAGGCGCGGCGGCCGCCCTGCGCCTCCTTCTTGATGACACCGCCGAGCAGGCCGCCGTGCAGCGGGGACCACGGGATGACGCCGAGGCCGTACTCCTGGGCGGCCGGGATGACCTCCATCTCGGCCCGCCGTTCGGCGAGGTTGTAGAGGCACTGCTCGCTGACCAGTCCGAGCGTGCCGCGCCGGTCGGCGGTCTCGTTGGCCTGGGCGATCTTGTAGCCGGGGAAGTTGGACGAGCCCACGTAGAGGATCTTGCCCTGCTGGATCAGGACCTCGACGGCCTGCCAGATCTCCTCGAAGGGCGTCCGGCGGTCGACGTGGTGGAACTGGTAGAGGTCGATGTAGTCGGTCTGGAGCCGCTTGAGGCTCGCGTCGACGGCCCGGCGGATGTTGAGGGCCGACAGCTTGTCGTGGTTGGGCCAGGGATCGCCCTCGGCGGCCATGTTCCCGTACACCTTGGTGGCCAGGACCGTCTTGTCCCGGCGGCCGCCCCCTTGGGCGAACCAGGTGCCGATGATCTCCTCGGTGCGGCCCTTGTTCTCGCCCCAGCCGTAGACGTTGGCGGTGTCCACGAAATTCAGGCCGGCGTCGATCGCGGCGTCAAGGATGCCGTGGCTGGTCGGTTCGTCTGTCTGCGGACCGAAGTTCATCGTGCCGAGGACGAGTCGGCTGACTTTGAGTCCGGTGCGTCCGAGCTGCGTGTACTTCATGGGACCCAAGCCAACTGCTTGGAGTCGACTCCAGGCAAGGGCGCGCGGGCGCCGAACGCGGGCGCGGGGCTACTGGCCGACGGCGGCCGCCACGGCGACGACGACGAACATCAGGACGAGCACACCGGCCATGACACGGTTTCTGGTCTTCGGATCCACCCGTCGAGCCTAACGCGGCAGCCGCCGGCCACCGGTCGTGGGGCCGCGATACTGCTCACATGGTGACCGTGGAAGACGTACGTCGACTGGCGCTCGCACTGCCCCGCACGGAGGAGCACCTGATCCGGGACCGGGTGAAGTTCCGCATCGGCCGCATCGTCTACCTCGCCCTGTCCCGGGACGAGGAGGAGCTGGGCTTCGCCTTCCCGAGGGAGGAGCGGGCGGATCTGGTGGCGGCCGAGCCGGGGAAGTTCTCCCTGCCGGGCGCCGGGGACCTGCGCCACAACTGGGCGCACGCCCGGATGGCCGCCCTGGAAGAGGGCGAGCTCGCGGAGCTGGTCACCGAGGCCTGGCGGATGTGCGTACCGGCGCGGGTGGCCCGGGAACATCTGGAGCCGGGATCACCGGGTGCACCCGGCGGCGGGGGTGCCCCGCGTGGCGCTCAGGCGGGCGCGGGGTCGACGGCCAGGGGCCAGGCACCGACGACCTCGTAGCGGGGCCGCTCGCCGGGGATGCCGCCGGGGGGCAGGTTGCTGCGGACGAGGCTGAGGGTGTCGACCCGCCAGGACGCGCCCTCGAAGGCGGTGAGGGCGTCGAGGTGGGGGCGGAGGGTGGCGCCGCGGGCGCCCCGCGCGAGCGTGAGGTGCGGGGTGTAGCGGCGGTGCTGCTCCATGGGGATGCCGGCGCGGCGGGCGGCGGCGTCGGCGCGTTCGGCGAGGAGCCGCATCCGGTCGAGGTCCCCGGCGGCGCCGGCCCACAGGGCGGTGTCGCCGAAGTGGCCGCAGCCGTGGATGCGGAGGGGGAACGCCTCGGTGCGGGCCGCCGCGCGGGCGAGGCGGGCGTGGAGGTCGGGGAGGAGCTCTTCGCGGACCTCGCCCATGAAGGCGAGGGTGAAGTGCCAGGACTCTTCCGCGGTCCAGCGGAGGTGGGGGGCGGCGGGTGACGCGGCCCGCGCCGCCCGGACGGCCTCGTGGAGTTCCGCGACGGCGGGGACGGGGGGCAGCACGGCGGCGAACAGCCTCATGGGCTGACCCTAGTACCCGGGACTCCGTTGCGGGTGCGGGCCGTTGCGCGGAGCGGCCCCGGCTGCGCCGGGCTTTCGGGGCTCCGCCCCGGACCCCGCGCCTCAAACGCCGGCGAGGCTGGATATGGCCGGCCGGGCCGTGTTTGCGCCGGCGGGGCCGGAAAGGGCGGCGCCGGCGGGGCTGGAGTCGCCCCGCCGGGGAGGGGCGTCAGGCCGCCTTGACCAGGGTGCGCTGGGCCGGGACGAAGGTGAGGCCACGGCGGGAGAGGCGGACGCTGAGGTTGCCGACGCGGGAGAGGACCACCGCGATGGCCAAGGCCGAGACCAGGGAGACCGCGCCGCCCGCGGCCATGCCGATCCGGGCGCCGTACGTGTCCGTGATCCAGCCCACCAGCGGGGCCCCGAGCGGGGTACCGCCCGTGAAGACCATCATGAACAGCGCCATCACCCGGCCCCGCATCTCGGGGTCGGTCGCCATCTGCACGCTCGAATTCGCCGTGACGTTGACCGTCAGGCCGAACATCCCGATCGGGACGAGGAGCGCCGCGAACAGCCACAGCCCCGGCGCGAACGCCGTCACGATCAGCAGGACCGAGAAGAGCGCCGCCGCCGCGACCAGTACCCGCAGCCGGGAGTGGCCGCGTCGGGCCGCCAGCAGGGCGCCCGCCAGGGAACCCGCCGCGATCAGGGTGTTGAACAGGCCGTACGTACCGGCGTCCCCGTGGAACACCGTGTTCACGAACGCGGACAGCCAGATCGGGAAGTTGAACCCGAAGGTCCCGATGAAGCCGACCAGCACGATCGGCCAGATCAGCTCGGGGCGCCCGGCGACGTACCGCAGGCCCTCCCGCAGCTGGCCCTTGCCGCGCGGCTGCCGCTCCACCGGATGGAGTTCCCGCGTCCGCATCATCAGCAACGCGGCGATCGGCGCGGCGAAGGACAGTCCGTTCAGCAGGAAGGCCCAGCCGGAGCCGACGGCGGTGATCAGCACACCGGCGATCGCCGGGCCGACCAGCCGCGCGGACTGGAAGTTGGCGGAGTTCAGGCTGACCGCGTTCGCGAGCTGGTCCTTGCCGACCATCTCCGGGACGAACGTCTGGCGCGCCGGGTTGTCGAGGACGGTGACCAGGCCGAGCAGGAACGCGGCGAGGTAGACGTGCCAGACCTGCACGTGACCGGCCAGGGTGAGCGCGGCGAGGGCGATGCCCGTCAGGCCCATGGCGCCCTGGGTGGCCAGCAGCAGCGGCCGCTTGGGCAGCCGGTCGGCGAGTACGCCTCCGTAGAGGCCGAACATCAGCATCGGCAGGAACTGCAGCGCGATGGTGATGCCCACCGCGGAGGCCGAGCCGGTGAGGGACAGGACCAGCCAGTCCTGGGCGATGCGCTGCATCCAGGTGCCGGTGTTCGAGACGACCTGTCCGGTGGCGAAGAGCCGGTAGTTCCGAATCCTCAGCGAGCCGAACATGGAGCTCCGGCCCGCGGGTCGCGTAGTGGTGGATGTGTGGCCGGGTGCGGAGTCTGCTCCGGTTCCCGTACTCAAAAGCGTTCGCCTCCTGGCGTCGGACGATTAGAAGTGCGCGAGCTTGTCCAGGACGGGCGCCGCGGCACGCAGCTTGGCCCATTCGTCCTCGGTGAGCTCTGCCGCGAGCCCGGCCAGGAAGGCGTTGCGCTTGCGACGGCTCTGTTCGAGCATCGCTTCGGCTTCCTCCGTCTGGCTGACCACCTTCTGGCGGCGGTCGTCCGGGTGCGGCTCCAGCCGTACCAGTCCCTTGGCCTCCAGCAGCGCGACGATGCGGGTCATCGACGGCGGCTGGACGTGCTCCCGCCGCGCCAGCTCGCCCGGAGTGGCCTGGCCGCAGCGGGCGAGGGTGCCGAGCACCGACATCTCGGTCGGGCTCAGTGACTCGTCGACGCGCTGGTGCTTGAGCCGGCGGCCCAGCCGCATGACGGCGGAGCGGAGGTCGTTCACGGCGGCAGCGTCGTCGCCATGGGAAAGGTCGTGCATGTTCTTTAGAATAACTCATTACCCTCTCTAAAGAACACTGGTTTCCGGGCGTCACACGTCACACCATGGGACACCGCACCGGGTTCGTCCACCGCACAGGTTTCGTCACTCGTCCGGGTGAGTCGCTTCCCGAAAGTGACCCGCGTCCCGGGGCGGTGCCCCGACTCTGTGCGGCATGGGGACTCATGTGCTGAGCATGCGCATAGACGGGGAGCTGCTCGAACGCCTCCGGACTCATGCCGCCAAACGTGGAATGAGCGTCCAGGACTATGTCGTCCGGACGCTCATTCGCGATGACTTCGACGAGCGCTTCAAGGCCGCCGTCGACGAGACGGAGAAGTTCTACGGGCTCACCTGACCCCCGGCGCCTACGTCAGGCCGAGGGCCGGCATCGCGTAGTAGAAGACGAACACCGCCGCGACCACCCACATGGCCGCCGGGACGCCGCGGGCCCGGCCCGTCGTCAGGCGCAGGGTGCAGAAGCTGATGAAGCCGATGCCGATGCCGTTGGTGATCGAGTAGGTGAAGGGCATCATCACCATCGCCAGGAAGGCGGGGACGGCGATGGTGAAGTCGCTCCAGTCGATGTCCCTGACCGAGCCGGCCAGGATCAGGAAGCCCACCGCCACCAGGGCGGGCGTCGCCGCCTGGGAGGGGACCATCGTCGCCAGCGGCGTGAGGAAGAGCGAGACGGTGAACAGGGCGCCGGTCACCACGTTGGCCAGGCCCGTGCGGGCCCCCTCGCCGACGCCGGCCGTGGACTCCACGAAGCAGGTGGTGGCCGAGGAGGACGTGGCGCCGCCCGAGGCGACGGCCAGGCCGTCGACGAGCAGGACCCGGTTGATCCCGGGGAAGGTGCCGTCCGGCTTCGTCAGCTTGGCCTCGTCGCCGACGCCGAGGATGGTGCCCATCGCGTCGAAGAAGCAGGACAGCAGCACGGTGAAGACGAACAGGACCCCGGTGAGCACGCCGACCTTGCCGAAGCCGCCGAACGGGCTGACCTGGCCGACCAGCCCGAAGTCGGGTGCGGCCACCGGGTTGCCCGGCCACTGCGGCACGGTCAGGCCCCAGGCGGAAGCCGGAAGGTCGATGACCAGCTGGACGACGACCGCGAGCACGGTCATGGCCACGATGGAGATCAGGATCGCGCCGGGCGTCTTGCGGATCAGCAGGGTCAGCGTGAGCAGCACGCCGAGCGCGAAGATCAGCACGGGCCAGCCGTGCAGGTGGCCGCCGGCGCCGAGCTGGAGGGGCACCGTGGTGTGGGCGAGGTCGGGGATGCGGGAGACGAAGCCCGAGTCGACCAGGCCGATCAGCATGATGAACAGGCCGATGCCGATCGAGATGCCCTTGCGCAGGCCGAGCGGGACGGCGTTCATGACCCGTTCGCGCAGGCCGGTGGCGACCAGCAGCATCACCACGAAGCCCGCGAGGACGACCATGCCCATGGCGTCGGGCCAGCTCATCCGGGGTGCGAGCTGGAGGGCGACGACGGTGTTGACGCCGAGCCCGGCCGCGAGCGCGATCGGGACGTTGCCGATGACGCCCATGAGGAGGGTGGAGAACGCGGCCGTCAGGACGGTGGCGGTGACGAGCTGGCCGCCGTTGAGCTGGTGGCCGTACATGTCTTTCGCGCTGCCGAGGATGATCGGGTTCAGCACGATGATGTAGGCCATGGCGAAGAAGGTCGCGAAGCCGCCGCGGACCTCGCGGGCGACGGTCGAACCGCGCTCGGAGATCTTGAAGTAACGGTCCATGGCGTTGGTGGGGGCCGCGGCGGGTGCCGAGGTGCTCATGCGGTCCTCAAAGGGTCATTTGGTTATTCATACGAATAAAACCGGTCGCAGGCAAACCGTTTCAGTATGAACACATGAGGGAAGGGCCGTCCATCTCCGCGCGTAGACAGGGCTGAGGCGCCCTCAGAGTCGACCGGTACGGCCTCTCTTCTACCCCTGTGACCTCCCCGCCTAGACTGGCCGCATGGCGAAATGGACCGCACAGCACGAGGCCCCCGAGCCCCTGGAGGGCCCCGTCGTCGCGACCGTCGTCGGCGGCACGATCATCTGGTTCGTCCTCTTCCTCGTCCAGCTCCCCTTCTACGGGTGGTTCGCGGACCGGGGCCTGCTGTGGTGGGTGTGGACCCCGGCGGCCGGCGCCGCCCTCGGCCTGATCGGCATCTGGTACGCCCGCGGTCGCGAGGCCGCCATCGCGCGGCACAAGGAGCAGCAGGCCGCGGATGCCGCGGAGCCCGGGCCGAAGGTCTGACGGCGCGGGCTACCAGGGGACGATTCGGGTCATCCCGGAGTCGGATCTTCCGACCGCTCAAGGGGTGAAGCGTTCGAACCCCCTTTACCGTCGAAAGCATGACGCAGCGGGCGAAGACCGAAACCGACGGACCGGAGCCGGACGGCAACGGCAACGGCGGCGCCGGCGCCGCCGCCTCCGGGACGGCCACCGACGCGGGGGCCGAACTGGACCCGGTCCACCCGGTGCGCCCGCCGGCGCCCCGGTTCAGGCCGGGCGGCCTGAACACGGCGGAGGTCGCCGAACGCGTCGCGCGCGGCGACGTCAACGACGTGCCCGTGCGCTCCTCGCGCTCCACCTCCGAGATCGTGCGGGCGAACGTCTTCACCCGCTTCAACGCCATCATCGGCGTCTTGTGGCTGATCATGCTGTTCGTCGCGCCGATCCAGGACAGCCTCTTCGGCTTCGTCATCATCGCGAACACGGGCATCGGCATCATCCAGGAGCTGCGCGCCAAGAAGACCCTCGACGGGCTCGCCGTCATCGGCGAGGCCAAGCCCAGCGTCCGCCGCGACGGCAGGACCGGCGAGATCTCCACCTCCGAGATCGTCCTCGGCGACGTCATCGAACTCGGGCCCGGCGACAAGGTCGTCGTCGACGGGGTGCTCGGCCAGGCCGAGGGGCTGGAGATCGACGAATCCCTGCTGACCGGCGAGGCCGACCCGGTGCTCAAGAAGCCCGGCGACCAGGTCATGTCCGGCTCCTTCGTGGTCGCCGGCGGCGGCGCGTTCACCGCCACCAAGGTCGGCCGCGCGGCCTATGCCGCGCAGCTCGCCGAGGAAGCCTCCCGCTTCACTCTCGTCCACTCCGAGCTGCGCACCGGCATCTCCACCATCCTCAAGTACGTCACCTGGATGATGGTCCCGACCTCGATCGGCCTCGTCGTCAGCCAGCTCGTCGTCAAGGACTCCGACGTCAAGGACTCCATCGCCCGGACCGTCGGCGGCATCGTGCCGATGATCCCCGAGGGGCTCGTCCTGCTGACGTCCGTCGCGTTCGCCATCGGGGTCATCAGGCTGGGTCGCAAGCAGTGCCTCGTCCAGGAACTGCCCGCCATCGAAGGGCTCGCGCGCGTCGACGTCGTCTGCCTCGACAAGACCGGCACCCTCACCGAAGGGGGCATGGACGTCACCGAGCTGCGCCCGCTCGACGGCGAGGACGGCGCGTACGTGGAGAAGGTGCTCGGCGCGCTCGGGGAGTCCGACCCGCGCCCCAACGCCAGCCTTCAGGCCATCATCGACGCCTACCCCGACAACGCGGAGTGGCGCTGCACCGAATCGCTGCCGTTCTCCTCCGCCCGCAAGTACAGCGGCGCCAGCTTCAGCGAGGGCGACGGCGAGAACAACACCTGGCTGCTGGGCGCCCCCGACGTGCTGCTGCCGGCCGGTGACCCGGCCCTGGAGGAGATCGACGCCCTCAACGAACAGGGCCTACGGGTTCTCCTCCTGGCCCACTCCGCCCGCGAACTGGACGACCCGGCCGTGGCCCACGGGGTCAGGCCCACCGCCCTCGTCGTCCTGGAGCAGCGGCTGCGTCCCGACGCCGCCGACACGCTGCGCTACTTCGCGGACCAGGACGTCAAGGCCAAGGTCATCTCCGGGGACAACGCCGTCTCCGTCGGCGCGGTGGCCGGGAAGCTCGGTCTGCCCGGCGCGCAGAACACGGTCGACGCGCGCGAACTGCCCGACGCGAAGGCCGACATGGCGGAGATGCTGGACGGCAACGCCGTCTTCGGCCGGGTCACCCCGCGGCAGAAGCGGGACATGGTCGCGGCCCTCCAGTCCAAGGGGCACACGGTCGCCATGACGGGCGACGGCGTCAACGACGTCCTCGCCCTCAAGGACGCCGACATCGGGGTGAGCATGGGCTCCGGCTCGGAGGCCACCCGCGCGGTCGCGCAGATCGTGCTGCTGAACAACAGCTTCGCCACCCTGCCCTCGGTGGTGGCGGAAGGGCGCCGGGTCATCGGCAACATCACCCGGGTGGCCACGCTCTTCCTCGTGAAGACCGTCTACTCGGTGCTGCTGGCCGTCCTGGTGGTCTGCGCCCAGGTGGAGTACCCGTTCCTGCCGCGCCACCTGACGCTGCTGTCGACGCTGACGATCGGCATCCCCGCGTTCTTCCTCGCGCTCGCGCCCAACAAGGAGCGGGCGAAACCGCACTTCGTGAAGCGGGTGATGCGGTACGCGATCCCGGGCGGGGTGATCGCGGCGGCCGCCACCTTCGTGACGTACCTGCTCGCCCGCCACCACTACACCGGCGTGGACAGCCTCCAGGCCGAGACCAGCGCCGCGACGCTGACCCTGTTCCTGACCTCGATGTGGGTCCTGGCGATCATCGCCCGCCCGTACACGTGGTGGCGGATCGCCCTGGTCGGGGCGATGGGCGGGGCGTTCCTCCTGGTCCTGGTCGTGCCGTGGTTGCAGCAGTTCTTCCAGCTCCGGCTGGAGGGCGACGTGATGCCGTGGACCGCCGTCGGCATCGCCGCCGCCGCCTCCGTGTTGATCGAGTTCACCTTCCGCCGGGTCGACCGCTGGTTCCCGGCCTAGGCCGGGAACCAGCGGTCGAGGGAGCCGGCTCAGCCGGAGTTGCACTCGGCGAGGCCGGTGCGCCATGCGTTGGAGTCGTCCGTGTAGGGCGCGTACACCCAGCCGGCGCCGGCGCCGTTGCCGTACCAGCCGCCGGCCGCAGGCGCGGGCCGCCGTGGTGGGCACCGTCGGCTCCAACAGCGGCACCGCCCCGGCCTTCACCGGAGAGTGGACCGCGCTGCCCGTGCTGCCCGTGCTCAGACTGTCGTCCTACCGGCTGTCCACGGCGTACCGGCTCGTCCCCGCGGCCCAGATGTGCGCCGCCACGGGGACCACCACGTCCCAGCGGGGGAGCGGCCGCGGCGCCGGTACGGGCCGTCAGACGTGCCCTAGTCGAACCAGCGGTCGCGGGCCAGTTCCGCCGTGCGGGAGGGGTCCTCCAGCAGGGCCGCGACCTCGAAGCGGCGCGGCCACTGGCCCGCCGACCAGGCGAGGCCGGCCGCGACGCCCTCCAGCGTGGCGGCGTGCAGGGTGCCGTCCGGGGTGCGGCGCCAGTCGAGTTCCGTGCCGCCCGCGACCAGTTCCTCGTGCTCGACGTACGTCCGCGGCGTCGCGGGGCCCAGCAGGATCCGTACCGCCTCCGGGACCTCGTGCTCCTCGCCCGGGGTCGTGACCTCCGCCGGGACGGTGTCCGACAGACGGCGCACCTGGAGCAGTTCCGCCAGGTCGGCGGCCCGGGCGGGGGCGACCGGCAGCAGCGGCAGGCCCGCCGTCAGGGGCAGCAGGTCGGGGGCGTCGGCGATCACCGCGTCGGCCGCGTCCACCACCCGGACCTCGCCGTCGACCACCGCCCGCAGGTCGTGGGGGAGGGTGACCTGTTCGGGGTCCAGTTCGGCCAGCGCCCCGTAGAGGGCGTGCAGCTGGCGGTCCGAGACCTCCCGGTCGGGGTCGGCGAGGCGGCCCAGGAGTTCGGCCGCGCCGCCGGGTTCGTCGAGCAGGGCGTCCACGGTGGTCCGTACGCCGAGAGCCTGCAGCACCTGCTCGTCCTCGAAGCCGGTGGCGTCGGCGGAGGTGTAGAGCCCGGCCAGCAGCGGGTCGCCGCCCGCCGCGCGCAGACCGGCCGGGCGGCGGCCGTCGAGCACCGGGTGGTCGCGCAGCCACCAGGCGGTGTACGGGCGCACCGAGCGGGTGGTGCCGTCGGGGAGCAGGACCCGCACGGGTTGGGTCAGGGCGTCGCGCAGCGGGGGCTGGGCGAGCATGGCCAGGGCCTGGGGCCAGCGGTCGTCGTCGACGAGGTCCAGGTCCCGTACGCCGATCAGTTCGGTGGCCACCGGCGGCAGGGGGGTGTCCGGGAGCTGGTCCAGGAGGTCCTCGCACCACACGTCGACGGCGTCCAGCAGGCCGGCGTCGTCCGGCTCTGCGAAGTCGCCGTCACGGGGCTCCAGTTCGTCGGGGTCCAAGACCACGTCGTTGGCGCGGACGAGCTGGAAGGTGCCCAGCACGCCGACGGCGGTGAGGGTCTCGGCGTCCCACCGCTCGGCGAACCCCGCGTCGACGTACGGGATCTCGTCCTCGCGGATCACCGACGCCAGCGGGGACCCGGGCAGCAGCAGCTCGCCCGCCGGGGTGAGTTCGCCGTCCTCGTCGGGCAGGGCGAGGGCGCCCAGCCACGGCTCGTCGCCGGGCTCCAGGCCGGCGTCGCGGACCAGGGTCAGGACCACCTCGGCCAGCTCGTCGGCGTCCGGCGCGTCCTCGTCCCAGATCTCGCCCGCGTCCAGGGAGGCCGCCACCGCCGCCCGGACCTGCGGGGTCGTCAGGACCGCGCGCGGGGTCGCCGGGAGCGCGCCGAGCTTCTCCAGCAGCGGGTGGGCGGCCTCGGGGTGGGCCACCTTGAGCCCGAGGCGGGCCAGACCGGCGGGGGTGTCGGCGCCGGGCAGCAGGATGTGGCGCGGCCCGATCGCGGTACGGCCGTCGGCGAGCGGTACGGGCAGGCCGGAGAGCCGGTCCGGGTCGACCCCGGCGAGGCTGTCGTAGAGCCGGTACCACCACTCGGGGGTGCGCTCGATGCCGGCGATCCGCTCGATGGCGTCGCCCAGCGGAAGCCGGCCGACGCCTAGGTGGCGCAGCTCGGGGCGGCGCTCCAGCCCGGCCGGGAGCAGGGTCGGCAGCACCTCCGCCAGGACCCGTACGGTGTCGGCGCCGGCGCCCTCGACCACCTCCGCCTCGAAGGGGCGCAGCGCCTTCAGCTCCTCGGAGGGCGCGGCGGGCGCGAGGAACGCCGTACGGGGCAGCCGCTGGAGGACGGCGCCGCGCAGGGCCCCGTCGAGCTCGCTCTTGCCGAGCGGGCCGGGCACCAGGTCGACGAGGTCGGTGCTCACCGGCTCCCAGTCGCGCAGGAGTTCGGCGTAGGCGTCGGCGGCGCGCTCCACGAGGAAGTCGGTCAGCGGGCCGGGCGCGGGGTGGCGGCGGCTGGTGTCGAGCGGCAGCGAGGCGATGAGGAGGGCGGGGATGCCCAGCGGCTCGTCGGTCGGGGTGGGTGCGTGGACGACGGGCGCGGTGCGCGGGTATTGGGGTGCGCCCTCGATGTCGGCGGGCACCGCCCAGGTGACCGTCCAGAAGGGCCGCAGCCGCTCCTCCACGGGCCGGTCGGCGAGCAGGGCGGGCTCGATGGGGCCGCTGTGGCGGACGGTGCGCCAGCGGTGGGTGCCGGAGGCGGAGTCCTCGATGACGGTGTACGGGCCTTCGGTGCGCCGGTACAGCACCCGGTGCCCGGCGGCGGGGGTCTCCACGACGACCTCGCGCAGCCCGGGCAGCGTCAGGAGCAGCGCGTCGTCGATCCCGGCCAGCAGCCGCTCCACGAGTTCCTCGGCGGCGGCGTCGCGCAGCGGGAGGACAACGACGGTGTCGTAGCCCTGCGGCGCGGTGCCCTCGGCGGGCAACGGCAGTCGCAGCAGCGGGACGTGGCCGTCGCGGCGGCGCAGCTCGTCACCGAGGCCGGGGCTGCCGCCCGATGCCTCCCGGGCCAGTTCGCGGGCCTCGGCGAGGGACCAGCGGACACCGCCGTGCCGGCCGAGTACGGCGGGCTCGTCGGTGACGGCGAGGACGGCCGCGAAGCCCACGCCGAAGCGGCCCACGGTCTCGGCGGAACCGCCCGCGCCGGCCGGCTCCCGCTTCGCGGAGGCCCGTAGCGTCGACAGCGACTCCACGCCCGTCGCGTCCAGCGGGGCGCCGGTGTTGGCGACGGCGAGCACCGCGTGGCCGTGTTCCCCGTCGCCCGGGTGCAGGGTGAGCCGCAGCCGGCCCGGTACGCCCGCGCGGGCGGCGGCGTCGGCCGCGTTCTGGGCCAGTTCGACCACGAGGCGGTCGCGGTAGCCGCCCAGCGCCAGGTCCTCCTCGGCGTTGGCGTCCTCGCGGAACCGGGCCGGGCCCGCGCCCCAGGCGTCGAGCACCCCGCGCCGCAACCGGGCCGTGCCGAAGGGGTCCACGCCGCCTTGGGCCGCCGTCACTCGC
Source organism: Streptomyces sp. NPDC046557 (assembly GCF_040645975.1). Taxonomy (NCBI): domain Bacteria; kingdom Bacillati; phylum Actinomycetota; class Actinomycetes; order Kitasatosporales; family Streptomycetaceae; genus Streptomyces; species Streptomyces sp. NPDC046557. The sequence goes on from NZ_JBEYZH010000010.1 coordinate 165,215, forward strand.
ACGCTCACGCCGCTGCCTCCAAGTATCAGTGGACCCGCACCCGGGGCGCTCGGCCCCGGACCTCATGAAGGTATCGCGTACGGGTGGCCTCCCGGCCGGTGAGGTGCGCGAACGCCACCCGGACGATGTCCGGGACGCCCCGGGCCGTGGGAACGACGGCGCCCCCGGCACCTGCGGCACCGGGGGCCCCGTTGTACGGGTTCGCGCGTTACAGCTTCTCGATCACGTAGTCGACGCAGGCGGTGAGCGCCTGCACGTCGGCCGGGTCGATCGCCGGGAACATCGCGACGCGCAGTTGGTTGCGGCCGAGCTTGCGGTAGGGCTCGGTGTCCACGATGCCGTTGGCGCGCAGCACCTTGGCGACGGCGGCCGCGTCGATGTCGTCCGAGAAGTCGATCGTGCCGATGACGGACGAGCGCTTGGCGGGGTCCGCGACGAACGGGGTCGCGTACTTCGACGCCTCCGCCCAGCCGTACAGGTTGCGGGCGCTGGCCGCACTGCGGCCGGTGGTGAACTCCAGGCCGCCCTGGCCGTTCATCCACTCCAGCTGCTGGTTCAGCAGGAAGAGGGTGGCGAGCGCCGGGGTGTTGTACGTCTGGTTCTTCAGCGAGTTGTCGATCGCGGTGGGCAGCGAGAAGAACTCGGGGATGTGCCGGCTGCCGGACGCGTGGACGCGGGCCGCGCGCTCCAGGGCCGCCGGGGAGAACGCCGCCAGCCACAGGCCGCCGTCGGAGGCGAACGACTTCTGCGGGGCGAAGTAGTAGACGTCGGTCTCGGTGATGTCCACCGGCAGACCACCGGCGCCCGAGGTCGCGTCCACCAGGACGAGGGACCCGGCGTCGGCGCCCGCGACGCGCTTGATCGGCGCCGCGACACCCGTCGAGGTCTCGTTGTGGGTGTACGCGTACACGTCCACGCCCGCCTCGGCGACCGGCTCGGGGTGGGTGCCCGGCTCGGAGGAGATCACGGAGGGCGCGTCCAGCCACGGCGCGAGCTTCGCGGCGGTGGCGAACTTGGAGGAGAACTCACCGAAGGTGAGGTGCTGCGACTTCTTCTCGATGAGACCGGCCGTCGCGATGTCCCAGAAGGCGGTGGAGCCGCCGTTGCCCAGGATCACCTCGTAGCCCTCGGGCAGCGAGAAGAGGTCCCGGAGTCCCTGGCGCACCGAGCCGACCAGGTTCTTGACCGGGGCCTGGCGGTGTGAGGTTCCGAGCAGGGAGGTACCGGTGGCGGCCAGGGCGTCGAGCGCCTCGGTCCGCACCTTGGAGGGGCCCGCGCCGAAGCGTCCGTCGGCGGGCTTGATGTCAGCGGGAATCTGGATCTCAGCCACGAGCGGAGCGTATCGGGTCCCGGTCGCCGTTCCGGGAGCGCGTCCACCCGATGAGACGCATGGGGGCGGTGGCAGGGTGGAGTCCGTGACGGCATCCGGGGAACTCGAACGGTCATTGCGGGCGAATCTGCGCGGGGACGTGGACTTCGGCGCCGCGGCGCGGGCTCTGGTGACCATGGACGCCTCGAACTACCGGCGCGTCCCGCTCGGCGTCGTCGCGCCGCGCGACGCCGAGGACGTGGCGGCGGCGCTGCGGGTATGCGCCGAGGCCGGGGTCCCGGTCGTGCCGCGCGGTGGCGGTACCTCCATCGCGGGCCAGGCCACCGGCACCGGGGTGGTGCTCGACCTGACCCGCCACATGAACGCCCTGGTGGCGCTGGATCCGGCCGCGCGGACCGCCGTCGTCCAACCGGGCCTCGTACTGGACCGGCTGCGGGACGCCGCGCGCCCGTACGGGCTGACCTTCGGCCCCGACCCCTCCACCCACTCGCGCTGCACGCTGGGCGGGATGATCGGCAACAACGCGTGCGGGGCCCACTCGGTGGCCTGGGGCACCACCGCCGACAACGTGACGGAGCTGGCGGTGACCGGGTACGGGGGAACCCCGCACCGGATCGGCACGGGCTGGACCGGCGCCCCCGAGGGGCTGCGCGAGCTGGTGTCCGGGAACCTGGCGGTGCTGCGCACGGGCATGGCCGGCGGCTTCTCCCGCCGCATCTCCGGCTACGGCGGCCTGGACGCCCTGCTCCCCGAGCGCGGGGTGGGGCTGGCCCGCGCGTTCTGCGGGAGCGAGGGCACCCTCGGGGTGGTGACCGAGGCGGTGGTGCGCCTGGTGGAGGCGCCGCGCGCGCCGGTGCTCGCGGTGCTCGGGTACGCCGACGAGAGCGCGGCGGCCGACGCGGCGGCGGGGCTGCTGCCGTACCGCCCGCTGACGGTGGAGGGCATGGCCCGGGACCTCGTCGGCCCCGCGGCGCGGGACCTGCCGCGCGGCGGGGCGTGGCTGTTCGTCGAGATGCGGGACGAGGGCGCCGCCCGGGCGCTGGTCGGGGGCGCCGACGCCTTGGACGCGGCGCTGGTCACCGACCCGGCCGGGCAGCGGGCCCTGTGGCGGATCCGCGAGGACGCGGCGGGCACGGCGACCCGGCTGCCGACCGGGGAGATGGCCTGGCCGGGCTGGGAGGACTGCGCGGTGCCGCCGGTCCGGCTCGGCGCGTACCTGAGGGAGTTCCGGGCGCTGCTGGCGGCGCACGGGCTGCGCGGGTCCCCGTACGGGCACTTCGGGGAGGGTTGCGTCCACGTACGGATCGACTTCGACCTGGTGTCGGCGGCCGGGGTGGCCCGCTTCCGGGAGTTCTCCTCGGCGCTGGCGGACCTCGTCGTCTCGCACGGCGGCTCCCTGTCGGGGGAGCACGGCGACGGGCAGGCACGCGCCGAACTGCTGCCGAGGATGTACGGACCCCGGGTGCTGGATCTGTTCCGCGCCTACAAGGACGTGTGGGACCCGGTGGGCGGCATGAACCCGGGGATGCTGGTCCGCCCGGCGCGGCTGGACGAGAACCTGCGCTTCGCGGTACTGCCGGCGACGCCGTTCGCCGGAGAGGTGGCCCGCTGCGTCGGCGTCGGGAAGTGCCGGGGTACGGAGCCGGTCGGCGCGGAGGTGATGTGTCCCTCGTACCGGGTCACCGGGGAGGAGCGGCACTCCACGCGGGGGCGGGCGCGGCTGCTGCACGAGATGCTGGCCGGGGAGATCGTCACGGACGGCTGGCGCTCGACGGAGGTCGCCGAGGCGTTGGACCTGTGCCTGGCCTGCAAGGGGTGCCGCAGCGACTGCCCGGTGGGGGTGGACATGGCCACGTACAAGTCCGAGTTCCTGGAGCGGCACTGGGCCGGCCGGATCCGGCCGCTGTCCCACTACACGCTGGGCGGGTTGCCGCAGTGGCTGCGGCTGATCGCCGCGGTGCGGGCGGCGGGGCCGGTGGGCGCCGCCGCCCGTCTGGTGCCGGTGCCGGGGCTGGACCGGCGCCGCGCGCTGCCGTCGCCGGCCCGGGAGCCCTTCACCCGGTGGTGGCGGCGGTCCGGAGCCCGCCGGTCGGGGGCGGGCGCCGGCACCGGGGGCGTCACGCTGTGGCCGGACACCTTCACCGAGTACCTGTCCCCGGAGACCGGCCGGGCCGCCGTACGGGTCCTGGCGGCGGCCGGGCTGGGGGTGTCCCTGCCGCCCGGCCGGGTCTGCTGCGGTCTGACGTACCTCTCCACCGGCCGCCGGGCCCGCGCCCGGCAGGTCCTCACCCGCACACTGGACACCCTCGGGGAGGCGGCCGGCCCGGTGGTGGTCCTCGAACCGAGCTGCGCGGCGGCCCTGCGCACCGACCTGCCGACCCTGCTGCCGGACGACCCGCGCGCGGCGCGGCTGGCGGCGGCCGTCCGGACCTTCGCGGAGACCTTGGAGGAATACGCCCCGCAGTGGCACCCGCCGCGCCTGGACCGGCCGGTGGCAGGCCAGACCCACTGCCACCAGCACGCCGTGCTCGGCGACGCGGCCGACCGCCGGCTGCGCGAGCGGGCCGGCCTCACCGGCGGGCTCAGCGGCGGCTGCTGCGGCCTGGCGGGCGACTTCGGCTTCGAGCCCGGCCACCACGACGTATCGGTGGCCTGCGCGGAGGAACAGCTCCTGCCCGCGCTGCGGGCCGCGCCGCCGGAGGCCGTGTTCCTGGCGGACGGATTCTCCTGCCGGACCCAGATCGCGCAGCTCGGCGAAGGGCGCCGGGCCCGTCACCTCGCGGAGGTCTTGGCGGACGTCCTCGCCGAGGAGGCTTAGCGGGGGTTACGGGGGTGTGCGCAATGTAAGGCAGAACACGGCATCGCACCCGTTATGGACCCCTTAGCCTGGTGGAATGACCCCGTCCCCCTCGGCTTCCGACACCGTGCCCGCGTCCCCCGACAGCGCCTCCCTCACCGGCGCGTCCCGCGACGCGGCGCCGTCCGCCTCCGGTGTACGGGCGCGGTTCGGGCCGGTCGCGCTGGTGGTCTCGGCCGGGGTCTCGGTGCAGTTCGGTGCCGCCCTCGCCGTCATGGTGATGCCCCGGACGGGCGCGGCGGGCGTGGTCACCCTTCGGCTCGCGGCGGCGGCCCTGGTGCTGCTGCTGGTCTGCCGGCCCAAGGTGCGCGGCTACGCGCGGGCCGACTGGACCACCGTGTTCTGGTTCGGCGTGACCATGGCCGGCATGAACGGCCTCTTCTACCAGGCGATCGACCGCATCCCGCTCGGCCCCGCCGTCACCCTGGAGGTGCTCGGCCCGCTCGCCCTGTCCGTGATCGTGTCCCGGCGCCTGATGAACCTGCTGTGGGCGGCCCTCGCCCTGGCCGGGGTGGCCCTCCTCGCCGGCCACGGCGAGGGGGGCTTCGGCGGCCTCGACCCGCTGGGCGCCGCCTTCGCGGTCGGGGCGGGCGCGATGTGGGCGGCGTACATCGTCTTCAGCGCGCGCACGGGCCGCCGCTTCCCGCAGGCGGACGGCCTGGCCCTGGCGATGGCCGTCGCCGCGGTCATCTCGCTGCCGCTCGGGGTGGTCGAGGCCGGCTCCGACCTCGTCGTGCCGAGCACCCTGGCGCTGGGCCTGGGCGTGGCCGTCATGTCCTCCGTCCTGCCGTACACGCTGGAACTGCTGGCCCTGCGCCGGCTGCCCGCCCCGACCTTCGCGATCCTGATGAGCCTGGAACCGGCCATCGCGGCGAGCGCCGGCTTCCTGGTCCTGCACCAGGGCATGTCCCTCGTGGACGCCCTCGCCATCGCCCTCGTCATCGCGGCCAGCATGGGCGCGGTCCGCTCCCAACTCGGCGCCCGGTCGCGTCGTACCTCGTCCTCGTAGGCCGGGCCGGTCCTCAGCCCAGCGGCAGGTCCAGGTACGAGGGGGTCGCCTCGGGGGAGGTGATGGAGAGTGTCGCGCGGGGGAGGTTGGGGTCCGCGTAGAACGGGTCGAGGGCGTCGACGACCAGGAGGACGCGATGCCCGGGCGGGACGTCGTACGCCGTCGCCTGGAGGTCGATGTCCGCGCTGATCAGGCTGTCCGGCGCCGAGCCGAGGTCGCTGTACGGGGCGTGCGTGATGATGTGGGCCGTCCCGTCGGGCGCGGTGTCCAGGAGGTACGCGACGAAGCCGGAGCCCGGGTTCGCCGCCCGGTACGTCACCCGCAGCCGGGGCGTGCCGCGCAGCCGTAGGCCCGCCTCTTCGGGCGCGGTGGCCCAGACGGCGGCCACGGAGCGGTCGATGTCGCCGGTCGGGTAGGCCTTCGGCAGGCCGGCGATCTCCGCGTACCCGGAGCGGACGATCTCGTCGGCGACGGTCGTCGGGGTGTCGATCCCGCAGACGACGGTCGCGGTCCAGCCGGCCTCGGGCTTCTCGGCCAGCTCCCCGCCGCCCGCGAGGTGCACCCGGCGGAACCGGCGGGTGAGGGCGTGCCAGGTGGGGGCGGTTTCGAGGGCCTTGGTCCACATCACCTCGGCGACCACCTGCCCTTCGGCGGCGATGCCGTTGTCCACGCCCTTGAGGTGGTGGTCGAACCAGCGGTGCGCGTCGGTCCAGATCCGGTTCGGCAGTCCGAGCACGCCCGACATCTCGGGGCCCGAGTGGTCGCCGATGGAGAGGTCGATGCGTTTGGGGCCGGTGAGCTCGTTGAACATCTTCAGGGTCTGGTTGCCGGGGAAGAGCGTCTCGTGCCACGCCTGCGCGAACAGGACGGGCACCCGGCGCCGGTTGAGTTCCTTGACGTGGGTGAAGGGCGAGCGCGGTTCCGCCCAGCGCAGGGTGCCGTCGAGGTCGCGGTCGGCCAGGACGTTCTCGAAGACGCCTTCCGTCTGAGGGCTGAGCCGGGCCCGCGCCGCCGCGTTCAGCAGCGCCCGTACGGCCGCGACATGGCGGGTGGAGTTCTCCAAGAACGCCTCGCCAAGGTCGCCCCAGGTGCTCATCGCCACGACCGCGTCCACGCGGGTGTCGTGCGCGGCGACGAGCTGGCTGATGCCGGAGCCGTACGAGTCCCCGAGGAAGCCGATCTTCGTGACGGGCCCGGAGGTGCGCTCGATGACGTGGTCCAGGGCCCGGCTGCCGTCGGCGACGTCGAGCGGGCCGGCGACCTCGACCTGCCCCTCCGACGCGCCGAACCCGCGCGCGGTGTAGGCGAGGACGTCGTACCCGCGGGCGGCGAACAGGCCGGCCTGGACGGCGTACGTGAGCCAGCCGAGGTCCGTCCACGGCGAGGGCATTACGATCACCGGCCGGGGCTGCGGCCCGGTGTGCCGCCACAGCGCGGCGTCGAGCAGCGCGCCGCCGGCGCCGGTGACCTTGCCGCGGCTGAACACGACGAGCGAGCGCACCTCGGCCACGTCGGCGGCGCGGGCGGGGGACAGCCCCGTCACGTCGCCCGTTTCCAGGGCGGTGACGAAGGTGGCCAGGGCGGTGGCGTCGAGTTCGGGGTAGAGGGAGAAGGCGGCTGGGTTCGCGTACGTCACGTCGGTTCGTCCTCTTCGTCGAGTGCCTCACGTGCCATGACAGGAACGGTTGTCCGCGCTGCGCGCGCATGCGCCGGGTCGCGCCGAAGGCGGGGCATTCAGTATCGGCGCGACATCGCAGACGTTCCGCGAGTTTCCGGCGTACGGCCGAAATCGCCCCCGTGCCGGCCGACGGCGGTGGGGCGTCGTTGCCCACGCCCGGCCGGTGACCCGCCCAATGCGTCTTCGAGCGACCGTAGTTGTGCCGCCGGCGGGAACGCGGCGGCCGTCCCACAAATCATGCAAGCATGCTTGATTGTTTCTCGGACCCCTGCCAGGCTTCCCCCACGCCGAGAAGGGGAGCGCACCGTGCCCGATCCGTCCGCTGTCGCCGTCTTCGCCGATCTCCGTACGGAGGGGGCCGAACTGGACTCGCTGGTGGGGGAGTTGCCGCAGGAGGAGTGGGCGAGGGCGACACCCGCCGCCGGGTGGACCGTCGCCCATCAGATCGCCCACCTGCACTGGACCGACCGGGCCTCGCTGCTCGCCCTCACCGATGCCGAGGGCTTCGCGGTGATGGCCGAGGAGGGGGTGAAGGCACCGGACACCTTCGTGGACGAGGGCGCCGCCGAGGGGGCGCTGCTGGACCCGGCCGATCTGTTGGCCCGGTGGCGCGCGGGACGGGCCGCGCTGGACGAGGCCCTCGCCGCCGCCGACCCCGAGGGGCGTTTCCCCTGGTACGGGCCGCCGATGAAGGCCGCCTCGATGGCGAGCGCCCGGTTGATGGAGACCTGGGCGCACGGGCAGGACGTCGCCGACGCGCTCGGTGTCCGACGGGTCCCGACGGCCCGGCTGCGGCACGTCGCGCGGATCGGGGTGCGGGCGCGGGACTACGCGTACGCGGTACGGGGCCTGCGGGCGCCGGGCGCGGAGTTCCGGGTGGAGCTGCTCGCCCCGGACGGCGTCACGACCTGGGCGTACGGGCCCGAGGACGCCGAGCAGCGGGCGACGGGCCCGGCGTTGGACTTCTGCCTGCTGGTGACCCGGCGCGCCCACCGCGCCGATCTGGCCCTGACGGCGACCGGCCCCGACGCCGACCGCTGGCTGGACATCGCCCAGGCGTTCGCGGGCCCGCCGGGTCCGGGTCGCGCCCCCTCGGCCGACGGCGCCCCCTCGGCCGAGGACGCGGAGGGCCCTTCTTCGACGGCCGGCGCGGGCGGCTCCCGGTGACCGGGCGGCCCGCGGTCATCGGGCGGCCCCCGGTCATCGGCTGGCGGCCCCTGCGGATCGGGAACGCCTCCGGCTTCTACGGCGACCGCTTCGACGCGGTGCGCGAGATGCTGACGGGCGGCCCGCTGGACGTGCTGACCGGGGACTACCTGGCCGAGCTGACCATGCTGATCCTCGGCCGCGACCGCCTGAAGAACCCGGACCTCGGCTATGCGAAGACCTTCCTGCGCCAACTGGAGGAGAACCTGGGCCTCGCGCACGAGCGCGGCGTACGGATCGTCACCAACGCGGGCGGCCTCAACCCGGCCGGACTCGCCGGCGCCATCCGCGAGCTGGCCGCGAGGACCGGTGTCCCGGTGAGGGTGGCGCACGTGGAGGGCGACGACCTGACCCCGTACGCCTCCGCGCGCGGTGACGCCCTGACGGCCAACGCCTACCTGGGCGGGGCGGGGATCGCGGCCTGCCTGCGCGCGGGCGCGGACGTGGTCGTCACCGGCAGGGTCACGGACGCGGCCCTGGTCAGCGGGCCGGCCGCCTGGTGGTTCGACTGGGCGCCGGGCGACTTCGACCGGCTGGCGGGGGCGGTGGTGGCCGGACACGTCCTGGAGTGCGGGACCCAGACCACCGGCGGGAACTACGCCTTCTTCACCCGGCACGACGTGGGCCGGCCCGGGTTCCCGTTCGCGGAGGTCTCCGAGGACGGCTCGTCGGTGATCACGAAGCACCCGGGGACGGGCGGCGCCGTCACGCCCGGCACGGTCACCGCGCAGCTCCTCTACGAGACGCACGGCGCCCGGTATCCCGGCCCCGACGTGACGGCCCGCCTGGACACCGTCCGGTTGGAACCGGCCGGACCCGACCGGGTACGGATCTCGGGGGTCCTCGGGGAGCCGCCGCCGGACACCCTCAAGGTGGGGGTGACCCGCGTCGGGGGCTGGCGCAACGAGGTGGTGTTCGTACTGACCGGCCTCGACATCGAGGAGAAGGCCGCGCTGCTCCGGGCCCAACTGGCGGAGGCTCTACGGGAAGTGGCCGCCGTCGACTGGACCCTGTCCCGCACGGACCACGAGGACGCGCCGACGCAGGAGACGGCGAGCGCGCTGCTGCGCCTGGTGGTGCGGGACGCCTCCCCGGACCGGGTCGGGCGGGCGCTGACCGGCGCGGCGATCGAGCTGGCGCTGGCGAGTTACCCCGGCTTCCACGTCACCGCCCCGCCGGGCCCGGCGCAGCCGTACGGCGTCTTCACCGCGGACTCCGTCCCGGCCGCCGACGTCCCGCACACGGCAGTCCTCCCGGACGGCGCCCGCGTCCCCGTCCCGGCCGCGCCACACACCGCACCCGGGACACCGCCCGAGCCGTCCGAGCGCGGAACCGAGCGCGGAACCGAGCCCGACGCCGAGTACGCGCCCGAGCGCGCGCCCGCCGAGCCCACCGGGAACGAGCCCGCGCCACAGGCGTGGGACGGCCCCACCACCCGGGCCCCGCTCGGGCTGGTGGTCGGGGCGCGCAGCGGCGACAAGGGCGGGGACGCCAACGTCGGGCTCTGGGCCGAGAGCGACGACGCCTGGGCATGGCTGCGGCGCACGCTCACCACCGAGGCGCTCCGCGAGCTGCTCCCGGAGACCGCCGCACTGCCCGTCACCCGGCACGTCCTGCCGCACCTGCGCGCCCTGAACTTCACGATCACCGGAATCCTCGGGGACGGCGTCGCCTCCGCCCACCGCTTCGACCCCCAGGGCAAGGCGCTCGGCGAATGGCTGCGCGCCCGCCACCTCGACATCCCGGACCACCTGCTGTCCGCCCCGGAGGGGACCGGCCCATGACCCGTCTGACCACGACCGTCGACCCGAACGCCCCCGAGCACACCGCGGCCCGCGCCGCCGCCCTGGACCGCCTGGCCGAACTCGACGCGGCCCACGAGGGCGCCCTGCGCGGCGGCGGCGAGAAGTACACCGCCCGCCACCTCGGCCGCGGCAAGCTCCTGGCCCGCCAACGCGTCGAGCTGCTGCTGGACCCCGACACCCCGTTCCTCGAACTGTCCCCGCTGGCCGCCTGGGGCAGCGACTACCCGGTCGGCGCCTCGATGGTCACCGGCGTCGGCACCGTGTCGGGCGTCGAGTGCCTGATCACCGCCAACGACCCCACCGTCCGCGGCGGCGCCAGCAACCCCTGGACCTTGAAGAAGGCCCTGCGGGCCAACGAGATCGCCCGACAGAACCGGTTGCCCTGCGTCAGTCTGGTCGAGTCCGGCGGCGCCGACCTGCCCTCCCAGAAGGAGATCTTCATCCCGGGCGGCGCCGTCTTCCGGGACATCACCCGGCTGTCGGCCGACGGCATCCCCACGGTCGCCGTCGTCTTCGGCAACTCCACCGCCGGAGGCGCGTACGTCCCCGGGATGTCCGACCACACCGTCATGATCAAGGACCGTTCGAAGGTGTTCCTCGGCGGTCCGCCGTTGGTCAAGATGGCCACCGGCGAGGAGAGCGACGACGAGTCCCTCGGTGGGGCCGACATGCACGCCCGGATCTCCGGCCTCGCCGACCACTACGCGCTCGACGAGCACGACGCCATCCGCCAGGCGCGCCGGATCGTCGCCCGCCTCAACCACCGCAAGCCGCACCTGGATCCCCCGCCCGCCCGCGAGCCGCTGTACGACGCGGAGGAACTCCTCGGCATCGTCCCCGCGGACCTGAAGACGCCCTTCGACCCCCGCGAGGTCATCGCCCGGATCGTCGACGCCTCCGACTTCGACGAGTTCAAGCCCCTCTACGGCACCAGCCTGGTCACCGGCTGGGCCACCCTCCACGGCTATCCGGTCGGCATCCTCGCCAACGCCCGAGGGGTGCTGTTCAGCGCCGAGTCGCAGAAGGCCGCCCAGTTCATCCAGCTCGCCAACCAGCGCGACATCCCGCTGCTGTTCCTCCACAACACCACCGGCTACATGGTCGGCAAGGAGTACGAGCAGGGCGGCATCGTCAAACACGGCTCGATGATGATCAACGCGGTCGCCAACTCCCGGGTCCCGCACCTGTCCGTCCTCATCGGGGCCAGCTACGGCGCCGGTCACTACGGCATGTGCGGCCGGGCCTACGAGCCCCGGTTCCTCTTCGCCTGGCCCAGCGCCAAGTCCGCCGTCATGGGCCCCGCCCAACTGGCCGGGGTGCTGTCGATCGTGGCCCGCCAGTCCGCCGCCGCGAAGGGACAGCCCTACGACGAGGATGCCGACGCCGGGATGCGCGCCTTCGTCGAGGCGCAGATCGAGTCCGAGTCCCTGCCGATGTTCCTGTCCGGGCGGCTCTACGACGACGGGGTCATCGACCCGCGCGACACCCGTACCGTCCTCGGCCTGTGCCTGTCGGCCGTCCACAACGCCCCCGTCGAGGGCGCCCGTGGCGGCTTCGGCGTCTTCCGGATGTGAGCCCGCAGATGACCCTGACCCTGACATCCGTCCTCGTCGCCAACCGGGGCGAGATCGCCGTACGGATCTTCCGCAGCGCCCGCGCCCTGGGCCTCGCCACCGTCGCCGTCCACTCCGACGCCGACACCGACGCCCTGCACGTACGCCGCGCCGACGCGGCCGTACGGCTGCCCGGCACCGCCCCCGCCGACACCTACCTGCGCGCCGACCTGATCGTGGCGGCGGCCCTCGCGGCGGGCGCCGACGCCGTCCACCCCGGCTACGGGTTCCTGTCCGAGAACGCCGACTTCGCCCGCGCCGTCCGCGACGCCGGGCTCACCTGGATCGGGCCGCCGCCCGGGGCCATCGAGGCCATGGCGTCCAAGACGCGGGCCAAGGACCTCATGCGGGCCGCCGGGGTGCCGCTCCTGGACCCCGTCGATCCGGCCGACGTCACCGCCGCCGACCTGCCCCTGTTGCTCAAGGCCGCGGCGGGCGGTGGTGGCCGCGGGATGCGGGTCGTACGGGACTTGGACCGCCTCAAGGAGGAGTCGGAGGCCGCCCGCGCCGAGGCCCGCTCCGCGTTCGGTGATGACGAGGTCTTCGCCGAGCCCTACATCGAGCGGGCCCGCCACGTGGAGGTGCAGGTCCTCGCCGACACCCACGGCACCGTCTGGGCGCTCGGCACCCGCGACTGCTCGCTCCAGCGGCGCCACCAGAAGGTCATCGAGGAGGCCCCCGCGCCCGGCCTGCCGGAACCCCTGCGCGAGCGCCTCCACCAAGCCGCCGTCGCCGCCGCCCGGGCCGTCTCCTACGAGGGCGCCGGCACTGTCGAGTTCCTCGTCACCGCCGACGGGCGCCCGTACTTCCTGGAGATGAACACCCGCCTCCAGGTGGAACACCCCGTCACCGAAGCCGTCTTCGGTCTCGACCTGGTCGCCCTCCAACTGCGGATCGCCGAGGGCACGGCGCTGGCGCCGCAGCCCCCCGCGCCCGCCGGGCACGCCGTCGAGGCCAGGCTGTACGCGGAGGACCCCGCCCGGGACTGGCGGCCGCAGACCGGGGTGCTCCACACCCTCGCCGTGCCCGGCGCGGTACGCGTGGACACCGGGTTCGAGGACGGTGACGGCGTCGGCGTGCACTACGACCCGATGCTGGCCAAGGTCGTCGCCCACGCCCCGACCCGGGCCGAGGCCGTCCGTACCCTCGCCCACGCCCTCGCCGGAGCGCGGATCCACGGCCTGACCACCAACCGGGACCTGCTCGTACGGTCCCTGCGGCACCCCGACTTCACCGCCGGACGGCTCGACACCGGCTTCTACGAGCGCCACCTCGCCGTCCTCACCGAACCCGCCCCGGGCGCGGAGCGGGCCGCCTCACTGGCCGCGCTCGCCGCCGCCCTCTCCGACGCCGCCCCCGCCCCCGACGCCCCGCTCGCCACCCGCCTCGGCGGCTGGCGCAACCTCCGCTCCCAGCCCCAGGTGCGGCGCTACGCCGTGGGCGGCGCCGAGTACGAGGTCGGCTACCACCCGGCCCGCAGCGGGCCCCCGCAGCCCGTCGACCAGCCGGGTGTACGCGTCCTGGCCGTGGCGCCGGGGCTCGTCGCCCTCGAAGTGGACGGCGTCCGACGCGTGTTCCACGTGAAACATAAATCGAACAAGGGGGGTGTCGGCCGTGCCGAGGTCTATGTGGACGGCGGCTCGGGCGCCCACACCCTGACCCGGCTGCCCCGGTTCGCGGACCCGGAGGACCGCACCGCCCCCGGCTCCCTGCTCGCCCCCATGCCCGGCACCGTCGTCCGCGTCGCCGAGGGCCTCGCCCCCGGCTGCGCCGTCACCGCCGGACAACCCCTGCTCTGGCTGGAGGCCATGAAGATGGAACACCGCATCGTCGCGCCCGCCTCCGGCACGCTCACCGCGCTCCACGCCGCGACCGGCCACCAGGTCGAGTTCGGCGCCCTGCTCGCCGTAGTCCAGGAGGAAACGCCCGCATGAGCTACTCCGTTGTGGAATCCGAAGAGCACCAGGCCCTGCGCACCGCCGTCGCCGCCCTCGGGCAGCGCTACGGCCGTGAGTACCTCGCCCGCACGGCCCGTGAGGGCCGTTCTCCCGACGAGCTGTGGGCCGACGCCGCCAAGCTCGGCTACCTCGGGGTCAACCTCCCCGAGGAGTACGGCGGCGGTGGCGGCGGCATCACCGAACTCTCCATCGTCCTCGAAGAGCTGGGCGCCGCCGGATGTCCGCTGCTGATGATGGTCGTCTCGCCCGCCATCTGCGGCACCGTGATCTCCCGCTTCGGCACCGAGGCCCAGAAGCGGGCCTGGCTCCCCGGCCTGGCCGACGGCACCCGCACCATGGCCTTCGGCATCACCGAACCCGAGGCCGGTTCCAACTCCCACCGCATCACCACCACCGCCCGCCGGGACGGGGACGACTGGATCCTGACCGGCCGCAAGGTGTTCATCTCGGGTGTGGACATCGCAGACGCCACCCTGATCGTCGGCCGCACCGCAGACGCGAGGTCCGGCCGGCTCAAGCCGTGCCTGTTCATCGTGCCGCGCGAGACGCCCGGCTTCTCCCGCTCCGTCATCGACATGGAACTACAGGCGGCGGAGAAACAGTTCGAACTGGTCTTGGAGGAGGTCCGGCTGCCCGCCGACGCCCTGGTCGGTGCGGGTCCCTCGCACGCGGGAGGCGTAGGGGGAGAGGACGCGGGCCTGCTCCAGCTCTTCGCCGGACTCAACCCCGAGCGGATCATGACGGCCGCCTTCGCCATCGGCATGGGCCGGTACGCCCTCGCCAAGGCCGTCGACTACGCCAAGGTTCGCCAGGTCTGGAAGGAGCCCGTCGGCGCCCACCAGGCCATCGCCCACCCCCTGGCCCAGTCCCACATCGAACTGGAACTGGCCCGGCTGATGATGCGCAAGGCCGCGCTCCTCTATGACGCCGGCGACGACATGGGCGCGGGCGAGGCGGCCAACATGGCCAAGTACGCCGCCGCCGAGGCATGCGTACGGGCCGTGGACCAGTCCGTCCACACCCTGGGCGGCAACGGCCTCACCCGTGAATACGGCCTGGCCTCCCTCATCACCGCGTCCCGGGTGGCCCGGATCGCCCCCGTCAGCCGGGAGATGATTCTCAACTTCGTCTCGCACCAGACCCTGGGCCTGCCCAAGTCCTACTGAGGCCCGCACCCCGCCCCCGGCCCGCGCCCCGCCCCCGGCCCCCGGTCCACCCCGCCGCGGGCGACTTGGCGGGCACCCGCGGCGTCCGCATACCCTCCCCCGGGGGAGGACCCCCGACCGGCCCACCCCTGCGGAGGAGACATGGCCCCACTCGTGCACGCCGGCCAGGCGACCGGCATCACCACCCTCACGCTCGACTCCCCGGGCAACCGCAACGCCCTCTCCGCGGACCTCGTCGGCGAGCTGCGCGCGGCCCTCACCGAGGCCGCCGGGGACCCGACGGTCCGGGCCGTCGTCCTCACCCACACCGGCACCACCTTCTGCTCCGGCGCCGACCTCAAGTCCCCGTGCGACCCGGCCGACTTCCTGGCCCTGCTCCGGGAGATCGCCGAGCACCCCAAACCGGTCGTGGGCCGCGTCACCGGACACGTCCGGGCGGGTGGTCTCGGGCTGCTCGGCGCCTGCGACATCGCCGCCGCCGGACCGAGGTCCACGTACGCCTTCACCGAAACCCACCTCGGGGTCGTGCCGGCCGTCATCTCCGCGCCGCTGCTGCCGCGCCTGGACCCGCGCGCGGCGGCCCGGTACTTCCTGACCGCCGAGGCGTTCGACGCCGCGGAAGCCGCCCGCATCGGCCTGCTCACCCTGCACGGCGAGGACGTCGACGAGGCGCTCGCCCCGGTCCTCGTGGGCCTGCGCAAAGCCGGTCCCGAGGCCCTCGCCGCGACGAAACGGCTGCTGACCGCACCCGTCAGGGCCGCACTCGCCGAGGACGGCGCCGCCCTGACCGAACTGTCGGCCCGCCACTTCGCCTCCGCGGAGGCCCGGGAGGGCATCACCGCCCGCTTCGAACGCCGGGACACCTCATGGGCACGGTGACCGGCCCCGGGCCGACGGCCGGCCCCAAGCAGGCCCGTAGCCGCGTGACCCGCCGCCACCTGCTGGAGGCGGCCGTCTCCTGCCTCGCGGAACACGGCTGGGCGGGCTCCACCGTCGCCGTCGTCGCCGAACGGGCCGGGGTCTCGCGCGGCGCGGCCCAACACCACTTCCCGACCCGCGAGAAGCTGTTCACGGCCGCCGTGGAGCATGTCGCCGAGGAACGCTCCACGGCCCTGCGCGAGCTGTTCCACGCGGGGCCGGCCCCCCGTGCGGCCGTCGTGGAGGCCCTCGTGGACCTGTATACCGGGACGCTCTTCCGGGCCGCCCTCCAACTGTGGGTCGCCGCCTCGAACGAGGAGCAACTGCGCCCGCACGTCAGCGGTCTCGAAGCCCGGGTGGGCCGCGAGACCCACCGCATCGCCGTCGAACTGCTCGGCGCGGACGAGTCGGTGCCGGGCGTACGGGAAACCGTGCAGGGGCTCCTCGACATGGCCCGCGGCCTCGGTCTGGCCAACGTCCTCTCCGACGACACGGCCCGCCGGGCGCGCGTCGTCAGTCAGTGGGCGCGCATCCTGGACGCCACGCTGGGCCCGTGAAGCGGCTGGACCCCTCGAGCCCCGGACACGCGACGGGCGCCGCACCCCGACCGGGATGTGGCGCCCGCTGTCGCGTACGCGGATCGTGCGCGGATCAGGCCGTCTCGGCGATGTCCGCGTAGCCCTGGATGTCCCGCGGGTCGCGCCGCCCCGGCCCGATGTAGCGGGCCGACGGGCGCACCAGGCGGCCCGTGCGCTTCTGCTCCAGGATGTGCGCCGACCAGCCCGCCGTACGGGCGCAGCTGAACATCGAGGTGAACATGTGCGCCGGGACCTCCGCGAAGTCCAGCATGATCGCGGCCCAGAACTCCACGTTCGTCGCGAGCACCCGGTCGGGACGGCGTGCGTGCAGCTCCTCCAGGGCCGCCTTCTCCAGCGCGGCCGCCACCTCGTAGCGCGGCGCGTCCAGCTCCTTGGCGGTACGCCGCAGCACGCGGGCGCGCGGGTCTTCGGCCCGGTAGACCCGGTGTCCGAAGCCCATCAGCCGCTCGCCCTTGTCCAGGGTCTTCCTCACGTACGCCACGGCGTCGCCCGTGCGCTCGATCTCCTCGATCATGCCGAGGACCCGGGACGGCGCCCCGCCGTGCAGCGGCCCGGACATCGCGCCGACGGCGCCCGAGAGCGCCGCCGCCACGTCGGCGCCGGTGGAGGCGATCACCCGCGCGGTGAAGGTGGAGGCGTTCATGCCGTGCTCGGCGGCGGAGGTCCAGTACGCGTCGACGGCCTTGACGTGCCGGGGGTCCGGCTCGCCCCGCCACCGGATCATGAACCGTTCGACGACGGACTCGGCCTTGTCGATCTCCTTCTGCGGGACCATCGGCAGTCCCTGGCCACGGGCCGACTGGGCGACGTAGGACAGCGCCATCACGGCCGCCCGCGCCAGGTCGTCGCGCGCCGTCCGCTCGTCGATGTCGAGCAGCGGTTTCAATCCCCACACGGGGGCGAGCATCGCGAGCGCCGACTGCACGTCGACCCGGATGTCACCCGAGTGCACGGGGATCGGGAAGGGCTCGGCGGCCGGAAGACCGGGGTTGAAGGCACCGTCGACCAGCAGGCCCCACACGTTCCCGAAGGAGACGTGGCCGACCAGGTCTTCGATGTCCACCCCCCGGTAGCGGAGGGACCCGCCCTCCTTGTCGGGCTCGGCGATCTCCGTCTCGAACGCGACGACCCCTTCGAGCCCGGGTACGAAGTCGGACATCAGGCGGCTCCTCAGATAGTGCGAACACGCGCGGCTCCCGGCGTGATTCGCGGTCCGGCGCGGTCATCCCCGTTGATGCCCGGCACGGCCGATGGTCATCCGTGCGGGGACCCTCGGACCGGCCCCAAGATTTTGTCCGCTGCGGATGGCCTGCGGAAGCGTGACATACGGCACACCCCCGGCAGTCGTACTGCGGCAGGATGGCCCGCGTGACCCACCAGGACCTTGATCCCGCGACCATGCGCAAGCACTACCGCTCCGAGATCCTCGACGAGGCGAGCCTCGCAGAGGACCCGATGGGGCAGTTCGCCCTGTGGTTCCGGCAGACCGCCGCGTCGCACCTCTTCGAACCCAACGCGATGGTCGTCTCGACCGCGAGCGCCGACGGCCGCCCCAGCTCCCGCACGGTCCTGCTCAAGCAGTTCGACGAGCGGGGCTTCGTCTTCTTCACGAACTACGCCTCCCGCAAGGGCCGCGAGATCGCCGAGAACCCGTACGTGTCGCTGCTGTTCCCCTGGCACCCGATCGCCCGCCAGGTCAGCGTGACGGGCACCGCCGCCCGGATCGGCCGCGACGAGACGGCCTCGTACTTCCGCTCCCGGCCGCACGGCTCGCAGCTCGGCGCCTGGGCCAGCGCGCAGTCCCAGGTGATCGGCTCCCGCGCGGAGCTGGACCGCCGGTACGCGGAACTGGCGGAGCGCTACCCGGAAGGCGAGCAGGTGCCCGTGCCGCCGGAGTGGGGCGGCCTGCGGGTGGTGCCCGAGACGGTGGAGTTCTGGCAGGGTCACGAGAACCGGCTGCACGACCGGCTGCGGTACGTCCGCGAGGGCGCGAACTGGCGCGTCGAGCGGCTCTGCCCGTAGGCGTCCGCCCGGGAAGCCCCGGTCCCTGGAGGCCTTGGGTGCCCGGGAACGCAGACGACCCGCGGGCTCGGGATCCTCTCCTGCAGTGAGAGGAGCCGGCCGGACGTACCGGCGAGCCCGCGGGTCGGGTGACTGCTTGGGATTGGCGCCTGGCGTTCCCGCCGGGCACCGCACTGGGTGCGTGCGACGACGGGCGCTTTAGCCCGCAGCCACCTCACGCGTCCGGTTTCCGTACATTTCGGGAACCACCTCCCTTCTCGTGTACGGCAGAGCCTACGAGCCCGTCCCCGGTCGCTCAAGCCATTTATCCGGCGGATTCGCGCCGGGGGACGAAAAGAAAAAAACGGGACGATTCCAGGAAGGGGGTGTGGGCTGCGTCACGTTCCAGTTCAATGATCTGACGTGCCGCATACGCGAACACCTGCAGGGGGTGCCAGGTGAGTGTTTCCGGACGTGACGAGACGACCGACGATCTGCTCGCAGCGCTGCTGGACGGGATGGACGCGGCGTTGTGCGCGTTCGACGCCGACGGTGTGATCACCCACTGGAACCGCGAGGCCGAGCGGATCCTGGGCTGGACCGCCGCCGAGGCGGTCGGCCGGCGCGGCTTCGCCGGGTGGGCCGTGCGCGCCGCCGACGCCCAGGACGTCGAGGAGCGGCTGATGTCCGCCCAGGAGGCGCCGGGCCGGCACGTCCACGAGTTCGCGCTGCTGACGAAGGACGGCGGCCGGGTCCTCGTACGGACCCAGTCCGCCGGGGTCCCGGGCGCCGACGGCAAGCCCGCCGGCGTCTACTGCGCGTTCAGCGAGGTCCACGCGCAGATCGACCTGGAGCGCTCCATCGCGCTCAGCGAGGCCCTGCTGGAGGACGCCTCCTGGGGGGTCGTCCTGGTCGACGTGGACTTACGCCCGGCGGTGGTGAACCTGCACGCCGCTCGGGCCTTCGGCTCGGGGCGCACCGCCCTGCTGGGCCGCCCGCTCGGTGAACTGCTGGCGCAGGGCGTCGAGGAGCTGGAGGGCGCGCTCCAGCACGTGCTGGCGGAGGGGGCGCCGCCGGCGCCCGTGGAGCTGTGGGTGTCGGTCCGTACGCCCGAGGGGGTGCGGCGGCGGTGCTGGCGCTCGGGGTTCCTGCGGCTGGCCTCACCGCTGGCGGAGGAGCCGGTGCCGCTCGGGGTCGGTTGGCTGTTCCAGGACGTCACCGAGGCCAGACGGGCCGAGCTGGACACCGGGCAACTGCGGTTCCGCTCCAACCAGCTCTACCGGGCCGGGCGGGCCGCCGCCGAATGCGAGGACCCGGCGGAGGCGGCCGCCGTACGGCTGGACTTCGCCTTGGCCGGCTTCGCGGAACACGCGCTGGTGGACCTGCTGGACGTACTCGACGGACCGGACCCGGCCGGCCCGGGGCGGCGCAGGCGGCTCGTCCGCTCCGCGGTGTCGGCGTCGGGGCAGACGCTGCTGCTGCCGGCGCCGGGTGCGATCCCGGTCCGGTACGCGGGCGCGCACCCGGCGCTGCAGGCCTTGGACCGGATCGGCCCGGTGCGGGCCAGCGCCCCGGCGGGCGAGCCTCCCGAGGAGTGGGCGCGGGCCCGACACTGGCCCCCGGACGCGGCGCACGCGCTGTGCACGGTGCTGCGCAGCCGGGGCCGCACCCTGGGGGCGCTGACCTTCCTGCGCGGCCCGTCGCGGGCCGCCTTCGAGCGCGCGGACGCCCTGTACGCGGAGGAGGTGGCCTCCCGCGTCGCGGCGGACCTGGACCTGGCCCGCCGCACGGCCGCCCGCCCGGCGGACCTCTGAGCGCGGCCCGCGCGGCCCACGGGACCCGCGCGGCCCACGCGTCCCGCCCGACCCGCGGATCGCTAGTGGCGGAAGAAGATCCGGTCGCCGTACTCCCGCATGACGCGGCCGTTCCACTCGTGGCCGCCGTCCACGTTGCCCGAGCGCAGCAGCGGCGGCTCGATCCCGCGCTCGGCCAGCTCGCCGGCCGCCGCCGCCATCACGGCCTGCATGATCGCGCAGGTCACGACGGTGGAGGCGGGGGCGAACGGCGCTTCGATGCCGTCGAGGCTCAGCTCGGCGTCACCGACCGCGATCTTGCTGTCGAGGACGATGTCGCAGTGGTCCTTGAGGAAGGTGCCCGACGCGTGCCGCGACCGGGTCTCGGCCGTGTAGGCCACCGAGGTCACGCCGATGACCGTGAGGCCGAGCGCGCGGGCGTTCATCGCCATCTCCACGGGCAGGGCGTTGCGCCCCGACAGGGAGATGATCACGAGGACGTCGCCCTCGGCGGCCGGGCTGCTGTCCAGCACGGCGGCGGCGAGGCCGTCGACGCGCTCCAAGGCGCTGCCCAGGGTGGCCGGCATGACGTCGATGCCCGCGGTGCCGGGTACGGCGAGGAAGTTCATCAGGGCCAGCCCGCCGGCCCGGTAGACCACGTCCTGGGCGGGCAGCGAGGAGTGCCCGGCGCCGAAGGCGAAGAGTCGCTTCCCGGCGGCGACGGCGTCGGCGATCGCGGCTCCCGCGGCGCCGATCGGCCCGGCTTCCTCGTCCCGCACCCGCTCCAGCAGACCGATGGCGGCGTCGAAGAACTGCCCGGCCAGCTTGCTCTCGCTCATACGCCGAAGGCCCTTCCAGGGGTGGGGGTGCGGGTGGGTTGCGTCGGTGTCCGCCGCTCACCGTGCGGTCTGGACCAAGGGCGTGTCAATACGAACGTCAGTCCGTGGGACGAAAGGCCCGCGCGGGTGGGAACGGGCCCCGGGCGGATGTGCCGTACCGGCCGTGACGTTCGGCAGGGACGGTTGTCGGCCCGATGCGTCAGAATTGGGGGCAGGGCCAGCGCACGCAATCCGAGGGGCACGAATGTCCGGACTGATCGACACCACGGAGATGTACCTCCGCACCATCCTCGAGCTGGAAGAGGAAGGCGTGGTCCCCATGCGCGCCCGGATCGCCGAGCGGCTCGATCAGAGCGGCCCGACGGTGAGCCAGACGGTCGCCAGGATGGAACGCGACGGCCTGGTGGCCGTGGCCAGCGACCGGCACCTGGAGCTGACGGAGGAGGGGCGCCGGCTGGCGACGCGCGTGATGCGCAAGCACAGGTTGGCCGAGTGTCTGCTCGTCGACGTCATCGGGCTGGAGTGGGAGCAGGTGCACGCCGAAGCCTGCCGCTGGGAACACGTGATGAGCGAGGCGGTGGAGCGGCGCGTACTGGAGCTGCTGCGCCACCCGACGGAGTCGCCGTACGGAAACCCGATCCCGGGACTGGAGGAGCTGGGCGAGAAAGCCGAGGCCGACCCGTTCCTGGAGGCCGGCATGGTCAGCCTCTCGGAGCTGGACCCGGGCAGCGAGGGCAAGACGGTGGTGGTGCGTCGGATCGGCGAGCCCATCCAGACGGACGCGCAGCTGATGTACACGTTGCGGCGGGCCGGTGTGCAGCCGGGATCGGTGGTGAGCGTGACGGAGTCCCCGGGCGGGGTGCTGGTCGGCAGCGGTGGCGAGGCGGCGGAGCTGGGCGCCGAGGTCGCCTCGCACGTCTTCGTCGCCAAGCGCTGAAGCGGACCGGGCCGAACCGGCCGGGCGGCGACCGGGATGATGACGGGCGCCTACCAGGGTGACGGCCGGGCGCTGTCCCGGGGCGTTGACGGGTCGACGGCCGGAAAACCGGTCGGCGCCCGCGTGTCGATGCCCGCGACGCGGGCACCGGAGCGGTAATGAACGGTCCCGGCGCCTTTCGGCGCCGGGACCGGTCCTCCCCTGACTGACCTGGAGCCCCGAGCTCTCAAGGTCATCCCCTTCGGACCGTCTTCCCCGAGCGGCCCGCCTCCCTGTGGAAAGGATCTCCATCGGCAGCGGCGGCCAATCCTTGAGCAAGGTCACTCGAAAGAGCGGTGTTGTCGGCGAGAGCGCCGTTTTCGAATACGGGTTCGATACCCTGACGGGGATCGAAGGGGGTGCATCTGCGGTGGTACAGCGCATCGATGTCACAGGGGCCGACGGCGTACGCCTGGCCGCCTGGGAGTTCCTCGCACCGGGCCGTGGGGGCCGGGCGGAACACCCCGCGCCCGGAGAGCCGGAGCGGCCCGCCGTCCTGTTACTCCACGGCCTGATGGGCCGCGCCCTGCACTGGGCCGGCACCGCCCGCTGGCTCGCCGAGCGCCACCGGGTCGTGGCCCTGGACCAGCGCGGGCACGGTCAGAGCGGCCGTCCGCCGGCCGGCCCCGACGCCCCGGACGCGCCGGCGGCGTTCGGACGCGAGGCGTTCGTCGCCGACGCCGAGGCCGCCGTGGAGCAGCTCGGCCTCGCCCCCGTGACCCTGATCGGCCACTCCATGGGCGCGCTCACGGCCTGGCAGCTCGCCGCCCGCCGCCCCGATCTGGTCGAGGCACTCGTCATCTGCGACATGCGGGCGTCCGCGCTCGGCGAGGCGTCCCAGCGCGAGTGGGAGGACTGGTTCCGCCGCTGGCCGCTGCCCTTCCCCACCCAGGACGCGGCGCGCCGGTGGTTCGGCGAGGACGACCCCCGGGTGGACCGCCCCGACCCCGGCCGCGGCGCGTTCTTCGCCGAGGTCATGCACCGGGCCGAGGACGGCTGGCGCCCCCTCTTCTCCCGCCGCCAGATGCTGACGGCCCGTGAGACGTGGGTCCATGACGCGCACTGGGAGGAACTGGCCCAGGTCCGCTGCCCGACGCTGGTCGTGCGTGGGCTCGACGGCGAATTGGGCCGCGCGGAAGCCCAGGAGATGGTCCGCGTCCTCCCGGCGGGCCGGTACGCCGAGATCCCGGACGCCGGCCACTACGTGCACTACGACCAGCCGGCCGCCTGGCGCGCGGTGCTGGAGCCCTTCCTGGACGGCGTCAGGGCGGCTTCCTGACGGACTCCCGGATACCGCTTGGGTGTTCGGCGTGCCAGGACGGAGGATGCGGGGACATGGCCCGCGCGGGCCGGGCGTGGGGGAGGGGGATGCGAGACGTGGACGGGCACGAACTGCTGGCGGAACGGTTCGAGGAGCACCGCGGGCACCTCAAGGCCGTGGCCTACCGCATGCTGGGCTCCCTCAGCGAGGCCGAGGACGCCGTACAGGAAGCCTGGCTGCGGCTCGGCCGCAGTGACGTCGGCGCGGTGGAGAACCTCGGCGGGTGGCTGACGACCGTGGTGTCGCGGCTGTGCCTGGACGCCCTGCGCTCGCGCGCGACCCGGCGCGAGGATCCGCTGGAGACCTTCATCCCCGACCCGATCGTCAGCCGTGAGACGGTGACCGATCCCGAGCAGCAGGCCATGTTGGCCGACGCGGTCGGGCTGGCCCTGCTGGTGGTGCTGGAATCGCTGTCGCCCGCCGAGCGGCTGTCGTTCGTCCTGCACGACATGTTCGCCGTGCCCTTCGACGAGATCGCCCCGTTGCTGGAGAAGACCCCGGCGGCAGTACGGCAGTTGGCCAGCCGCGCCCGCCGCCGGGTCCAGGGCCAGGCCCCGGCCCCGGACCCCGACCTCGTTGAGCAGCGGCGCGTGGTCGACGCGTTCTTCGCCGCCGCCCGCGAAGGGGACTTCGACGCGCTCGTCTCGGTGCTGCACCCCGACATCGTCCTGCGCTCCGACGGCAGCGCCGGACGTGCCCGCCAGACGGTCGTCCTGAACGGCGCCCGGACGGTGGCCTCCCAGGCGCTGATGTTCAGCGGCCTGTCGCCGTTCGTCCGCCCGGCGCTCGTCAACGGCGCGGCGGGCGTGGTCGTCTCCGCCAAGGGCCGCCCGCTTTCGGTCATGGCCTTCACCGTCACCGACGGCCTGATCGTCAGCATCACCGCCATCGGCAACCCCGACCGCCTGGCCTCCCTGGACCTGGCCGGAATCGAGGTCTGACCCGACACCCCGGCCCCCGCCCTC
The DNA here is from genome assembly GCF_040645975.1 of Streptomyces sp. NPDC046557. Classification (NCBI taxonomy): domain Bacteria; kingdom Bacillati; phylum Actinomycetota; class Actinomycetes; order Kitasatosporales; family Streptomycetaceae; genus Streptomyces; species Streptomyces sp. NPDC046557. The sequence goes on from NZ_JBEYZH010000010.1 coordinate 189,249, forward strand.
CCCGACGGGTGAGCGGGAGCCGGGCCCCTTCACCGTCAGCCCTTGCTGACCGCGGTCAGGATTTCGGGGAGGCGGCGGAAGGCCAGGGGGGCGGCCAGGCGCAGGCCGGTCCAGGCCGCGAGGGTGGCCCAGGCGATGCCCAGGGGCAGCACGATCCAGGCGAGGGACCGCTGCTCCGGGCTCGTGGCGAAGTAGACCGTCACCGTGATCACCGGGGCGCAGATCACCGCCGAGGCGAGCATGCCGCCGAAGATGCCCATCCAGGCGAGCCCGCCCTGGCCCGGCGCCACGTTCTTGAACGCGCCGTCCGTGGGGATGGAGTACGGGAAGCGGGCCGAGGCCAGCGCGCCCGTGCACAGCATCGCGCCCAGCAGGGCCAACGCCAGGCCCAGCGCCGTCGGGAAGTAGGTCCAGTTGCCGACCAGCCCGGCGGTGACCGAGGTGACCAGCACCGTGTACGGGACGGTGACCAGGGCGAGCGCCGCGGCGCGGGCCCGCATCTCCACGAAGACGTCCCGCGGGGTCGACAGGGTCTGCGCGACCATCCAGAACGCCGAGGTGTCCTGGCCGAACTGGTTGTACATCTGGATGCCCAGCATCCCCGTGCCGAAGCAGGCGAGGTAGAGCGAGCCGGTCCCCTGGAGGGCGTTGAACACCGGCACGATCAGACCCATCGCCAGCGCCGTCACCCACGCCGACTTCGTCTTCGGGTCGCGCAGCACGTACCGCAGGGTGCGCTGCATCGCGGCGCCCGTGCGGCCCCCGGGCAGCAGGCCCCAGAGGCCCGCGCCCGCGTCCCGGTCCTCGCGGGGGGCGGCGGCCGCGAGGGTCGAGCCGTCGGGGGTCACCATGAGCCTGGTCAGGCTCCGCTCCCAGAACCACATCAGCCCGGCCAGGGCGGCGAGGGTGATCACCAGTTGGGCCCCGGCGACGGCGTAGTCACCGCGGCTCGCGGAGTCCACCATGCCCACCGCCGTCGCGGGCGGCAGCCAGCGGACCACGGCCTCCGCCGGCTCCAGGTGGGCCAGTCCGCCCGGCCGGCCGAGTCGCTGCGCGGCGAAGTTGGCCATCTGGGCGCCGATCGCGATCAACAGCCCGCTCAGCAGCGCGAGGTCGCGTCCCTTGCGGCTCGACAGCAGCCGTACGTTGGCGGTCGCCACCGCCCGCGCCAGGGCCACGCAGCCCAGCAGCAGCAGTGGAACGGCCACGACGGCGAACACCGCCCCGGCCGCGCCCCGCGCCACCGCCACCACCGAGCCGACGGCCAGGCAGAGTGTGAACAGGGGCCCGATACCGACCAGCGAGGACGCCAACAGGGCCCGCACCAGGGGACGCGGGCGCAGCGGCAGCATGACCAGCCGGCTGGGATCGAGGGTCTCGTCGCCGCTCGGGAAGAACAGCGGCATGAAGCTCCATGCCAGCGCCAGGATCGCCGCGAGGATGACGACGACCGTTCCCGCGTGCGCGTTGCCGTGCAGCAGGGCCAGCCCGAGCGTGACGAAGAAGCCCACCACCAGCGCCAGCGCCAGGGTGCCGAACCAGGCCGCCTTGCGCTTGGAGGAGCCCTTCAGCCCGTTCTTGAGCAGCGACAGCTTGAGGCGCACGAAGAGCGGTGTCAGGGAGACGACCGGGGCGGCGGTGACGGGCGCCGTCACCGCGGCGGTGGTGGTGATCGGGGCGCTCATCGGCCGCCGCCCAGCCAGTCCAGGGAGTCGCCCGCGGCCCGGTCCCGCGCCCCGACGAGTTCCAGGAAGGCGTTCTGGAGGGAGGGCGCGTCACCGCGTACGTCGGCCAGCGGGCCCGCGGCGCGGATGTGGCCGCCGGCCATGACGGCCACCCAGTCGCACAGCGACTCGACGAGTTCCATCACGTGTGAGGAGAACACGACGGTGGCACCCGACGCGGTGTAACGTTCCAGCACTCCGCGGATGGTCTGCGCGGACACCGGGTCGACGCCTTCGAAGGGCTCGTCCAGGAACAGGACTTCCGGGTTGTGCAGCAGCGCGGCCGCCAGGCCGATCTTCTTGCGCATGCCCGTCGAGTAGTCCACGACCAGCTTGTGCTGCGAGCCCGCGAGGTCCAGCACGTCCAGCAGCTGCGTCGCCCGCTTGTCCGTCTCCTCGCCCGCCAGCCCGCGCAACCGGCCCATGTAGCCGAGCAGTTCCCGCCCCGAGAGCCGCTCGAACAGCCGCAGCCCCTCCGGCAGGACGCCGATCCGCGACTTCACCCCGGTCGGGTCGGCCCACACGTCGTGGCCGGCGACGACCACGCGCCCCATGTCGGGGCGCAGCAGCCCGGTCACCATCGACAGCGTCGTCGTCTTGCCCGCGCCGTTCGGTCCGACGAGCCCGATGAACCGGCCCGCCGGGATCTCCAGATCGATGCCGGCCACGGCCACTTGCTCGCCGAACCGCTTCCACAGCCCCTCTATCCGGACGGCAGCGGGCGGCGCGGATCGCGCGCCCCCCGTCCCGCCGTCCGTCCCGCCCGTCGCATCACCCTGGTCCGGCATGCGCCTGCCTCTCGTTCTGATCCCCGTGGTCGTACGTTCCTCACCATAGGAGGAGGGGCGAGACGGCAGCAGTTACGTATGTCATGAACTCGCGTACGTCATGAACCGGCGTACGTCATGAAGCCCGTACGTCATGAACCGGCGTACGTCACGAACCCTGGCCGGCGCGGGCCGCGGCCGCCTGGCTGCCGCACGCGTAGGCGAGCGCGTCGATCAGCTCCTCGGTGTCCGGCAGCCACCGGTTCGCCGGGGTGGGCTTGCGCGCCCACTGCACCGGGCCCCGCCCGCCGAAGCGGGTGGGCGGCGCGGCGACGTACTCGCCCTCGCCCCGCGCGATCATGTCGATCGCGGGCGCCGACCAGCCCAGCTTCCGTACGAGGTCCGGCACCTTCGCCCCCGCTCCGGGCAGGACGAAGAACAGCATCCGGTGGTCGGGGGTCAGGGTGACCGGACCAAGGGTGCGCTGCATCCGCTCCAGCCGCGCCACCGCGTGGATGCCGGCGGCGGAGGGCACGTCGATGGCGTCGAAGGTCCGACCCGTCGGCAGCAGGATGGAGGCGCGCGGCTGCTTCGCCCAGATCCGGCGCACCTGCACCGCGCTGCCGGTGGCCAGCGCCGCCCAGTCCTTCACCGCCGGGTGGGCGCCGGGCGCCGTGCATTCGAGGTCCCCGCAGGAGCACACCTCCCGGCCGTCGCCGGCCTCCAGCCAGGTGCCCGCGAAGACATCCCAGTGCCGTTCTTCCGCGTACCGCACGGCATGGTCCAGCAGCTGCTCGCCGCGCTGCTTGGGGATGGGTGCGGTCTCCGTGACTCCGATGGTCTCTTCCACGCCCATCACAACTCCCGCACACACCCGGGGTTACGGGCGTAAACCGGCCCGTGGGCGGAGCATCGATCCTGCAAATGGGGCGCACGGAAGCATGCGCGGGGGCGCGTAGGAGCCCGGAGCGCGGTCCGTGGGTAGCGACACCACGCAGAGAGGAAGATTCTCCGCACATCAGGCGGGAAGTGATCATTCCATCGCTCTCCGCGGCTTCAGGGGGTTTTCATGGCAGCCAGGCCACTCCTCGCCCGTCAGCCGAACGAACGGCTGCAGGCGCTCATCCAGGAAGCCGGGTGCTCCAATGCCGGGCTCGCCCGGCGCGTGAACATGTGCGGGGCCGAGCACGGCCTCGATCTCCGCTACGACAAGACCTCCGTCGCCCGGTGGCTGCGCGGTCAGCAGCCGCGCGGCCGGGCGCCGGGCATCATCGCCGAGGCGATCGGGCGCAAACTCGGTCGGACCGTCACCATCGACGAGATCGGGATGGCCAACGGCAAGAACCTCGCCTCCGGTGTCGGCCTGCAGTTCTCCCCGACCGTCGTCGGCGCGATCGAGCAGGTCAGCGAGTTGTGGCGGAGCGACGTCGGCCGCCGTGACTTCCTCTCCGGCTCCAGCGTGGCCGCCTCCGCCCTCGTCGAACCCAGCCGGGACTGGCTGATCACCGGCGCGGACCCGCAGGTGGCCCGCACCAGCGGCTCGCGCGTGGGGATGCCCGACGTCGAGGCGGTACGGGCGACCACGGAGGCCCTCAAGGAACTCGACCACCGCTTCGGCAGCGGGCACGTGCGCCCGGTGGTGGTGCACTACCTGAACTCCGTGGTGTCCGGGCTGATCGGCGGATCCTACCGGGAGCCGGTCGGGCGGGCGCTGTTCGCGGCCGTGGCCCGGCTGACGGAACTGGCCGGCTACATGGCGGTGGACACCGGCCAGCCGGGCCTCGCCCAGCGCTACTACATCCAGGCGCTCCGGCTGGCCCAGGCGGCCGGCGACCGCGCGTACGGCGGCTACGTCCTGGCCGCGTCCATGAGCCACCTGGCCGCCGAACTCGGCAACCCGAGGGAGATCGCGCAACTGGCGCGGGCCGCCCAGGAGGGCACGCGCGGGCAGGTCACCCCCCGGGTGGAGGCGATGTTCTACGCCGCCGAGGCGCGCGGGCACGCGCTGCTGGGCGACGCCCGGGCCACGGCGGTGCTGTCGGGGCGGGCGGTGACCGCGCTGGAGCGGGCGGAACCCGAGTCCGGCGACGACCCGGTGTGGATCCGCCACTTCGACCAGGCGTACCTCGCGGACGAACTGGCCCACTGCCACCGGGACCTCGGCCAGGCCGACGCGGCGGTCCGGCGGGCCGAGGAGGCCCTGCGCGGCCTGCCCGAGACCAAGGCGCGGCGCCGGGCGATCGGGCTGCTGCTGCTGGCGGCGGCCCGGGTCCAGCAGCGGGAGGTGGAGCAGGCGTGCCAGACGGCGGCGAAGGCCGCCGAGTTGCTGGACTCGCTACGGACCCGGCGCGGGACGGAGTACCTGGAGGACTTCCGGACGCGGTTGGAGCCGTACCGCGAGGAGGCGGCGGTGCGGGAGTTCACGGCGCGGCTGGAGGTGGCGGCGGTCTGAGGCGGGGGCGCGGGGCGCGGCCGGCGGAGTGCGGGCGGAGGGTGCGTGCGGAGGGTGCGGGCCCAGAGGTAACCGACCGGGCCGGCCGGTGACCGGGTAGCGTGGGCCGACGGTTCCGTACGTGCGGACAGGTCGGTGAAGGAGTTCCCGGTGACGGAGAGCGGACAGGGGAGCGGTCATGAGGCCGCCCCGCAGGCCGGTGCGCCGTGGGGCCCGGACCCCGGGCACGGGGCGCCGCGGCCCGGTTACGGGACGGGTCCCGAGCAGGGCTCGCAGCAGCCGGGGCGGCAGGGGCAGCAGGAGTACCCGGGGTACGGGGAGCCGGAGTCCGGTGTGCCGGGCGGCGGCCCCGCCTACGGGTACCCGGCGCAGGCGCCGCCCGAGTACGAGGCCCGGCCGGGGTACGGATATCCGCAGCCGGGGCACGTGGTCGGCCCGGGCTTCGAGGGCCCGGGGGACCCGCACGGTTACGGGTACCCGCCGCTGCCGGAGGCGGTCACCCAGTACATCCCGCCCATACCGGGCACGCCGGGCCCGGTCGAGCCGGCCACGCAGTACATCCCGCCGGTCGTGGACGGGCCGGCCCACCACCAGGCGGCGACCCAGTACATCGCGCCCGTCCCGGGCGCGCCCGGCCATCACGAGGCGGCGACCCAGTACATCCCGCCGGTGGTGGACGGACCCGGCCATCACGAGGCCGCGACCCAGTACATCGCGCCCGTCCCGGCCGCGCCCGGTCATCACGAGGCGGCGACCCAGTTCATGCCGCCCGTCCCGGCCACTCCGGCCCACCACCAGGCGGCGACCCAGTACATCCCGCCGGTGGTGGACGGACCCGGCCGTCACGAGGCGGCGACGCAGTACATCCCGCCGGTCCCGGCCGCGCCCGGGGACTCCGCCGTCCAGGGTTTCGACGGCCTGTTCCGCGACGACGACCACGCCGGCAGCACCCAGCAGTTGCCGAAGATCCAGGAGCCCCTGCCGGCCGGGGCCCCGCGCGCGCGGGGCCCGGTGGGACCTCCCGCCGGACCGGTACCGCCCCAGCAGCAGTACGCCCCGCCGCCCCCGCCGCCCGGGCCCGCGCCCGCGCGCAAGGTCTCGACCGGGGTCATCGTGGCCGCGGTCATCGGTCTCGCCGTGGCCGGGCTCGGCGTCGGCTCGTTGCTCGGCGACGGCGGCAAGGCCGCCAACAGCGACCCGGGCGCCCAGGCCCCCGCCCCGACCGGCTCCGGCGCGGCGGCGGCCGGTGAGGCCCAGGTCGACCCGGCCCGCGCGCAGGCCGTCCAGCTCGACAAGGTGCTCGCGGACAGCAATGAGAGCCGGGCGGCGGTGATCAAGGCCGTCGACGACATCAAGAGCTGCCGCAATCTCGACCAGGCGGCCCTGGACCTGCGCGACGCGGCCAGCCGGCGCGAGGACATGGTCACCCGGCTCCAGGATTTGAAGCTCGACCAGTTGCCGGACCACGTGAAGCTCGCCGCCGCCCTCACCAAGGCGTGGAAGTCCTCGGCCGCCGCCGACCGGAGCTACGCGGGCTGGGCGGACGACACCGGCCACGACAAGGGCAAGTGCAAGGACGGCAAGGCCAAGTCCACCGACAACGCCGGCGCCGGAAACAAGTCCAGCGGCGAGGCGACGCGGGCGAAGGAGTCGGCCGCGACCATGTGGAACTCGATCGCGGCCAAGTACGGCCTCACCCGACGGGACAAGACCGAACTGTGACGGCCGCGGCCCCCGGGTCCCGGGGCCGCCCGGGCCTCATGCCGCGCGGGGGGCCTGCTCCAGGGTCGGCGTCATGTCCTGCGGCTCCTCGCCCGGCTGGGCGACGAGCCTGCCCTGCCGGACGATCTGGAAGGTCACCCGCCCGTTGGAGAGGCGCGGGAACCCGGCGACGGCGCGTACGTCCTGGTGGCGCCAGCTCAGTTCGGGGGTGAGACCGCCGGTCTGGACGCCCGCGGTCTGGTTGAGGGTCTTGGCGATCTTGCGGGCGGTCACCTCCTCGTCGGCCTTCAGGCGGCCGACGATCTGGTTCAGCACGGTGTACGCGATCCACGTCGTCTGCGTTCCGCTGTCGTCGGGGTCCACGCTGTCGTCCCCGAAGGCCTGTTCGGAGATCACCTTGCGCATCGGCGCCCACAGCGGGTCGCCGGCCACCGGGTACCAGCTCGTGAGGTAGGCGCCCTCGAAGGGGCTCTCCCGGCCGCCGGTGCGGTCGACCAGCGCCTGGCTGACGCTGCCGAGTACGGAGGCGATCTGCGGCAGCTTGCGCTTCTCGTCGGTGCGGCGGAAGGCGTCGAGGAAGGTCTCCGTGCGCTCGCCGAGCACCGCCGTCACGCAGCCCCGCTCCTTGGCGGCGGGACCGGTGGTGTCGGCCAGTGCCTCGCGGGCCTGGGCCGTGTAGTCGGCGCTGTCCTCGGCCGCCCGGATGTCGGCGGCCTCCGGCACCTTGTTGGCCTGGAGCCCGGCGTTGAGCAGGACGGGCATCGAATCGCCCGCGAGGGTGTCGGGGCGGACCAGGGCGACCTGCCCGCACGCCTTGCCGAGCTGGTGTCCGGCGCCGGCGAGGAGGACGGGCTGGCCGCCGTTGACGGGGTAGGAGAGGGTGCTCTCGAACTCCTCCGAGGAGACCCCGTAGCCGCCGATGAAGGGAATGCCCTCGGATTCCAGCGGGGCCATGAACGCGCGGCCGTGCTGGCTGTACGAGCCGACGACCGCGACGGCCTTCTCGGCGACCGCCTCGCGCGCGCAGTCGGCGGCGCCGGTCGGGGTGTTCTGCTCGTTGCAGGTCAGGACGCGCAGCTTGTGGCCGTTGATGCCGCCCTTGGCGTTCACCCAGCGTTCGTACGCCTTGGCCATGCCCACCATGCCGGGCATGTTGGTCGCCTTCGTGCCCATGGGGGCGAAGGTCATCACGGTGATGGTGCCCCCGGAGCCCCCGGAGCCCCCCGAGCCCCCGGAGCCCCCGGGGACCACCCCGCATCCGGCGATGAGACACGCACCCATCGCCGTGGCCAGGAAGGTGCGGGACAGGGAGGTCGCGCGTCGCCGGTCGGTCATGTCCACGCACCATTCCGCCCCCGGGGGAACACGGGCATGAGGTGTACACAACATGCGGTGACGGGAAGGTGAATTGCGGGGACCCGGTCGCACACAGGTGCTTCAAGATCGCGCCACGGGGGAACGTACGATCGAAAGCGTGACATTCGCCCAAGGTTCGAAGAACTCTTCCCGCCGCGGCGGCCGCTCCTCCACCATGGGCGGCATGCCCCTCAACGACATGCCGTGGTGGCGCTGGCGCAGCAACGTGCGCTCGGCGCTGCACATGCTTTCCGACCCGGTGTTCCAGGAGGAGGTCTGGCAGGCCGGCGTCGAAGGCTACGGGGACGTCACCGACGCCGTGTACCGGCTCGTCGAGGACACCTGGCTCGACAGCTGGTCGGCCGAGAAGTACGTCGGCACCATCTTCCGTGACTCCGGCGAGGCCGCCCTCGTCGACGTGACGGTCCTGCGCGTGCTGCGGATCCTGCACCAGGTCGGCCCGGACGCGCCCGTGTCGGCGTACCTGGACCACCACGGCTGGCCCGAGGCGGTGCGCGCGGCGCGCGAGGCGCACGTACGGCTCGCGACGGCGGACGGGGACGATCCGGACGCTGCGCCGCGCTCCCTCGAACTGCTGAGGATCATCACCCGCGCGGTGTGAAAGGCTTTGCCGTCATGAACGATGACCCGCAGCGCCAGGCGCAGCCGCAGCAGTACGTCCTCACCCTCTCCTGCCCCGACAAAAAGGGCATTGTGCACGCCGTGTCCAGCTACCTGTTCATGACGGGATGCAACATCGAGGACAGCCGGCAGTTCGGCGACCGGGACACCGGCCTGTTCTTCATGCGGGTGCACTTCGAGGCGGACGCGCCGGTCACCGTGGAGAAGCTGCGGGCCAGCTTCGCCGCGATCGGGGACTCCTTCAAGATGGACTGGCAGATCCACCGCTCCGACGAGCGGATGCGGATCGTGTTGATGGTGTCGAAGTTCGGGCACTGCCTGAACGACCTGCTGTTCCGGTCGCGGATCGGCGCGCTGCCGGTGGAGATCGCGGCGGTGGTCTCCAACCACACCGACTTCGCGGAGCTGGTCGGCTCCTACGACATCCCGTTCGTGCACATCCCGGTGACGAAGGACACGAAGGCGGCCGCCGAGGCGGAGCTGCTGGAGCTGGTGCGCGCGCAGAACGTCGAGCTGGTGGTGCTGGCGCGGTACATGCAGGTGCTGTCGGACACCCTGTGCAGGGCGCTGAGCGGGCGGATCATCAACATCCACCACTCCTTCCTGCCGAGCTTCAAGGGCGCGAAGCCCTACCACCAAGCGCACGCGCGGGGCGTGAAGCTGATCGGCGCGACCGCGCACTACGTGACGGCCGACCTGGACGAAGGGCCGATCATCGAGCAGGAGGTCGAGCGGGTGGGCCACGAGGTGACCCCGGAACAGTTGGTCGCGATCGGCCGGGACGTGGAGTGCCAGGCCCTCGCCCGCGCGGTGAAGTGGCACAGCGAACACCGCGTGCTGCTGAACGGCACGCGGACGGTCGTCTTCGCCTGAGGCGCGGCCGGCCCGGACCGTTTTCCGCGAGGACCCCTCCTGATGGAGGCTCTTCCCGTCCCATGGAGGACCCCATTCCCGCGCAGCCCCGTACGGCGACCGCCGAGGACGTGCCCGAACTGGTCCGGCTGCGCGCCGTAGCCCTCGACGGGCTCGGCGTCGACCCCGGGAGCGACGACGCGCCCTGGCGGGAGAACGCCCGCGGCTGGTTCGAGGAGCGGGTCGACGGCCGGCGGCCGGACTGCACCTGCCTGGTCGTCGGAGGGGACCCGGGAGAGCCGCTGCGGGCAGCGGGCCTGGCGTGGGTGACGTACCACCTGCCCGGGCCGGTGTGGACGGACGGGCGCCGCGGTTACGTCGACGGGATGGTCACCGACCCCGCCGCCCGAGGGCAGGGCCACGCCGGGCGGATCGTCGCCGGGCTGGTGGAGTGGGTGAACGGCCTCGGCGTCCGCTACGTCCAACTGCACGCCAGTGCGGCCGGCGAACCCGTGTACCGGGCGGCGGGGTTCGTCGCCGCCCGGTACACGGGAATGGACCTGATCACCCCCCCGGCGCCGGCCACAAGCGGTCGCCCTACAAGCGGTCCCGCTACAGGCGGCTGAGGGAAGCCGCCGCGAAGAGCACGTCGCGGATGGCCTCCCGGTCGCCGTGCTGGCCGGCCGCCGCTTCCTCCGGGGAGATGTGCCCGGCGGCCAGTTGGCAGAACTCCAGGCCGTCCAGCGCGATCTCCGCCACCGTGTGGTCCGACGACGGCTTCGCCGCGGGGGAGTCCAGCGCGATGTCCCAACCGCCGCCGCCCGCGCCCTCGATCTCCAGGTGCAGGGTCCGTCCCGGCGCGCCCGCCGCGACCAGGCCGCGCGCCGGTCCCGCCAGACCGGCGCGACGCCGCTCGGCCAACGCGCCCGGCAACAGGCGCGCCGCCAGGTCGATCATGCGGTTCAGGTGCGGTCCGGACGGCGGCTCGTACGGGTAGTCCACCGCCTCCGCGATGTCCCACGCGTGCACCCAGCACTCGAAGGCCCGCTCCAGGAACGCGTCCCCCAGGGGCAGGGCGAAACCTCCGTAGTCCACCGCCAGCTCGGCCACCCCGTGTCCCGCGAAGGAGACCGTACGGACGAGGGTGTGGCCCTGCTCCCGCCATGGCTCGCGGACCTGCCGGGTGGCCGGGTGCCGGGCGGACTCCCAGAAGAACTCGGTGCGCTCCGTGGTGCCGCCCGAAGGTGCCTGCGGGCCCAGCGGGTCGTCCAGTCCGAGCGCCGTCGCGACGAGCCCGTCCACCGTCAGCAGATGACCGATGACCCCCGCCACGGTGGTGCGCCGCGACAGGCGCCGCTCCTCCTCGAACCACTTGAGCCGTACGGGGGTGTGCCACTCCGAGTCGCCGAAGTCCCGCAGCAGGGCGTCGAGCCGCGCGGTCTCCGTGTCGTACGGGGTCGCCCACGCCGGGACGGGGATGCGCGCCGGGCGCTTGCCCAGGCAGTCCTCCAGTACCCGCGAGCGCAGCAGCGGTTTCAGGTCCAGGCTCTCCTCCGGGTGCAGGAGCCCCACGGCGTCCCGCAGCCGCAGCGCCTCCTCCGCGCAGGGTGCGCACTCGGTCAGGTGCTCCTCCACCGCCTGTGTCTCCTCGGCGGAGCAGGCGGCCAACGCCCACGCGCCGAGCAGGGATTTCAACACGGCGTGCGTGGGCGGTGGTGTGGGCGCGGGTGCCGGTTCCCACGCGGTCACGGCCTCCGGCGCGGGTGTGGCCTCCGGCGCGGGTGCGACCTCCGACAGCGGCCGGGGGCCCGGCAGCGGGTCGAGGTCGTCGGCGGCACCGCGCGGGCCCGGTATCCGCGCCGCACCGCCCACGGGCCGCTCGTAACCGTCGTCGGGCGCTTCTTCGGCGGGGCCGGTCATCGGGGCGTTCCATATCCGGGCGGGCCGTATCCGGGCGGGGCGGTGTCCTCCCGAGGGAGGGCGTTGGCGGTCGACAGCAACTGGAGCCCGAGCCGTAGCCGGCGCCGCGCCTCGTCCTCGCTGATCTGGAGGTCGGCGGCGGCCTGCCGGTAGTCGCGCCGCTTGAAGTACGCGAGTTCCAGCGCCGAGCGCAGCGGCGCCGGCATCGAGGTGACGATGTAGTCCGCGCGGGCGGCGGCGTTCGCGCTGCGCACCTTCTGTTCCAGCTCCTCGCGGGAGCCGCGGCCCAGTTCGGCCTGGCGCAGCCGGGCCACGGCCTGCCCCTGGGTGATCCGGGCGACCCAGGAACGCAGGGAGCCCTGCTTGGGGTCGTAGGCGTCCGGGTTCTCCCAGATGTAACCGAAGACCTCCCGGGTGATCCGGTCCGCGGCGGTCTCGTCGCCCAGCACCCGGTGCGCGAGGCTGTGCACGAGCGAGGCGAAGCGGTCGTACAGCTCGCCGAGCGCGGCGGCCTCACCGCGGGCGAGGCGTTGCTGCATGCGGCGGTCCCAGCGCGGTGGTACGTCCTTCGGCATAGTGCCCCCAGCCCACAGCCGTGTGTCGACCCGACGAATGTAGTCGGCACATGGCGGGATGCGCCCGTCTTTGGGGGAAGCCCGCCCGGGAAGTGTGGCCCTCGTGGTACGGGGTGGCACGGGAAGGACCGGCGCCACGGGCCCCGGCAGGAACGGAACATGACGCCCGCATAGGCACATCTGTACGCGCCCCGCCGCGCTTCCCGTGCGCGGGTTCGATGCGGCCGGCTCCCCGACGGCTCGGCTTAACGTGCGGGCCACCGAGGCCGTACGCTCCTGCCTTGTCTTGAACTGCGCCTCTCCACCGCGAGTCCGCCGCAGTTCTTGACCGCACCTCAACTGCACCCACACGCACATGTGAAGGCGGAACGCCGAATATGGACAGCGCAGAGTACGAGCGCAAGATCGCCTCCCGATTCGCCACCTTCGACCAGGACGGCTCCGGCTACATCGACCGGGAGGATTTCGGCGTCGCCGCACGGGCAGTGCTGGCCGAATTCGGTGTCCGGGCCCGGTCGGACAAGGGTCAGGCCGTCTTCGCCGGCGCCGAGGCGTTCTGGCAGGGCATGGCCGGGATCGCGGATGTCGACGGCGACCAGCGGGTGTCCCGCGAGGAGTTCGTGACGGGCGCGGTGAAGCGGCTGCGCGACAACCCGGAGCGGTTCGCGGAGATCGCCCGTCCGTTCCTGCGCGCGGTGATCGCGGTGGCCTCCGAGGACGGCTCGGCGACCGGTGCCTCCCCGGCGGCGGCCGGCCGCGTCCTGCGTGTGCTCGGCACCCCGCCGGAGTTGGCGGCCCAGATCGGCACGGCCCTCGACGCGGACGGGGACGGCCGGATCTCCGAGGAGGAGATCCTCGCGGCCTTCGCCGGCTACTGCGGCGTGGCCGCCCCGGACGCCTGACCCGGGGCGGGGCCGGGGCGGAGCCAGGGCGAGGGGCGTGGCGCCGGGCGTGTTTCACGTGGAACATCAGCCGCGGCGCTCTCCCCGGAGCAGGGCCGCGGCGATGACCATCGCGGTGAGCAGCAGGCCGGCCCCGATGCCGAAGGCCAGGTGGTAGCCGCCGGTGAGCGCCTCGGCGGAGGTCCGGCCGGCGGAGGCGAGGGAGGCGGTCCGGGAGGCCGCCAGGGTGGACAGGACGGCCACGCCGAGGGCCATGCCGATCTGCTGGGTGGTGTTGAACAGGCCGGAGGCGAGTCCCGCGTCCTGTTCGCCGGCCTGTGACATGGCCAGGGCGGTGAGCGCCGGCAGGGCCAGGCCGAAGCCCGCGGCGAGCAGCATCACCGGCAGCAGGTCCCGTACGTAGTCGGCGTGCACCGGCAGGCGGGTGAGCAGACCCAGCGCCACGACCAGCAGGCCGAGCCCGGCGGACAGGACGGCGCGCTCACCGAAGCGGGAGTTCAACCGGGCCGGGACGCCGAGCGAGACCGCTCCGATCACCAGGGCGGCCGGCAGCATGGCCAGACCCGTCGCGCCGGCCCCGTACCCCAACACCTTCTGGAGGTAGAGGGCGACGAGGATCTGGAATGAGAACAGCGCGGCCACCATCAGCATCTGCACGAGATTGGCGCCGACCACGGCGCGGGAGCGGAAGATCCGCAGCGGCATCAGGGGGGTACGGGCCGTCGCCTGCCGCGCGGTGAAGGCCGCCAGCAGGACCAGGGCCAGCGCCCCGAGGCCGAGGGTGTGCGCGGAGGACCAGCCGGACTCCTCCACCTTGACCACGCTGTAGATGCCCACCATCAGCCCGGCCGTGACGAGTACCGCGCCGAGTACGTCGGCCCCCGCGCGGGTGCTGGGTGTGGCGGGGGTGGTGGACGTGGCGGGGGTGGTGGACGTGGTCGGGATCGCGGGAACGGCCAGGAGCAGCGCCGCGAGCCCGATCGGCAGGTTGATGAAGAAGATCCAGTGCCAGTCGAGCGCGTCGGTGAGGACCCCGCCGAGGACCTGCCCCAGCGAGGCGCCCGCCGCGCCGGTGAAGCTGAAGACGGCTATCGCCCTGGCCCGTTCCCGGGGTTCGGTGAACAGGGTGATCAGGATGCCGAGGCTGACGGCGGAGGCCATGGCACTGCCCACGCCTTGGAGGAACCGGGCGCCCAGTAGGACGGCGGGGGAGGCCGCGTACCCGGCGAGCAGCGAGGCGGCGGTGAAGACGCCGGTACCGGCCAGGAACATCCGCTTGCGGCCGATCAGGTCGCCGAGCCGGCCCGCGAGGAGCAGGAGGCTGCCGAAGGCGATCAGGTAGGCGTTGACGACCCAGCTCAGGCCGGCGGGGGTGAAGCCGAGGTCGTCCTGGATGGCGGGCATCGCGACGGTGACGATGCTGCCGTCGAGGACGGTCATCAGAACGCCGGTGGAGAGCACGGCGAGGGCGGTCCAGCGGGAGCGTGGGCCGCGGGCGGCGGCGGGCAGGGGGGTACGCGTGATGGCGGACATCGGTCTGTCTCTCTCTCCGGTCGGCGGACGGAAGGCCGAGCAATGGTGAGACCGTAGCAGATAGTTTCGTTGTAGACGATTTATCTCGGACCTAACGGTTAGGCTGGTTCCATGACCGCGATGTCGCCCGCCCGGACCGAGCCCGATCTCTCCTTCCTCCTGGACCACACCAGCCACGTCCTGCGCACGCGCATGGCCGCCGCCCTCGGCGAGATCGGGCTCACCGCCCGCATGCACTGCGTCCTCGTCCACGCGTTGGAGGAGGAGCGGACCCAGATCCAGCTCGCCGAGATCGGCGACATGGACAAGACGACGATGGTCGTCACCGTCGACGCGTTGGAGAAGGCCGGACTGGCCGAGCGGCGCCCCTCCACCAAGGACCGGCGGGCCCGCGTCATCGCCGTCACCGAACGGGGCGCCGCCGTCGCCGCCGAAAGCCGACGCATCGTCGACCAGGTCCACGCCGACGCCCTCGGCTCCCTCCCTCCCGCCGATCGCAAGGCCCTGCTGCGCGCCCTCGGCCTCCTTGCGCAGGGCGCCCTCGACACCCCCTCCGACACCCCCCGCCCGGCCCGCCGCGCCCGCCAGTGACGCCCTCCGGGGCCCATGCCGAGGAGGGCGGGCGGAACCCGGCCACCCATGGGCGGGCGCACCGCCTGGTGGACCGCATGGTCGCCGTCGACTGGCGGGCGCCGAGTACGACTTCGAGTGCGGCGCGTCCCGGGCGCGGCTCATGCGCGAATACCCGCGCAGGACGGCCCTTTGGGTCGCTGAGCTACGGAAGGACGGACCTCCTCCGTTCTTCGGCACCGGCCACCCCGACAACTGGCCCTTCTGCGACATCGCCGCCCGTGTCGATCCCCGGGTACGCGCCGAAGAGGCGATCGCGGCCCGGCTGGACGCGTTCCTGTCCGAGCACGCGAGCGGGTTCCTCGTCGGGACGGTGTGCCGCGCGGCTCTCCGTTGGGCCTCGCTCCCCGACGAGGCCCTGGCCCGCTACCCGCACCTGCCGGACCCCTTCGAGCCGCTCGTCCTCCTCCTGGAGCGGGGCGGCGGCTTCTCGATCGAGAACGGCTTCATCGACTTCATCGCACACCGCGTCCGCCTCACCCGATGGGAAGAGCACACGGCGACCCCGCCGATCCCCTCCCTCACCCCGGACGCACTCGACGCCCTGGACGCTGCTGAAACTCCGACTTCCGCACGATTTCGCGCCATTGATGCGAAGTTTGAAAGGCGCATCGCCGAAGCTGTCGAGAGCATTGGCCATACTTATGTTCGTTCTATCGTGACGGGGGTGTGAGATGAAGTTCGACATGGGGACGCAGGTTCTGACGAACCTGATGTCGGGGTCGCGGACGTCGAGTACGGATTTGGGGACGTTGATCCGGCAGTTGATCGCGGCGGCCCATCCGCTGGAGGGCAAGTTCAACGGTCAGGGCAAGGTCGCGTTCGATTCGTTCAAGGAGCACTCGGACGGGATCACGAAGGAGCTGAACGCGGCGTTGTCGGCGATCTTGGGTGGTCAGTCGGGGATGGAGCAGGCGTTCGG